>NZ_BAAGXA010000007.1:0-436155 GCF_054780075.1 Okibacterium endophyticum | reverse complement strand
AGTAGGACACCGCCGGACTTTATTTGGTCAGGAAGGCCACCCATCGTTGGGTGGCCTTCCTGCGTTAACCCACACACACACACACACACACCCGTGGTGGTCGCGGCCGCTGACCGAGACTGCCAAGACCCGCTCAGCACCTCGCCTCGCCTCTCGTCGACAGACCGGGTACGCTGCCAGAGACGGTCGACGACAGGACCGCATCTGCCCGCCAGCATCGCCGGGCCACCATTACGACAACAACACAGAGCTTCGCGACGAACAGGGGAATGACCATGTCTGACGACACCGCAGAAGATCCGTCGGCAGACCCGCGGCGCGGGGGCGCCTCGCGTCACACGGGTGGTCGCGATGAGCGAGGCCAGCGCGGCGGAGCCGGGGGCAGTGATCGCGATCGAGCAGGCTCCAGCGCCCCACGTCGAGAGCCGGACACCCGCAGAAATCGCCCGGAACGAGGCTCCGCAGGCAAGGATGGGCGCCCCTCTCGTGACGGGCGCCCCTCTCGCGACGGGCGCCCCTCTCGCGACGGGCGCCCCTCTCGCGACGGGCGCCCCTCTCGCGACGAGCGCCCCTCTCGTGACGAGCGCCCTGCTCGAGACGGTGCTCGGCCCGTACACGACTCTCGTCCGGCTCGCGACTCCCGTCCCGCGCGGCGCGACGACCGCCCCGGCGAGAAGCGAGGCTCCTGGTCGAAGGACCGCCCTGTCCGCGACGGTGACAGACGACCGCAGGGCAGTGATCGCCGTCCGGCGGGAGCGAATGACCGTCGAGGCCGTCCCGGCCCGGACAAGGCCCTCTGGACACGCGATGGCCGTCCGGCTCGTGGTGACCGTGACGCCACGCGCCACGAAGAGGAGCTCACCGAAGAACAGCAGCGTGCCAGGGAACTGCGCTCCGTGCGGCCGCGGCACGACGACCCCGAGATCCCAGACGACGTGCAGACGAAAGAACTCGATCGCGTCGCCCGCAATGAACTGAAGACCCTGACCGGTGAGAACGCAGACTGGGTGGCGAAGCACCTCGTTATGGCTGCACGCCTGATTGAAGAAGACCCGACGACGGCGCATCAGCACGCACTCTCTGCAGCGCGACGCGCCGGTCGTATCGGCGTGGTGCGCGAGACGCTGGCCATCACGGCATATGCGACAGGTGACTATGCTCTCGCGCTTCGCGAACTGCGCACCCACCGTCGTATCACCGGCTCCAACGCCCAGGTTCCGCTGATGGTTGACAGCGAACGCGGTGTCGGGCGACCGGAGCGAGCCCTGGAGCTCGGCCGATCGATCGACAGGAATGCGCTTCCGTCGCCCGTTCGTGTCGCACTGTCCATCGCCATGTCCGGGGCGCGCCTCGACCTCGGCCAGCCGGAACTCGCACTCGCGGAGCTTCATATTCCAGAGCTCGACCCCCACCGGGCGTTCGTCTGGAGCCCTGATCTCTTTGCCGCCTACGGCGACGTGCTCGAAGAGCTCGGGCGCCTCGATGAGGCTGAAACCTGGTGGTCGAGAGCCGATGTCGCGCAGGCCGCTCTCGACGAGGCCGAACACGACGACGAGAGCGAGACGGTGACCGTCTTCGAGGAAATCCTCGACGACGAGGTCACGGTGGAACCGCCGGCCCCATTGGACGGGGGAGCCGACTCTGACGACGAGGGGGTGTCGACAGGGTCGGCGGATGACGAGGTCTCGCCCCTTCGACACGCTCCTGACGAGCATACTCGATCCGCCGCGAACGATGATGAGGAGCCCGATCGTGCGGGGGAGTAGGGAGCGCACCCCGCTCGACGGGGTCGATGTTGTGCTTGCCGACCTCGACGGGGTCATCTACACGGGCCAGGCGGCCATTCCACACGCCGTCGAGAGCCTGAACAAAGCGGGGGCGGACAGGCGGCTGGGCTACATCACGAACAACGCGTCTCGCACGGACACGACTGTCGCCGCTCATCTGTCCGAGCTCGGCCTGAGAGTCGCCCCTCACGATGTGGTGACGAGCCCGCAGGCCGCTGTGCGCCTGCTCGCCGCGCATGTGAGCCCCGGGGCGACGATTCTCGTCGTCGGGGGCGACGGGCTGGTCACCGAGGTCGAGAAGGCGGGGTTCGCTGTGACACGTTCCGCAGACGATGACCCTGCCGCCGTCATCCAGGGCTTCGCCCCCGAGGTCGGCTGGCAGCACCTCGCAGAGGCGGCGTTCGCCCTGCAGCCCCGCGCCGACGGCGTCGAGCTGCCCTGGATCGCAACGAACACCGACTGGACGATTCCCCAGGCACGTGGCATCGCGCCGGGCAACGGCACCCTCGTGTCTGCGGTCCACACAGCTGTCGGACGCCTCGCGATGGTGGCGGGCAAACCAGAGGTCCCGATCTTCGACGAGGCGGTCGATCGCTTCTCCGCGCGAAGCCCGCTGTTCATCGGAGACAGACTCGACACAGACATCCTCGGCGCGAATCGTGCAGGCATTCCAGCGGCGCTTGTGCTCACCGGAGTCGACCGTGCGAAGCACGTTCTCGCTGCCGACGCGCAGTCCCGCCCCGCATTCATTCTCGACGACCTGCGGCAACTGCACGAGCCGTACCCGGCGACGCGGATCTCGAGGGACGGCAGCCAGGCTAAGGTCGGCGATGCTGTTGTGCGGATCGAAGGAGTCGACGTGGTGATCGCCCGTGAGGGCAAGAAGCAGATCGATCTGCTGCGCGCAGCGTGCGCGGTCATCTGGGAGTCGGGAAGGGCGATCTTCGGATTCAGGGTGCCGGAACAGCTCTATGCCGAGAGCGCGGGTACGCTGAAGTCGTGAGCAGCGAGCAGGAGGACCAGGCGGCCGGAGGCGACGACGGACTTCTGCCTCGGCTGCGTCTGATCGAAGATCAGCCGCTCGAGCAGCGGGCAGACGCCTATGCGGCGCTCCACGAGGAGCTCCGTGTGCGGCTCGAAGGGGCGGACCCCTCTGCATCACGAACCCGAGACGACAAGAACCAGCAGGCATGGCACCGACACGGCTCGACGCCGCGCTGAGCGAGCGTGGTCTCGCCCGTTCACGCACCGCCGCTGCGCAGCTGATCGCCGCAGGCTTGGTGAAAGTCGACGGCCACGCCGTCGCCAAGGCGTCCCTCCGGGTCACAGACGAGCAGGTGATCGAGGTGGCCGGGGCAGACCACTACGTCAGCCGGGGCGCTCACAAGCTCAATGCCGCGCTCGATTCCTTCGGTGTCGATGTGACAGGCAGAACGGCTCTCGACGTCGGTGCGTCGACGGGCGGGTTCACCCAGGTGCTGCTCGAACGTGGCGCAGAACCGGTGATCGCCCTCGATGTCGGGCACGGTCAGCTCGCTCCGCTCATTCGGCAGGACGAACGTGTTGTGACTGTTGAGGGATTCAACGTGCGTGACCTGTCTGCACAGTCACTCGCGGCGGCATCCGGTGTCGTCGCCGTGCCCGACCTGGTGGTCGCGGATCTCTCGTTCATCTCACTGACCCTTGTGCTCGAACCGATCGCGGCATCGGTCGCACGGGGGGCTGACCTGGTGTTGCTCATCAAACCGCAGTTCGAGGTCGGGCGTTCCGGAATCCGCGAGGGGATCGTTCGTGCGGCGCAGCTGCGCGCAGAGGCTCTCGAGGCCGTGCTCTGGAGCGCCTGGGACATCGGCCTCGGCACCGCCGGCCTGATTCCCTCTCCGATCGCCGGCGGGCACGGCAATCTCGAGTATCTTGTGTGGCTCAAGCGCACCACGGGTCATGGCAATCCGACAGAATGGATGAAGCAGATCACCCAGATGGCTGGAGTTAGTCCGTGACCGAAGATCGACGTCGCATTCTCGTTGTGCCTCACACCGGTCGCGCCGATTCCGTCACGGCAGCGGTTCAGGTGATCGATCAGCTCAGGGTCGCCGGCGCGACTCCCGTCTTGGCCCGTGACGAATACACCGAGATCGTCGCCTCGGGTGTGTCCATCGGCGACGTGGAGATTCTCGGCGAAGACACGACGAAGGCCGATCTCGAACTGGTGATCGTGCTCGGCGGCGATGGCACCATCCTGCGCGCCGCTGAGCTCGTGCGCGGGTTCTCGGCACCACTGCTCGGGGTGAACCTCGGTCACGTGGGTTTTCTCGCCGAGAGCGAACGAGACGACCTGGCCGATGCCGTTCACCGCGTCATCGTGCGCGACTACCTCGTTGAAGAACGTATGACGCTGTCTGTGAGGGTCAAGGTCGGCGGAACCGTTGTCTATGAGACCTGGGCGCTCAATGAGGCGACGGTCGAGAAGGCAAGCCGAGAACGGATGCTCGAGGTCGTCATCGAGGTCGACGGCAGGCCGCTCTCATCGTTCGGCTGTGACGGTGTGGTGATCTCGACACCGACCGGGTCGACTGCATACAACTTCTCTGCGGGCGGGCCGATCGTCTGGCCCAGCGTCGAGGCGATCACACTTGTTCCACTGAGCGCGCACGCGCTTTTCGCCCGGCCGATCGTGGTGGGACCCGAGTCGCCGCTGGCAATCGACGTGCTCGACAGAACCGACGCCACGGCCGTGTTGTGGTGCGACGGACGCCGGATGCACGAGCTCGAGCATGGAGCGCGGATCGTGGTGCGGCGGTCGTCGATTCCCGTGCGGCTCGCCCGCCTGCACCAGGGCCCGTTCACAGACAGGCTCGTTCGCAAGTTCCACCTGCCCGTCACAGGCTGGAGAGGACCGATCGCCCATGATCGATGAGCTCAACATCCGTGATCTCGGTGTGATCGCCTCGGCCTCACTCCCGCTCGGCCCCGGCTTCAGCGCCATCACCGGTGAGACCGGTGCAGGCAAGACCATGGTCGTGACAGCACTCGGGCTGCTGCTCGGCGGACGCGCGGACAGCGGAGTGATCAGGCAGGGCGCGGCACAGGCCGCCGTCGACGGACGCTGGATCGTCCGTGCGGATGGAGACGTCGCCGACCGTGTGCGAGAGGCCGGCGGCGACATCGACCGCTTCGGCGACGACCTCGCCGAGCTCACGCTGGGCAGAACGGTCTCGGCAGAGGGACGGAGCAAAGCGCAGGTCGGCGGGCGGGCCGCCCCGGTCGGTGTGCTGACCGAGCTCGGCGGCCAGCTCGTTGTGGTGCACGGCCAGTCCGATCAGATGCGGCTGCGCTCGGCGACAGCTCAGCGCGACGCGCTCGACCGGTTCGGGGGGAGGGACCTCTCGGAGGCATTGGCCGCGTACCGCGAGATCTACCACCGATACGTGCAGAACCGCACGGAGCTGGCCCGGCTCATCGACGAGCGCGACCAGAGGCAGCACGAGGCGACAGAGCTTCGCCGTGCCCTCGACGACATCGAGACGGCTGCGCCGCAGCCGGGAGAAGACGAGGAACTCGCGTCACGGGCAGAACGGCTGACCAACATCGAGGAGCTTCGACTCGCGGCGACGGCCGCGCGAGAAGCCATGTCGACCGAAGACCTCGACGGCACGGACGTCATCGGCCTGATCGACCTCGCCAGGCGGCAGCTCGAGCGAGTGGCGGGCTTCGACAAGGCGCTTGCCGGAGTTGTCGAGCAGTTGCAGGCGATCGGCTACCTGGCCGCGGACGTGTCCGCCGACCTCTCTGGCTACCTGGCCGGACTGGACGAAGACGGTGCCCGGGAGCTCGAGGGTGTGCAGGACCGCCGGGCCGAGTTGACCAGACTCTGCCGCAGCTATGGACCGACGCTCGACGACGTCATCACCACACTCGAGACCGGCAGTGCCAGACTGCTCGAACTCGACAGCGATGACGACCGGGTCCTCAAGCTCGAGCGCGGCGTCGAGCTCGAGGAGCGTGAGCTCGACGCGGCGGCAACACGCCTGAGCGCTGTGCGCACAGCGGCGGCAGCCCGTCTCGCAGAAGAGGTCACAGCCGAGCTTTCGGCTCTCGCGATGGCGGATGCCGCACTCACCGTCGGTGTCTCGTCTGACGGCGACTACACAGAGCACGGGCGAGACACCATCAGTTTTCTGCTGCAGCCGCACGCCGGCGCGCAGCCGCGTGTGCTCGGCAAGGGGGCATCCGGCGGAGAGCTCTCGCGGGTGATGCTCGCACTCGAGGTGGTGATCGCGGGGGTCGATCCCGTTCCCACGTTCATCTTCGACGAGGTCGACGCCGGCGTCGGGGGAGCGGCGGCCATCGAAATCGGGCGTCGGCTCGCCCGGCTCGCCGAGTCCTCGCAGGTCATCGTCGTGACCCACCTTGCACAGGTCGCAGCGTTCGCCACCAACCACCTCGCCGTGGTGAAAGACAGCGACGGCAACGTCACGGCCTCCAGCGTGCGCAGGCTGGGCGACGACGAACGCGTTGCCGAGATGACGCGTCTGCTCTCGGGACTGGCAGACAGCGAGTCGGGGCTCGAGCACGCTCGCGAGCTTCTCGGGCTCGCCGAAGAGAGCAGCTCAGGCGGTTCGGTCCGACCGCGCAGCACGGCGCAGGCCCGATCACGCGTGGTAGGATAAAAGCCCGTGGCGAACAATCGAGACGCGGGCAATCAAAACGACACAACCAAGCACATTTTCGTGACCGGCGGTGTCGTTTCTTCTTTGGGCAAGGGGCTGACGGCGGCGAGCCTCGGCAACCTGCTCACGGCTCGCGGACTGCGGGTTGTGATGCAGAAACTCGACCCCTATCTGAACGTCGACCCCGGCACCATGAATCCGTTCCAGCACGGCGAGGTGTTCGTGACGGACGACGGTGCGGAAACCGACCTCGACATCGGTCATTACGAGCGCTTTCTCGACATCAACCTGAGTCAGGCGGCGAACGTGACGACCGGTCAGATCTATTCGCAGGTGATCGCGAAGGAACGCCGGGGCGAGTATCTCGGTGACACGGTTCAGGTCATTCCGCACATCACAGACGAGATCAAGCGTCGTATGCGGCTGCAGGCGACCGAAACCCCCAAACCAGACGTCATCATCACCGAGATCGGCGGCACCGTCGGTGACATCGAGTCACAGCCGTTCATCGAATCCGCGCGGCAGGTGCGCCATGAGCTCGGACGGTCGAACGTGTTCTTCGTGCACGTCTCCCTCGTGCCATACATGGGCGCCTCCGGTGAGCAGAAGACCAAGCCGACGCAGCATTCCGTCGCCACCCTGCGTTCCATCGGGATCCAGCCGGACGCACTGGTGTTGCGCAGCGACCGTCCGGTGACCGAGGCGAACAGGCGCAAGATCGCTCTGATGTGCGACGTCGACGAAGACGGCGTGGTCAATGCCGTCGACGTGCCGTCGATCTATGACATCCCGACGATGATGCACGACCAGGGTCTCGACGCCTACATCATGGAACACCTCGGCCTCGAGGCGAACGATGTGGACTGGTCACGCTGGGAGGGTGTGCTGCGGGCTGTGCACGAGCCCAAGCACGAGGTCACCATCGGCATCGTCGGCAAGTACATCGATCTTCCCGACGCCTACCTGTCGGTCACAGAGGCGCTGAAGGCGGGCGGGTTCGCCCAGAGCACACGTGTGAAGCTCAGGTGGGTTCCGTCGGACGAGTGCGAAACCGTCGACGGGGCGACGAAGGCGCTTTCGGATGTCGATGGGATCTGCGTTCCGGGCGGTTTCGGCATCCGGGGCATCGAGGGAAAACTCGGCGCCTTGACGTTCGCCCGAGAGAACCGGATTCCCACCCTCGGGCTCTGCCTCGGCCTGCAGTGCATGGTGATCGAGTACGCGCGTAACGAGTCGGCTCTGCCCGGCGCGAGTTCGACGGAGTTCGACCCGGACACCGAGTTCCCCGTCATCGCGACGATGGCCGAGCAGGTCGAGATCATCGCGGAGGGCGACCTGGGCGGGACCATGCGTCTCGGGCTCTACCCGGCCGTGCTCGAGGAAGGATCGATCGTCGCAGAGCTGTACGGTGCGAATGAGATCTCTGAGAGGCACCGTCATCGCTACGAGGTCAGCAACACCTATCGCGAGCAGATAGCCGCGGCCGGCTTCCGGTTCTCAGGCACCAGCCCAGACGGCCATCTCGTGGAGTTCGTCGAACTGCCGAGGGAACAGCATCCGTTCTATGTGGCCACGCAGGCACACCCCGAGCTGCGTTCGCGGCCGACCAAGGCTCATCCGCTGTTCCGTGGGCTGATCGGCGCCGCGCTCGAGCGCAAGCAGGCCAGTCTGCTGTTCGAGGTCGCATCAGAAGCCGAAGAGGCTGCCGACGCGGCAGTTCTGTCGACGAACGTATAGGTCGATGACCGACTCGCGTGGATCAGCGGCTGCGGACGCAGCACAACGAGATGCGGAACCGCTGGCGGACACGGCACTCCCCGTGCAGACGGTGTCGAGCGAGAGAGTGTTCGACGGTGCGGTCTGGGACGTCAGGCGCGAGTCGTTCCGGTACAACGACGAGACCATCACCCGTGAATACGTGGACCACACCGGCGCTGTCGCCGTTCTCGCGATGAATGACGACGGCCAGGTGCTCCTGATCAGGCAGTACCGTCACCCCGTGCGGATGAGCGAGTGGGAGATTCCCGCCGGGCTCCTCGACGTCGACGGTGAGGACCCGTTGGTCGCCGCGCAGCGTGAGCTGGCGGAAGAAGCCGACCTGGTCGCCGCCGAGTGGAATGTGCTCACCGACTTCTTCACCAGTCCGGGCGGGAGCAACGAGGCGATCCGCGTCTATCTTGCGCGAGGGCTCGCCGCAGCCCCTGAGGTCTTCGCCCGTGAGCACGAAGAAGCAGACATCGAACTGCGCTGGGTCGAACTCGACGAGGTCGTCGACGCCGTGCTGTCCAGGCGCCTTCAGAACCCGTCGCTGATCGTGGCCGTGTTCGCCGCGCACGCCGCACGGGCCAGGTCGTGGGTGTCGCTCGGCCGCGCAGATGAGCCGTGGCAGACGCATCCGCGGGCACTGAAGGCGGCACGCGGGCTGTGAGCCTGGAGCGTGACGTCGACGTCTATCTGCGGCACGTGGCGATCGAGCGCGGGCTCGCCGCGAACACCGTCGCGGCGTATCGGCGTGACCTCACGGCGTATCGCTTGTGGCTCGAGGAGCAGAAGGTCACGGATGCCGCGGCTGTCGACGACGGGATGGTGCAGGATTTCCTCCAGGCACGGGCCCGTCGCGATGACGCACCGCTCACGGCGACGTCTCTTGCGCGCCTGATCTCGTCTGTGCGCGGATTCCACAGCTTTTTGCTCGACGAGGGGTGTGTCGACGTCGACGTCACGCGGGAGCTCAAACCACCGAAGCTGCCGTCGACACTGCCGAAGGCGCTGACCGTCGACCAGGTCGCCGGCCTGCTCGACGCGGCAGGAGGAGACAGCGTGCAGCAGTTGCGCGACCGTGCTCTGCTCGAGCTCCTCTATGCGACGGGAGCGCGTGTGAGCGAGGCGGTGTCGCTCAACGTCGACGACATCATCGATGCAGACATCGTCAGGCTTCTCGGCAAGGGTGACAAAGAACGTATAGTCCCCGTCGGCAGTTACGCCAGGGAGGCACTCGAGGCGTATCTGGTGCGTGCTCGCCCGATCCTCTCCCAGCGAGGCGCGGCCACCCCTGCCCTCTTTCTCGGGTTGCGCGGGCAGCGGGTGTCCCGGCAGAATGCCTGGCTCATCATCCAGGCCGCTGCCGAACGTGCGGGGATCACAGCGCACGTGTCTCCGCACACCCTCAGGCACTCCTTCGCCACGCACCTGTTGCAGGGCGGTGCAGACGTGAGGGTCGTGCAGGAGCTTCTCGGCCACGCATCCGTGGCCACGACCCAGATCTACACCCATCTGACGGCGGACACCCTGCGCGACATGTACACAACCGCTCACCCGCGGGCTACCGCCTGAGCGCGGTTGAGAAGCACTCGGCGGTGGAGGGGTCCTGGTGGTCGAGCAGCCCTCGGTGGTCGAGCCTGTCGAGCCGCATTCCGAAACTTCAGCGCGCGCTACACCTTTTGTGATGCGCTATCCGAGCTAGGAGCGCGCGTCACAAGAGGTGTAGCGGCTGATGCTGCGGCGCGCACCGCGCGCTACCGCCTGAGGCGGTGGAGAAGGGCGCGGCCGGCGTTGCCGCGTGGCCGACGGGCATCCCGCGGCGGCACCGTTAGAATCGGATGCCAGTAGGCGCGAATCGAAGGAGCGAGGCAATAGAGGTGGCGAAAGCACACGAACAGACGGCCGCAGGCGGCGAGCAGGTGAAGCTCGGACCAACAGGCCGGCCTGTACGCGAATTCGCAGAACCCCCGCGCTTGCCCGATCATGGTCCCGCCCGCATCATCGCGCTCTGCAACCAGAAGGGCGGCGTCGGCAAAACGACGACGACGATCAGCCTGGGAGCGGCCCTCGCCGGTTATGGCCGCCGGGTGCTCTGCATCGACTTCGACCCGCAGGGGGCGCTGTCAGCCGGCCTCGGCGTGAACACCCACGACGCGCTCACGATCTATGACCTTCTGCTGTCGAACTCGAGAGACGCCTCTGAGGCGATTCAGCACACGTCTGTGGAGGGTCTCGATCTCATCCCGGCGAACATCGACCTGTCGGCCGCCGAGGTGCACCTCGTCAACGAGGTCGCGAGGGAACAGATCCTCTCACGTGTGCTGCGCAAGGTGACCGCCGACTACGACGTCGTCCTCATCGACTGCCAGCCGTCGCTCGGTTTGCTCACCGTCAACGCGCTCACCGCGAGCCATGGTGTGCTGATCCCGCTCGAGTGCGAGTTCTTCGCGCTTCGCGGTGTCGCTCTGCTCATTGAGACGATCGACAAAGTGCGAGACCGACTCAATCCGGCCATCGCCCTCGATGGCATTCTCGCGACGATGTACGACTCGCGCACCCTGCACTCGCGAGAGGTGCTCGAGCGTGTCGTCGACGCCTTCGGCGACAGTGTGCTCGAGACGGTCATCGGACGCACTGTCAAGTTTCCAGACGCGAGCGTTGCGGGAAGCCCGATCACCGAGTTCGCGCCCGAGCACCAGGCAGCGAAGGCGTACCGTCAGCTCGCACGGGAGCTGGTTGCGCGTGGCGCCGTCGCCTGAGGGCGTGCAGACGGGATCCAGGGCGCCCGATCGGGTTGAGCCTGATCCGGCGGTCGAGACCCGGACCGAGGCCGATGTCGAACGACCGGGCTTTCGTGTCGCGCTCTCGAACTTCGAGGGGCCGTTCGACCTGCTGCTCTCGCTGATCTCGAAACACGAACTCGATATCACGGAGATCTCGCTGTCGAAGGTCACAGACGAGTTCCTCTCATATCTGCGCGGACTCAACTCCGATGACGAGCTCGACCAGGCCTCAGAGTTCCTCGTGGTCGCCGCCACCCTGCTCGACCTCAAGGTGGCCGGTCTGCTGCCGCAGGGTGAACTCGTCGACGCAGAAGACGTGGCGCTTCTCGAGGCACGTGACCTTCTCTTCGCCCGCCTGCTGCAGTACAGGGCGTTCAAAGAGGCATCGGGATGGTTCGCCCAGAAGCTCGACGCAGAAGCGACGCGCCACACCCGCACGGTGCGTCTCGAAGACAAATACCGCCGCCGAACACCCGAGCTCGTCTGGACGCTCACTCTCGAGGACTTCGCCGCTCTCGCGGCCCTGGCGTTCGCACCGCGCGAGATCCCCGTTGTGGGCCTCGACCACCTGCACGCCCCCCTCGTGAGCATCAGGGAGCAGGCTGCTCACGTCGTCGCACTGTTGCGCACAGGCGAGCGCATGACGTTCAGGCAGCTCATCGCGGGCGCAGAGCAGAAGGGCGTCGTCGTGGCGAGGTTTCTCGCGGTGCTCGAGCTCTATCGCCACGCGGCCATCACCTTCGAACAGATCGAACCGCTCGGTGAGCTGACACTCACCTGGAGCGCGGAGAACTGGTCTCACGACAACCTCGCCAACCTCGGAGCCGACTATGACAACTGACGAGCAGCAGACAGACGACGGACAGGTCACCGAGGCCGGACCGGCCGGAACATCTGAGCGGCCCGAACCGCCCGAGCGCCCCACCAAGGTCGACGTGCCGCGCGCCATCGAGGCGATCCTCATGGTGGCAGACGAGCCGCAGAGCCTCGTGAGTCTGGCGACGGCCATCGGATGCCCCGTTGCGGCCGTCCGTCAGGCCATCGAGGCGCTCGTGGCGGACTACGACGGCGAGAGCGGCACTGTGCGCAGAGGCTTCGAGCTTCGCGAGGTCGGCGGAGGCTGGCGCCTCTATGTGCGGACGGAGTACGACCCGGTCGTCGCTGACTTCGTCACGTCGCAGAACCCGTCGAAGCTGTCTCAGGCGGCGCTCGAGACCCTCGCCGTCATCGCGTACAAGCAGCCGATCACACGTGGTTCGGTTGCATCGATCCGCGCCGTGAACGTCGACTCGGTCGTGCGCACGCTCGCCGGCCGCGGCCTCATCACCGAGCTCTTCACCGACAGCGAGACCGGCGCCATCAACTATGGAACAACCGACCTGCTCCTGCAGCAGCTCGGCATCAACTCGATCGACGAGCTCCCCAAGATCTCGCCGCTCCTGGCAGACGGAACAGAAGGGTTCGACGATGACGTCCACTGATCGCAACGAGGACGCCCCGACGGGCGTCCGCCTGCAAAAGGTGCTTGCAGCGGCTGGGGTGGCGTCGCGGCGGGTGTCTGAAGACCTCATCTCGGCCGGACGCGTGCGTGTGAACGGAGACGTCGTCAGAGAGCTCGGGCGACGTGTCGACCCGCTGTCAGACCTGGTCGAGGTCGACGGCACGGCCGTGCAGCTCGACACGAGCAAGCGTTATGTGATGCTCAACAAGCCCGTCGGCATCTACAGCTCGTTGCGTGACGAACGTGGGCGCCCAGACCTGTCGCGCTTCACCCGTGAATACGAGGAACGGCTGTTCAACGTCGGCCGTCTCGACGCCGAGACGAGTGGGCTGCTCATCCTCACGAACGACGGTGATCTCGCCCACGTGCTCGCGCACCCGTCTTTCGGTGTGATGAAGACGTATATCGCCAAGGTCGAGGGGCGGATGTCTGCCCAGACCGTCGCGAAACTGACCGCTGGGATCGACCTCGAGGACGGACCGATCGCCGCAGACAAGGCGCGGGTGCTCGCCGCCGGCCAGGGCACAAAGGCAGAGGACGGCGGCGGCGATGGCCGGGGAACGAGCCTGGTCGAGGTCACCCTGCACTCCGGCAGGAACCGCATCGTGCGACGTATGCTCGAAGCCGTCGATCATCCGGTGATCGAACTGGTCAGAAGACAGTTCGGTCCCCTGCACCTCGGCACACTGCGTGCGGGGGAGATGCGCGAGCTGACTAAGGTTGAACTCGGCGAACTGCTCACCCTGTCACGGCGGGCCACCGAGGGTGCGAGCGACCAGCCGGAACAGCCTCCCGCGCGAGAGTGAGCGACGAATGAACGACAGATCGACAGTGCCGGCCCATCGGCTGTCGGCGCAGGTGCGCATTGTCGGCGCCGGCCTGCTCGGTGCGAGCATCGGTCTAGCGCTGCGGGCGCAGGGCTCAGACGTCATCCTCGCCGACGCGTCACCGTCGAACCTTCGGCTCGCCGTCGACTACGGAGCGGGGCGGCCGGCTCGCGATGACGATGCCCCAGCGATCGTGGTGGTGAGTGTTCCTCCCGATGTCACGGCCGACGTCGTCCAGGCCGAACTCGCGAGGTATCCAGACGCCGTTGTGACGGATGTCGCGAGCGTCAAACTCGAGCCCTACCGCACGCTTCTCGCCCGGGGCGTCGATCTCACCCACTACATCGGGTCGCACCCGATGGCCGGCCGTGAGCGCGGCGGGACGATCTCGGCGCGTGCGGATCTGTTCGTCGGGCGGCCCTGGGTGATCTGCCGTGACCACGAGACGCCCCGGGCGGCGCTGGCCCTGATCGAAGACCTGGCGCTCGATCTGGGAGCATCGCCGATCGAGATGACGCCAGAGGAACACGACAGGTCGGTCGGCCTGGTCTCGCACGTGCCGCAGCTCGTGTCGAGCCTTCTGGCCAAGCAGCTCGTCGATGCGCCGGATGCCGCCGTCCGGCTGACCGGGCAAGGGCTGAGGGACACGACGCGGATCGCCTCGAGCTCGCCCGAGCTGTGGGTGCAGATCCTCGCGTCGAACGCCGGACCCGTCGTCGAGGTTCTCGAAGCGCTCTCGCACGACCTCGCATCCGTCATCTCGGCGCTTCAGCAGCCGGACGCCGCCGGCGCCAGGCGTGTGATCGCCGACACGATAGCCGGCGGGAATGCGGGCGTCGAGCGGCTGCCGGGCAAACACGGCCGCGCCGGCCGCTTCGCGACGATAGTGGTGATGGTCGACGACAAGCCGGGCGAGGTCGGCCGGCTGCTGACGGAGCTCGGCCACATCGATGTGAACATGGAGGACCTGCGGCTCGAGCACTCTCCTGATGCCGAGATCGGCCTCGCCGAGATTGCCGTGCTGCCCGAGGTGAAACAGCGCACGATCGAGGATCTCGAAGCGCGCGGATGGCGGATTGCGAGTGTGTGAGCGTGGCTGATGTTGTTGTGGCGATCGATGGGCCGGCGGGGAGCGGCAAGTCGAGTGTGTCGAAGGCGGCCGCGCGACGCCTGGGCTTCGGCTACCTCGACACGGGCGCCGCCTACCGGGCTCTCGCCTGGTATGTGCTCGACCGGGGCATCGACCCCGCAGACGCCGATGCCGTTGTCGCTGCGGCCGAGCGCTTCGACTATGCGATCAGCACAGAGCCGGACAGCTACCTGGTGCGGGTCGGCGACACCGACGTGACAGACGCCATCAGGGAGCCTCGCATCTCGGCGGTCGTCAGCCAGATCGCACGCGTGCCAGACGTCAGGGTCACGGTCAACGTTCTCTTCCGCACCCTCATCAACGAGTCCGAGAAGCCCGGGATCATCGTCGAGGGGCGCGACATCACCACCGTCGTCGCTCCGGACGCCCAGGCCCGGATACTGCTCACAGCGGCAGAAGAGGTTAGAATGGCCAGGCGCTCCGCAGAGCTCACCTCGCAGTCCGAAACGGATGTCGCGGCGGGTCTGCGAAAACGCGACCAGGCCGACTCTCGCGTCGTGGACTTCATGACGGCAGCGGACGGAGTTGTCACAGTCGACTCAACCGACCTGGACTTTGACCAGACCGTCGACGCCGTGCTCGACGTGATCACCACAGCGACCAGCAGTTAGCGTGTCGCCCGCCACGATGGCGCTCATTCCCACGCCTAGGAGAAACCAACATGGCTGACGACTTCGACGATGACATCCCCGAGCTCGATGAGAAGCTCGCTCTTCGCCTCGGCGACCTCGACGAGGACCTCGCCGCGCAGCGCGCCGCCGCTCTGCGGTCCGGCCTCAACGAGTACGAGCTCGATGACACCGACCTCGACATCCTCGAGGCCGTCACCGAGGATCCCGACGCGATCCAGTACCTGCCCGCGCTCCCGGTCATCGCCATCGTCGGCAGGCCGAACGTGGGCAAGTCAGCGCTCGTCAACCGGATCCTCGGCCGCCGCGAGGCCGTCGTCGAGGACACCCCAGGGGTGACGCGCGACCGCGTGGCATACAAGGGGGAGTGGAACGGGCGACGCTTCACCCTCGTCGACACCGGCGGGTGGGAGCCAGACGCACGGGGCATCGACGCGTCGGTGGCCGCGCAGGCCGAGGTGGCCATGGACCTGTCAGACGTTGTGATGTTCGTCGTCGACGCCAACGTCGGCCCGACCAGCACAGACGAACACGTGGTCAGGTTGCTCCGGCGCGTCGACAAACCGGTCTTTCTCGTTGCGAACAAGGTCGATGACCCACGGCAGGAGCCCAACGCCGCAGCGCTGTGGTCACTCGGACTCGGTGAGCCGAAGCCGGTTTCCGCGCTGCACGGTCGTGGAGTCGCCGACCTGCTCGACGAGATCCTCACGGTTCTTCCCACGGTCTCGAAGGTGGCGAAAGACGAAGTCGGCGGCCCGCGCCGCGTCGCCATCCTCGGCCGTCCGAACGTCGGCAAATCGAGTCTTCTGAACAAGGCTGCGGGTGAAGAGCGGGTTGTCGTCAACGACCTCGCCGGCACAACCCGCGACCCCGTCGACGAACAGGTGGAGCTGGGCGGCAAGGTGTGGCGATTCGTCGACACCGCCGGCATCCGTCGCCGTGTTCACCTCGCCCAGGGCGCGGACTTCTACGCGTCGCTGCGCACGAGCGCCGCTCTCGAGAAGGCCGAGGTCGCCGTCGTGATCCTCGACGTGAGCCAGCCGATCAGCGAACAGGACGTTCGCATCATCGATCTGGTTCTCGAATCGGGCCGCGCCCTTGTGCTCGCGTTCAACAAGTGGGATCTTCTCGACGACGAACGCCGGCGCTACCTCGAGCGTGAGATCGAACAGGACCTCGCCCACGTGGCCTGGGCGCCGCGCGTCAACATCTCGGCCCGCACCGGGCGACACCTCGAGAAGCTCGTGCCCGCGCTTGAGACGGCCCTTGAGTCATGGGACACCCGAATCCCGACGGGCAAGTTCAATGCGTTCCTCGCGGAGCTCACCGCAGAGCATCCACACCCCGTTCGCGGCGGCAAGCAGCCCCGTGTGCTCTTCGGCACACAGGCGTCGAGCCGTCCTCCGACATTCGTGCTGTTCACCACCGGGTTCCTCGACCCCGGCTATCGCCGCTACATCCAGCGGCGGCTGCGCGAGATCTACGGCTTCGAGGGAACACCCATCGTGCTCAACATGCGGGTGCGCGAGAAGCGCAAGCGCTGAGTCGGGCAGAGGGTCGAGCGTGCCAAGAGCTCTTGCCCGTCGACTGTCGTCGGGTGGCCGAGCCTGTCGAGGCCCGGTCTCGGCGATCTCGGCCACCGGCACTGCGGCCCGCCGGCCGAGATTTTATGAGACGCTGAGTGCATGGCCACCGTGATCCCTCCCGCCCCGGGTGAGCCTCGGCGTCCCCAGGGCCCACGTGATCCAGGCGACGCCTGGGTGTCGGGGGACCGCGGACGGTTCTGGGGCCGGTTCGGCGCCGCCGGGCTGCTCGTGTATGACCGCACCAGGGGCATCCTGTTGCAGCACCGTGCTCTGTGGAGCGACAAGGGCGGCACCTGGGGGCTCCCCGGAGGGGCACTTCACCAGGGCGAAGACGCGATCACCGGCGCCATGCGCGAGGCGCACGAAGAGGCGGCGGTGCCCGCGGAGCGGCTCAAGGTGATCTTCACCTCGGTGTTCGACGTGGGCTACTGGTCGTACACCACTGTCGTGGCAGAGACCGATGAGCCTTTCGAACCCCAGATCTCTGACCCTGAGAGCCTTGAACTGCGGTGGGTTCCGATCGCTGACATCGATGCGTTGCCGTTGCATCCGTCGTTCGAGGATGCCTGGCCGGCCCTGCGAGCACGTCTTCTCTGAGCCGCGTCGCCGTCGCATCGGTGTGGCCCGTTCTGGGGGTGGCACGACGGCGCCGACGGGGCTACTGTGGGCAAATGGTGATGTGACTGCCGTCTACCCGGACGGCGTGCCTCGCACTCGCAGCCACCATGCGTAACCCCCACCACCCGTATCACCCCTTCAGGGACACCCGCCCCTGACCACCCGGCGTTACCCGACGTCGCGGTTCTGCGATGCCGCAGATGTGCCCGGCGACACCCGTTGCCCCGGCGCGTTGTGCTGCATCGCATTTGTCATTGAACTGCCTTACCCGAGGATCCATTTTGTCTACGAAGTCCCTAGCTTCGCCTGCCCGAAAACGCCAATGGGGAGCTGAACGCAACACTCGGCCCCTCTCTACAGTCCACACGAAACCCACCGATTCGAAGATCATCTGGGGCCGCCTCGCGATCCTGATCACGATCGCCGCCTGGTGCGCCTACCTCATCTACACGATCGCCCGCCAGTTCCTGAACAATGGCGCCGAGGGCTTCCGCTTCACCACAGAAGCCATCTCATACGTTGTGGTCGTCACCTTTCTGACCTTCTCTGCGCTGATGTACCTGGTTGCCAGGCAGGGCGCGCTCCAGCGCTTTCGCGACCACGTCAGGGTGCCACGGGCAGAGCTCGACAGCCACTTCACCGAGAACCCCGGCACGATGACGGTGCTCGTTCCGTCATACAGCGAAGAGCCAGCTGTTGTGCGGGCGACGCTCTGGTCTGCGGCGCTGCAGGAGTACCCCTCGCTGCGCGTGGTGCTGTTGCTCGATGACCCGCCGCAGCCGAGCGACCCGGATGCCGCTGTCAGACTCGAGGCGTCGCGCGGCATCGCCGACGGCATCGCCGATGCACTCCGTGAGCCGAGCCGCAGATTCAGCGACGAGTTGCTGATCTGCGAGCACGAGCGCCAGATCAGCTCCGAGGTCAGCGACGAGTCGGTTCGCCGGCTTGCCGACACCTACACCTGGGCGGCGCGGTGGCTGCGTGACATGGCAGCGGCTGAGGATGTCACCGATCACGTCGACGTGTTCTTCGTCGAGCAGGTGCTCGGCGGGCTCGCCGATGACCTCGACCTCACGGCCACGGCGCTCGAGGTGGCTGCAGAAGCCCATGAGGCGCCGTCGGCGCAGCGGATGCACGAGCTGCACCGCCGCCTCGTCTGGATCTTCTCTGCCGAGGTCGACACCTTCGAACGCAAGGCATATGCATCCCTCTCGCACGAGGCCAACAAGGCGATGAACCTCAACGCCTACATCGGTCTGATGGGCGGTCGCTACCAGCGCGACGAGGGCCCGGACGGCACGATCCTGCGCCCGGTCTCTGATGCAGACGACGCGGACCTCATCGTTCCAGACGCCGACTATCTGCTCACCCTCGATGCC
This sequence comes from Okibacterium endophyticum, assembly GCF_054780075.1. NCBI lineage: Bacteria > Bacillati > Actinomycetota > Actinomycetes > Micrococcales > Microbacteriaceae > Okibacterium > Okibacterium endophyticum. Next base: position 417,464 of record NZ_BAAGXA010000007.1, on the reverse strand, counting down.
GACTCACTGCTGTTGAGGGACTACTGCCTGCGGCTCGTCTATTTTCTCGAGCAGCCGGACAACTCCCGCGTCGCCGTCACCCAGACACCGTACTCGTCGTTTCGCGGTGCGCCGACGCGCATCGAGCGGCTCGCCGGGGCGACCACAGACATCCAGCACATCCTGCACCAGGGGATGTCGTTCTATGGCGCGACCTTCTGGGTCGGGGCGAACGCGGTCATCCGCAAGCCGGCTCTCGATGACATCGTCGAGGTCGAGACGGTCGGCGGCTTCGAGGTGAAGCGTTACGTGCAGGACCGCACAGTGATCGAAGACACCGAGTCGAGCATCGACCTCGGCACACACGGCTGGACTCTGGTGAACTACCCCGAACGCCTGAGCTACAGCGCGACGCCGCCGGACTTCGGTTCGCTGATCGTGCAACGGCGGCGCTGGGCGAACGGCGGCCTGCTGATCCTGCCGAAGTTCTGGCGCCAGATCCGCGCTCGCAAGCGTGCGGGCGAGCCGGTGCACCCGATGGAGTTCTTCCTGCGGGTGAACTACATGACCTCGATCGCGTGGGCGAGTTTCGGTCTTGTGTTCCTGCTCGTCTATCCATACGACAGCAGGCTGCTCAGCCCGCTCGTCCTCGTCGCGGCCCTGCCGTACTTCATCGCGATGGGCAGCGACCTGCGCTACTGCGGATACCGGTTCACCGACATCTTCCGCATCTACGGGTTCAACCTGATCCTGCTCCCCGTGAACCTGGCGGGGGTCTTCAAATCGATCGAGCAGGCGCTCACGAGCAAGAAGATCCCCTTCGCCAGAACCCCGAAGGTGAAGAACCGCACCGCGGCACCGCTGCTCTACGTCGTCGCGCCGTACCTCATCGTCGCGTTCTCCGCGCTCACCCTGTGGCGCGATGTCAGCGCGCAGAACTGGGGAAACGCGGCATTCGCCGCGTTCAACGCCGCGCTCGCGATGGTGGCGATTCTCGCCAACATCGGCATCTGGAACTCGCTCACCGACACCTGGCTCGGTCTCACCAAGTGGCTCTATGTCGAGCGCGGTCCGCGTCGCACCACGGCGCAGACGGATGCTGAGACAACGACGATCCGGCCCATCGACTGGCGCGCTGTGCTTTACCACGGTCACGATGGCGAGGTCGAGATCTCGTCGGCAGGTGTCTCCAGCCGTCGCGCCCTCACACCCTCACGCGGAGAAAACGCATGACCGCCTCCGAGGTTCACATCGACCCGGCTCGTCCTCGTTCCGGCCGCAGGCTCTCGCCGTTTCGCGTCGTGGTCTCGTTGATCATCCTGGCGGCGATCGCCGCAGGGGCGTTCTTCGGCTGGCGGTTCTGGGATTCCGCACGCGCCGACGAGACCTTCGCGCCCTGGTTCGCGGGTTATGTCGACGTCACGGCAACGCCTGCCTACACGTTCGAAACCCCGGCTTCAGAGGCCGCCAGCGACGTGGTGCTGTCGTTCATCGTGGCGTCGAAAGACGAACCGTGCACTCCGACCTGGGGGGCGGCTTACACCCTTGACGAGGCATCGCACACGCTCGACCTCGATCGCCGACTCGCTCGACTTGAAGATGCGGGCGGGCAGGCCATCGTCTCGTTCGGCGGGCTGCTGAACGACGAGCTGGCGACGGTCTGCACCGACCAGGATGCCCTCGTCGACGCCTATTCCGAGGTGATCGATCGCTACAACGTGACCACAATCGACCTCGACATCGAGGGTGGCAATCTGAGTGACACCGAGGCGGGGGAGCGTCGTGCAGACGCCATCGCGCAGGTGCAAGATGAGCGACGTGCGGCAGGCGAGGATCTCGCCGTGTGGTTCACGGTGCCGGTCGCGCCCTCCGGCATGACCGAAGACGGAACGGATGCGATCGCGCAGCTGCTCGAGGCCGGGGTCGACCTGGCCGGTGTGAACGTGATGACCATGGACTATGGCTCCAGTCGTGGTGACCTGTCGATGCTCGAGGCATCGACCAAGGCGCTCGAGTCGACGCACCGACAGCTCGGCACGCTGTATGCCCGAGCCGGGATCGAGCTCTCAGACGCGACGCTCTGGTCGAAGATCGGCGCGACGCCGATGATCGGGCAGAACGATGTGGTCGACGAGGTGTTCGGCGTCGATGCCGCCGAGAAGTTCAACGCATTCGCCATCGAGCACAACCTCGGTCGTATGTCGATGTGGTCGCTCAATCGCGACGTGACCTGCGGGCCGAACTACGTGGACCTCGAGCGGGTGTCAGACGCGTGCAGCGGCGTGGACCAGGGGGACCTGTCGTTTGCAGACATCCTCGCACAGGGCTTCACAGGGCATCCTGAGCATTCGGCTTCGACCGTGACGACGTCTGAGGCCGACGAACTCGAGTCCGTTGTGGACGACCCCGAGACGAGCCCGTACCCGATCTGGTCCGAGACGGCATCGTACCTGAAGGGCACCAAGATCGTCTGGCATGGCAACGTGTATGAGGCGAAGTGGTGGACTCGCTCCGATGTGCCAGACGACCCCGTGCTCAACGAGTGGGAGACGCCGTGGACTCTGATCGGCCCTGTGCTTCCGGGTGAGAAGCCCTATGAGCAGCCGACCCTGCCGGCCGGAACCTACCCCGGCTGGGTCGGCACCAACCAGTACGACAAGGGCGATCGCGTTCTGTTCGACGAGATCCCCTATGAGGCGAAGTGGTGGAACCAGGGCGAGAGCCCCGAGGCGGCGTCGGCTGATCCCGATAGTTCGCCGTGGGTTCCGCTCACCGAAGAAGAGGTGATCGCCATCACAGACGGGCTGTCTCACTAGGGTAAGACAGCCGCACGCGGCCCACCTCAGAGTTTCCCCGAGCTCGGTGGGTCGTTCCCGGCCTTCCCTGTCGTTCCCCCGACGACAGGGAAGGCCTTCCCTGTTGGTCGAGCCTCTTGAGACCCGAGCCTGTTGAGACCCGAGCCTGTCGTGACCCCCGTTGGTCGAGCCTGTCGAGACCTACCGTCGCGCGTCGAGACCTACCGTCGCGCGTCGCGACCCCCACGCGTCCTCCGCACAATCGCCACAATGCCTCGCCACCCCACGAGAAACACGAGCAGTGTCACGCTCGCGACGATGATGAAGGGCAGTGCCGTGCCCTGCCCCGAGAGGGCGCGCAGCAGCATCCCGCCGACGAGGGTGATCACCCAGACGGGGATGCCGGTGCGAACCGGTGCCAGGGGGCGTCGCCACGCGAGCGAGGCACACCAGCCGATGCCGAGTGCGGCGAGGAACGGCCAGGTTGTGGTGAGCAGCCCGAGTCCGCCCTCGCCGAGGATGCCTTCGTGGTGTGAGGCGCGGCCGATGACCGTGAACACAACAACGAGAACGGCGTCTGCCAGCAGCGCGAGCACTGTTGCCCGGGAGCGGGTCTTCACCGCGTTTCTCTTCTCGGCATCTGCAGACATCGACGTCAGAACGGCCACTCGCGGCCTGTCCACGCGGTCGCCGTGCCGTCTGGGAGCAAAACGAACGACTCGACGGGCTGTGCCGGAGCAGCGCCCGATTCGAGCGCCGTGCGCACCTGTTCGATGACCTTGTCTGCGGCCCTGCCGTGCTTCCAGCCGTCGAGCAGGGCGGATGGCGCGTCGTCGCGTCCGCCGCAGGTGATGCTCAGCTGCGATCCGGATCCCGTGCTCGTGACGTCTGAGATGAATCGTGTTCCCCACGACAACGCCGACATCCCGGCGCTGAACAGAGAACGAAGGTGCTCATTCTGCACACCGACGAGTGTGTACGTGCCGTTCTGGATCACGCTCAGCAGAGCGTTGTGAACGGCCTCGGGGGCGGCGTTGAACGTCTCAGTGCGCTGTTTCGCAGATTTCATGGTGGTGCGCGGCTCCTCGGATCGGAATGTCGGATCAGTCTACGGGGGTGGCATCGTGCGGCGACTCTTGCGCCCCCGCGCACGCAGAGTCGCCGTGACATCGATCGATGATAAAAGCAGCTCTGCGGACGCGCTACTATAGACAAGTTGTCTTCGACGACAACGGGATGTGGCGCAGCTTGGTAGCGCACTTGACTGGGGGTCAAGGGGTCGCAGGTTCAAATCCTGTCATCCCGACAAAACGCCCTGGTGAGAGGCAACTTTCACCAGGGCTTCGTCGTTTCCGGGGGTGGTCACTGGCTGGTCCGCTCGCCCGATTTGCTCGACCCGGCAGCGGCTATCGCCAGTACGTGGACCACGAGCAGGCAGCGGCCGAACAAGCACTGCGCGCCGCCGAGCAGAAGGTCAAGATCGAGGAGAGGCAGCGAGTCGAGGCGCAGACCAAGCTCGCCCGTCGGCAGCGCTACGCGCGCACCGACTTCGAGAACAAGCGCAAGCCGACCTTTACAGCATCGATGAACTCGTCTCCGCGCTGGACACCTATCGGGGCGGACTCATCGTCAGCCACGACGACGCCTTCCTCTCCAGCCTGCACATCGACACCTGGATCACGCTCGGCGGGAACGGCCTTGCCCGCGAACGCGGCCCAGAGAACCCGAAGGAGGAGCAATGGTCACGTCTCCTTTCATCGAGGTGGGGGAGTTCAGCTACTACGACAGCGAAGGCGACCAAGCCGGCTTCGAGCATGCCAACGTCAAGTACCTCTACGGCCCACAGCGACTCGTGATCGGCCGATTCGCGACCATCGGTCCCGGAGTGACGTTCATCATGCCTGGAGGGAAACATCCGATGATCGGTCCGTCAACATACCCCTTCACGATGTTCGGCGGCACGTGGGCGAGCAGCACGCTCGACACGTTCATGCAGATCGAGCAGCTTGGCGACACCGTTGTGGGCAACGATGTCAGAGCGTGGCGCCGATGCGCTCTGAGAACTCGACGAGTCGGTTCGAGAAGCCCCACTCGTTGTCGTACCAGCCGTGGACCTTGACCTGGTGGCCGACGGCCTGAGTCAGTGGCGCGTCGAAGATCGAGGAGAAGGGGTTGCCGACGATGTCGGCCGAGACGAGCGGTGCTTCGGAGTACTGCAGGTACCGCCGGAGGCGCGGTGATGAGGCGGCCTCGCGGAACGCGGCGTTGATCTCTTCGACGGTCGCGCTGTCGCGGAGGACGACGGTGAGGTCAGTGATGGAGCCGACGGGCACGGGCACGCGCAGCGCGGCGCCGGTCAGGCGTCCGTCGAGCTCGGGGAGGACCTTGCCGATGGCGTTGGCGGCTCCTGACGATGCCGGGATGGTCGAGACCGCGGCGGCGCGGGCGCGACGCAGGTCCGCATGCGGCGCGTCGTGGAGTCTCTGATCGCTCGTGTAGGCGTGCACGGTCGTCATGAGCCCGGACTCGATGCCGTAGCGTTCGTGCAGGACCATGGCCAGGGGAGCGAGGGAGTTCGTGGTGCACGAGCCGTTCGAGAACACGTCGTGACGGTCGATGTCGAGGTCGCCGTCATTGACGCCGAGCACGATCGTGGGCACGTCGCCCGTCGCGGGTGCGGAGACGAGGACCTTCTTCGCTCCGCCGCGAAGGTGAGCCGACGCCGGGGCCTGGTCGGTGAAGCGGCCGGTTGACTCGATGACCACGTCGGCGCCGACGTCTCCCCAGCGGATCGCCGCGGGATCGGGTTCGGAGAGCACGGTGATGCGCCTGCCCTGGACGACGAGGGCATCGCCGTCGGCGGCCACGCCGTCGAGGTGCCCGGAGAGGGAGTCCCATTCGAGCAGGGATGCGAGGGTGCGTGTGTCGGTAAGGTCGTTCACCGCGACCACTTGGATGTCGGCGTCGTTCTTCAGCGCGGCGCGGAGGTAGCTGCGTCCGATCCGACCGAACCCGTTGATTCCGATTCGTACTGTCATGGCTTCCGCTTTCTCGTGTCGATGGTCTGAGGGGTGGCCGAGTCGGGCCGCGGAGCCGCCGCGCGGAGCAGGTCGATCGCCCCGGCGCGAGCGTCGTCGAACGGGCCGGGGTCCTGCTGCGCAATCGCGAGCACGTAGCCGCCCTGCAGCACCGCCATGAGCGTGTGGGCCAGCCTCTCGGCGTCCAGATCGTCGCGGAGCTCTCCCGCCGCGATCGCGGCGCGCAGCGCGTTCACCCAACTGACGTGCACCTGGGCGAACGCTCGGCCGACGGGAGCGAGCAGCGCGGGATCCTCCCGGACCTGCGGGTCCTGCGTCATTCGCCCGACCTTGCATCCCTTGAGCGCCTCGCGGGGCCGCATGAGGTAGGCCTCGATCCGGGCCAGTGGGCTCCCGTCGGGGCCGTCGAGCTCCGTCGTGGCAGGGAGGAGGTCTCGCACGTTCTGCTCGAGGGCCGCAAGTGCCAGGTCCCGCTTGGTCGGGAAGTGGTGGTACATGCTGCCCTGGCCCACCCCGGAGCGCCCCCGCACGTCCCGCGGGCTCGTATCGGCGTACCCGCGCTCCCACATCAATTCGCTCATCGTGTCGACGAGCCGCTCGCGAGAATTCACGCTCTCACCATACCTACCGATAGGTATGGTAGTCAAGGCGCGGTGCATGTCTGCAGTTCGCCCGGGAGCGCGCACCAGGTCGCACAATCGGACGTCGACACGAATGGCACAGACGACAATGCACCATATGCTCGACACGTTCACTCCTCAAGCGGCTGCCCTGCGCGCAGGTGTAGCGCTCGACAGGCTCGCTACTACGAGCGAGAGGGACTCATCTGGCCGATCGCTCGCAATGCCGGAGGCACAGGGTCTACGACGAAGATGATTTGTTCTGGATTGGCCTGGTGACGTGTCTCCGAGACGCGGGGTTAGGAATTTCGGAGTTGCGGGAGTTCACGTCGGCCAAGTCCGCCCGTTGGGCGAAGTGTGCGATCAGTGTAGTTTATTGCGAAGGGTGCATCATGTTGTGATCTACGCAACGTTATGCGTACGATGAAATTATGCAGAATCAGAGACGAGACAGAATCGACGACCTCCTCGACATCATCCTCCCGGTTCCGGGGTCGGCGCCGGATGATGCGGATGAGCCGGCCCGCGCCTCAAAGGAGGCCGTCCGGGACGAGGTTATCCGACAGCGCGAAGTCTTCGAGCGCTACCTTCGCGAGGCCGAGGGTGCCGGATCGCACGCGGATGTCCTGGTTGGGGAGATCGATCGTGCGCGTACGGAGATGCGTGAGGCGGAGGATCGTTTGCGCATGCTGATCGCCTACGGCCGCGAATTCATCACCCCGCAGCCGTATCCGCTCAAGCGGCTCGCGGAGGCGGCGGGCATGTCGATCTCGGGCACGCGGAGCGCCTACACATCGGACGAGATTCTCGCTGTGGCGGAACGCATCGGTCGCGAGCCAAGCCGCGGGGAGTGAACCACACCTGGCGTGGTGCGTTGACATCGCTCGGCTCCAGACCGGCTGTCACGATAGAGTCGATCCACAACATCCCCTAGAAATAGCGGAAGTACGGACTGCCCGGCCCGCGCGGAACGTTCGAACTTTCTCGGTTCGAGTTTAGGTGGCCCAGCAGCGAGGCCCGCCCGTTCGAATGAACAGGCCCGGCCATTTTGCTATCTCAGATAGAACAGTTTGCGATTCATCGCGACAACCGCCCTCCGAAGGATCATGGATCGTCCTCGATTTGATGTGTCTTCCTTCCGGTCCGGAACGATTGGTCACGCCTTCTATTCTGGCGTGCTGGCCCCACCTGTGTTCCAGTCCAAGAACCGAGAGCATGCCGGAGCATCCGCGACCGCAGATACTCCGGCATTGCGGGTAGCGCTAGTAGGCGGCTTTGTTCCGTGGATTGGATAGGGCTACAGGGATGGCGATGGCGGCAATGATGGCGAGGATCACGACGAGGCCGGCGATGCTGCCTGTGCTCGCCAGGATTGCCGCGGCCACGAGGGGTACGCATCCGCCGATTGCGTAGGCGAGGTTGTATGAGAGTGCAACGCCTGTGTAGCCGACATCGACGGGGAACTGGTCTGCCAGAACCGATCCGAGGGTGCCGTTTATGATGCCCACCGTGCCGAGTCCGATGCAGTACGCAAGGGTCGTGGTGACAGGGTTTTCCAAGGAAAGCAGCGGAAAGAAGAGAATTGCGGAGGGGATCTGGATCACGGCGGCGATGATCAGCAATAGCCGTCGGGTCTTGCCGTCGAGATACCGGGAGGCGATTAGCAATGCGGCGAGCATGACGAACAACCCAGCGACGGCGGAGAGCAGAAGAGCGTTCCGGTCATAGGCGAAGGTCTCGACCGCATATCCCACTGAATAGGGGGAGATCGTATAGCCGAGGGCGGCTCCGATCAGCACCCAGCTCATGCCCCGAATCAAAGCGACCGGGTGACGGCGGAGGATGGTCAACAGCGGGACCCTGGGCGGCTCATTTCTCATTGCCTCCTCAAACAGAGGGCTTTCTGTCACTCGACGACGAACGAAGAATCCAAAGATGATCAGCACGAAACTCAGAGCGAAGGCGATACGCCAGCCGAAGGTCACGAACGCCTCTGGGGCGGTCTGGGCGACAAGGAGTATGACGCCATACGCCAAAATCGTTCCTGTCGTCGTGCCGAATGCGGGAGCGGCACCATAGAGGCCGCGCTTTCCCCTTGGTGCATGTTCCACTGCCATGAGGGCGGCACCGCCCCATTCCGCACCAGCAGCCAACCCCTGCAGCATGCGTAGCAGCACAAGAATGATCGGTGCGGCCACCCCGATCACTGCGAAGGTCGGCAGGAACGCAATCGCGAGGGTGACAATGCCCATTGTCATGAAACTTGCGATCAGGACTCGCTTCCGACCTATTCGGTCGCCGAAGTGTCCGCCGATGACACCGCCGAGGGGGCGAACGATGAATCCCGCGGCGAAGGTCGCCAGAGCTCCGAGCTGTGCGGCGACCGGGTTGTCGGAGGGAAAGAACTGCGGGCCGAACACCAGCACAGACGCGAGTCCGTAGAGAGTGAAGTCGTAGAACTCGATCGTGGTACCGACCGCGCTGGAGACCACGACACGGCGGGCCTCCTTCGCGTCGACGATGTGTCCCCCGGAGGGGGGAACGGATTTCGTATCGGTCATTCTGTAGTGCCTTCCTATCAACGCTGATAGACCACCCAATCGCGGGATTGATCCGGGACGAACAAGCTGTGACCATATTGAACTAGTGGTTCAGAAAACAAACTTAGATGAAACCATGGTTATGGTCAAGAGTGCGCTAAGACGGATGGCCCTGGTGGCGAACATACGCCCGCGAACACCAAACTGGCAGCCGGTTTCATATATACTCCGAATACGGATCACCGGTTCAATGTTGAAGACGGGCTGTCGCACCGGTGCGACCTGGCTCGCGGGAAGAGGTCGAATTGCGCAGTGTGGGAGACGCCATCGCGTCGAGTCTGGTTGCTGGCGGGGTGCGCCGCTGTTATGGGGTTCCGGGGGAGTTCTATTGGCTGCTCGACGCAATCGAACGAAATCCTGATCTGGAATTTGTTTCAGTCCGCCATGAGGGCGGAGCGGCGTTCATGGCGGACGCGGAGGGCAGGCTGACAGGCAAGCCTGCAGTTGTTGTTGTCGGGAAGGGGCCGGGAGCGACCAATGCGTCGAACGGTGTCCAGACCGCATTCGATGCTTCAACCCCGATGCTCGTGATCGTGAACGAGCCCGAAATGAAGAATGCCAAATTAGATGCGTTCCAACAACTGGACTTTGACGCCTTCTTCGCGCCCTTCACCAAGGCCCGGTACTTGGGTCGGCCCGGGGACGACCTGACCGCGGTCATTGCGCAGTCGTTGCGGATCGCCCAGCAGGGGCAACCGGGCCCGGTGGTGGTCACGATTCCGTCCGACATCGACGGTGACTTCATTGGTCCGATCGCGACCTCGGCGCCCTCGCAACCACTCGCTGCGCCAGGAGCGAGAGACATCCAGCGGGCCGCCGATGTGCTTGCCCAGGCGAGCCGACCGGTGATCATCGCCGGGGGAGGTGCGCAGGGGGCGCGCGCGGAACTGATCGCTTTTGCCGAGGCCCTTTCGGTCGGCGTGTACGCCGGATTCCGGCGTCAAGATGTATTCCCCAACGACCATCCCTTATATCTCGGTCACCTTGCGATGAACACCCCAGCCGAGACGCTGGCGTCCCTGCGTGACGCCGATGTCGTGCTGGTCGTCGGATCGAAGCTCGCCCAGATGACGACTCAACGGTTCACGTTGCCGCAGCCGAGTGCTGCTCTCATCCAGATCGATATCGACCCGACACGAATCGGCCGGTTCATCCCCACCGAGGTCGGAATAGTCACTGACGCTGCTAGTGGGTTGGATGCCATCCGGGCCGCAGCGCCATCGGTTCCGGCGCGCGACTGGGCAGGGTCACACCAGGTGTTCCTTGACTCGACTCGGATCGTTCCGGATCGTTCGACGGGAAACGGGGTCGACCCGTCGCAGATCGTGTCCGCCATGAAGCAGGTGCTGCCCGAGGACACCATAATTACGAGCGAGGCCGGCGGGCACGCGACGTTCATTCACCAGCATTGGATCTTTCCGCACCCGCGGAGCCAGGCGGCGCCGCAGAACGGCACCATGGGTTACGCGGTACCCGCTGCGGTCGCCGCACAGATCGTCTACCCGGACCGTGTCGTCGTGGCCGATGTTGGTGACGGTGGCTTCTTGATGACTGGTCAGGAGATTGAGACAGCGGTGCGCATGAAGGCTCCCGTGATCGTGGTTGTGTTCAACAACAACCTCCTCTCTGCCGGTTTCGAGACCGAGTCGATGAGAGAAGGGCGCCCGTATAATCTGATCTCCGACGTCGACTTCGCCGCCTATGCCCGCGCCTTCGGTGCCCGCGGCATCACCGTCACCAAGACCGCCGAGCTATGTGACGCTTTCACCGAAGCGCGAAATTCGGACATTCCCACGATCATCGACGTCAAAACCGACCCCGACATCTTCTCCCCGCGCCTTGAACCACTGCAGATGTGACCGGCCGATCATGCAGAGATTCACCGGAAAGGTTGTCGTCGTAACCGGCGCCGCGAGCGGAATGGGTGCGAGGATCGCCGAACGCTTCGCATGCGAAGGCGCAGCGGTCCTTCTCGCCGACCGTCTGCTTGCGGAGGGTGGAGCGGCGGCGGCGGCGCTCCGAGCAAAGGGTCACAGCGCTCGATTCTTCGAACTCGATGTGACCGACGAATCCGATTGGAAGGCGCTCTCCTTCCTCGTTCTCTCTGAGTTCGGCGCTGTTGATGTGCTCGTCAATTCGGCAGGTCTGGGGACGGCCGTCGGCGGTGGCCAAGCAGGAACGGATGCGTACACGCTGCTGATGGACGTAAACGCGAAGGGAACGATGTTCGGCACTCGCTTCGCTGTCGAACTGATGCGACAGCGAGGCGGCGCGGTCGTGAACATCGGATCGATCGCTGGCGTCGTCGCCACCGGGAGTGCCGCGATCAACGTCGGCTACAACGCTTCCAAGGCTGCCGTCAGCCTCATGACCAAGGCGTTCGCCGCGCAGGAAGGGCAATACGGCACCCGAGTGAATTGCATCCTTCCCGGCGTGATGCCGCCCATGCGCGGGTCCAAACTCGGAACCGATCCCGACAAGCTTGCTGCGCTCTTGCAGCGAGTGCCCATGAACCGTATGGGCACCACCGACGACGTGGCCTCTGCCGCGCTGTTTCTCGCCTCAGACGATGCCGGCTACATAACCGGCATCGATCTGCCAATCGATGGGGGATTCCTCGCACTATGAACCCAACTCCTGACCCCACGCGAATCGCCGACCTCGCCGGCCTCCGAATCGCGGTCACCGGCGGCGCGGCCGGTATCGGTCGTGAAACAGCGCGACGCCTTGCCGAGCTCGGCGCCCGCGTCGCCGTGCTCGACCGTGACGAAGCCGGTGCCGACGTAGTCGCGGCACGAGTGGGCGGCATCGCAATTGGCGTCGACATCGCCGACGAAGATTCTGTCGCCACGGCTTTCGATGCCATCAGAAAGCAGTTCGGCGGCCTCGACGGTCTGATCAATTCCGCAGGCATTCTGGGCGAGAACGAAGTGATCGAAAACACGACCCTCGCCGGGTGGAACCGCGTCATCGCGGTGAACCTCACCGGCACCTATCTGGTCAACCGTGCAGCAGCATCACTCATGACCGACGCCAATGGCGGCGCAATCGTCAATCTCGCCTCCGGTGTGGCCCTCACTCCCTTGATTCCCGGCATCACTGCATATGCCGCGTCAAAAGGAGGCGTCATCGCCTTGTCGAAAACGCTCGCGAAGCAACTCGGACCCCGCAGGATAAGAGTCAATGTGCTCTGCCCCGGCACCGTCGACACCGACATGGCGCCGCTGCGAGACGGGCACGGCGAGCTTGACCAGGGTCTCCTCGACCGGTATGCGCTTGGGCGCGGAGCTCACCCTTCCGAAATCGCTGACGCCGCTGTCTATCTCGTGAGCCCTCAAGCATCGTTCGTCACTGGCACTGTGCTCAGCGCCGACGGCGGCCGCTCCTTCCACTGATTCGGAGGCCACCATGAATTACACATCCAGCACGATCGACCCGCTCGAAAATACACCGCTGGCGGGGTGGGAGCCTCAAGGGCTCATTGACGGCACTTGGGGTCCGGCCGACACGGGCGACGTCTTCGACGTCATCAACCCCGCAACTGGGGACCTGCTGGCTCGCGTGCCCGACATGGGACAGAGCGACATCAAGCGCGCCATCGCCGCCGCCGACACCGCCTTCGCACCGTGGGCCGCGCGGAGCCCAGTGGACCGATCGGTGATCCTCCGCCGGTGGGCCGATCTGATCCGAGCCGATGCGGAGCGATTGGCGACTCTGCTTGTGCTCGAGCAGGGGAAGCCGCGTGCGGAAGCGCGCGCGGAACTGCACTATGCGGCATCCTTCTTCGATTGGTTCGCGGAGGAGGCCCGCCGGCCGCATGGGGATACCATCCCGAGCGGGATCCCGGGAACCCGAATGTCGACCATCCGGCAACCGATCGGAGTCGGCGCTTGTATCACGCCCTGGAACTTCCCCGCCTCGATGATCACGAGGAAAGCCGCCCCCGCGCTCGCTGCCGGCTGCACGGTCATCATCAAGCCCGCCGAACAGACGCCATTGATCGCCTTGGCGCTCGGCAGACTCGCCATCGAAGCCGGCGTGCCAGCTGGAGTGGTCAACGTTGTCACCGGCGACCGCTCAGCCGCGGCCATCGTCGGCCTGGAACTGACTACAAATGAAGCGGTGAAGAAGATCAGTTTCACAGGCTCGACAGCAGTTGGCAGCCAGCTCATGGCGCAGGCTGCGCCAACGGTGAAGAACCTCGCCCTAGAGCTCGGCGGCAACGCCCCGTTGATCGTCTTCGACGACGCCGACCTGAATCTCGCCGTTGACGCGACGATGAAAGCGAAATTCCGAAACGCTGGGCAGGCCTGTATTGCGGCCAACCGCATTTTGGTTCAAGACGGGATCTCGGAAGAATTCACCCGTCTCCTGACCGAGCGCATCAGCGCGCTGGTGGTCGGCAACGGATTGGATCAGGACACGAATGTCGGACCGTTGATCAATCAGGCGGCGGTGGAGAAAGTCGACCGCCATGTCACCGACGCGATAGCCAAGGGCGCCACCCTTCTCGTCGGCGGGAACCGGCACAAGCTCGGTGGCCACTTCTACACACCGACTCTTCTGGTGGACACCCCCGGTGAAGCCGACCTCTGTTCCGAAGAGACGTTCGGACCGGTCGCCGCGTTGCGGCACTTCGGCACCGAGTCCGAAGCTCTCGAGCTCGCCAATGCGACTCCCTACGGTCTGGCTGCCTACCTCTTCACGACCGACGCGGACCGGGTGGTGCGAGTGAGCGAAGCGCTCGAGACTGGCCTGGTCGCGATCAATGTTGGTGAGTTCACTACCCCCGTGGCACCGTTCGGCGGCGTCAAACTGTCCGGCATCGGCCGGGAAGGTGGCGCCGAAGGTCTCCACGATTGGCAGGAGACCAAATACATCTGCCAGGGCGTCTCGCTGACTCCGTAGACCATAGGCCGCAATCGAACCAGAAACGAACAGAAAGGTGCTCACCATGAGCAATGACGCCCAAGACTACATCGACGACATGGCACGGACTCGCGGCTATGTCCTCGACTACCACAAGAAGATGGCCGTTGCCGACTTCCCAGTTCTGGAGGCGTCGAACCAGATGGTCTCGGCGGCTTACCTCGACCAGCGCACACTAGATCGCAAGACGAAGGAACTGATCTTCGTGGTCAGCCTCACTGTCATGCGTGCCTCCAAGGGGCACATCCAGAGCCACATCCGGGTTGCCCTCGACCTCGGCGTGAGCCCGACCGAGATACTCGAAGCAATCGAGATCGCGCTGCCTGAGGCGGGAATCGTTGCCTTCCAAGCCGGATTCGACGCTTGGCAGGAGGTCGTCGGAATTACAGGCATCGAACCCCGTGTCGTCGTGCACCAGGGCGGCGCCGGCGGGCAATCGTAGAATGATGCTCCGGCGCGACGGTGACGGCGCCCATGCGCCGGAGCGCCGTCACGCGGTCGTGATCAACTGTGCCGGCCCTCCGAGGGCCGCGCTGATGTCCAACGCTGCCTTGATCGTCCTGTCGCGCAAATGGACGAACATCTCTTCGGCGAAGCGATGCGCCGGCACCAAAATGCCGACGCTGGCAATCACCGACCCCGTGCTGTCCCGAATGGGAGCGGCAAGACCGCACACCCCCTTGCGATAAGTCTCTTCGTTGACGGCGAATCCATCTCGTCGCACCTTCTCGAGCATGGCGCTGAGCTCCTCACTAGTTGTCGGAGTGTTCGGAGTGTACGCCGGGAGGGGACGGCTCAACTGCACCTTGATCTCCGCCAGCGGCTGGAACGCGAGCAGTGCGCGACCGGTCGCTACAACCGTCGCCGGCGCGCGATTGCCGATGTCCGATCGCGCGATCACCTGCTGCGTGCTCTCCAGCTTGTCGATGTACACGACGTCACCCTCGTCATACACCGCCAGATGCACGGTCTCCCCGAGATCCGAATTCAATCGCTCCAGATACGGCCGCGCGAAACTCCGCAGATCAAAGGTCTGCGCCCATTGGCTGCCCAACTCGAAACACTTGATCCCCAGCACATAGGCGGTCGCCGCATCCTGAGCAACGTATCCACGACGCTTCAAGGTCGACAGTAACCGGTACACGGTGGCCTTCGGCTGTCCCATCGCCACCGCTACTTCTGACAACCCTAAGCCCTGTCCATCATTCGATGCCAGAAGCTCCAACAGGTCGAGCGCCCGCTCAACTTGAACCCCCTGACCACTCCCGGACTTCTCTTCACTTGACTCGGACACATGGTTCATTTCTCTAGCGTAAGTGGACGGTGATCAAAGCAACAGCAATTCAGACCTCCTGGTCGATTGTCGAAGCAAGTTTCTAGCTGGTTTCGAGTCAATTTCCGAACGGAAGTTGACAATGAACCGATAGTTCAGTTTGGATAGGAATATGAACAACCGATCCCTTGGCGACAGTGCGCCACACGCCGACCGCTTCACGCAGACCGAGCCACGCATCGGCTATGTCAGCAGGGGTGACGCAGAGGCACCCGCCGTTGTTCTCTTGCACAGCCTTGGGACGGACCGTTCTATCTGGGATCCGGTCGTTGCGCTCCTCGAACCGCGCTTCCGGGTCGTCGCCTGGGACTCGCGCGGGCACGGCGCATCCGCTCGGACCGGCGCGATCGGCCCTGCTGAGTGGGTAGCCGACTTGACTCGGATGCTGGACGAGCTCGGCATCGAAAGCGCCGCTTTGGTTGGAGTTTCCATGGGCGGCATGCAGGCGATGGCCTTTGCCGGCAGCCATCCCGAGCGCGCTTGGGCGATTGTCGTCGCGGACTCATATGCCGCACTCACCTCGGAAATCGCGGACGCGCGCATCGAATCGCAAATCGAATTGGCGAAGAGTGTCCCGATGGCCGATGTCGCCTCGGCATATCTCGTCGCCACCTTCGCCGACCCGGCATCACCGGCTGCGTCGGCGGTTGGCGACGCGATTGCGGGAATGTCTGCCGAGGACTACATCGCGGCCGTGCAGAGCTGCTTCCGAGCCGACGTCCGCAGCTACCTGGACGCGATTACCGCACCCACTCTCGTGCTCTGGGGTGACCGCGATGCCAAGACACCCCGCCCGCTGTCCGAAGCCATCGCAGAACGGATTCACGGCAGCAGGTTCGCGGTGATCCCAGACGCAGGGCACCTCTCGAACATGGACAACCCGGCGGCATTCGCCGCCGAAATCCTGGCATTCCTTGATGCCGCGAACACCTCACACGGGTGATTTCGCCGACCACTTCCATTCGCACACCGATCACCATCAAACAGGAGAACAGCATGAGCAAACTCTCAATCGCTATCATCGGCGCCGGCATGGGCGGACTTGCCACTGCGGCGGCGCTCCAGCGGCAAGGAATCGACGCCACTGTCTACGAACAAGCCCAGAAGTTCGCCAGGCTCGGCGCGGGCATTCAAGTCGGCTGCAACGCGATGCAGGTTCTCCGAGAACTCGGCCTTGAAGACAAGTTGCGTGCCGAAGCGTTCTATCCGCGATCATGGAACAACAAAGACTGGAGATCCGGCGAAGTCAAGTTCGACCAGGTCTTCGGTGAGAGCGCTGAACAGAAGTACGGCGCCCCCTACCTCCTCGCTCACCGGGGTGATCTCCACGAAGCGCTCGCGAGTATCGTCCCGTACGAACACATCCGGCTCTCACACAAACTCGTCGGCATCGATGACGACGGCGACGGAGTCAAGCTGACGTTCGCCGACGGCAGCACTGCAAGCCACGACGCGGTCGTCGCAGCCGACGGCGTGCACTCGAGCGTCAAAACCATGATGTTCGGTGAGTCCGAAGCAAACTTCACTGGTCGGATCGCCTACCGCACCACTTTCTCGGCAGACCTCCTCGGGGGCTACGAGATCGACGAGTGCACCAAATGGTGGGGCGAAGACCGTCACATCGTGATCTACTTCGTCAAGCCCGATCGCAGCGAGGTGTACTTCGTCACCAGCCAGCCTGAACCGGATTTCACCGTCGAATCCTGGTCCGCTAAGGGAGATGTCGGAACACTGCGCGCCGCTTTCGAGGGCTTCCACCCGCAAGTGCAGCATGTCTTGGCATCGTGCCCCGAGGTGCACAAATGGGCGCTCGTCGATCGCGACCCTCTTGAACGCTGGTCCGAAGGCAACATCACCCTCCTGGGCGACTCCTGCCACCCGATGACCCCTTACATGGCCCAGGGCGCCGCGATGGCTCTTGAGGATGCCGCCGTGCTCTCCCGGCTGCTTGCGGATGTCGACGACCGCGCCGGTGTTCCCGAGGCATTTCAGCGCTTCGAAGCGACCCGCAAAGAGCGCACCTCCCGCGTGCAGCTCACCTCGCGAGCAAACACGTGGCTGCGCGAGCGCACCGACGTCGACTGGGTCTACAGCTACAACGCGTGGACCACCCCACTTGCTGACCCGGTGCCGGTCGCAAGCTGACCTCGGCACCGCTGGGGCTGCGGCCGGGACCTCGCCGGCTCCAGCGGTGCTTGTTGATTGACAACGAGACCTGCGCAGCGACTGATGGTGACGGTGAGACACGGAGCCTTAGCTCCTTGCGCGGGAGGGTGTACCTACCTACGAGGACCCTGGAAGCTGAACTGTTGAGGTAGGCAGCGCCGGGACCATATCGGGACCAGATCCACGCAATGCATGCAAGCCATGACATGAAATGACACCGTTTGAGGAGCAGAAATGCCCGGAAATCACAGATCAGACCTGAACGGGATACCTGGGGGTCAAGGGGTCGCAGGTTAAAATCCTGTCATTCCGGTCTAAAAGCCCAGGTGAAACTGTGTCTCTCGCCTGGGCTTCGTTGTTCTTCCGGAGGGTTTATCTAAGGCTCCAGTCACTGCTTCGTGCCCTCGTCGGGCCAACGTCCTGCTTGGTGGGTGGGCATCACGACGATGCCGGTGCTCCAGCGGTTCGGAATCTTGACTACGTCTCAGGGTCGTGGCGCGTGGATCGACGGGTTCGCTTGCGGAAGAGTCGTCGGCGATTGCGGTCATTCATCTTCGCTTCTTTGCGCGCCTGAGCTTCTTCCTCGGCTTTCTTGCGAGCTTCCTCGGCTCGGGCCGTTCTGCGTTCGGCCCACGCGGCCACTGTGTCTTCGATGTCGCGCGGCATGGTGATCAGAGGCGGACCGGCTGGTAGTTGGTAACGGGCAAGGATCACCCGCTTGTTGAACTGCTCGATCTCACGCCGGACGGCCGTCTCGTTCGACAACTGGTCGAGCTGCTCGTCCAGCGCGGCGTCGTCCTTGCGCAGTTGGATGGAGGGCGGCAGCATCATGATCCGCTCCCGCTTCATGAGGCTCTTGATCCACCAATCGGAGTCGTGGTGGTCAGGCAGGTCGAGCGGTTTGCCGCTGCCAGGCAGGTTGTCGAACTCGCCGCGCTCGATTGCTTTGCGTATCTGCATGTCGGCGATCAGTGCGATAGCCACCTCGGTGTCGAATGCGAAGGCGGCGGGGTTGTAGAACGTGAGGGGCGGCCTCGACTCTGCTTCTGTCATCGGCTCTCCCTTCCACCGGTTCTCCGGTCACCTGTATTATGTCATGTGTATTGGAAACGAGGAGGCTGGGTGCCCAAACAGGTCGATCATCGCGAGCGGCGCGAGTCCATAGCCCATGCGCTGTGGACGATCGTCGAACAACAAGGTTGGGCACGAGCGACTATGCGCGAAGTCTCCCGCGAAGCGGGAGTCTCGCTGGGCCAGCTACAGCACTACTTCTCGTCCCGCGCGGAGATGCTGACCTTTGCAATCGAGTTCGCCGCCGATCAGACGTCGCAGCGGGTCACGAAGGGCATGGCTGCGCTCGACCAACCTCCGCATCCCCGCGACGTGCTGCGAGTGGTTCTCGTCGAACTTCTCCCTCTTCGGTCTGACGCTCGGGCTACCAGTCGCATGAACGCGGCTTACGTTCTCGAAGCGATGCACGACCCGGCCCTGCACCAGCACGTTACCGCCGGACTCCGCGACGGGCGCGCAATGGTCGAACGCCTCATCCGACAGGCGATAGAACACGGGCAAATACCCGCCAAGCGCGATCCGACGATCGAAACGGACCTCCTTCTTGCATTGACCGGCTTCGCACCGCTTCTCGAACTCAACGTCATCGAACCGCAAGCAGCGCTCGCGGCCATTGACCAGCACCTAGATCGACTCTTCTGTCCTGCGTCGTGACGGAAGGGGGCGTGGGCACGGTGCCCCTGGTCGGTGGAGGGGATAGATGGGTAGCGTTGACAACACGCCGCCACATGGACCGATGCGGCGCAATCGCAGGGGGAGGGTTCGTGCCTGGCGGGAATCTAGACTCTCGGTGCGGCCGTCGACATCCTTGGGATGAGGGTGGGCAACGCCCTGGTGAGCGTTTCCGCCGGACCACCCAACAGGTCGAGTGCGCTGGCCGCGATTTGGTCAAATGCTGTGCGCACCGAAGTCAGCGGCACGGGCAGCATGGCGGCGAACGGGATGTCGTTGTACCCCACGACCGAGAGGTCTCGTCCCACGATCAAGCCGGCGGCGGATGCTGCGGCGACGGCCCCGATGGCAAGGTTGTCATTCGCGGCGAAGATCGCAGTGGGATTGGATGCCGGGTTCGAGAGCAGTTCGCGCCCTGCGATGTGACCGGACTCGATACCGTACCCGGTGGAGATGACCCGCTCCTCCGGCAGCTCGACCCCGCCCTCGGCGAGCGCCCGACGAGCGCCGGCGAGCCGGTCGCGGGCGCTGGAGGTGAACCATGGGCCGGTGATCACGGCGATCTCCCGGTGTCCGAGGTCGACCAGGTGCCGGGCGGCGAAGTATCCGCCGGCCTCGTCATCTCCGAGGGCCGAAGGGCTCACTCCGTCGGTCCGCAGCACGAGTGCGTGCGGCACGCCGCGCTCGCGGAGAGACGCCGGCAACATATCGTCTAGCCGCGCGGTCGCGAGCACGAGTCCATCGACGTTGCGGTCGAGCAGGGTCTCCGTGGCCCGCCGCTCCTCCGCCGGGTCGTCTCCGCACGTGGCCACCACGGCGAACGAGCCCCGAGCGCGGGCGGTGCGTTCGACGGCCTCGAACATAAGCGCCATGACGTGGTCGGTGAGGCGGGGGACGAGGACGCCGATGGTGCCGGTCGCGCCGCGGCGCAGTCCGGAGGCGAACATGTTGCGGCGGTAGCCGAGCTCGTCGGCGATCCGGCGCACCTTCTCGGCAGTGGAGGAGCGCGATGGCGGCGTGCGTTCGTCGAGCACGCGGCTGACCGTAGAGATGCTGACGCCGGATGCCGCGGCGACGTCCTTCAGTGTGACGGCATATCGCTCCTGCTGCTCGTCCACGGCACATCCTCCTCGGCTGATTCCGAATCGCGGTGTTGACAACCCCGGTGTCTCCGATCATACTTGCAATCGTTCCTGCAAACGTTCCCGCTAACGTTCCCACGGTTCTCGAAGCCGAGAACACAAGCGAAGAAGCTCCACGGAAAGGACCGATCATGACCCTCGACCTCCGCGGCCTCAACCCCGCCCCCGTCACCCCGTTCACCGAGGACGGCGCCGTTGACTACGACGCCATCCAGCGCCTCGGCTCCTGGCTCGGCTCGATCGACGGGGTCAAGAGCCTCGTCGTCCTCGGCCACGCCGGTGAAGGCACGTTCCTCACCGAAGAGGAGCAGCTCGACGTCATCCGCGCATTCGTCGCCTCGACCGACGGCCGCGTGCCGGTCATCGCCGGCATCACAAAGGAGGGCAACAAGACCGCCGCGCTCGAGGCGAAGGCTGCCGTCGACGCCGGTGCCGCCGCGGGCCTCGTTTATCCCTCGCACGGGTGGCTGCGCTTCGGCTACCAGCAGGGAGCGCCGCAGTCCCGCTACCGCGAGATCTATGAGGAGTCCGGCCTGCCGCTCATCCTCTTCCAGTACCCCGACAACACCAAGGCGACCTACGACCTCGACACCCAGCTCGAGATCGCCGGGCAGGAGGCCGTGTTCGCCACGAAGAACGGCGTCCGCAACATGCGTCGTTGGTACACCGAGATCCCCGCGCTGCGCGCCGCATATCCC
The DNA here is from genome assembly GCF_054780075.1 of Okibacterium endophyticum. NCBI lineage: Bacteria > Bacillati > Actinomycetota > Actinomycetes > Micrococcales > Microbacteriaceae > Okibacterium > Okibacterium endophyticum. The sequence goes on along the minus strand of NZ_BAAGXA010000007.1, from coordinate 396,421 downwards.
GAGCTGCAGATCCTGTCGTGTCACGACGAGTACCTGCTGCCGACGATGTTCGACGTCGACGGGCTGCTGGTCGGCTACGGCAACGTCGCTCCGGAGCCCCTCATCGAGCTCATCGCGGCCGGCAAGGCGCGCGACTACGAGGCCGCGCACGCCATCCACGAGCGGCTGCTGCCGGTGACGCAGAACGTGTACCACCGGGGCTCGCACATGGAGGGCACCGTGGCACTGAAGTGGGGCCTCGTGCAGCGGGGCATCCTGGACCACGCCACCGTGCGCACTCCGCTCCTGCCCCTGCCCGACGGGGCGGAATCCGAGATCGCGGCCGCCTTCGCGCTGGCCGGACTCGGCAAGGTCGCCGTCCCGGCGTGACGCCCGAGGTGGGGCCGCCCGAGGCCGCCCCACCCCATCTCCTTCCGCCCCCGCGGGCGATTCCCTGCAGTCAACGACGACTCGAAGGACACGATCATGAACGAACGCACCACCGCCCGTCACGCCTCCACGACACCCGGCACTGGCTATGGGCGGGTCTCCACTGAGACGATGAAGACCATCGTCACCTCACGCAAGCAACGGCGCCCGTTCTGGCAGCATCTGGCCCTCATCGGCCCGGCGTTCGTCGCGGGCGCCTGGCAGTTCGGACCCGGCAACCTCACCACCGCGGTGCAGGCCGGCAGCGGCTACCAGTACGCCCTCATCTGGGTCATTGTGGTCTCGACGATCCTCATGATCTTCCTCACCGACATGGCCGTGCGGCTCGGCATCAAGTCGCCCAGCTCGCTCATCTCGTCGATCAAGGAGCACCTCGGCGGATGGGTCGGCGTGCTCGCCGGGATCGGCGTCTTCCTCATCACGCTCTGCTTCTCGGTCGGCAATGCGGTCGGTTCCGGGCTCGGACTCTCGATGCTCTTCGGCGGCAGTCCGATCATGTGGACGGTCATCTGCACCGCGGCTGTGGCAGCGCTCCTGCTGCTGCGCAACGTCTACCGCGTCGTCGAGAAGGTGCTCGTCGTCATCGTCGCCCTGATGGCCATCGCGTTCATCGCGTCGGCGTTCATCTCCAATCCGGACTGGGCCGCGGCCGGTGTCGGACTCCTGCCGACCTTCCCCGGTGGGGCGTGGCTGCTGATCGTCGCTCTGGTCGGCACGAACTTCTCCATCAACGCCGCCTTTTACACCGCGTACGGCACCAAGGAGCGTGGACGCACCGAGGCCGACTACCGCGACGTCACGATCGTCGACACCATCCCCGGCATCATCGCGCCCGGGATCATGACCGCCCTCGTGATCGTGGTCGCGGCATCCGTCCTCGGAAAGACCGGAGAGGCCGCACCCACCGTGGTCGCCCTCGCCGGGATCTTCGAGCCCCTGGCGGGCCCGGTCGGCTCGACCGTGTTCGCGCTGGGATTCTTCGGCGCCGCGTTCTCGTCAATGATCGCCAACGCGACCGCAGGAGGGACGATGCTCTCCGACAGCTTCGGCCGGGGCGCGTCATCGAGCTCGCGGACGGCGAAGCTGGTCAGCGCCGGCATCCTCGCCTTCGGCATCGCCGTGACCGTGACCTTCCAGCAGTCGCCCGTGCAGCTGATCGTGATCGCTCAGGCGCTCACCGTGTTCGTGGCCCCGGTGCTCGCGGCGCTGATCATCATCATGGCCAACCGCGTGAAGCTGATGGGCGACATGCGCAACACCTGGTGGCAGAACGCCGCCGGGGTGATCGGTCTGCTCGCCGTCCTGGCCTTGTCGGTGCGGCTGTTCCTCATGCTGATCGCCTGAGATGCCAAGAGTGGGCGCGCCCGCAGGAAACAAGGGGTGCGCAGGGGAACAGCCACCAGCTCCGTGCCTGTAGGTCGCCGATATCATTGCATCTCGTGAGCGATGACATCGTCCTGCTGCGTAAACGCCACGACAGCGGCGTTATTCGACCGGATCGGGAGCTGGTGTTCTTCGACGAGCCGGTCGCCCCCGAGCGGCTGGCCCAGATCCGGACCGCGCAGCTCTGGGCGCCGCCCGACGACCGGATCGAACGCCTGCCGGAGGTCATCGGCGAGATGACGAGTCTTACCTCGCTCACGATCAGTGGCAGCAGCTCGGCGCTATCGTTGGTGAAAGAGATCCGCGAGGGCGATCTTCCCGAGTCGCTGGAGGAGCTGAGCATTCTTCAGGAGTACGGACGCGTGCTCGTGTGGCCCGATGTGGTGCTGCCCAGCCTGACGACCCTCTTCGTCAACGATGTCTTCCGCTTCGACGTTTCGGCATTCCCGCGACTTCGGTGCCTCTCGGTGAAGCCTGACCGGACGCAGGCGAACCTGCGGGAGGCGTTGTGGCTGCCGCTCGACGAGCTGAACGTGCTGAACGTTTCGCTGGACGAGAGGATCTTCGAGATCGTCTCCGCTCGCCCTCTGCAACGACTCGGTCTGTTCTCCGGAACGAAGCTTGCCTCGCTCGACGGGATCCAGGCGTTGCCGGGTCTCGAATCACTGCGGTTGAAGAACCTCCGCGCGCTCTCCGACGTCTCAGCCCTCCGGGAGCTTCCCGGGTTGAGGCGGCTCGACATCCAGTACTGCCGCAAGATCCGGGGCCTCGAGGTGCTCAACGACCTGACGTCGCTGGAGCGTCTCACCCTAGTCGGATGCGGCGAGCTTGGCCTCGCCGACGTGCAAGACGCCATCGACCGCATTCCCATGACCACGATCGGCGCGACGGCCTAGGTGTACCCGGCCGTTACGGTTCCTCAGGCCTCGTTCCAAAAGAGCCGAATGCGAATCAAAGCTAGTGCACTCGGGGAAATCTCCGTGTCCTTGGGTCGCATCGGTCTCGTGGGGTTAGCGGCGCGGGCCGGTTACTGCGTTCAGAAGTCGATGAAGCCCGCGACGACCTCGCGCACGATCCCATCATCGGCGGGAGTCCCGTAGAAGTACACGGACCCGTAGCCCCAGAGGTACTCGTCGATGACGTCGCCGAGCGCGCCGTCGACCGGCCAGCCCTCCTCGTCGATCTGGAAGAGGAAGCGGTGTCCGTCGGCGAGGACCGCCTCGGCGTAGCTCGGCTCCTGCTGAATGAGCTGCGGCTCATCGGCTATCCGGACCAGGGCGGCGTGCTCGTCATGGTCGGCCTGTTGGGTGAGGGCCGTCGCGCGCAGACCCGGCCAGCCACGTGTCGGCCGGTCGCCGCGCGGTGAGGGCTCGTGCACGATCGCGCGCATCGCCATGTTCGGGTACTCGAGGTCGTCGTCCCCGATATCGAACCCCTGACGCAGCAGGACGGACACCTCGATGCCGTGGGCCCAGGGAGCGCACCCAGCGGGCACGGTCAACAGGTACCGGTGGGTGTGGAACAGCGGATTGTCCTGAATCGCTGCGGGAGGGGCGCCGCCCAGCCGGCCGCTTTCGAGGGAGTCCGGAAGTGAGGGCGTCAAGAGGAGAACCACCCTGGAAACGTAGCAAACCAGGGCAGCTCGCGCATCTAGGAGTCCACCGAGACAAGGGCACCCAGGACGGCATGCAACAGTTCTCGACACACGCCAAGACCCCGTAGTCCTGGCATCGCAGACGGTGGCGCAGGCTCGCGCTGGGGACTCGACTGCCATTGGGGACGAGCAGTCGTGATGGCCGTACGACAGCGGGAACTCGGTTGTGGTGCTCGCCTCCGATTCCGCACCTGCTCGACGACAACGTCGGCGACTGACCCGCGCAGAGTCGTCGCGGTCCGCGGCGTCAGGAAACCCGGTCGACGAGTCCGCGAACAGCCGTTGGGCTCATGGCCGATCGTGCGGGTCGAGGGGCATCGTGTCGACATCGCCGAATGAGAGCGCACGGCGATATCGCGCGAGGTATCTCTCCTCCGCAGCATCCGCTGCCGCCTCACCCTCCCACCGGTCGGTGAGAGGAACACCGTCTTGCACCACCCGGGCCACCCTCGCATCCCCGAACTCGAGGACGGTCTGATGCAGTGAGCATCGTTCGAACACGGTCACTTCCGAGAACCGGGTGCCCACGAACGAGCAGTCGATGAAGGACGTGTCTCGGAACACGGCCCCGGAGAGGTCTGCGTCGTCGAACCGGCACCGTTCGAACACGGTGTTCGGTGCGGACTGGAGGCGGGTCGCCGTCGTGCCGGTGAAGTCGCAGTCGATGACGTGCGGCCCCAGCAGGAGCCGGGTCAGCTTCGCGCCGCGGAAGCTGCAACGCTCGAACTTGCGCGAGAAGCGTGGCTGACCAGTGAGGGTGACGCCGTCGAATCGGCTGTCGGAGATCTCGGATTCGAAGGTTGTGAGTGCGCCGCGCGCGAAGCCGAGGTCGATTCGCTCCAGGGTGAGGTACTTGATCGCGAGGCCTTCTGCGCCCGCATCGAGTCCGCGCAGGTCGATCATCCCGTCGGGGGTGTCCGGCCAGGGGGAGACGAGTCGATGAGGCCCTTTGGCGTTGCGTGCCTTGAGCACGAGCTGTCGCCGCACATCATCGATCGCCGCCGCCGTCCACCTGCGACGCAACGGCGCTGCTCCCGATGACTTCACGGACCAAGCCTATCCAGGCTCTGCCGCGCTGGGCGCGCGGGGTAGGCTGTCGATGTGAACGACGCCTCTCCTTCGTTGTGGCATTCGCACTTCACGTCTGTGCGCACAGATCCGGCGTCGTTCGATGCAGCGGCGCTGGAGTCGGCACGTGCGGAACTCGGAACGGAACTGGGCTTCACCGAGCCTTTCGTCCTGCCGGGACTGCTCGCCGAGATGCTCGAGTCAGGTGTCGTGTGGTGCTCGCGCGTGGCCGACCGGGAGGCGGAGTTCGGCTGGATCGCTGCCGACATGGCCGGCGTCTTCCGTTCCTACGAACTCGCCGAGTACATGCCGCGCGCGGTGCCGATCGCGTTCGACGGCAGTGGGGGACTGTATCTCCTCGATGCGCGCACTGGACGCAACGACGGCAGTCAGCCGGTGGTGTGGTCGCACGCGGGAACTCTCTCGTGGGACGAGGGCGAGCATCGCCCGATCGCAGCGGATTTCGCGTCCTTCGTGCGGGATGACGGCGCGAACTGATGGTTTCCGAATCGACGGACGGCGGTGACACCGCTACGCGGCGGTACGCGGCAGACGTGATCTCCGTGCCGGGAATCGTCTCGATCTGGGCGGGTCGGCTCGCCGACGAGGACGCCCTCGACGACTACGTCGCCTTCCGCTACCCGCCTGACGACGAAGGCTGGAGCCCGTTCACACGTGATCACGGGCTGCCGGGCATCGACGAGGATTTCGCCGAGTCCGCCTGGTGGGAGCGTGGGCCGTATTCGTTCGTCGACCACAGCTATGGCGAATCGTTCGCACCTACGGCCGACGTCGACCTCGCCCGCCGGATGCCGGCGGCGTCGTGCGCCTATCTCCTGTATGACATCGACGCCACGCGGATTTCCGCATCCAAGGGCTCGCCACTCGCATTCCTCGGTGCTTACCCGTACCAGAAGTGAACGTCGCGGACGCCGGCGGTCTCGAGTCAACCTTCTGGTGTCCACCGAACTGTGATGGGCGTGATCCGGGACGGATCGGGATCGACGCCGAGCCGGGTGACGCCGTCGAACGTCAGGCCGCCCGCCGAGTCGAGGGTGAGGATGCCTTCGACGTCGTAGTGCTCCACGAAGTACAGTGCGACGTCGTACTCGTCCAGCACGTCGTCGTCCACGGTCAGCACCCTGTGGCCCTTCTTCGCGACGAGTGGGACATTCCGGAAGTACAGCAGCGGGGGCGACAACGCCCATGCCGCGGTCGCGGTCGGCGCAGCCGTCGCGCGGAGTTCGGCATTCAGGGTGCCGGAATCGCTGAGGACAACCGAGCTGTGCGCCCGGTCCAGCCCGAGCTGCTCGTCGCCCATCCGGAATTCGTCCTGCACACCGAGAGACTACCTGTCGCTGCCGGTCTGCTGAAATGGACCCGCGCCGACCCGCTCAGGCCTGAAGAGCACGGCGAGGTTGGGTACCCTCGGATCATGAACGCGAACGAGAGATTCTGAGCATGGCGGCGTCCCGACGCATCCACGTGTGGATCGGCACCTTCACGGGAAGCGACGATGACTGGTTGGGCTGCTTCGGGTTCTGCGCATGATCCCGGAGTGGTTGAGTGAGCTCGCCTCGACGCCGGGCGTTCGCGTGAATGCAGACTCGGGCGCGTCGGCGGAGGAGATCGCCGCGGCGGAGGACGAGCTGGGTCTGCAGTTCCCGCCGAGCTATCGTGCGTGGCTCCTCGCATGCAACGACACCTGGATCGGTGGGGGAGAGATCTTCTCTCTGGCCCCTGCCGAGTTCGCCGATGATGCCGACACCGACATCCGCTACCGGCACCGGAGGGGAGAGCCGTGGCAGGGTCGCCTGCTCTTCTACGCGCCGAGCGATGACGAGCGGTGGGTGTTCGACTTCACCCGGCCCGTCGCCGCAGACGGCGAAGTGGCCGTGGTGGCGTACGACCTGGCGGGCCGAGAAGGCGCCCCGGAGGAGTACGCCGAATCGTTCGCGGGCTTCATCGAACGGCGGCTCTCCGAGTTCGGCCCGTAGCGTCGGGAGCGTAGGAGCTGGGTGCGGAGCGACGACAGGACATCGGGAGGAGGGACGACATGACTACGGGCGAACCGCGGCGAGCACCGAGACGGATTCCGCAGGGCGAGGAGCTGCTGCTCCTGATGCGGTGCGTGGGGTACCGGTTTACCCGGACCGGGAGCATCGCGGGGGCTGTGGAACCGCCGACGCCTGCCGACCTCGAGTCGGCGCGAGCGGCCGGGTGGCCGGTGGGGGAGCGGGAAGCGTGGCTCGCATCCGAGATCGTGGATCGCGCGATCGCCGCGGCCGATGCGCTGTCATCGGATGCCGTGCTCTCGGCGTTCGTCGCCGGGATCGGCGGGAGCGCACCGCGTGGCAGGCAGACGATCATCTCCTATGCGTGGGCGCGTCACCTTCGCGGGGCGCCCCGTGGAGAGGACGGTGTGCCGAACTGCGGCCTGGAACCCATCGAGCGGGTGGACGTCACTGATCAGCTCGTCCGGCTGGCGTGCGGGTGGGCGTGGAACGAGCTGCCTGCCCACTACCTGCCCGACCTGGAGGCCGCGGTGGCGGAGGGGCTGCCGCGCGCGACCGGCGACGACCGTGAGCGGGTGCGGGCTCTGCTGGACGTCATCGCCTCGCAGCCTGCGGGGACGACCCCGGGTGCGCTCGAGAAGGAGCTGACCCGTGCCCGTCTGCTCGTTCGCACCGACAAGTATCAGCGTTACGGCATCCTGATCGGACTGACAGAGCTCGGCGTCCTGCCGAACCCCGTGCTCCCGCCGTCATACGACCGGTTCGTGCCGACCGCGGAGCGGCACCGCGCAGAGCAGCACGTGCGCGGCGGCCCGCGATCCGATATCACGCTTCCGCTCGCCGCGTGGCGTGGCGGCGTCGACCGCCGACGCGCGGAACTGCTACTCGAAGCCTGAGAACCTGACGCAATTGCGCACGAAGGACTTCGCCAGCCGTCGATTGCGGCGGCGGTCAGGTCCACGGTGTTAGGGGAATGCGGGGCGGCAGACGGCGTACCTCAGTCGAAGCGTCGGTGCGCGCGTCGTTGTCCGCCGGCTGCCTGCTGTTCCGTTCACGCGAACGCCCGGGCTCGATGCTATGCCGAGACGACGGACGGAATCTCAGCGGGCGAGATCGCCGAGTCCCTGCGGTGCTACGCCGAGCACGACACCTTCCTCACCCTCTGACATGACCCAGCGAGTGGGAGCGTCGCACCCTCCGAGGTCGAGGTTGCCGCGAACGAATGCGTCGTGGGACGATGGGCTAAGGCATGCCCTCCGGCACAACGGCAAAAGCGAGCGTCGAGTGTCACCGGTCGTGTTAGGAAGGGCGGTGGCTTTGGCTTCTCTCGGGTTCGTCCTGTCGGACGATGCAGAACCGGGCATCATTGACGTCGACGGGCGAGTGCTTCGCGTCGTCGGCCACGTCCACTCGCCGGATGAGTTCGTCGTGGGCGAAGACTCGGCTGACGGCCACATGTGGGTGGTCGATGTCGCGAGCGGTCGCGTGCATCATCTAAATCAAGACCGCGTCCGAACGGGTGGTTTTCTTGCTGCCTTCGACGAATACGTGCGGGACGGGCGGTCGTCCGACACGGCGACGATGCTCACGGCGGAGCAGGCGTCGCAGCGCCTGGCCCAACTGCGCGCCGGGCGTGTGAGACCCCGCGCGGCGACGCGTGAGGTGGTCCCTCATAATGTGCGCTTCCAGCGATTGCTCGCTCGCTTGCACGAGATCGACCCTGAGGCGACGTCGTCGTCCTGGTGGGCGGGCATCATCGAACAGGCCCGCGACGAGCTCCTCTGAACAGGGGCCTGATGATCGACGCCTCCCGGGTCTCCACCGGCACCACGGCTGGAGCCACCGTGTCGACGGCTGAGCTGATGCCGTGCACGACTACCAGACGGCGGCGCGCGAACACACCGGCAGATATGACGTCATCTTCGACACACACGGTAGCGACCTTCTTACATTCCGCCGCCTGCTGGCTCGGTGTAGAGCACGGCGAGGTTGGGTACCCTCGGATCATGAGCGTGAGCGGGGCATTCTGAGCATGGCGGAGTCCAGGAGCATCCACGTGTGGATCGGCACGTTCCGCGGAAGCGACGATGACTGGGCGGACTACTTCGACGTCGACCGGCTCGGGGCCGCGTGCGGGTTCTGTCGAGACACCCGCGTCGACTGGTTCGACCTCGACCGGTTCTCCGCATACAACGCCGGTGCGGTGCTCCCTATCGAGGACGTCGTGATCGAGGTGCCTTACTCGGAGCAGTTCGAGCACGAGCTTCTTGGCGCGTGTCGAGCGTTCGGTATCGGTGAGGCCAGTCATTGCTTCGCCTTCATCGATTTCGAGGGAGAGGTCGCACCGGGCGGCGCCTATCTCGGGCTCACGTCGGTCGGTACCTTCGGGTTCCGTGCATGATCCCGGATTTGATGGGCGTGCTGGTCTCGACACCCGGCCCCGCGTTCCTCATCGAGGATGGCGGCTTGACGGCGGATGACACCTGAAGGCCGATGACATCCAGCTGCCGCGAGCGCCCGATTCGAGACGCCGCTCGACGCCGCTTAACCTGAGGACATGGCCTTCACTCTGATCCGCTCCGGCTCGCATCCGTACATCGCCGAGGCGGGCTCGGACGACGCTCGGCCCGCCGATGCCGATCGCGTCGCCGCGTCGTTGCGCGCCGACTTCGAGTGCTGGTCGCGGTGGGGTCTCGGCATCCTCGGTTTCGTGCTCGCCTCGGCGGGATCGTTCGTGGCGGTCGGGCTGACCGAGACCGTGCTGATGCGGGGCGGCGTACCGGTGGGTGTCGACCTGGTGGTGATCGTCTGTGCCTCGGTCGTCGCGCTCGCGGGGATTGTCCTGCTCGCGATGCTGTGGTCGACGAGGCGGCTCCGGACTCGGCCAGATCGGCGGAGTGATGCGACTCGTCTCGGGCCTCTCCGAAGGCGACCCGCTGTGGGCACGGATCCGCTCGGGGTTCGTGCGCCGCTGATACTCGATCGGGAGTCGTTCACGTAACGGACTGATGAAATCCTGTCGCCAGGGTCGCGAGAGCGAGGAGCGATCCGGCTCGCCGGAATGGTGTCTCCCAGACAGCTTCAATGCCGTCGCGACATCGCCCCAGCTCACCCGTCACCCGCAGACGTCGTAGCGCCGTCGCTGGCTATCTGGTCGCTCGCGCCCGGCGCTCTGCGCTGAACAACGGTCGAGACGCTTGGCTCGAAAGCGGGAACGTGAGCAGCGTTCCCGTCAGCAGGATCACTCCGCCGAGCCCGAATGAGCTGTCGTCGGCGCGCAACGAGATGAGCCCGAACAGGATGACCGTTGCCCCTCCCACCGTCCCGAGGATAGAGAGAACTCTCGCCATGACGCGGCCGCGCTCGGTCATGGCACGCCGAGCAGCGGCAGGCCGCCGACGAGCAACCCCTCGAGGCGCGTCACTCGGTCTCGCAGGCTGCGCAGTTCGTTCTCGTCTGCCATGGCTCTCCCTCTTCCCGGTCATCGCCCGGCATCACGATCCCGACTGGAAGCAGCCGCCACGCCGCACCGCCAACAGATCACGTCAAGGACCTGAAGACCTCAAGCAATCATGATTGCTCACAAAGGCTCCCATGCACCGGGGGTAGCACTGCCCGCTTTTCGCGCGACTCGCCGACAATGATCGCTGGCCACGAGGCTCGCGCTGACGCCTACCCACTCTGGCTGCACGACTCATCACACCATGCGTCGCTGTGGCAGGTATCGAGGTAGTGGGGGTGCGCGTCGGCGATGATCTTTCGGAGGTACTCAGTCACAGACGGGGCGTCCAGGTCGGTTGTCGCGATCCCGATGTAGCCGTCGGGACGGACCAGCACCAGGCCGTCGTCGTCGACGCCGTAGAGTTCATGGGCCTCACCGGTCTCGTCGATGAACGCCGGCTCTGACGGATGGTGCCGGGCGTTGGCGGTGAGGATGCGGTGCACGTGGATGACACCCGATGGCAGTTCTTCAAAGCGGAGGCTGGGCTGGCTTCCGAAGACGAGCAGCGTGACATGGGTGCCGCGGAACAGATCGAACAGCCTGACGTGCCGACCGACCGCCGGGTCGATGCAGCGTGTGTCTGGGGCGCGATCGCCGGCACGGATGCCGAGCGGATCGCCCACGTTGACGGCGAGGCTGCTTCCCCGGTAGGTGATGCTGAGCTGACTGGTGTCGGCGAAGGGGTCGCGGCCCTGGAAGGCGTCGACGATGCGTTCCGATACGCGTGCCGTGTTGGAGCCAGCCCAGGCGCGGCCGCGGGCCGTCGTAGAGGCCAGTACATGCTCGGCGACGGGCATGCGCTCTTCCTCATACGTGTCGAGCAGCGGCTCCGGGGCGCCGCGGAGCACCTCGGCGAGCTTCCAGCCGAGGTTGTAGGCGTCCTGGATCCCCGTGTTCATGCCCTGACCGCCTGCGGGCGTGTGCACATGGGCGGCATCTCCTGCCAGGAAGACGCGCCCGTCGCGGAAACGATCGACCATCCGGACGTTGACCTGATACACCGAGAGGTAAACAGGATCGCGGAACGTCACCCCCGGCATCCCGACGTGTCGCTCGAACGCCTCGATGAACGTCTCCGCAGTGACCGGTGTGTCATCCTGCTCGCTCTCGGGCAGCAGGGGCGCGGTGAAGAACCAGGTGCCGCTCTTCGGCATCGGATACAAGGTCAGCATGCCGCCGGGATCAGTGGCCCACATGTGCGCCACCGTAGGGTCGAGACCGTCGACGCTGAGGTTGCCGAACAGCATGCGCTGCTGGTCCCAGGTCTCTCCGAGGAAGCTGATCCCGGCCTGCTTGCGCACGGTGCTGCCGCTACCGTCGCAGCCGACGAGGTAGCGCGCTCGGACCGTCCGCAACTCGTCGCCGATGCGGATCGACGCTGTGACCCCGTCTTGGTCCTGTGCGATATCGGTCAGTTCCGCGCCGAGCTCCACCCGCTGGCCCAGAGACTCAAGCCTCGTGCGCAGCGCGGCCTCGGTGAACTGCTGTCCCACGATGAGACTGCCCGCGTGCGGAGCCCCCGGCACAGGGGGTGTGTCGTAGATTGCGGCCTCGCGCACGACGTGCCCCTCGGCGTCGTAGAAGCGCGTAGGGATCGGCGTCTCGGCGTGTTCGGCCACCTCGTCGAGCACCCCGAGGTCTTCCAGTACCTCCTGGGTGCGGGCTCGCACGCCGCGGGCCCGTGTCCCGACCGGATAGGCATCGGTGCGATCGATGATGCGCACATCGACGCCGCGGCGGGCCAGATCGAACGCCAGCGCCAGCCCCACAGGACCGGCACCGACGATCAGGACATCGGTCGCGGCTGGATCTGTCATGGGAGGGCTCCGTTCGTCTGGTCAACTGTCAAGTGGGCGTGTGCCCATTATAAGTGGGCGGATGCCCACAAGCGAATGTTGCTGCGTGCCGGCAGCGGATGACAGGGGTCTTCGGCATAGAGTGGTCACGTGCCCACAACCGCAATCACATGCCTGTTTGAGGCGGAGGAAGGAGAAGCGCGTGCCTACCGGAGTGCCGATACGGGACGCGGAGCAGCAGCTGTTCGCCGCTGCCGAACGCGTCCTGCTTCGTGACGGGCCCAATGCGCTGACCAGCCGGTCCGTGGCGACCGAGGCCGGCGTCGCGAAAGGGCTGGTGCATCGGCACTTCGCGGACTTCGATGCGTTTCTCGCCGGGCTCGTGTTCGACCGCATCGCCCGGGTGGAGCGGCAGGCGAAGGCGTTGCTGGCGTCAGCTGGACAGGGCACCATTGTGGACCAGCTCGCCGACGCGCTGGTCGAGCTGTTCTCGCCGGTGGCCGTCTCCATCGTCGGGCTGATCGTCGCCCGACCCGCGCTGCGGAACCGGCTGCGAGAGGCGGGAACGGCCCGCATTCCCCTTCTGGGCGAGGGAACGGAGATGATCCGCGCCTATCTCGCCGCTGAACAGCAACAAGGTCGCCTCCCTGACGAGGTGGATGTGAGCACGATCGCCCCCCTGCTCACAGGCGCGGTCCATCTGCTCTGCACGGAGCAGGAGGTTGTGCCTCCCGACGGTGCGGAGATACGCAAGATCGTCCGCGCCGCCCTCGGAAGCGCCTGACCGGCACGCCGTTCAGGCGCTGCCGCGCTGACCTGCACGTCGGGCGCGGTTGCGCTCGCGTGCGGTCACGTGGAGATCGCCGACGCGTCCGAGGTGCGCCAGCTTCGTCGTTGATCGTCGCGACGTCGGCGGCCAGGAAGGTTTCGAGCGCCTCGACGTCGCCGTCTTGGAGCGCGGCGAAGAACCGGTCGGCGAGTTCGGATCGTTTGCGGCGGTCAGCCTCGAAGCGCGGGCGCCCGGCATCGACGTGCGACGGGCGCGGGAGCGGAGCTGGCGGCACGCACTCTCGGACCGGCCCACGATCGTGGCGATATGGGCGTAGTCGAAGCCGAAGACATCGTGCGCTCCTTACGTCGCGAGATCCTTCGATCTAAGACGATACGGCTCTTCGAGCCGCGACATGCCGGTCGGAATCCGGCGCGATGTCACACCGTCGGAGGCCACCTCGTCTCCTTTTCGAAAGCACAATCACAAACGGGAGCACAACTATGAACATCGCACTCTGGATCGTCACCGGCATCTTCGCCATCGCCTTCACCGCCGGCGGCATCCTCAAGCTCGTCTCGCCGTACGAGAAGTACGCCGCGAAGCTGCACTGGCCGCAGGATTTCACCCCTGGCAACGTGAAGTTCATGGGGACCATCGAGGTCCTCGGCGGTCTCGGCCTGATCCTCCCTGGGCTGGCGAACACCGCGCCCGTCCTCGTACCCGTGGCCGCGTCGGGGATGGCCCTGTACATGGCCGGCGCCGTCACCGAGCGAATCCGGCGAGTCGAGTACAAAGAACTCCTCGGAGACCTGCTCTTCCTCGCCGGGATGATCTTCGTCGCCTGGGGGCGGTTCGGACTCGTCCCGCTCCACTGACGTGGCACGACTTCCCAGTCCATCGGGGTCAGCCTCGGGGCCAGGTGAGACGTGCAGCGCCTCGTAATGTGCAGCATGCCGAGAAGGTGTCCCCTCGCTCGGACGTACGATCTCTAGGACTGCGCGCGATACGTGGTATCCCGCTTCCGGAGTTCATGCGGCACACCCCATTGCCTACTGTAGAGGCGGGCGCCGCGCCGATGTGGCGGAACATACCTGAGGAGTTCGATGATGACCCTGGATCCCCGCGCGAATGACTTCGACGGTGAGCTTGTGCTTCCCTCTGATGCCGGCTGGGAAGATGCACGGGTCGGCCGCATGTTCAACGGTCGACGGCCCGATCGACAGCCAGACGCCATCCTTGTCGTCGGATCCGTGGAAGATGTGAAGCGCGGTGTCCTCTTGGCGAAAGCCAACGGCTGGACGGTCGCGGTGCGCTCCGGCGGTCATGCATGGGCCGCGTGGAGCGTTCGCGACGGCGGCCTTCTGATCGACCTCGGTGCGCTGCGCGACATCGCGCTGGACGAGGAGACCGGCATCGTCTCGGCAGGACCTGCGACGACCGGCGGCGACGAACTGTCGCCGTACCTCGAGGAACGGGGCCGATTCTTCAACGGGGGGCACTGCCCATCGGTCGGCATCGGAGGGTTCCTGCTGCAGGGCGGACAAGGCTGGAATCAGCGGGGGTGGGGTTGGGCGGCCGAATATGTCGTCGCCGTCGACGTCGTGACTGCCGACGGCGAGCTGGTTCGCGCCGATGCTCGGCAGAACAGCGATCTCTATTGGGCCGCGCGTGGCGCCGGTCCGGCCTTCCCCGGCATCGTCGTGCGATTCCATCTGCAGACCCGCCCGATGTTCGGTGCGCTCGCTCACACGGTGCACGGCTACGAACTCGAGGACTTCACCGAGGTGATGACCTGGATGTATCAGATGCACCACCGTGTGCCCGACAATGTCGAGATCGTCTGCGTCTCGACCCCTGCGCCTCAGCCTGACGGCAGCGAGCGGCGGCTGTTCCTCGTGACGGGCCTCGCGTTCGGCGATGATGAGTCGCACGCACGTGAATCGCTCGCCGATTTCAATACGAGCCCAGCACTCGACCGTGCGGTGTTCGTTGCCGACGCTATGCCCTCTTCTCTCGCTTCGCAGCGCGAGGAGCAGGTGCGGACCAACCCCGAGCACTGGCAGTACATCACCGACTGCGCCTGGATCGATGACGAGAACACGCCGGACGGCATCGCGCGGATGGTGGACGGCATTCGTCCCCTGTTCACAACGAACCCTACCGAACGAGGCTTCGCGATCTGGATGAGCAACGCGCCGCGCAGGGAGTTGCCCGACATGGCTTTCTCGCTGCAGACCGACGCGTACGTCGCCGCCTACACCGTCTATGAAGATCCTGCCGAATACGAGCGCAACCGAAGCTGGGTCAATGAGGCGTTCACGCACGCGCAGTCGGTCACTGCGGGCCAGTATCTCGGTGACTCCGACATGACGAACCGTCAGCTGACGTTCATGGCCCCGGAGAACTGGAACAGGTTACGGGCGATCATCGCCGCGCGTGACCCCGAGAATCGATTCCATCGTTACCTGGCGGCCGACCACAACCGTCTCAACGTCAACCATTGGGACGGTGACGTCGCATCCGTCTGACATCTGCGACGTGCGTCGCTACATACATCTGCGGAAGAACAACCTCAACGTGAGAGTTCATCGAGGCATTCAGCACCGGCTTTGCCTGGCGTCGAGGCTGCCAGATCAGGGGCATCGAGCAGGACGCGTTCCATCGCCGACTGTCAGAGCAGATGACGTTATGCCTACCAGTCCACGCCCTTGACCCAGACGCCGGCGCCGAAGACGTCTTCCGCGTCCCACTGGGCGCTCGGAGTCGGTGCGGGGCGCGTGGTGGGATGGAAGGTGCCGAACCTGCCGCGGCCGAAGATCAGCGGTTTGCCTTCCGACCTGTCGAACGCGCGGATCCGGCCAACGACGATGACATGATCCCCGCTGCGGTACTCGTTTTCGATGTCGCAGTCGATCCACGCGATCGCCCCGTCGACGCGCGGCGAGCCGGTGGGCGCGCGAAACCATTCAGTCGCTGCGAACCTGTCTGTGCCACGGCTACCGAACGTGGAGCATAGGGCGGCCTGGTCCTCGGCGAGAATGCTGGCGCAGAAACTGCCCGACGACGAGATGAGCCGCCAACTCGTCGAGGTGTGCGAGATACACAACGCCACCAGCGGCGGATCGAGGGACACCGAGAAAAAGGACTGGCAAGCCATACCGTGCGGGACCCCGTCAACCACGCCTGCAACGATCACCACGCCGCTCGCGAAGTGTCCGAGCACCTCGCGGAAGTCGGCGGGGACGGTGGGATCCAACGCGACGCCCTGAACCATCAGACCGAAAGGCGGTTGAAGTCGGCCGGAACCCCCAGCAACGTCTTGCCGTAGGTCTCGCGGTTGAGCATATAGTTCGCGGCGCCGTGGCGGCCGCTCACGTTGACGTCTCGCCAGATCCGCTGGAAGGGGCTGGAATCGGAGAAGGCGCCGGAACCGAGCGCGGTCATGATCCGATCCACGGCTTCGCACGCACTCTTTGCAGCCCACCCCGCGTCTGCACGAGTTCGGGCACGGAGGAGCGGGGGCATCACTTGCGCCTTGCTCGCCCACTCGTCGATGTCTGATGCGGCTCGATAGACGTGGAGACGGGCGTCGTCGACCAGCATCGCCGCATCGCTGATCTCGTTCTGGAACGACGTCGAATCCTTCTGGAAGTCGAACGTGGTACCGGTGAGTGGCTTCGTCTGGCTGCGTTCGACCGCGAGGTCGAGTGCACGCTGCGCCTGTCCGAGCGGCGTGATCGCGATCACGAGGGAGAGAACAGGGTGCGTGGCTGCGCGGTACTCGGCCTCCGGCTCCGGGTTCTCGTATTGGTGGAAGTCGTTCGACGCGATGCCCGCGGCGTCCATAACGCGATGTTCCGGAATGAACACCTGGTTCGCGACGACCGACTCACTGCCGGTCGCACGCATTCCCGCCACGAACCACGTGTTGACGATCTCAACCTCTGCGGTCGGGACGAGCCCCTCAAGGAGTCGGCGCTTCCCGCCGTCCTCGGTCCCCGACAGGAAGAACAGACCGACCCAATCTGAGTAGGGCACCGTGGAGAGCGAAGGCCAGGTGCCCGAGACCACCCAGCCACCGTCCACCCTCTCCACGTCGGTGCTGGGTTTGCTCGATCCCGCGATGATCGCATCTGGGTTGGCTCCGAACACGTCATCCTGCACCTGTTGGTTACGCAGGCCGGCCAGCAGCTTCGCGGTGTTCGCGTACGCCGTCACCCACCCCGTCGACGCGTCCCCTTCCGCGATGATGGATCCGACCTCGACCAGGGTGCGCATGTCGACCTGGTGGCCGCCGTATCGCTTGGGGGTGGTCAGCCGGAACAATCCTTGGTCCCGGATCGCGTGAAGCACCGCCTCGGGGATGCGTCGGGCGGTCTCGGCTGCCTCCGCCGCATCGGCGATCATCGGCACGAGACTGCGCGCGCGCTCGATCAGTTCGTCCCTGGTCGGCGCTTGAGCTTGTGTTGGAGTGGACATGGGAACTGCTTTCTGCTTCAGATTCGGTGGATGTGAACGTTGGGCGGGGGCTCGACGATCATCGGGAACACGGTTCCGCCGGGGCGCACCGTGACCGAGTGATCGGCCGTTGCGGGATGCAGGACTGCGCCAATCACCGTCCGGTTGGTGTCGTCATGATGGTCTTCCTGCATCTCGGGGTGTGCCGCGCCGTACGCGCGGCACACGTGAGTTCTAATCGGCGAACTCCCACGACAGGTCTGGATCGGGGGCGAATCCGTCGGGAGTCAACTCGACGGACGACTCCGCGAGGTTTTCGAGAGTCGCGACGTGCACCTGGTTCGAATATGCCGCGACCACGGGGACCAACCAGTTGAGCTCGTCGAGACGTTGGGCGACGGCCTGGTAGGCCGCCTCCGCGTCATCTCCGCTCGCGGTCGACGCCGTCGTGAGCGCAGCCGATAGCTCGTCGTCCGTGCTTCCGGCGAGGTTCGCGATCGACCCCGGCGCAATATTGAGCATGTACTGGTAGTAGAGGTCCGTGTTCGGCAGGGCGAAGGCCGTCGTCTGCTTGGCACCGCTGAAGAGCGAGCTGAGGAACGTGTCGAACGACCCTGTCTCCACTTGGAGTTCGACGGTGATGCCCGCGTCGACGAGTTGGCCCTGAATGGCGGTCGCGAAATTGCCGTCAGGGTCGAGTGCGCTTGTGTCGAGCATCGTGATCGTGAGTCCATCGGGATAACCCGCCTCGGCGAGAAGCTCCTTCGCCCTGTCGATGTCACGCTCGATCGGCTCCGCGTCGTAGGCTCCGAACCACGAATCCGCGACGATCGACGAGGCCGGCTCCGCAAGCCCGCTGAACACCGCATCCGCTATCGACTCGCGGTCGATGGCGAGCGAGATCGCCTCTCGCACCTGCGGGTCGTTCAGTGGGGCTTGGTCCCGAGCCTGCAGCATAACGAACCACATGAATCCGGCCGCGGTCGCAGCCTCGAATCCGGAGTCAACGGCGGTTTGCACATTGCTTGCCGGCACATTGTTCGCGTAGTCGATGGCGCCGCTCTGCAGTGCCGAAAGCTGAGCTGCGGGATCGGTGATCGGTTTGAGGACCACCGACGAGAACTTGACTGCGTCGGGCAGCCAGTAGTTCTCGTTCGGCGTGAACGTGTACTGGCTGTCGGCGACCGTGTTGCCGGGATCCAGGACATACTGGCCCGCGCCATGAGTCTCTGTCTTCAACGATTCAGGGTTGGCGACTCCGGTCGGGCTGATGACAAGACCGAAGTTGTACGCCTGGGTGAGCGACAAGAACGCGATCGGATAGGGCTCCGAGTACGTGATCGTCACCTCGGAATCGCCCGTCACGTCGACGGATGCCACCGGTCCGGCCGCGGCGAGCAGGCTGTTGTCCTCGAGGCTCAGGAAGTAGTCGAGGGAACCCTTCACCGCGGCGGCGTCCAGATCGTCACCGTCTGAGAATTTGACGTCTTCGCGGATCTGAAGAGTGACCTTCGTGTTGTCGTCGGTGAGTTCCCACTCGGTGGCGAGACCGGGGATGTAGTCGCCCGTGGGGGTCTGGTAGATGAGGGGCTCGTACGCCGGGTAGGCGTAGGATGCCGGGCTCGTGGTCGCTGGATCCAGATTGTTGACCGCCTGCGCCATTCCGATGGTCAGCGTGCGCTCTTCGTCGCTCGTGCCGGCGGCGTCCGCGGAAGAGCATCCGGCGATAGATGTCGCCACCGCAACTGTGGCTGCGACCGCGACCGCGCGGAACACACCGCGCGTCGCCGCTTTCGTTCGTCCAAACGTCATTGTTCGATTCCTATTCGTGGTTGAGCCAGGCTGAGGTCAGGCGCCGCCGATGCCAGCCAACTCGCCGACGTCAGCGGCTCCTGAATACAGAAACGGGAGGCCGCTCCTTCGTCGTCATCCTAGGTGCGCCCGGAACGGGGTGTTCCTGCATAATGCGATAGCTGGTATCGGAGTTCGGAGGGCGCAGGCTGAACGGGCCTGTCCTAGACTGACGACTCGTCTAGGCCGCAACAAACCATCAACAACGGAGTTTCTGGTGTCTGAGTTACCGGTGTATGCCCATCGCACGCGGGTCATAAGGGCCGCAGGCGACCGAGTGGTAGCCCTGCAATGCTCGCCGTGCTAACCCTCATCGGCAGCAGGCTGCTGTGGTCGATCCCACTTCTCTTCGCCGCGACGGTGATCACTTTCGTTCTCGTGGCTCTCTCGCCCGGCGATGTTGCCGGGACCATCCTGGGCCCCTACGCGACCCAGGCAGAGCTCGACGACCTTCGGGTCGAGCTCGGCCTGAATCGGCCGTGGTACGTGCAGTATTTCGACTGGCTGGGGAGCGCCCTGCAGGGGGATCTCGGCCGGTCGGCCATCACATCGCAGAGTGTCGTTGAGATATTGAACAATCGGCTCGGACCGACCCTCTCACTCGCCATTTGCGGAACTCTCGTCTCGCTCGTCATCGGCCTCGGTCTCGGCATCCTGAGCGCCACCCGAACGGGCGCAGTCAGTCGCGCCATCGACATCGTGGCGGGCGTGGGCATCGGGCTGCCGAACTTCTGGGTCGGCACCGTTCTCGCATCGATCTTCGCGGTCTCCCTCCACCTCCTCCCCGCCATCGGCTACGTGCCCATAACATCGTCAGTCGGCGGCTGGGTGGGAACTCTCATCCTGCCGGTCGCGACCCTCACCATCGGCGGGGTCATGCTGCTCGCGCGACAGACCCGGGACGCGATGCGGGATATCCTCGCGCGGGACTTCATCGATGCCCTCCGCGCTGCAGGTGTGTCTGAGGCCCACATCGTCTTTCGCCACGCGCTTCGCAGCGCGGCACTGCCTATTCTCACGATGGTCGGCGTCTTCTTCGTCGGAATACTGGGAGGGGCGGTCATCGTGGAGAACGTGTTCGCCATGCCGGGTCTCGGAACCGCGACGGTGACGGCGTCGATTAGTCACGACGTCCCCTTAATCCAGGGGATCACCGTCTACTACTGCATCGGAGTCATCCTGGTTAATCTGCTTGTCGACGTGGGCTACGCGCTCCTCGACCCGAAGGTGCGGACGGCATGAGCGTGCTGACCACAACACCGGATGTCGCTGCCACGGCTGGGCCGCTCACCTCGGCCTTTCGGCGCGCTCTGCGACGCCCACTCGCGGTCGTGGCGGCGGTCGTGGTGTTGGTCATCGTCGTCGCCTGCGCGGCAGCGCCCCTCATCGCTCCGTACGACCCTTTGCTCAACGACCTGGCTCACTCGCTCGATGGACCTTCGTCCGCTCACCTCCTCGGCACCGACAAGCTAGGCCGAGACGTGCTCAGCCGACTGCTTTACGGCGGTAGACCCGCCCTGATTTCAGCCTTGCTGGTCTCGGTCGTGGCCCTGGCGATCAGCATCCCGCTCGGTGTCCTGGCCGGGTACATCGGAGGAAACCTCGACCGGATCATCATGCGCGTGACAGATGTTGCGTGGGCTCTCCCCACCATGGTGATTCTCCTGGTGATCCTCGCCGTGTTCGGCGGATCGCTGGTCGTGGCGAACCTCGCTCTCGGGTTGCTCCTCGTGCCACCGGTGACCCAGAATCTCCGGGGCAGCGCGCGAGCGGTCCGAGGTGAGCTCTATATTGATGCGGCACGCGCCAGTGGCGTCTCGCAACCGCGAATCGTGTTCCGGCACGTTCTTCCCAGAATCGCCGGCCCCGTCCTGGTGCAAGCGACAATCGTCGCATCCATGGCCATCCTGTTCACCTCGGGCCTCGCCTACCTTGGTTTCGGTGTGCAGCCACCGACGCCCACCTGGGGGTCCATGGTCACCGAGGGTGCCACCGCGGCGAACAGCAACGGTTGGCTGCTCGCCAGTGCAGGCGGGATCATCGCTGTCACTGTCATCGCTTTCGGGATCATCGGCGACACTGTGCGAGACGTCGTCGTCGAAACCTGGGCTGGAGCGCCGCGTTCCCGCCGCCGCGTCCGAGCGTTCTCTGACGGCGTGGCAGGGTCGGGATCAGCGACGAGCCTGCTCGAATTCCGGAACGTGTCGATCACGTATGGCCGAGAGCACGAGACGACGCTGGTGGTCAAGGATGTTTCCCTCTCCCTTGACGCCGGAGAGATCGTCGGGATCGTCGGCGAATCGGGATCGGGCAAGACCACACTGGCACGAGCAGTGCTCGGACTCCTGCGAGGCTCCGGTGAGGTCTCCGGTGGACACATCCTTTTCGAAGGCAACGACGTCGCCAGCCTGCCTACGGAAAGGCTTCGGGCATTGCGCGGCGCGCGGCTGGGCTATGTCTCTCAAGAACCAATGGCGGCGCTGGACCCGATGATGAGGGTGGGCACGTTGATAGCGGAGACGCTCACCCGGCTGCGGGGCGTTTCGAAACACGAGGCCCGCGTTATGACCCTCGAACTGCTGCGCACCGTGCAATTGACCGATCCGCAACGGGTCGCCCGCCTCTACCCTCACCAGGTCTCGGGCGGGATGGCGCAGCGGATCGCGATCGCGTGGGCGCTCGCCGGCGATCCGAGCCTGCTGATCGCGGACGAGCCGACCACTGCGCTCGATGTGACTGTCCAGGCGGAGATTCTCGACCTGCTGCGCGCGTTACGAGACCGCCGCGGTATGGCCATCCTCGTGGTAACGCACGACTTTGGTGTTGTCTCCGATATCTGTGATCGCGCCATCGTTATGCGGGACGGCCAGGTCGTGGAGTCCGGGCCTCTTCCTGATCTGCTCCTCGATCCCCAGCGGACCTACACACAGTCTCTCGTCGCCAGGGCCCGCACACTCGCCGGCCTCGAACCCCTTTCCCCTGGAGAAACATGAGCGAGCCGCTGTTGAAGGTCATGGGCCTGTCGGTCGACTACGGTCGCGGCCGTTCCCTTCACCGTGCGGTCGATGACGTGACATTCGAGGTTCGAGCAGGCGAGACCGTCGGTCTGATCGGTGAGTCGGGTTCGGGCAAGAGCTCGATCGGCAGGGCGATCGTCGGGCTCGCTCCTGCTGCCGCGGGTTCGATTCTTCTCGATGGCCAAGACATCAGGCACCTCGCTGGCCGCGAGCGGCGCCGCGTGGCCGCACAGGTGCAGGTCGTGTTCCAGGATCCCTATGGCTCATTGAATCCTGCGCTGACCGTCGGTGAGATCTTGCGTGAGCCGTTGCGCGTGGCCGGAATAAACCGGCTCGAGCAGGAGGACCGGATCACAGGCCTCCTGAGGAGAGTAGGGCTCGCTCCCGAGACAGTGCGGCTCTACCCCGCGCAGTTCTCCGGCGGCCAGCGACAGCGCATCGCCATCGCACGCGCGCTTGTTACGCGACCCAAGATCGTTGTGTGCGACGAGGCGACGAGTGCCCTCGATCTCACCGTTCAGGCCCAGGTCCTGGAGCTCCTGTCCAGCCTGCAGGCCGAATACGGGCTGAGCTACTTGTTCATCGGCCACAACATCGACGTCATGCGATCGCTCGCCAGGCGGGTCGTTGTGCTCAACAAGGGCCGAGTGGTGGAACAGGGCGACGTTGGGCGGATCCTGCGGGAGCCCTCGGACCCGTACACCAAGAGACTGCTCGCCGCCACGCTCAGCCCGGACCCGAAGGTCCAGGAGATGCGGCGCCTGGCGCGGCGGGCGGAAGGCGCGCCGCCGGCAGACGTGTCTGCGCATCGGTGACGAACTCAGTCGTATGCTCGTCGAACTCCTCGCGGTGTCGACGAGAAATTCCAGGGTGAGCCTACGCCTTCTCGGTTGCGGCGTTGTCCGGCCCAGAGCCGATGTGCTCACGCACCGCCGCAAGGAAGTCCTTCGGCTCGTCCGTCCAGAGATAGATGCGATCGATGACCTGCTCGCCGCCTTTCGGCGGCAGGCCGGGAAGGGTGATGGCCGTCGATCGTTCCAGGACGACCTCGATGTTGGTCTGGTCGGTGATGTCCACCACCAGTGACCGGCCTTCCTGGTCATCGATCACGCTCGGGGTCTGAGGCTCGTGGCTGCGGTTCTTCAGCCCCACCGAGTAGACATCGTCCCAGGTGACGTGAACATCCATGTCGAGACCGTCGCGGACACGAATGCCCTCGGTTCCGACCGTGTGAGGCCGCATGAAGTGGGCGCACAGGAGCCCGGTCATCCAGACCAGTCCCCAGGTGCCGATGATGAGCAGGGGGATTCTCAGCCAGAGCCACTGGTGCACGATCAGGTCGATGACAACGATCTCGACCGCGGAGAGCACGATGAAGATGACGAGCACCGTGAGGCTTTGAGAGTGGTAGTGGAACCCCTTGGCGTCGCGTGTCTTCCACGGTCTCCGAGCGATCGCGCGGACGATGGCGGCGTAGATGACCTTCTCGATCCCCGTGCCTCGGGCGATAAGAGCTCGGGCGCGGGTCCGTGCGGCCTGCGGGTTCCAGGTCGCGGCGCTCATCCGTTGTCCTCCGCTTTTGCCTGCTCCGCGCTCATCAACGTGGCGAGGCGAGCGATGATCGCGTCGATGCCCTGTTCGAGCGCCGAAAGATGCTCCTGCGCGACGGCGCCGCGCAGCTCCTCCTCCAGGTGAGCGTGTTCCTCCTGCATCCGGGCCATTGCCGTCTCACCGCTCGACGTGAGCGTCACCAGCACGGCGCGGCGATCGGACGGGTGGGGGCTGCGCTGGACGTATCCGTGGTTCTCGAGCGCGTCCACGAGGCCTGAGATGTTGCGGGGCGTCACGGAGAGCGCCTCGGAGAGGGCCTGCTGGGTGGACGGCCCGCTCAGCGCCAACGTCCACAGGACGGCGACCCGCGACTCCGTGAGAGGAGTGCCGGCGAAGGCTCGCGCCATGTCCTGCTGGAACATGTTCGTGATGGCCAGGAGCTTGTCCACGATCGAGGTGCGCATATCATTACCTTAGTGCATTAAGTAGATTGGTAACAATATGAGATGCCGCCCCGGTGGAGGGCTGCCGGACGAGTTGCACCCCAGCTGCGGTTCGTCGGCGGAGATGTGCTGACCGGGGTTCACAAGCCTTTGCTGCCCGATGCGTATCGGCATACACGCTCGGCGCCCCAGAGGGGCGCGCTTCAGCGTATGCTCAGCGCCGAATCGGGCTGCGCTCGCACCGTGGCCTCCCGACTCCGGCGTTGTCCTGCTCGGGCTTGCCAGCGCCCCGTGCGGTGCTCGATCTCGATGGGATAGGAGAAGCACTCGGTGACCTGCCGGGTGGTGAGCACGTCGTGTGCCGTGCCGGAGGACTGCACGCGGCCGTCTTTGATGAGCATGGCGTGGGTTGTGGTCTCCGGAAGCTCTTCGAGATGGTGGGTGACCAGGACGGTGGCGAGTTCGGGTTGCATGTGATGCAGTTCGTCCACCGTCGAGAGGAACTGCTCGCGCGCCGCGACGTCCAAACCGGTCGAAGGCTCGTCCAGCAGGAGCAGGGGAGGATCGGGCAGCAGCGACCGGGCAATCAACGCGCGCCCGCGTTCGCCCTGGGACATCGTCGGCCACGTGGCACCGGCGAGTTCGCCGAGGCCGAGCATCTCGATCAGTCGATCGGCGCGTTCGAGGGTTGTGTCGTCCGGAGCCCACCGGGGCATGGGCTCCGTTGTGCCGGTCGCGCCGGTGAGGACGACCTGGCGCACGGTGAGCGGTGAGCGAAGGGGGTGGCGGGGATTGACGTGTCCGATCGACTGCCGCAGTTCGCGTATATCGACTCGGCCGAGCCTGTGCCCGAGCACATACACGCTTCCGCGGGTCGGATGGCTCATCGCCCCGCACAGGCTCAGGATCGTGCTCTTGCCCGCACCGTTGGGGCCGATGAGCGCCCAGTGCTCGCCCGCGTGGACGGTCAGGTTGATGTCGGTGAGGATCGGGCGCGACTCTCGCACGAAATCGACCGTTTCGAGCCGCAGGACCTCGGTTTCGGTCACGACGCGCCTCCACAGTCTTTCGCCCGCGTGCCGATGTTGTGAGTCTGCCGAGAGCCAGAACGGTCACCGTGCCCGTGCTGCCATCCAGCAGCCACGCAGCCCACGCCGATCGCGACCGGAGCGGACTCCGGCTCTCCGCGCCCGCGTCGCGTCGGCGTGTATTCTCCGGCGGTCACGTGAGGCCCTCTCGCAATGTCAGCAGATGGCCGCGGCTGCGTGCCGAGGCTGCACCCTCATCGCGGTCTGCGATGGCGTCGAGCAGGGCGGCATGGGCGGTGTGGTCGCCGTCGCTGCCGAACTCCTTGCGCAGGCGGAGCATATCGATCATGGCCTCGCGCAGTTGCGGGGTGAAGCTGTCGAAGAGCTCGACGAGGACCGGGTTGTGTGCGGCGACTATGATCGCGCGATGAAACGCGGTGTCGGTGTCGACGTGACTCTCGATGTCGGAACGGTGTTCGGCTCGCCGGGTGAGGGCGCGGCGGATGGCGCGCAGATCGGCGGGGGTGCGGCGTTCAGCGGCAAGGGCGGCCGCCTCGGTCTCGATGGCGATGCGGGCCTCGATCACAGACACGATGCCGGCTCTGCGCAGCACGACGTCCCAGTCTTCCGGGGCGTCGAGCGCGATGACGAATACACCAGCACCCTGCCGGGAGGCCAACACGCCGCGCCCGGCGAGCTGGCGGACGGCTTCACGGACCGTGGAGCGGCCGACACCGAGCTGCGGTGCCAGGGTCGTCTCGCCAGGCAGCTTCTCACCGAGCCTCCATTCGCCGGACCTGATCCGCTCCAGCAGCAGCTCGGCGGCTTGACCCGCCAGCGGCGCCCGTCTCACCTGCGGCACATCTCTCACCTTCTCTGCTCTGCTTGTCTGAGGAGTCAGGTGGAGTCTACCCGTGTTCTCGATCGAGCTCCTTCTTCGTCGTGCGCCGAGCGCGGCCCACTCGCTCGTAGACGGCGTCTGGGATCGCATCATCGCGTTTGTAGATGACGTACTGGCACAACGCGCTCGTGGATCCTGCCGGGGCATCCGAGGACGGCGGGTAGACATCGGCAAGCGGGACTCCGTGTGCGTCGATGGGCCCGGACTGCAGCCCGACTGCGCAGTGAGTGCAGTAATAGCACACGCCAGGCGTGTTCCAGGCCCAATCGTGGCGGCCCAGAACTTTGTCGTTCATATCCGTCTGATCGACGCGATGCCCTGGGGTGGGGAGATACGTTCGGCCACCTGACCCACACGGTTCGAACGAGAGCACCCAGCGATCCTCATGTTCTTCGACCTGAACGGCGCCGCGCCGTTTCGGGCCGGAAAGGTGGCCGACCATGCCCGCCAGCACTCTCTCGAGAAAAAGGCGCGCGTCCTCGCGAGCGCCGATGGAACCCTCGATGATGTACCCCATGCAATCGCCCAACGACGGCTCACCGTGGGTTCGCACGACAAACGCGAGCATCTCGGTGATGAAGTCGACAGACCGGTCGTGCAGGTCCTGCCATTGGGCGCGCAGCGTCTCCACATCTCGGACGAGGGCCTCGTGGTCCGCGGGTGACGCAATTCGGGTACGACCAACAAGTGTCCCCGCGAAAGAGCTGAGCTCCTCCCAGAGCTCGTCTGGACGGTATCGGTTTTCATCCGGAGGCGCGAGCTTCGTGGACACCTGGCGTTCTAGACTGTCGAGTTCGGCCGCTGGAGTGCCGTTGGCGAGAAGCCATTCGCGACACTTCAGCCATCGGCCGCGGTTGTAGCTCGCGAACCTGACGGCCGCGAGCTCCATGAAGTGGTCGATGAGTAGAGCTGCCTGCGCGAAAGAGCCCGATGCGAGGGCTGCTTCTATGTCATCGACTATAGGTGTTGCCCGCGAGGCCAGGGGACCGGTGCGTCGTCTCTGTCCCAGGTCGGGGTCGAACTCAACTGTGGGCATTGTTCTCTCCGGCTGCTGAATGTTCACGATCGCGCATCTCGTTGTGGCCGAGGATCGAGACCCATGGCGGCCCCCAGCGGGCCCGATCAGGTATCAACTGACGTTGGAGAGACTGGGCAGCCACAGCACGATGTCGGGCCAAAGAATGATGGCCAGCGTGATGACGAGAACGAATGCGACGAACGGCATGACCCCCTTGAACACGTCTGGAAGGGTGACACGCGCACCGAGGTTCACCGTGCGGTCCTGCGCCAAACGGTGCACAACGAACGTGAGCATGCCGATGGGAGGGAAGACCATACCGATCTCGCACATGATCACGAGGAACACCCCGAACCAGATCATGTCCACTCCGATAGCGTCCAACGGTGCGGCGAGCAGGGGGACGGTGAGCAAGATCATGGGAAGGGATTCGAGGAACATGCCGAGGAAGATGTAGACGACGATCAACATCAGCAGCAGTGCCACGCGATCCGCCTGAAGGGCGAGAAGGTATTCGGTCAGCTCTTGGGCGATTCCGCTCAGAGTGATGAAACGGGTGAAGAAGAGCGCACCGACCAAGATGATGAAGAGCCCCGCGAAGGAGCGCACTGTCTCGATGGCGACTTCTTTGATGTAACGACCCGTGGAGCGAAGCCCCCGCTTTCCTTTGCCGAGAGTCACCCAACCCAACGCCAGGGCCGCGATCGCGCCGACAGCCGCCGCCTCGGACGGAGTGAAGACACCGACAAACATGCCACCGATCACGATGAGGGCGAGAACCGCGATGGGCAGCGCACCTCCCAGCGACATGAATCGCTCCCGCCAGGTGAAGGAGATGTCGAGGCGCGGCGCCGCCGAGGGTCGCCACAGCGCCCAGAGGATGATCACACCGCTGAACCCTACGGCGAGTATCGCGCCGGGGACCACGCCCGCCAGCAGCTGTTGACCGACTGAGACTTGCGCCACCCCGGCGTACACGACCATCAGGATGCTCGGCGGAATCATCTGTCCCAGGGTTCCGGCCACCGCGACCGAGCCGGTGGCCAACGTAGCGGAGTACCCGTGGCGGAACATCTCGGGGAGCGACATCCGGCCGAGTGCGAATGTGATCCCGAACGTGCTTCCGCTACTGGTGGCGAGCGCGGCGCCTGCGTAGTTGCTGGCGACCGCTAGCCCTCCTGGGACCTTGTGGAACCATTTGACAGCGGTGTCGTATGCTCGAGCGCTTGCCCCACTCCGCCACATCGCCATCCCCATGAGAATGAAGAGGGGCACCACGTTCATCGACCATGTGGCCACACCGCTGTAGGTGAGCGACTCCATGCTCGACCAGACCGCGGTTGTGCCGCCGATCCGCCACAATCCGACCGATGCCGCGATGATCATCGCGAACCCGATGGGAACTCCGATGGCGAGAAGCAGCAGAAGCAGCAGAACGCCGAGGCCTCCTACGGCGAGCAAGGGGATTGGTGCGAAGAGCACTGCGCCGATCGTTGCGACGACGGCAAGCGAGAGGACCACAACTCCTGCGCTTGCGATGCGCGCCCGTGGGCCCTCGCTGTGGGGCGCCAAGGGTGCGACGGTTGCTCGATCAATCATTGAACTCTCCATCCGAGGCCTCTCTCGAGGCCAGCTGGTCCAGGGCGGGCTGAAGACCCAGAATCAAGGCGATGACTCGTACGGCTGCGACCGCCGCGCAGAGCACCAAGGAGAGGCAGAGCAGCAGGCGTCCTGGCCAGAGCTGGACCCACGGGGTGCTCACGGCCGACTCGCCGATCAGAAACGAAGTCACGAGAGCCGTCCCACCTGCGTACGTCATGCAGAGAAGGGTGATCGCAACGGCCGCGTCGGCTATCGCGCCGTAGATCCGCTTCACCCGGTCCGTCGCCGAATCGACGAGAAGTTCGACGCGGATGTGCTGGTTCCGAAACTGTGCGTAACCCATTCCGAGCATCGCCACCGCGGGCATCCAGAAGGCCGAGACGATGTCGAGCGTCCCGGGGAGAGGCTTTCCGAACAGCGAGCGCGAAGCGACATCGACGAAGATGTGCAACGCCATCACCATCACGCCGGCGCCGGCGATATACACGCTCAGCCGAACGACGTGATCGACTCCGTGGAGCCAGCGGGGCGTGAGGTCTCGGCCTGGCTGGTCGTGTTGCGCGGAAGTGCTCATGATGGATGTGCCTCCAAGGCGTGCATTGCACACATCGACGTGAGTGTGACCCGTGCGAGACGGCTGTGCCATCCGTCTCGCACGGGTCAAGTGTGGCCAGTGAACGGCGCAGTGAGCAACGTCAGAGCTGTTTGTCGATGGCCGCGAAGAAGTCGGTCAGGTCCAGGTCTGGCCCCCGCACATACTTTTGCGCCAGGTCCTGCGCTGGGTCGTCGCTATCGTCGGGGGATCCGGCAGAGGGAACCGTCTCGAGCACGATCGCTTCCCAGCGAGCCTTGATGTCATCCCATTCCTTCACGACCTCGGCGAGTTCCCCTTCTTCGGCGGGCGCTTGCGCCGACCGGACTGCTTCTCTGAGAGCCTGGTCGTAGTAGAAGTTGAGGCCCTCTTTCTCCGGGCCCTCTGTGGCGAACTGGCTGTAGTCGGCCATGCTGTTCTCGATCATCTTCTCAACGACAGTGGGCAGCTCATCGCGGAGTATCTCCTGGTCTCCTTCGCCCAGTTTGTTCCAGGTGTCGAGGTTCATCACAAACGCATATCCCGGATATCCGCTGAGGCCTGCGAAATTGTAGTGCTTGGCCACCTCCCAGACCGAGAGTGAGACAACACTCTGCGGGCTGTACGCACCGCAGCCGATGACACCGCGCTGCAGGGCTTCGTACTGCTCGGTGGACGGAATGGTTGCCGGTTCCATTCCGATGGCCTCTACCTCGAGGGCCACTGCGCGTCCACCGACGCGGGCAACCTGACCGTTCGCGTCAGCGATGGTCTCGACGGGAGAGTTGCAGAGCAGCCCGTACTCGTCAGCAATGGAGAAGCCTCCGAGCGGAACGAGGTTGTGCTCCTCGTACTCCTCACGAAGTGTGTCCTTGGAGAACATCTCGAATGTGCTCGCCATGCTCTGCAAGTACCCCTGCGGGTAGTCGTCGACAAAGGAGTTGGCATGATTGAGGAGCACGTTCGACTTGGGGAGCTGATCCGGAAAGTACGAGGTGAGAATCAGGGTCATGTCGGCCAGTCCGTCGCCAGTGCCGCTGAGGGCTTCGTCGCCGGACAGGAACGAGCTCGACCAGTAGTTCTTAAAGGTCACTCGCCCTTCTGTGAGTTCAGTCACCGAGTCCTGAAAAGCGATGATCGCTTGCGCTTCGGACGACTGCTCCGGCGAGTTGTCTGTGTATGTGATCGTGACTGAGTCGCCCTCGGAGGGCGCTCCATCGGACAGTGGGGGCGGGGCGCATGAGGACAACGCCAGTGCTGCGAGGGCCAGCGGCACCACGTAGGCCTTCCTACTCACCTTGAGCATGGTCGAACTCCTGTCTCTATCGGGTGGAACGCTATATCGGGTGGACGCGCCCGAGTCGGAGCTTCTGTCGCCACGTTGCCGACCCAGACTCATCGCTTTCATGGTGTGGAAGCGTGATTCCAAATATTTACTAAATAGTCCCTGTATGGACTCCTCTTGTCAAGGGATCGGTCAGGAGCAGTTTGGCGAGGATTCGCGGGCTGCGGGATCCCGGCCTCAGCTGACAGGTGCAGTAACAGGTTTGTGGAGGCCGGGGAGTGGTGTCCAGAAGGGGCTTGCGAAACGCAGGCGATAATGCGCATACTCACTAAGTGGCAGTGAACTTTCACACTGCGGCAGGTGCATTCAGTGCACCCTCGAATACCGACCGATGGGAGTGCGTAGTGCAGGCGGTAGTGAACGCGCGGATCTACACCATGGACGAATCGATTCCTCTCGCGAACTCGATGCTGATCGAGTCCGGCAGGGTGCGCTGGATCGGCGTCAGCGAAGACCCGCTGGATGTTGTGGCGATGGGGGCGTCGACCGTGCACGACTTCGGGAACGACGTCGTGATTCCAGGCCTGGTGGACGCCCATACGCATCTGGAGCAGATTGCGTACTCTGCGCACCTCTCCGTGAACTGCCGGTCCTCGGTGGTGAGCTCGATCTCCGAGATCATAGAGACGATTGAGCGCGCGGCGGACGACACCCCCGCCGGTGAGTGGATCTTCGCCCAGGGCGAGCACTATCAGGAGTTGAAACTCGCGGAAGGCAGACTGCCCGACCGCTTCGACCTCGATCGCGCGACCACCGCTCACCCTGTGGTCTACAGGTCGAGCTATCACACCAACGTCTTCAGCTCTCTCGCTTTGCAACAGCTCGGAGTCACCCGTGACACCCCCGACGCCCCCGGGGGAAGAATCGAGCACAGCGAGACCGACGGTGAGCCCACAGGTCGAACGTATGACATGTTCGCGGCGCTTGAGGGTCCGGAAGCCTCGGTAGAGGCGCTGGAAGCGGCGATAGCCGAGGTTCAGAGCAGCTACCTCGCGTTGGGTGTGACGTCTATCGGCGACATACCCCTGCATCGCAATGGATATGAAGCGGTTCGTCGCCTGGACGATGAAGGTCGACTGCGTCTCAGGGTGGCGCTCTACCCGAAAGTTCCGACCGTCATCGACCGGGAGCGAATGGAAGCGGTTGGTGCCGAGTCGAGGTCGATGAGCGGACGATGCTCACTGGCCGGCTTCAAAGTTTTTCTCGACGGCGGGCTCACAGCCGGGGCAGCGGCGTTGCACGATGCGTACCCAGACAAGCCCGGTTTCCGAGGTGAAATTCTCTACAGCCAACAAGAGTTGTGCGACCTTATCGAGATCTGCGAGCTCGGGGGCAACCAACTGGCGATTCACGCGATCGGAGATCGGGCTCTTGACCACCTCCTTCGTGCATTCGAATCGTACGTCGCGGCCGCGGGCTCCCTGAAGGTCAGGCATCGTCTCGAGCATGCGGGCAACATCTTCCTCGACGAGTCTCGTCGCGAGCGCATCCGTGCTCTGGGGGTGATCGCGGTGCCGCAGCCGTCATTCCTGCTCACGACCGCCGACGGCTATCGTGCGTATCTGGGCGATCGGATCGAACCGGTGATGCCGTTCAAGTCGATGCTTGCGGAGGGTTTGACGGTGCCGGGGAGCTCCGATGCGATCGGCATCACAGCGACGCAGCACCATCCCTTCCCCGCGATGGATGCCGCGGTGACCCGGGTCTCTCACTCGGGAGGAACACTTGGATCCGGGGAAGGGGTGGCTCCAATCGATGCGCTCGGGATGTACACGCGTCACGGGGCCGCTGCTCTGGGGTGGGAGAACGAGGTGGGCATTCTCGCGGTGGAGGCGATGGCGGACTTCGTTCGCATCGGGACGGATCCGATACAACGCGGGACCTTCGAGGGGACCGCGGTTCTCGAGACCTGGATCGGAGGCGAGCTGGTCTATGAAGCGTGACGAGGGCGCTGAGCCTTGGAAACTCGCGAATGTAGGCGCGCTGCCAGAATTGAAGGTGCAGTGGTGAACACAGCCATTGGAGGAAAAGTGGTGAGGGACAACGACAGGTACGACGCAGTGGTCGTGGGAGCCGGCTTCGCGGGGCTCTATGCGCTCTACAAGCTCCGAGAGATCGGCCTCACAGTGGTCTGCCTGGAGCAGGGGGCCGGCGTTGGCGGAACGTGGTATTGGAATCGCTATCCGGGTGCGCGGTGTGATGTGCCGAGTGTTGCATACTCGTACTCCTTCTCCGAGGAACTTCAACAGGAGTGGGAGTGGTCCGAGCGCTATGCCGCTCAGCCTGAGATCGAAGCGTACATGAACCACGTCGCGGACCGCTTCGATCTTCGCCGGAACATCGAGTTCAACTCTCGCGTGACGTCGGCTGAGTACAACGAGTCGGCGGAGACCTGGGCGGTTCAGGTGCACGGACGGTCGACGGGAATCGACGCTCGCTACCTGGTGTTCGCCACGGGTGGCTACTCGAAGCCCTTCGTTCCACCGGTTCCGGGTGCTGACGACTTCGGCGGTGAGCTCTTCGCCACGCACAGTTGGCCGAAGAACGCGGACGTCACGGGAAAACGTATAGGCGTCGTCGGCACGGGTTCGAGTGGGATGCAGACCGCGACGGCGATCGCCGGCAAGGACCCCGCCGAGCTCTATATCTTCCAGCGCACGCCGAACTTCGCCGTTCCTGCACGGAACCGGCCGGTCGATGCGGAGCAGGCTGCGGAGTTCAAGAAGAACTACTCGGACTACCGCGAGGCTTCTCGTCGTTCTCGCACCGGAACGCTGTACGAGGGACCGGAGGTCCGCGGCGCGGCGATGACGGACGCCGAGTTCGAGGCTCATATGGAGTACGCCAAGTCGATCGGCGGAGCATATGTTTACGGCGGTGTCGTCGATTTCGCGATCGACGACGAGGTGAACACGCGGCTCCAGGACTATCTGCGCAGAGAGATTCATCGGCGGGTCGACGATCCCGAGACGGCGAGGCGCCTCGAACCTCACGGGTACGCACTCGGCAGTCGCCGAGTGCTTATTGAGGACGGCTACTACGAGATCTTCAACAAGAAGGGTGTCGAACTCGTTGACCTTCGTGAGGAGGGCCCTATCGAAGCGCTGTCCAAGAACGGCATCGTCACTGCTCGGCGCGAGATTCCGCTCGACATGGTCATCTTCGCTACCGGCTTCGATTCCGGAACGGGTGCAATCCTGGCAGTCGACCCTGTCGGAAGGAACGGACAGACTCTGCGCGACAAATGGGCGGATGGCCCTGTGACCTACCTTGGGCTTCTCGTGAACAACTTCCCGAACATGTTTATGATCGCCGGCCCGGGGAGCCCCTCGATTCGCTCGCAGGTGTTGGTGTCCATCGAACAACACGTCGATTGGCTCGCCGAACTGCTGGTCCGCTCGAGAGAGCAGGGCTGCAACACCATTGAGGCCACGTCCACCTCTGAGCGGCGATGGACGGAACACGTCGATCAGACGGTCGAGGGTACGATCCTCGCTCGTCATCGCGACACCCAGTACTGGGGAGCGAACGTTCCCGGGAAGCCTGGCCGATACTTGGCGTATGTCGGCGGGGTGGGGTTTTATCGCGAGCTGTGTGAGCGGGTGGCCGAGGCGGGCTACCCGGGTCTCTCATGCCCCCAAGGGGACACCCGGCGTGAGGCGGCCGAGTGGGACGGCCCACCGGCTGATATGCGTGCGCCGACGCGTTTCGGCAACACGGTGATCTGAGGGCCCGATGACTCCTTTCCCTTCGCGCTCATCGATGTCGAGCGACTCGGGCTTGACGTTCGAGTACTCAGCGGCGGCATTCCTCCACGGTCATCTCGACACCGTCGACGTTGGTGAAGGCTTCGAACGCGCTCACCGAGCGACGCACCGGGTTCAGCGGATCATCGCCGATGCGAAGTTCGGAATCGTCAGTGAGCGGGCCAGCGGCGTCCGGCTGACTCTCCAGTCGCGCGCGACGTCATTGAGCCTCACGCTTCGCGAGACGGTTTATGTGCTGGGCGACGCGGCCGTGCCCCCACCGGGCGAGTTCGATGTCTACGTGGATGGGGAGCTCTTTCAATCATTGGTCGGTCCGCTCCCGACGGTGAGCCGACTGGACTCT
The DNA here is from genome assembly GCF_054780075.1 of Okibacterium endophyticum. NCBI lineage: Bacteria > Bacillati > Actinomycetota > Actinomycetes > Micrococcales > Microbacteriaceae > Okibacterium > Okibacterium endophyticum. Next base: position 361,907 of record NZ_BAAGXA010000007.1, on the reverse strand, counting down.
TCCGGCCCCGACGGCGACACGGGCGCAAGTCCGGCGGCTGAGCTCGAGGTGCGCGGACTCCCCGACGAGTTGAAGCGGGTGGACATCTGGTTTCCGACACAGAGTGCGATCGATGTGAAGACGCTGCGGGCGGATGCTGACGTTCACACGGTGCGCCGATCTCCGGCTCTCGCGGCGTACGGGAGTTCCATCACGCAGGGAGTCGGGGTGACCCGGCCCTCCTTGGCATGGCCGGCGCGCGTCGCTCGTGAGCTCGATCTCGATCTGTGGAACCTCGGAATGGGTGGGAGCGCCCAACTCGATCCCTCCATGGCCACACTCATCCGAGACACCCCGCTCGACCTCCGCCTGCTCGTTCTTGAGGTCGGAATCAACATCGTGACAACCAATTCGATGAGCGAACGCGTATTCCGGTCTCTGCTCGGCAGCTTTATCGATGTGATACGTGAGCGCCACCAGCAGACCACCATCGTCTTGATCTCACCTCTTGGCTGCCCGATCCACGAAACAGACCCCGGGCCGACCATCACCATCGGGCACGACGCAACAGGGCAGCCCCTGTTCGGAGCGACGGGCTCCGAACACGCCACCGGATTGACCCTCAGGCACGTTCGCGAGATCACCCGGGAGGTCTACGAAGACCGTGCTCGCGACGACGCTCACCTGACATACGTCGACGGGCTTGAACTCCTCCCGCTAGACGCGGTGACGCAGGTTTCGGTTCCCGACAATCTTCATCCCGGCGAACAAGCGCATGGAGACATCGCGCGCGCACTTCTGCGCGGCCTACAGATGCGTTGAGCGGGGTCTAAGCGTGCGACCGTGTCGCCGCTCTATCTCGAGTGCTCTGAGGCCACGGCTGTTGCCGCATCCCGGACGGTTCGCACGTAGTCGTCGCTGCACCGTGATGTCGGAACCGCGGCGACGAGCACTCCCGTGAGCTCGCGCTCGAAGAAAACCGGCACAGCGACCGACCATGACTCCTCCGTGGATTCGCGGAAGCTGATCGCGTAGCCATCGAGACGAATCCGCTTGAGGTCGTCGAGAAGTTGGGTGGTCGTCTTCATCTCCCCAGACGCGAGCCGGAAGCCGCCGAGCGATTCGAGAAAGGCGACCAGCCAGGACGCGTTCGGATCCTCGAAGGCGAGAAGCGCCTTGCCCGCTGCCCCCACGTGGAGCTGGCCCACGTAACCCCGCGGACACACTCGGCGCACCGGTTTGCTCGACTCACGCGACGCGATACACAGGGTTTCGGTGCCTGTGCGAACAAAGAACAGACAGGTCTCGTCGATCTCGTTGTGCAGCCGGTCAACCAAACGCTGAGCCGTCGGCTCAAGTCCCGACCACGCTGTCGCGTTCATGGCGATGCGAGAGAGCGCGGGGCCGGGCGCGTACGCGCCACTTTCCGTCTGCATCACGAACCCTGATTCGCGCAAGGTCGTCAACAACCGCAAGGTGGTGCTCAGGCTTATGCTGGCCTCCACGGATAGTTCGGTCAGGCTTCGCGACTTGTTTGCAACCAAGGTGAGCAAAGAGAGCGCCCGTTGAACCGAGCGAACTACCGGCTGTGAGGCACGTTCAGAATCCGGCGACGAAGAGGCCATAACAGGAGTATGCCGCACAATGGCAGTACAGTCCCGATTTTTGTTCGCCAGAGGACGACGCCGTCCCGGTGCCGGGCCTCACAGAGACATCAGCTGACCCGCGCTGTCTCCGTGCGGGAGAAGGCGATCCGCACAGCCTGGAGCACGGCGGGAACGGTCATCCCCTTCTCTCTCAGTGCGTCGTCGGCCGGCGCCGACATTCCGAAGTCGTTGATCCCGACGATGACGCCCTCTGGGCCGGCGATCTCGGCCCACCCGAACGAGGAGGCCGCCTCGACCACAACGCGCGCGGTGAGTGCGGAGGGGATAACGGACTCCCGGTAGTCGTCAGGTTGCGACGCGAACCACTCTCGGGAGGGCATCGACACGACCCGCACGCGCAGTTCTCCGGCCTGACGCGCCGCGGCCACTGCCAGTGACACCTCACTGCCGGTGGCCACGATGACGACCTGAGGGTCGTCGCAGTCGTGCACGATGTACGCTCCGCGTCGGACACCCGCAGCGACGGCGTCTGGTGCGGTTTCGCCCACCGGGAGCGGCTGGCGGGCGACGACGATTCCGACCGGGCCACGCCAGTCCAGCGATGCCCGCCACGCGGCAACCGTTTCCACGGCATCAGCCGGGCGGATGACGGTGAAGCCCGGGATGGCGCGCAGGCTCGCGAGATGCTCGATCGGCTGATGCGTGGGACCGTCACTGCCGAGGGCGACCGAGTCGTGACTCCACAGGTAGGTGACGGGGAGCTTCATAAGCGAAGCCAGACGGATGGCCGGGCGCTGGTAGTCGCTGAACACCAGGAAAGTGCCGGAGAAGATCCGGCTACCGCCCATAAGGGCGATGCCGTTCATCGCAGCCGCCATCGCATGTTCACGCACGCCCCAGTGGATGTTCCGGCCGGCGCGTCCCGAGGTCTCCGTCTCTTCCGGCAGGAAGGATCCGCCACCGACGATAGTTGTGCGGTTCGGCTCGGCAAGGTCGGCCGATCCGCCCCAGAGCCCGGGGATGACGCCCGCGATGGCGTTGATGGCCTTTCCCGAGGCGTCGCGGGTGGCGAGAATCTGACCGGGTGCAAAGCTCGGCAGCACCGTGTCGACACTCGCCGGCACGAAGCCGGCGCGTTCCTGTTCGAGCTCGCGAGCGAGTCGCGGGTTGCGCTCTTCCCAGGCGGAGTACGCATCCGCCCAGGCGGTTCGGAGCGCCGACCCCCGGGCCAGGGCGCGGCGAGACAGGTCGAGGGCTGCGGGGTCGAGGTCGAACGGTTCGCGGCTCGAACCCAGTTCCGCTCGAGTGGCCTCTGCCTCTGCGACGCCGAGCGGCGCCCCGTGCGACGCAGCGGTGTTGGTAGCGTGCGGTGCGGGCCAGGCGATCTGCGACTTGAGAACGACGATTCGGGGTTTGTTGTGCACCGGAGCGGACAGGGCGGCATCGAGGGCCTCGACATCGACATCACCATCGTTCTTGAGCCCGACCCGGTCGACGTGCCAGCCTTGGGCGGCGAAGCGAGCCGCCGCGTCTTCGGATGAGGTCAGGGCGGTCGAGCCCTCGATCTGGATGTCGTTGTCATCGTAGATGACGACCAGATTGTCCAAACGGTGTCGACCGGCGAGGGCCGCTGCCTCGTAGGAGATGCCTTCCTGGAGGTCGCCGTCAGAGGCGATCACCCAAACGCGGCTGCCGAACGGCGAGTCCGAGATGCCGTCGTCGAAGCGAGCCTTCTGGTGCTTCAGCGCCATCGCCATGCCGACTGCGGTCGCGAGGCCCTGGCCGAGAGGGCCGGTGGTCGTTTCCACCCCGGGTGTGTGACCGAGCTCCGGATGCCCGGGGGTGCGGGAGCCGAGCGCCCGGAAGCTCTTGAGGTCGTCTAGAGTCACGTCGTAACCCGTAAGGAAGAGCTGGGTGTAGAGCAGAATGCTCGCGTGACCGCACGACAGCACGAAGCGGTCGCGTCCTGTCCAATCCGGATTCGCCGGATCGTGGCGGATGTGCTTCTGGAACAGCAGGTCCGCCACAGGCGCCAGTGCGATGGCGGTGCCCGGGTGCCCTGAACCGGCGTTTTCGACGGCATCGAGAGCCAGAAGGCGGGCAGCCGTCACTGCGGGCGACGTTGCGGCCGTGGTGTCATTCACGAAAGTTCTCCCCTGATGGAATCGGTCGACCACATCGTAGGCACGGTAATGATGTCGTCATAATGAATGAGTACGTCTCGGACGCCTAGGGAGGCGAATCGGTGAACACCACCAGCGCGAGCAAATACGTTGCTGTGCGCGAGCACCTTCGAGGGCGGATCGACGAGATGCGGCCGGGGGAGAGACTCCCCGCTGAACCGGTGCTGTGCGATGAATATGGCGTCAGTCGCATCACCCTCCGGCACGCCGTCGACGGACTTGTCGCCGACGGCAGGCTGGCCCGCGAACACGGCCGCGGCACATTCGTCATCGAGCCCCGGTACCGTATGCAGTACAGGGAACGGCTATCCGGTGCGATCATCGGTTTCCACAACCAGCAGAGAGACGAGGGGTTCGTCGTGACGAGCCGGGTGCTGGAGCAGCGGATCGCTCCCGCACGCCATGGGGTTGCAGAACCGCTCGGGATCAGCACGGCCGATCCGGTGGTCGAACTCGTGCGCCTCCGCTATGTCAACGGCACCCTCCACCATCTGGCCAAGACCTACCTGGCACGCGACCGTTTTCCCGACACCGCAACAGCCGACCTGACCGATGAGTCGCTCTACGCCTATCTCGGGGAGCGCTACGGAGTGACGCTCATGCGTAACGAACTGCTCGTCTCGCTCGAGCCCGCCGATTTCTCCTTCGCGGAGCATGTAGCGGTCGACGTCGGCGACACCCTGCTATCGGTCGCCTCCACGGTCTATGACCAGGCGAACCGGCCCGTGGCGTACGGCACGTCGTTCATGGCTCCGAACAGCAGCGAGCTCTCGTTCACGCTGCACGGCTGAGAACCCACCCGAGGGCCGCCCGCACGAGATCTGCGTGAGTCGTTGGCACGGCGAACGCCGACGACACCGCTGGGCGCCCAGCCGACGACGACGTCCCATCGCGCCCCTGGATCCTGCCGATAACAGACCGATGAACCACGCGCGGTCGTGTGGCCCAGAGCCGCCCTCCAGCGGACGACGGCGGTGCTGACGGACGAATCGTTTACCAAATCTGTTGACAGCAGGAACATAATTGATCTAGTTTTGCCACTGCACGACCGCAAAGCCACTGCATCGGTCGCTAAACGTTTACAATCTAAATATTAACAGTGTTGTTATCAGGAGGTTTGACATGTCCAAGGCGCGTATGAGGAAACTGATCGCCCTCGCCGCTGTTTTCCCCGTCGCGATATCGCTGGCCGGTTGCCAGGGCGGCGCAGGAGGTGATGGTTCGGGTGACGGCCAGAAGATCGTTGTGGCTTCTGTGAACAACGGGCCCATGATGACGATGCAGGAGCTGGCTCCGGAGTTCACCAAGAAGACAGGCATCGAGGTCGAGTTCGTGATGCTGACGGAGAACGACATCCGTTCGAAGATCCAGCAAGACGTCGCGGTCAATGGTGGGCAGTTCGACGTCGTCACGCTCGGCACGTCGGATGCCGGCACGTATCTCGAAACGGGGTGGACGGAGCCCCTGCAGCCGCTGCTCGATGAGATGCCCGAGAAAGAAAAGGCGGCATACGACCCCGATGACCTCATCGCCGGCACTGTCTCGGCCTTCTCCTCAGAGAAAGAGGGCCTGGCCGCACTGCCGTTGTACGGCGAGAGCACAATGATCATGTACCGGCAGGATCTGTTTGATGCGGCCGGTCTGACCATGCCTGAGCAGCCGACGTGGGATCAGATCCACGATTTCGCGACGCAGCTGAACGATCCCTCGACCGGTACCGTCGGTATGGCCATTCGTGGCAAGGCCGGGTACGGCGAGAACATGTATGTGTTCAACACGATCATGAACGCCTATGGTGCGCAGATCGCGGACGCGGACTGGAACGCGCAGTACGACACCCCGGAAATGGCGGAGGCCTGGGAGTTCTACCGCACGCTGCAGAAGGACGCGGGTGCGCCGGAGGCCTCGTCCAACGGATACACCGAAACGTTGAACCTCATGTCGAGCGGGAAGGCGGCGATCTACTATGACGCCACCGTGTCTGCGGACGTGTTCGAGGGCGAAGACTCGTCGGTGAGCGGGAAGATGGGCTACGCGATGTCTCCGGCGGGCCCGGGCAAAGGCAACACGCAGGCCGTCGGCGGCTGGGGAATCGGGCTCACCTCTTCGTCGCAGAACAAGGATGCGGCTTGGGATTTCATGACCTGGGTGACGTCGAAGGACTACGTCAAGCTGGTCGCAGAGAAAAAGGGCTGGTTGAACGTGCTGACCGGTGCCCGCGCATCGACCTATCAGACCCCTGAATACCAGGAGGTCGCACCGTATGCAGATCTTGTTCTCGAGTCGCTCGAAAAGGTCGACTTTGCGCATCCGGCCGTGAATGAGACCCCGTACGTCGGCAACTCACTCCCCGGCATCCCCGAGTGGTCCGGCATGGGCGAACAGATCGGGCAGATCCTCGCGGAATACATCTCTGGAAACGGCTCCACCGATGACGCGCTAGCCAAAGCGCAGGAGGTAGCCACCCAGGCGTTCAAAGACGGCGGACGCATCCAGTAGTCCGCTCTCGGGCTGTGCGGGTGCGGTCGATGCCGCAGCCGCACAGCCTTGCAACGCTGTTCCCAGAGCGTGCAACGCTCTCAACAGAGAAGGAGATGGCCTTGGCTTCCATGCAGAACCGGGTCACACGCAGCCAGACACCGCCGCGACCCGACGAAAAGACGACGAAGGCCTCCACACAGGGCCTGGTCAAACGCAGCCGGGTCAACCTGCTCACCGTTCCCGGCCTGATCGTCGTCCTGATCGTCACCCAGGTGCCGTTCCTCGTCACGATCGCCCTGTCACTCGTGAGCTGGAACGTGAGGCGTCCCGACCTTCCGGTGACCTTCAACGGCATCGAGAACTACACGTATCTCTTCACGGACGGCGACTTCTACACGGTGCTGCTGAACACCTTTAAGATCACCGTCTTCTCGCTCGTCATCGCGCTCGTCCTCGCGTTTGTCTTGGCGCTGGCGTTCAACTGGAAGTTTCCGGGGGTCGCCATCGCTCGATCGCTGCTGGTCATCCCGTACTTCGTGATGGAACCCGTGATCGGCATCGTGTGGAAAACACTGATACTGAGCCCTTCTTTCGGGATCAACGAGGTGATCGCCCGAGCCTTCGGCCTGGAGCCGATGTCGTTCTTCAGCGCCGAGAACGCGCTCAACACAGTCATCATGCTCTGTGTCTGGCAGTGGACTCCGTTCCTCTTCCTCATCCTCCTGTCGGGTCTGCAGAGCCTGCCGGAAGAGGTCCTGGAAGCCGCGAGGGTAGACGGCGCGGGTGTCCTCCGACAGATTTGGTCGTTCAAGATCCCGCTTATGAAGCCGTACTTCGCGGTGGCTGGCGTCTTCGGCCTGATCAATCTGCTCAAGGTGTTCGGGATCATCTTTGTCACGACCCAGGGGGGCCCGGGCGTGGCCTCGGCGAATCTGCCCTATTACGTGTATCGCACAGCCTTCTATGACTGGCAGGCCGGGAGATCAGCCGCAATCTCCGTGGTGATGGTCGTTCTGACGTTGATCGTCATCAACTTCTTCTTCCGTGCCCAGCGCGACGTCGTGAAACGGTGAATCGAATGCGAAAAGTTCCGATGAAAAAAGTCCTGGGCATCTTGGCCGCCGTCTTCCTCTTCGCGATCGCCATCGCCTACTCGTTCCCGATCCTGTACATGGTGTACTCCTCGTTCAAACCGGAGCAGGAGATCGCGCCACCATCGTGGACGTTCAATCCGACGATGGAAAACTATGAAGCGGTCATCAACGCGGACCTGCTGGAGCATCTGAGCAACTCGGTCGTGGTGACTCTGGTCACCGTGCTCTTGACTCTTCTGCTCGGTGTTCCCATCGCTTACACGATCGTATTCGGGCGGTTGCGCAGGCCGATGGCGCACTACAACTGGTACATCACAACGACCCTGTTGCCGGCCGTGGCCGTGATCATCCCGCTCTACCTCATCGTCAACTGGCTGGGTCTGCTCGACACCATAGTGGTTCTCGTGCTGCTGTACACGGCGATCGGCATCCCGCTGATGGTGTGGATGTGCACAACGTACATGTCGGATATCCCGATCTCGATCCTCGAAGCCGCCCAGATCGACGGATGCACGCGGTGGCAGGCCTTCGTGCGCGTGATGTTGCCGATCATCCGTGGCGGACTGATCTCGACCGCCCTGTTGGTGTTCGTCATCACGTGGAACGAGTTTCTGTTCGCGGTCTCGTTCACGTTCATCGAATCGGGCACGCTCCCTGTCTACATGAACCGCTTTATGACACAGCAGGGATTGTTCTGGGGCAAGATGTCCGCGGTGGCGACGATCGCGATCATCATTCCAGTCGTCCTGGGGTTCGTCGCTCAGAAGAGCCTGATCAGGGGCCTGCTCAGCGGGGCAGTCAAAGAATGAGAGCGGAGTTGGCGTGGAGAGATCGATGAGAGCCGCCGTTATGACGGATGTCGGTCAGCTGGTTCTTGAGGAACGGCCGCTCCCCGGAATCGGAGACGACGAGGTATTGGTCCGTGTCAGTTATGTCGGCGTGTGCGGCTCGGACATGGCCCTGTTCGAGAACGGATACATCGGCGAGAGCGTCGTACAAGAGCCGATGGTGCTCGGGCATGAGGCCTCGGGGATCGTTGTGCAGGTCGGTGGCATGGTCACGAACCTCCGCCCCGGCATGCGAGTGGCTCTCGAACCGGGGGTGCCATGTCTCAACTGCGAGTTCTGCAAAGAGGGGCACTACAACCTCTGCCCGGAGGTCCACTTCTGGGCCTCGCTCCCGGTCACCGAAGGGGCGTTCCAGGAGTACGTGCGACACCGGGCGAGCTTCTGCCATCCGTTGCCCGACAGCGTCGGTCTGCTCGAGGGAGCACTGATTGAGCCGCTGTCAGTCGCATTCCATGCCGTCCGCAGATCAGGCATCGAACTCGGAGACCGCGCCGTTGTGCTCGGCGCGGGATGCATCGGGCTGCTGACGCTCTTGACGCTGCGGGCCGCGGGTGTGCGCGACGTTGTGGTGGTGGACCTCGTGGACAACCGTCTCGATCTGGCATCTCGGCTGGGTGCCGAAGTCGTCAATGCGGGCACAACCTCGGACCTGTTCGCGACGTTGTCCGATCGATTCGGTCACGGCCCTGATGTCGTCTTCGAGACAGCGGGGAATCGGATGACGATGGATCAGTCGATACGGATCGTCAAACCCGGCGGCACAGTCACCTTCGTCGGATACACGAAGGACGGGCGCGCGGATCTCAACGTGAACCTGTTGATCGACAAGGAGGTCACGGTGAAGACGGTTTTCCGATACCGGAACGTCTACCCGAAGGCGATCGCTGCCGTGGCGGCAGGTGTGATCCCGCTCGGCGACGTTGTGTCTGCGATCTACCCCTTCGAGGATATCCAGCAGGGGATGGAACACGCGGTCCACAACAAGGCAGCTGTGACCAAGTGCGTGATCTGCGTAACCCCCGAGGCATGATGCGGGAGTCCACATGGCTGGCCGCCGGAGTCGACTACGGCACCGATTCAGTACGAGTCACGGTGCTTGACGCATCGTCTGGCACAACCGTGATGACGGTCAGCCGCCCGTATCCGCGTTGGTCGGCGGGTGAGTACTGCGACCCCAAGAGCGGGCGGTTTCGGCAGCATCCGCTCGACCATCTCGAGACTCTTGAGGCCTGCTTCGCTGAGATCGGCGACCGTCTAGGCGACTGTGCGATACGTGCACTCGCGATCGATACAACCGGCTCGACCCCCGTGCCCGTCGACCGCCATGGCGTTCCCCTCGCGCTGCTGGACGAGTTCGCCGATGAGCCCGACGCTATGTTCTGGCTCTGGAAAGACCGGACCTCGACGGAGGAGGCCGGCGTCATCGACCACGCCTTGTCGACGGCCGATCCCGATCACACCATGTTCCAGGGCGTCTACAGCTCTGAGTGGTGGTGGGCCAAGATTCTGCGCGCGACGACGATCAATGAGAGGATCCGCGCTCACGCCTACTCCTGGGTGGAACACTCGGACTGGCTGCCGAACATGCTCGTCGGTGTGCAGGACGTGAATCAGTTCAGCCGGAATGCGTGCGCGGCCGGGCATAAGGTTCTCTACAGCGAAAGGCTGGGCGGCATGATCGCCGCTGATGTGCTTGCCGGGATCGATTCGTATCTGGCCGAGGTGCGCGAGACGTTCCAGACACCGCCAGTGCCGGCGGGGACGCGGCTGGGGACGCTTTGCCCGGCGTGGGCAGAACGCTTGCGGCTGTCCACCGAGACAGTCGTTGGCGCCGGCTCGCTTGATGCGCATGCCGGAGGCGTCGGCGCCGGCATCGACGCTCGCAGCCTGGTGAAGGTGATGGGGACGTCGACGGTCGATCTGTTCCTCACGGACTATGAGTCGATCGAGGGCGCTGATCTGCGCCGCGTGTGCGGGATCGCCGAGGACTCGATCGTGCCGGGATACCTCGGCGGCGAGACGAGCCAGGCAGCCTTCGGAGACCTCTTTGCCTGGTACGCGCGAATGCTCGCGTGGCCCATTCACAATGTGGTCGCATCGCAGTTGCGTGCCGTGATGCCCGAGGCGGAGGTTGCCGCTCTCAGCACGCGAACCAGCGATGCGATGCTGAGTGCGCTCGAAGCGGAGGTGCTGCTCCGCGAGCCGGGCGACATCGTCGCCCTCGACTGGATCAACGGGCGTCGTTACCCGGATGTCGACGAGGACGCGAGCGCTGCCCTTGTCGGGCTGCGCATCGGCCATGACGCCGTCGACATCTATCGAGCACTGGTCGAGGCGGCGGTGCTCGGCAGCAAGGCGATCTACGACGGTCTCTCGGCAGCGGGAGTCCGGTTCGAGCGTGTGATACTCGTCGGCGGCATCGCGAGGAAGTCTCCCTTGATCTGCCAGAGCATCGCGGACGCCCTGAACACCGAGGTCCTGGTCTGTGAGGAGCACGAGGTCTGTGCCCTGGGCGCTGCGATGTACGCGGCCACGGCCGCCGGGTTCTTCGCCGGACTGCCTGCCGCTCAGGAGCACCTCCGTGGAGGATTCGCGGCGCGGTACACGCCCTCCCCGGAGGATGTGGCTCGGTTCGAAGCAGCGTTCGACAGGTACCGTGCTGCCGGTAGATTGGTCGGAGAGTTTGGGGATGCGCTCGGCGTCCGTCCAAATGTGGGAGGACACTGATGCGAGGGCCCCGGCGCGTGAATCCAGATGAGGTTCTCGGCCTCATCCTGCAGCGGGCTCCGATCTCGCGCTCCGATCTCGCGCGCGAAGCCGATCTCAGCCGCGCTGCGGTGACTCTGCTCGTCCAGGAGTTCATCGCGCTGGGCATCGTGCAGGACAACATTCCCACACTCTCGGCAGGCGGACGACGGGCGACCGGGATCCGCCTGGATCTGAGACAGTTCTTTATGGTCGCGCTGCGCATCAACCGGTATCAGCTCACGTTCCGGGTCTTCGACGGATCCGGCCAGGCCGACGAGACGATCGACATTCCGATCGACCCTGGCATCAAGATCGAACCCATTCTCGAGCTGATCGGTGTGACCATCCGGCAGATCCTGGCAACTCGTGACGAGCGGTTCTTCCTCGGGGTGTCGATCTCGAGTCTGGGCTGGCTTTTCGAGAACAACGGCGAGATCATCCTCCACACGGACGGGTTCTCGGAGTTGGGCAAGAGAGACATCCGCGCCGAAGTGCAGGCGATGTTCCCGGAATGGCCGGTGCTGCTCGAGCACGACGCGAAGACCAGCGCTCTCGCCGAGTACCAGGACCACGTTGTGCAGACGGGTAGAAAGCCGGTGTGCTTGCTGAACATCGTCGGCGGCATCGGCTTCGGCGGGGGGATCGTCATCGACGGCAAGATCTTCCGCGGAAGCAACGGCGTCGCGGGTGAAGTCGGGCACCTGGGCATCAACTTCAATTCGGCGATCTACACACGCAACATCGAGACCACTGACTTCAACGGTCTCTTAGAGGATTTCGCCTCTCCGCGCGCGCTTCGTCAGCACGTGACGAGTCGGCTACTGGATTTTCCGGAATCGCCGTTGACGGAGGGCTCGACCCCTGAGGAGATCTACGCGGCGTTCGATGCCGGTGACCCGCTCGCGGCCTGGGCGATCGACCGCGTATGCCAGCTCCTCGCCTACGGTCTGGCCGGCCTCGTGTTCGTGCTCGACCCCGACGTCATCGTTCTGGGCGACGCCTTCCCCGCGTCGAAAGCGATGCTCGAACGCATCCGGGCGCGCTTAGCGGGTTACCTCCCCTCGGTGCTCGTTGAGCGACTCGACCTCAAGGTCTCTGAACGGGGCACGTCTGGGGTGCTGTATGGCTCCTATCTGCTGCTCATACAGTGGTATGTGTCCCGCGGCAAGCTCTTCGAACGGATACAGACCTCGCAAACCGGGCAGACCTCGCGAAACACCGCAGTATGACCCGCGTACGAACGGTTTGCACTCCCGGAGATCACCATGCACTCGCTTGAGCCCGGCACTGTCGCCGTCGTCACCGGCGCCGCCGGTGGGATCGGCCTTGCAATCGTCTCAGCGATAGCGGCCGAGGGTGTGTCCGTCGCCTGCGTCGACCGCGAGGGAGCGGACTTCTCTTCGGCGTTGGCGGTCTGCGCGGACGCGGGCGTGCAGGCACTCGCCGTCGAGGCCGATGTCCGCGATCGTGCAGCGATGCGTGAGGCCGCCCTCCGGTCGGCTTCGCTGGGGACGGTGCGCTACGGCGTCAACTGCGCGGGCATCGACCATCTGCAGGCGAGCGTCGGTATGCCGACGTCCGACTGGAACCGCGTGCTCGATGTCAACCTCACCGGGGTGCTGTTCAGCTGTCTCGCCGAGTATGAGGTGATGCAGGAGCGCGGCGGGTCGATTGTCAACATCGCCTCGGCTTCCGGCACGATATACAACCGCGGCGCCGAGCCGCATATCGGCTACAGCGCCTCGAAGGCGGGTGTCATCCACCTGTCTCGCACGCTCGCCGTCGAGTGGGTGCCACAGCGGATCCGCGTGAACGCGGTGAGCCCGGGGTACACCCGCACAGAGATGACCGATCGGAACCCTGCGGAGTTGAACGCATATCTCGCGGATCAGGCCCCGATGGGTCGGATGGCCGAGGTGTCGGAGATCGCCGCTCCCGTTGTGTTCCTGCTCGGGGAGGGCGCGGCCTATGTGAACGGCGTGAACCTGCCCATCGACGGCGCGCTCACGGCCTGGTAGCCGGTTAGACGGCGCATGCCCGACGCGGCTCCCGGCACGCCCGGGTCACATCGAGGGTGCCCGAACCCCTGACTCGTCGTCCAGCGATGGAGTCCGAGGCGGGGGAGTGCGCCGACGACCCGTCTTCTCGAAGGCAGCCGCCAGCGCGAGCAGAGCCGTGTCGTCGTAGGCCCGGCCCGCGAACGTCAGGCCGACCGGCATCCCGATATCTGCCATCGTGCCCAACGGCACCGTCACCGTCGGCACGCCGAAGTGGCGTATCGCGAGGTTGCCGTTCGCGACCCACACGCCATTGCGCCACGCGAGGTCGGCGGACGCCAGGTTCTTGTCGGCGTCGGCGGGACCGACATCCGCCATCGCCGGAAAGACGACGGCGTCCAGCCCCCGCTCGTCCATCCAGTGCTCAAGGTCGACACGACGTGTCTGCTCGAGACCGCGCACGCCCTTCTCGAGGTGAGGGATCTCGGTCATCGCCCCGACGGGATGCTCGCGCACATGCTGCGGATAGCTCGCGATGTCGTCGTCGAAGCCGGTGTAGCGGTCGGGAAGGGCTCCCGGCGGATGCGGAAAGATCTGTGTGCCGTCGACCTCGGCCAGACTGTTCAACAGCGGGTCGCCGTTGGCTCGGAGAAAATCGTCCCACGCCCATGCCGACAGATCGACGATCTCGCGACGCAGAAAGCTCGGCGACACCAGACCGCGGGTCGCGATCGTCGGCGCATCCGGCCGATCGCCCTCATAGTTCGACACGAGCGGGAAATCGACCTCGATGACCGTCGCGCCGGCGGCCTCGAGGTCGGCGCGCGCCGCTTTCCACAACGCCATCACGGAGTCCCGCACGACGATGCGCCGGCCGGTCGCTCCGCCGATGCCGGGGTTCTCGGCCGTGCCTGCCGCATCGTCCGCATTGACGTACATACGCGGAACGCCCAGGCGCTTGCCGTCAAAGCGGTCACGCGCGGTCACGGGATCGCCCGCCGCGAGAGCGAGGTACGACTCCGGCCGAACCTCTGACGCGGGCGGGAGCGGAACCCACGGCTGCATACGCCAGAAGTCGCCGCGGGTCTCGGGGTCGTCGGCGACAATGACGTCGAGCACCGTGAGCATGTCGGTCATCGAGCGGGTATGCGGCACCACAACGTCCATCGTGGGTGTGAGCGGCCAGTTGCCGCGCACCGAGATCACGCCGCGTGAGGGGGTGTACGCGCACAACCCGTTGCACGATGCCGGCGCGCGGCCGCTCGACCATGTCTCTTCGCCCAGCCCGAACACGGCGAAGCTCGCAGCCGTCGCGGTTCCCGAACCGTTCGACGAGCCGGAGCCGAACGCCGACGTCAGGTAATCGGCGTTGTACGGGCTCTCGGCCCGTCCGTACAGTCCGCGCTGCATGCCTCCGTTCGCCATCGGCGGCATATTGGTCAGACCCAGGCAGATCGCTCCACCCGCCCGCAGCCGCGCGATCGTGAACGCGTCGCGCTGCGCGACGAGGCCGGCGAAGGCGGGACTGCCCGCCGCTGCGGTGAGCCCGCGCACGAGATAGCTGTCTTTCGCGGTGTACGGGATGCCGTCGAGCGGGCCGAGCGTTTCTCCGGCTGCGCGGCGTGCGTCGGATGCCGCGGCCTCGGTGAGCACGTCGGGATTGCGCACCACAACGGAGTTCAGCGCCGTCGGTGTGTCGGGGGCGTCGTAGGCGTCCATCCGGGCGAGATGCGCCCGGACGAGGTCAACGGCGGTGGTGGTTCCGTCGGCGAGGGCACGATGCAGGTCGGCGATGGACGCCTCGTGGACGTCGATCATGGAGCGACCTTCGGCTGTTGCTGGGTGATGCAGTGGATCCCGCCGCCGCGGGCGAAGAGCTCGCGAGCATCCACTGTGACGACCGACCGGCCGGGATATACGTCCGCGAGGATTGCGCGCGCGCGTCCGTCGGCATCGGGCTCGGCGAAGCCGCAGGCGATCACTCCGCCGTTGACGACGAGGTGATTGACGTAGCTCCAGTCGACCCAGCCCTCGTCGTCGCGCAGCGTTGCGGGCGCAGGCAGGCCGACGATCGTGAACGGGCGGCCTTCGGCGTCCGTTTCCTGCGTGAGGAAGACGCGCAGCTCGCGTGACACCGCGTGATCGGGGTGCCGGGGATCCTGCTGGTCGTGCAGCAGCAGCGTGCCGGGTGAGGGGAGGGCGGCCACGATGTCGACATGACCGCTCGTGCCGAACTCGCCGTAGTCACGCGTGAGGCCGCGCGGCAGCCACACGGCGTGCGTGGCGCCGATGGTGCGCTGAAGCTCCGCCTCGACGCGCGCTCGGTCTGCATAGGGGTTGCGACGCGGGTCGAGCTGCACCGTCTCGGTGAGAAGCACTGTGCCCTCGCCGTCGACGTGAATGCCACCACCCTCGTTCACGAGCAGCGAGCTGATCACCTCGGCGCCGCTGGCCTCGGCCACCTCGCGGGCGAGCCCGGCCGACAGCCGCCACTCGGCCCACTCGTGGTCGCCCCAGCCGTTGAACGTCCAGTCGACAGCGCCGAGCACCCCGGGACGGTCAGTGTCGACGACGAAGGTCGGACCGACGTCCCGCATCCAGAACTCGTCGACCGGCGCCTCGAACAGCTCGATCGCGCCCGACAGCATTCGACGCGCGCGGGCGGCCTCGCTCGGGTCGACGACCATCATGACCGGCTCGAACTCGGCCACGGCGTGCGCGACCGCCGTCCATGCAGCGTAGCCGGCCTCTCGTTCGGCATCGGTGCCGCCGAGGGTGATGCCTTCGCGTGGGAACGCCATCCACGTTCGCTCGTGTGGCGCCGTCTCTGACGGCATACTCCAACTCATCGTTCTTCCTTTGCGGTGTAGCGTGATCGCCCGGCGACGATCGTCGTGACGACGCGCGCCTCGAGCAATGACGCCGCCCCCTCGACGAAAGGGTCGACGTCGAGCACAATGACGTCGGCGGCGAAGCCCGGCGCGATGCGTCCGCGCCAGTCGCCGTCGCCGACCGAAGCGGCGGCGTCACGCGTCGCATGCCCGATAGCGCGCTCGAGCGGCAGCGCATGGTTCGGATGCACGGCAGGCGCCGAACGGTCGAGGGCCGACGCGCGCGTCGTCGCGACGTACATGTTCGCCAGCGGATCGTGCGGCGCGGTCGGCGCGTCCGTCGAGAACGACAACAGCGCCCCGGCATCCTCGTACTCCGGCCACGGGAACGCCCGGTCGACCCGCTCGTCCCCGAGTTGCAGAGCCCAGTTGGCGAAGATCGCCGGGTCGGCGTGCACCGGCTGCATTGATGCCGTCACCCCGAGCCGGGCCATGCGTTCGGCAGTTCCCGGCGCGGCGTACTCGAGGTGCTCGATGCGGTGCCGCCGAGCGCGGTCGCCGTTCCGGGTGATCGCGTGCTCGATCGCGTCGAGGGCGATGTCGCTCGCATAGTCACCGATCGCATGCTGGGCGACCTGCAGGCCCGCCGCATCAGCGGCCGCGACGACCGGCTTCAGCTGCTCGAGCGGCCAGATGGGGTCGGCGTTCGAGCCGTTGGCATACGGGCGCCGCATCGCTGCAGTGCACGCGTCGATCACCCCGTCGAGGATGAGCTTGATGCCGACGATCCGAAGCCACGGCGGCGAGGGATCGTTGGCGAGTTCGGCCGCGCGCGCCACTTGCGCGAGGTTCGCCGCCTGGTCGCCGGTGTTGTTGACGATCCAGTGCGCTGCGATGCGGATGGGCAGCTCGCCGCCATGACGTCTCTGCGCGCGTCGGAACGCGGCGAGCCCGAACTCGTCGAAGGCCATGTCGACGACGCCCGTGACTCCGGCGGCGAGATAGGCGTCGATGACCCGCTCCACGTCGTGGTCGCGGTCCGTGTCGGTCGTCGTCGCATCGCGATGCGCCCACGCGTACTGCGTCGCCGCCGTTTCGTACAGCAGCCCGGTCGGGTCGCCGTCGGCGTCACGAGCGATTTCTCCGCCCGGCGGGTCCGGGGTCTCACGGGTGATTCCGAGCTCGGCCAGGGCCGCGGTGTTGACCCAGCAGGAGTGGTAGTCGTTCGCGTCGAGGTAGACGGGTATGTCTGCAACTGCCGCGTCGATCATCGCCGCGGTCGGTGCGCCACCGGCGACAGAGTCGAAGAGCCATCCGCGGCCGCGGAGCACCTTCGCATCCGGATTCTCGGCACGGGCGTCGCGCAGGGCGCTCTGGATCTCGTCGAGCGTCCGGGCATCGGTGAGGTGCACCTGCCCGAGTGCGGCTCCCATCATCAGCAAGTGGGTGTGGGCATCGGTGAATCCGGGCAGCACGAGCCGGCGCTCGAGGTCGACGGTTGTGTCGGCGGCCGGCGCATTGTCACTGTCGCCGACGTACGAGATGGTGTCGCCGTCGAGGGCGAAGGCCTCGGCCCAGGCCTTCGCGGGATCGGGATCGGCGGTGAAGACGCGGCAGTTGACGTAGAGGGAGGTCACGGCCGGCCCTTCTTTCCGAGCGGCGTCCGCTGCAGGCCGGCATACAGAAGGCCGGCCACCAGCATCCCTGCCGGCACGGAGAGGTCGATGGAACCCGTCGTCTGCGCGATCGGCCCTGACCACACGTCCGTCGCCAGGCACAGCGCGGTTGCGAGACCGCCGAGCAGAAGTGCCGCGATGCCGGGGATGCTCCATCCGCCGGTGTACCAGTACCGGCCGCCCGGACGGGTGTCGAACAGCTCGACCCCGTCGTACGCGTTGCGGCGAAGGATGAGATCGACAACGAAAATGGCCATGGCCGGGCCTGAGACGATGACGAGGAACTGCAGCATAAGATTCGCGGCTTGCAGCAGACTCGAAGACAGCACGAGGTAGATCGTGAGCGCGGTGCCCACCACTCCGACGATGATCGTTGCGACGATGCGGCGCATCCGGAACCCGATGGACTGCAGGGCCATGCTGGAGGTGTAGGCGGTCATGGCGTTGAGCGCGATCGTGTTGATGACGACGCCGACCACAAGAAGTGGGCCGACCCATGCCGGCAGCAGGTCGAGCAGGGCCACGTCGAGCCCGGCGTCGAACGCCGCGGGGCTGAGGCCCGTCGCCAGCAGCGCGCCGACCGTTGTGAACACGATGAACGGCACGGCGCCGCCGAGCGCGGTTGCGGCAGCGATGCGCGTCGGCTTCGTGGAACGGGGCAGGTAGCGGGCGATGTCGGGGCTGTTGATGAACGACAGCGGCGTCGAAGCGAGGATCGTGAATCCGATCGACATCGACGACCACAGGGCCACACCGCTCAGCGGCTCCGGTGCCGAGTACTGCCAATCGACTGTCGGCAGGATGAACGCGGCCACGACGAGGAAGATGACGAACAACGCCGTGGCCATGGCCGGGTAGATTCGCAGAATCAGTCCGTGGCCGTAGATTGCGACGAGAATGGTGACCGCCGAGACGACGAGGGTCACGCCGATGGGCACCCACACGGGGTCGTCGAGCCCCACCCGTCGCAGCAGATCTGCACCCATAAACGATGAGGCGAGCCAGGTCAACGACAAGAACACGGCGCCGATGAACCAGCCGACGAAGGCGACGAAGAACCTGTTGCCGAAGACACCGTACATGGCGCGCGTCACGACCGAGCCGGAGGTTCCCGCCGCCGGGCCGCTCGCAGCGATGACACCCGGAAGGATCCACAGCAGCGAGGCGGCCACGATCACGGCAATCGCCTGCCACACCTGGAGCCCCAATAGGATCAGCGTCGCGCCGATGGTGAGGTTCAGGATGCTGACGTTCGGAGCCGCCCAGACGAAGAAGAGGGAGCGCGCCCGGCCGTGTCGCTCAGCGTCGTCGATCAATTCGATGCCTCGCGTCTCGGGGCGGGAGGCGGCGTCGGCGAATGTCGTGTCGTGGGCCGTGATGTTGGTCATGGGATTCCTCTCGGACCGAGCGTCATCGCTATTGGTCACGCGCCCAATAGACTATTGGTCACACATTCAATAGCATTGGCGCTATGACGTCAAGTGCCAATTCCGCTCGGTCGCGCAAGCGTCCAGAGGAGCGACGGGAGGAAATCCTCTCGCACGCCGCAGCCATCGCCCTCGAGGAGGGCCTCGAGCGGATCACATTGCGCACCGTCGCCGAGCGCCTCGCGGTGCGTCCCGGCCTCATCACGCACTACTTTCCCGCTGCCGAAGATCTGGTCATAAACGCCTTCGCGCGTGCCGCCGTGCTCGAACGCGAGCAGTTCTTCCCGGCGGGCGGGGATCCGGTCGCACGCGTGGCGCACTTCGTGCGCCACATCGAGAGCGGTGCTTCCTCGTCGCTCGCCCAGTTGTGGCTGAACGCGCGCCATCTCTCCCGATTCAGCCCATCCCTTCGCGCTGTCCTCGAGGAGCAGGACGCCCTCGACCGCGCACGTATGACCACCCTGATCGACGACGGCATCGCCTCGGGTGATTTCGTCGACGTCGATGCCGAGACGGCCTGCACCCGGATCTTCATCGCCGTCGACGGCGTCGGTTCCTATGTGAACAGCACGGCCGATCACGAACATCCGGCACACAAACACTTTCTCGCCGACATCGCCGAGTGGGCACTCGGGCTCGAGCCGGGAAGGCTGCGGGATGTGATCGACCGGAGGTGAGCGGACTGCGCGACGGGCTCACGGTGCCAGCGTCGGGTTCTCGCGGATACCGGAGTTCCAGCCCGTGAGGCGGCTCACAGCGCGGAGGTCTCCGCCCATGCGCCTTTCCGCCGGTCGCCCAGGGCATATCTAGTAGTGGTACCCCTCTCCTCCGAGAGAACGCTCGCGCACCTCCGCGCGGTACGCGCGAGGAGACATGCCTGTGATGCGGCGGAACTGGCGGTTGAAGTTCGACTGATTCGTGTAACCCACCTGACCCGCGATGCTCATGATCGACTCATCGCTGAGGTCGAGGAGCCGGCACGCATGGGATACGCGCAGCTTGATCGTCATCTCGGTGAATGTCAGGCCGCTCGCGCGCTTGAAGTACCGCGAGAACGCCGATTCCGACATGTTCGCGAGCTGCGCGGCCGCTTCGAGTGTCACTGGTCCGTTGATGTTCTTCAAGATGTAATCGAGACCCACGTCGACCGTCGATATCGAACGCCGCTTCGCTCCAGCGGGTCGCGAGTACCTGGCTTCGAGGTGAACGATCTCGTGTTGAGGGGCGTCGGCGATGATGTGGAATACCCTCACGAGCGCAGACAGACGCGCGAGAGGGTCGTTGCTCCCCACCTGGTCGAGAGTCTGGGACAGCCGAGCGGCGGTACTCGCGTGAAAGACGAGTCCACTGCGCGACTGCTCGAGTCTGGGCTTCGCCGCGTTGAGCTCCGGCATGAGTGCGGAGCAGCTCGAGAACCATTCGTGTGAGAACTGGATCAGCGTGTCTCGGCGTTCGATGTAGTCGCCCGGTTCGATGAGGCTTACCCAGTCGTGTGGAAGGTTGGGCCCGACGAGGGCGACGTGTCCCGGTGCGAACGCCCCCACCTTGTCGCCTATCACCCAGCGCCCTTCCGATTGACGGATGGCGTGAAGCTCGTACTCCGGATGGTAATTCCATCTGGCGACGCCTGGTTCGGGGTAGCCGTGCTGAGCCCAGCGGAAGCCGGACCCTTCATCCGGTGTGATGACCTCTCGGTTCGCGACTTGCAGCCACGTGCGTTCCACTCCACGTGCCTCGGTGGTCTTCGTCATACCTCGAATAGTACTCAAATGCCCACCCTGGGTCAGAAGCTCTCGAAACCCTGCAAATGAGTACCATAACCAGTCACCAAGCGTACTGGTGAGCGATACTGCATCGCTCGTATTCTCATGTCAGCGGTCGCGAATCGAACCGTCTGGACTCTCGCCCGACGAGGCTGGAGAGATGTCCACCCAGGGTGTCCCACGAAGGAGTGAGAATGCACGCAGTCGGCGAGATGCTCTCTCGAAGCGTGGGTGGTGATCGCCGTTGAGCGGGCCAGGCGCGAAAGCGGTCGCACGTGTTCCCGCGGTCCCTCGGGCAGAGACCGACTGGTCGACTGCCGCGATCGATCGTCTGCGCGGTGTCCTCGAAGACGCTGAGAGGCGCGACCGACGATTCGTCCTCGGCCTGGTCGGCGCTCCTGGTGTGGGGAAGTCGACGGTGTCCGAACGTATTCTCGACACCTTCGGCGACGCGTGTGTGATCGTCGCGATGGATGGGTTCCACTATGCGGCATCTGCTATCGCAGGTACTGAACGTGCGGCGCGCCGTGGCGCGCCAGACACCTTCGACGCCGAGGGGTTTGTTCACCTGCTCACGAGGATCCGGTTGCGGGTCGAGGGCGCTGTCTATGCGCCCACGTTCGACCGTCGGATCGAGGACCCTGTCAACGCCGCCACGGCGATTCGGCGTGACACGCTTCTGGTGGTCGTGGAAGGCAATTACCTGCTGGGAGATGGAGTGTGGAGCCCCGTCAGGGAACTGCTCGACGAGGTGTGGTTCATCCAGCGGGCGAACGAGGATCGTATCGCCGATCTGATCGCCCGGCATCGGCGCAACGGCAAATCGGAGCCGGAGGCACGTGCATGGGCAACGGGCTCGGACGAACGAAATTCACAGGTGATCACACAGAACGCGCATCGCGCCGATCTCACTCTCGACATCGCCAGCGGCACTCTCTCCGGCTCTCGAGCGGGGTCTTGACCTTCCCGCGATGAGATTCGCGAGATGAACCAGAAGAACACGCCTGGGCAGAGCTGATGCTGCCAGGCGACGAAAGGAAAACACGTGGACGCCGAACTCAGAGATCTTCACGATGCAGTGATCGTCGTCACCGGTGCGGGCTCCGGAATTGGAGCCGTCACGGCGCGCCAGCTCCTCAGCGCGGGTGCACGCGTGGTCGCGGGCGAGCTGTACCCGGATCGGCTCAGCGAACTCGCCGATGAGTACGGTGACCGTGTCGTCGTTGTGGGCGGCGACGTCGGCAAGCCAGAGACAGCGGAGGCCCTCATCTCTGCCGGGGTGGAGGCTTGGGGTCGTGTCGACAGCGTGATCGCCAATGCCGGTGTCGGCTACTTCGGGAGTGTGCTCGACTATAACGAGGATCGTATTCAGCGCATGGTGTCGACGAATTTCCTCGGCACCGTCTGGCTGGCTCGCGAAGCCGTCAAGCACTACCGCGAAAGAGGCGGCGGCGGTGACGTCGTCGTCGTCGGATCCGTTGCGGGCCTGGGAGCCGGTGGAGGCAACGAATCCGTCTACGCGGCCACGAAAGCTGCGCAGATCCAGTTCGGTACCTCCCTCGACCGTGAGGTCCGCCACGAGGGCATCCGGGTCGCCGTGGTCGCCCCCGCGGCAGTGAACACGGGTTTCGCGGCAGCGACGGGTCGCTTCGGAGACAAACCCCCTGAGGAGGGCGAGTTCATTCGCCCCTCTGATGTCGCCTACTGCATCGTGACCAGCCTTCGGCAACCGCGAAGGATGCGCACAGCCCTGTGGACGATATGGAGTCTCGCAGAGGCGAATGGCTGACATGAAGACGGAGACGACAATGCGTGCGATCACTTACGACAAGCCTGAGAGCTATGAGCTCCTGACCACCCCCACCCCGGAGCCGGGGCCCGGCGAGGTTCTGGTGCGCGTCACCATGACGGGCATCTGCGGCACCGACGTCCACATCCACCACGGCAACTTCGGCCCCACCTACCCGCTTGTCGCCGGACACGAGATTCTCGGCACCGTCGAGCGGATGGGCCCCGCTGTGACCGGACTGGCGATCGGTGAGCGCGTTGTGTACGACACGATGGTCGCCTGCGGAGTGTGCGGGAACTGTCAGCGACAGCTTCCGAACTACTGCACGGACATCAGAGCTGTGGGTGTCACCGAGGCCGGCGGATTCGCCGACTTCGTCATCGCCGTGGCGGCTCGCTGCCACAGCGTCGAGGGCATCCCGGATGACATCGCCGTCTTCGCAGAGCCGCTCGCCTGCTCTCTGCACGCCATGGACGTCCTCGCGCTCAAGCCCGGTTCAGATGTGCTTCTTTTCGGAGCGGGCCCCTCCGGGCTTCTTCTGGCACAGCTGCTTCGCCACGGCGGAGCCGGCCGGCTCGTGGTGGCCGCGCCCACCCAGAACAAGCTCGACCTGGCGCGCAGTTATGCGGCGGACGAGGTCGTGCTCGTTGACCGTCACGATGCGGGCAAGACGATCAGCGAGCTGTGCCGACTCGCTCCCTCCGGGTTCGATGTCGTTGTGGACGCATCGGGCGCGATCACCGTGCTGCAGAATGTCCTGTCGCTGCTTCGCGACGGAGGAACCGCACTGGTCTACGGCATGGCCCCGGAAGGCGCGAAGATCGAGATCGAACCGAACGAGATCTTCCGCAGGCAGCTGGCCATCAAAGGCACGTTCTCGCAGGCGTACACGTTCGAGCGAGCACTTCGGATGATGCGCAGCGGTCGTATTCGCACAGACGGCCTGATCACTCACCGATTCGGTCTGGAGACGTACGCAGAGGCGATCGACGCGGTCGCACACAATCGCGCAGCTGTGAAGACGGTGCTCGTGCCATGACGGCTGTGACTGGACCAGACACGGAGGCGGCAGCAGACACCATCGTCGCCGAGCTGCGTGATGTGAGCAAATCCTTCGACTCCACGCGCGCCGTCCGTGACCTCACGGTCTCGCTCCGGGCGGGGGAGGTGCTGGCGCTTCTCGGCGAGAACGGCGCAGGCAAGAGCACCTGCGTGAAGATGTTCGCCGGGGTCTATACCCCTGACACCGGATCTCTGGTCATCGACGGTGAGGACGTGCAATTTCACTCGCCCCTCGACGCGCATCGTGCAGGCATCGCCATCGTCCATCAGCATCCCGCGATCTTCCCTGACCTGTCGGTGGCCGAGAACATCTTCGCCGGACAGATGGAGCACGGCCCTGTCGGAGTCCTGCACCTTCAGTCCATGCTGCACCAGGCACGTCAGCTGCTCGAAGTGCTTGGGCTTGACATCGACCCGAACACGCGCGCTGGCACGCTCCGCACCGGCGAGCAGCAGCTTCTCGAGATCGCTCGAGCCCTCGCCGCGGATGCCCGGGTGCTGATCATGGACGAGCCGACAGCTGCCCTGTCCAATCATGAGGTCGAGTTGCTGTTCACTGTCGTCGACACCCTTCGCGCTCGCGGGGTGACCATGATGTTCGTCGGTCATCGGCTTGAGGAGGTTTTTGCGATCGCCGATCGCATCACGGTGCTGCGGGACGGCGCGCTCGTAGACACCAAGTTGGCGTCAGAGCTCTCTCCGGCGCAGACGGTGCAGATGATGGTCGGGCGCGAGGTGAACCAGCTCTATCCCGAGAAACAGTCCGAGATCGGAAGAACAGTGCTTTCCGTCGAAGCGCTCACCCGTGTCGGTGAGTACAACGACATATCATTCGAGCTTCGAGCCGGCGAGATCCTCGGCTTCGGGGGGCTGGTAGGAGCCGGAAGAACCGAGGTGGCCCGAACCCTGTTCGGGATCAGCCGCCCCGACTCCGGCACGATCCGCATCGATGGCAAGATCAGCACGATCTCGTCCCCACAGGATGCTCTCCGGCACGGGATCGCCTATGTGTCGGAAGACAGACGCGGGCAGAGCCTGGTGATGGACTTTTCGATTCTCGACAATGCGTCTCTGCCGATTCTGAAGCAGACGACCCGATTCGGTCTGACCAGCAAACGCCGGGAACTCGACGTTGTGCGTAGGCCGCTCGAGCAGATGCGCCTGCGCTTCGCCAGCTACGACCAGCCGGTGTCCACCCTCTCAGGGGGGAACCAGCAGAAGGTTGTTCTCGCCAAGTGGATGGGGACGAATCCGCGTGTGCTCATCCTCGACGAGCCGACACAAGGCATCGATGTGCAGGCCAAAGCCGAAGTGCACCGCCTGATCGCCTCGTTCGCTGCCGCGGGAATGGCCATCGTCCTCATCTCGTCGGACCTTCCCGAGCTGATCGCGATGTCCGATCGTGTGCTCGTGCTGCGAGAAGGCAACCAAGCAGCCGTCATCGACCGCGCGGATGTGACGCCCGAGATCGTGGGCGCTGCTGCAACGGGGGCGTCCCTCGAGGCAGAAGCGGTGAAGGCCGGAACCGGCGCTCCCGGCCCGGCGGCCGCCGAGGCGCGAGCAGTCGACTCGGCCGCCGGCTCAACGCCTGTCACGACCGTGTCCCGGACAACGCCGGTGGTCAAGAGGGGCGCTCCCGAGACGCGCGGCGGCCTGAGACCAGCGCTCCGCAGACTGGGAGTCGCGCGAGAACTGGGACTGCTCGGGGTCATTTTTGCGATAGCAATCCCGGTCGCGATCATCAACCCACAGTTCCTCGACTCCGGAAACCTCACCTCCGTGGCTGTGGATGCGTCGCTGCTGCTCTTCGTCGCCGCAGGCCAGCTCTTGGTCATGCTCACCGGCAACATCGACGTCTCCGTGTCCTCCACAGTCGGTTTGACGGCCTACGTCTCCGCGATGGTCATGCGCGACGTCCCCGGCTTGCCAGTCGCCGTCGCCGTCGCTCTTGCGGTGCTGATCGGGTTGGCATGCGGCGCTTTCAACGGACTGGTCATTGCGTATGGGAAGGTGCCGTCCATCGTGGCGACCCTCGGTACGCTTGCTGTGTTCCGCGGGATTACCAGCCTGATCGCTCAGAGCCGACAGGTCAGTGCCAGCGACGTCCCCCAGGCATGGCTGGACTTCGCGGCCGCGAAGATCGGGCCGATTCCCGTTCTCGTCATCATTGTGGTCATCCTGCTGATCGTCGTCGCTCAGATGCTGAAGCGAACATCGTTCGGGCGCGAGTTCTTCCTGGTCGGTTCGAATGATGAGAGCGCGGGGCTGATCGGGGTTCGGGTCAAGCAGCGGATCTTGTCCGCCTACGTGATCTGCGGCGGCCTCTCAGGCTTCTGCGGAGCACTCTGGGCGTCTCATTTCGCCACTGTTGATTCGCGCGTCGCGACAGGCATAGAGCTGAGCGTCATCGCCTCTGTCATCGTCGGAGGAGTAGCGATCACCGGGGGAGTGGGCACGGTGATGGGAATCTCCCTGGGCACCATCGTCCTGCTGCTCATCCGCAACGGACTCAGCCTCACCAAAGTCGATCCGCTCTGGCTGCAAGCCGCATACGGCGTCGTCATCATCGGAGCCGTTGTTCTCAACTGGGCACTTTCGCGAACACAGAACCATCGTCAGAGGAGAGCAGCATGATGGCCACCGCCGTCGGCTCGGCACCCGTGGACGCCCGAGAGAAGGTCACCATGCCCTGGAGCGTGCGACTGACACAGTGGCACTATCTGCTTGCCTACGCCACGATGGCCATCGCTGCGATCGCCGCTGTCCTGACACCGCCATTCGTCTCGCCGAACAATCTGACCCAGCTCGTCGCCGGCGTCTCTGACCGGGCACTGATCATCCTGCCGCTGGCACTGATCATCATCATCCGCGAGATCGATCTGTCAGTTGCGTCGATCATGGGGCTGTGCAGCGTCACTCTCGGCGTCACACTCCAAGCGGGAGTCCCCCTGCCGGTGGCGCTTGTGGTCACAATGGCGGTGGGGGCCGCAGCCGGGGCGTTCAACGGATTCTTCGTATCTTTTCTGAGACTGCCTGCGATCATCGTCACGCTCGGATCGCTCGCCCTCTTCCGCGGACTGTGCTACATCATTCTCGGAAGCCAGTCGATCAACACCTTCCCCGAAGCGCTGACCAATTTCGGGTTCCTCAACATTCCGGGCACAAGGATTCCCTACGTCATCCTCCCGTTCATCGTGCTCGCCATCGTCTACGCGATCGTTCTGCACAAGTCCGGAACCGGACGCCGCATTCTCGCCCTCGGTGGCAATCCCGACGCCGCGAAGTACTCCGGCGTCAGAACACGACGACTGACGATGTGGCTCTTCATCACCACCGGCCTGGTCTGCTCCATCGGCGGCATCGTCTACACCGCTCGTCTGGCGAGTTCCCGAGCCGACAATGCTTTCGGGCTTGAGCTGGATGTCATCACTATCGTCTTCCTCGGCGGCGTCAGCATGCTGGGTGGCAAAGGCAACGTCGCCGGGATCATCTGGGCACTCGCGCTGGTCTCGATCGTTCGCAACGTCCTCGGCCTCAATCAAGTGGGAGGCGACGTGCAGGGAACGGTGGTCGGGCTCATCCTGATCGGCTCACTCCTGCTCACGAACACCGTCGGGGCTACGTTCTCCCGGCGGCGTCGGAGCAGACTGCAAAGCCTGTTCGTCGCAGAACCCGTCACCGCCGAACCGGGGAAGGAGACGGCGGTAACGACCCGATGAATGTGCGCCGTACAGCGCATCCCGCACCATCCCATACAGCGCGAAAGCGCTCACCAACGGCGCATCCGCGCCTACTGAGAACAAAGGAGTTGTCAATGAAGCATGTCACCAAAGGACTGATCGGCGCATCCGTCGCAGCGGTTGCCCTCCTGGCATTCACCGCCTGCGCGGGCGACAGCAGCGATGGCGGCGCAGCAGCGGCCTGCCTGGACGCACCAGCCAAGGTCGGTTTCGTCAACAAGCTAGACACCGATCCTTACTGGGGTGAGACCAAGAACGGGGCCGAGGCCGCCAAGGCGGACCTCGGAGGCGATCTGATCATCACGGCGCCCTCGAAGGACACCGGTGACGCCCAGGTCGAGTTCATCAACAACCTGATCGCGCAGGACGTGGACGTCATCGTCATCGCAGGCAACAACCCCGACACCGTCGCGCCCGCTCTCAAGCGAGCCGAACAGGCGGGAATCCGGGTGATGAGCTACGACTCCGACGTCGCAACCGACGCCCGCACGATCTTCGTCAGCCAGGCCGACCTCGGTGACGTCGGAACCACCATGTTGAAGACGATCAGCGAGCAGATCGGGGGAGAGGGACAGATCGCCGCTCTCATCGACAACGCGACAGCGACCAACCAGGTGCAGTGGGTTCAGGCCGTCGAAGACGCCATCGCCAACGATCCCGAATACTCGGGCATCGAACTGGTCACGACCGTCTATGGAGAGTCCAACGAGACCACCAGCCAGCAGCAGGCACTCGGCCTCGTGAACTCCTACCCCGACCTGAAGGGCATCATCGTTCCCAGCGGACTCGGTTTCCCAGCGGCCGCTCGTGCACTCGAGAGCGCCGGCGAGACGGATATCAAGATGACCGGCTTGGCCCCGGCGTCGATCATGAAGAGCTATATCGAGTCAGGGCAGGCGACGGATGTGTGGTGGAACGTGCACGACCTCGGTTACCTGACCTATGCCGCCGCACAAGCACTCGCCCAGTGCGAGATCACCGGCGCCACCGGTGAGTCCTTCGATGCGGGCGACCTCGGCGAATTCACCGTCGGTGACGACGGTGTTGTCATCCTCGGCCCCACCAAGCTGGTCACAGCGGAGAACGTCGAAGAGTTCAAGTTCTAGACGCACCATGACGATGGCGTCCTTCCAGCACAGCACGGAAGGGCGCCATCCGTACATCCAGCCCATCACCGGCGCGATGCGACACGAGGTCGCCCCGCGTCCCTATGGCTCGTGCACGTGGCGGCGGAGCGGCGCGCGTTCGGTAGCCCGTCCTCCGGAGCATCATCACCGCGACGCGGCCACGCAGGCCATGCCGATCGCCCTGGCCGCGACGGGGTTCGGCATGGAGCGGCGCTATGTCGGAAAGATGCTCGTGAACATGCTCAGGGCGCGGTCACGATTGCGTTCCACGTGGTCGGAGACGAGGCCTGTCAGACGCTATAGCGAGAGAGAGTTTCGCCGCCATCCACCTTGATCAGGTCTCCGGTGATGAACCCGGACTCTTCATCGCTCGCCAAGAAGACCGCAACGTTTGCGACGTCGGTGGAGCTCGCCCAACGCTTCAGCGGGATGCTCTCCGCGATTGTCCGATCAAGCTCGGGGTCCTGGAACACGACACGAGAAGCTGATGTCTTGGCATAGGTGGGGCAGATTCCGTTCGCACGGATTCCGACCTCTCCGTACTCCAGGGCAAGGCATCGCACGAGGTTCGCCTGCGCCGCCTTGGACATGTTGTACGGGGACTGTCGGGGGTGCGCGCCGAGACCTGCGGTCGAGACCGTCGCAATGAAGTTGCCGCGGATCCCCGAGGCGTTCTTCTCCTGATTTTTGAAGGCGAGAATCGAAGACTGTGCTGCGTGGTACGCACCCTTGACGTTGATGTTGAATACGTCGTCGAGGTCCTGATCGGTGTGGTCCTCAATCAATTGACCCGCTCGCACGATTCCGGCGTTGCTGAACATGACGTCCAAACGGCCGAAGTGTTCGATGGCTGCCGCGACGGCGGTGTCGGTGTCGGTACGCTGCGACACGTCGCACGTGACGAAAATCGCGTTGCCGCCCTGTGAGTTGATCAATTGCGTAGTGGACGAGACTTCATCGTCCGTGACCCCGCCACTCGCCGGAGCTTCGGCGAGATCGGCGATCACGAGGTTCGCCCCCTGTGCAGCCATGCGCAGGGCGCTCTCCCGGCCGATCCCGGAGGATCCACCTGTAACGATGATGGTCTTGTTATCAAGTCTCATTGCTCTTTTGCTCCACGACCTTGTGTTGGACAGTGATTTCACGTTAGACGTCGAGTGGCGTGCCTATCCGTGCTCCACGCGACTGCCGTATGTACACCCGCGACACGTTCAAGAATTTCGAACGCTCGGTGCCGGCACGTACGTCAGCATCACGTTTGCCAACCAGTTTCCGGCTTTTTTGAGCGCCTGGGCGGCCACCTCGACCTGGCCCGGGTGATTGAGGAAACCATGAGCCATGCCACCGTAGGTTTCGCAGGTTACGTTCACCCCGGCGAGTCCCATACGATCGGCGAGAGCTTGCCCCTCGTCGTGAAGCACATCAAATTCGGCGAGCTGAATCAGTACGGGAGGAAGCCCATGAAGATCCGCGCGCAGCGGCGCCGCGTAAGGATGGTGGCGCAACGCGCGCCCAGGGGCATAGCTTTCCCAGAAATATGACATCTGCCCCTGTGTGAGGGAGCATCCTTCAGCGAAGGCAACCATGCTCGCGGTAACTAAGCGGAAATCACACACCGGGTAGGCTGCAAAGATTCCACCGACTTTGGCGATATCGCCTGTGTCGCGAAGGCACAAAGCCATGCCCAACGCGAGATTGGCACCCGCCGAGTCGCCGGCCAATCCGAATTTGTCGCTGGCCAACCCGAGACTTTCGGCATGATCGCAAAGCCAGAACGCTGCCGCTAGGCAATCATCAAGCGCAGCCGGGAAGGGTTTTTCGGGAGCAAGAGCGTAATCAACACTGAGAATTGTCGTAGCTGAAGCATGAGCCAATTCACGGATCAGTCGGTCGTGCGTGACCGTCGAACCGACACACCAGCCCCCACCATGCAAATAGATCGTCACAGGCGAAGGCTGGGGGCACGTTACCGGGCGATAGATCGACCCTGACACGTCTCCTTCCCCTGCAGGAATCGAGACGCGCGTAACCATCGCCATTTCCGGTCCGCCCTCATTTGCGAAGGCAAGACTGTCATCAAACACGGAGCGCATGCCGGTGAGACCCTGATCTTGGCCTTGCGCGGAAGAATCGGACAGCGAACGGTCCATCTGCTCCAAGACCGCGATCATTTGCGGATCCCACGGCAGATCACCTCGGATGGCCATCCTTACTCGTCTACCGGGACGAAAGGCGCTATGGGGCCTTCGAGGATGAAGAATTCGATGCCCGAACGTCCATTTCCTTGCCGTGGCGTAAATCCAGGCACGGGCTCCGCAGTGTGGTAGATACCCAGATAGACGTTGTCGCCTACCGAACGCACCTCGTCGATCAGGTCAACGTCACCTCCCCAGTTTGGGAAGTGCGAGTAAACCATCAGTAGTGACGGTCGGCCATCGATCGTCGATGGTGCAATATCCCACACAAAGCGCCCGTCTCGGACAACGGTGCCATCTGGCCGCTTAAAACGGTTGAGGCCGTGCCCCGCGTGGCCATCGAATTCAACAGGGCTATACGACTTGCCCAACCAGAAGTCCTGGCCCATCGACTCCATCGTTGCCCGCCATTCATCATTGCTATAGCTGGGCAGAGCACCAATAAACTCACCGTCGAACTCGTCCGGTTTAGGCGCGGAGAGATCGTGGAACAACGCTTCAAGTTCTTCGCGGCTAGCGGTCGCGAGTTGCTCAACGCTTCGGCGCGCAACGGCGTCTGGAAATGCGGTCATGAGTATACCTTTCCCTTCAATTTTGCCCGAGCTTCGGCGAGATCGGCGATCACGAGGTTCGCCCCCTGTGCGGCCATGCGCAGAGCGCTCTCCCGGCCGATCCCGGAGGACGTAACAATGATGGTCTTGTTATCAAGCCTCATCGCTCTTTTGCTCCACGGCGTTGTGTTGGACAGTGATTTCACGTTAGACGTCCAGCGGCATGCCTATCCATGCTCTACGCGACTACAGTATGTACACCCGCGACACGTTCAAGAATTTCGAACGTGATTTACGGCACGGTGCCGCTCGATCGGTAAGCGAGAGGATCAAAGGAGTAAAGATGCTCAAAGCGGTTGCAGAGAGGTTGGAGTTGGGGCCGGGCTCGGTGTCGGCACGTACGGAAGCAATGAATGAGCTTCTGACTCGAACCCACATCGGCATGGAGGTCGCTCCGCTGGACACCGGCTTCCACGCGAGAATCAGCCGGTACGAGATTGACGATCTCGCCGTTGTTGATTGTGAATCTGGAGCGCATCGTGGGCGCGTGCTCTCGTCGCTGGATTCAGGAGGTGGCCCCGAACGTCTTGGCTTGTTGATTGTGCGCCAGGGGCTGGAGTTTATCCATACGGGAAGCGCACGCGTGCCGGTGAACGCAGGAGACGCAGTGTTTTGGAGGAGCGGCCCAGAGGGTGCGTTCTCTGCGCCGGGTCGTTACAGCAAACGTACCGTGATGATGTCCTTGAGTGCATATGCGGAGCACCCTTCTTTGCGCGCGATCGAGTCGGGGCGGAAGGTTCCCGCGGGTGCCGGCGCGCTGGGATTGTTGAATGGCTATCTCGACACGTTTGTCGGTTCGTTCGACACGCTGCGTGGGGAGAGCCTCAGCACCACGCGGGGAGCACTTATTCAGTTGATGGCGGGTGTCGCATTGGAAACCATGGGGACTACGAAGGAGATCTTCGGGCCCTCCATGGGAGAAATTCAGGCTTGGATCAACATGTCCCTGGGGCGACACGATGTCTCGGCTCGTTCGGCCGCAGCGGCGCACGCGATCTCCATACGCACCATGAACCGCATCTTCGCCGCAGCGGGCACGACATATTCAGAGGTTGTACGGCAGCGCAGGCTAGCCAACGGACGAATGGATCTCATCAACTCGCAGGACTCAATCAGCAAGATCGCGTTCAGATGGGGATTCGCCGACGGGAGTCATTTCTCACGCGCCTTCAAGGATTCATTCGGAGTCTCACCGGGGGAGTATCGCCACCGAATCACCTGATGTCGGATTTGTAAGGTGTCGCATTTCTTCACTCACGTGTCGCGCAACGCTACCGGAGCTCTTGTCGACCGGGATAGCGTCGAAGCGTTAGTTCGACACAACGTGTGGAGTGAAAGATGCTGCGTCAAGATATTGAGTTTCCCTCTCAGGGCGCGACGCTCAGAGGGTGGTTCTACCCCTCGAATACCCCGGATGTAGCGGCGCCAGGAATCGTGCTCCAACACGGATTCACTGGGGTGAAAGAGATGTACCTTGATGCCTATGCGGAGGTTTTCGCTGAGGCAGGGTTCGCGTGCGTCGTCTACGATCACCCGGGGTTTGGTGATAGCGACGCGATTCCTGGACAGCCGCGACAGCAGGTCGATCCTTGGCTCCAGGTGCGTGGCATCAGCGACGCAATTACTCACTTGCAGCGCATGGAAGGGGTTGACCCGAGTCGAATCGGCGTATGGGGTTCAAGCTACGGCGGCGGCAACGCCATTGTGGCCGGCGCGACCGACAAACGGATCCGGGCTGTCGCCGCACAGGTGCCCGCGATCGACGGTTCCATCAGTTTCAGCCAAACCGTCAGGATCGACAATTGGGCGGCCACCGAGGAGCTTTTTGCGTTTGACCGCCTGCAGCAGGCCAATGGTGAGCCTCCGATGGTCATTCCGGTCGTCGATGCTGACCCGCTCGCCCCCTCTGGGCTTCCCACTCCTGACTCCTATCAGTGGTTTACGACGACAGCAGCAGAACGAGCTCCGGGATGGCGCAACGAACTGACTCTTCGATCACTCGAGATGTTCCGTGGCTACGCCCCAGGAGACTTCGTTCGGCTACTCACCCCCACCCCTCTGCTGCTCGTTGTGGCAGAGAAGGACCGGCTTGCAGATACGACGCTGGCACTTCAAGCGTACGAGCGAGCTACTGAGCCCAAGAGGCTCCGAATGATCCCGGGAGGGCATTTCGACGCGTACACCGGCGATAATTTCCAGATGAGCGCCGAAGAAGCGGTGCAATGGTTCCGGCAGCACCTCAGCAGCGCCACACCGGTGTCTTCGTGCTGATCTACTCCCCGCACCCGCAATAACGTGTCTTCGCATCATTCACGTTGAGCTGCCGGACGCCTCGCACAGGCTGCGACGGCAGCGCGTCGGTGCACAATAGGGTCGTGACCGTGAGTGAAGCACCTACCTCGAACCTGCCCCTGAGGCAGCGGCCGATCGACATCGTCTTCGCCGTCTTCTTCTCGATCTTCATCATCACCTCGATCATCAGCGACCTGCTGCCGACGGTCGGCGTGGACTTCAGCGAGCCCAGCTCGAACTTCTTTGTGAACTCGAATCACTGGTACGCGAGCGACGCTGACCCGCTTTTTATGCATCCGCCGGTATGGATGCGCATCGTGACGGGGCTCTCGGCCTTCGTCTACATGCCCTTCTACTTCTTTCTCGTCTATGCCCTGATCCGCGGTCGCAACTGGATCCAGCTGCCCGCGGTGATCTACGCCACGATGATCGTGACCCTCACCGGAATCGTGGTGTTCGGCGTCGAGTTCTTCGGCGAACCGGAGTTCCAGACGCAGAACCCCGCCAAGTTCCTGGCCTTCAATCTGCCGTACGTGCTTGTGCCCCTGTTGCTGCTCATCCGCATGCGCAAGCCGCTGCCGTTTCAGCGCACGTTCTGATTCAACGCCCGAGCTCCGATCGCTGGTACCAGCCCTCGCTCCACAACAGGCGGCCCCTGACCTGGATTGCGCGCTTCGCCGAGCAGATCATCCCAGAGGTGCGCGAGCGGGTCGCAGAGGCGTGGGGATCGAGCCTGATCTCACGGACGTCCTCGTTCCAGACGGTGAGACGGAGCGGTCGTGCGCCTGTCATTCCGCCAGTGCCTCCTGCACCGCCCGGAAGGCGGGCTTCGGTTCGTTGTCCTCGGTGAAGAGCAGCGGGGATGCCTCGCCGAGTTCATCCCACGAGTGACGGTCGCTGAACCCGAACACCGTTGTGCCGGCACACGCGGCGACCTCGAGGCACAGGTCCACGATGTCGGCGTAGAGCTGAGCCTGCAGGTCGAGCTGCTCCTCTGACGTGCCCTCGATCGTCACATCGAGCTCGGTGATGCGGATGCCGAGGCCGAGGTCTGCGAAACGCTGCATGTTCTGCTGCACGCTCTTCAGGTCGGGCGGGTTCGCGGCCTCGACGTGGAACTGCAGACCGACGGTGTCGATCGGCACGCCACGTTCGACGAAGCCCGCGACGGTGTCATAGAGAAAATCCGACTTCGCGCCGAGCTCCTCCGCCCCGGTCTCGTTGTACATCAGCTCGGCGTCAGGATCGGCAGCCCTCGCCGTGCGGAAAGCCCTTTCGATGTGCTCCTCGCCGAGAACGTCGAGCCACACCGTCTCGGCGAACGCCGCTCCCGTGCCACCCGTCTCGTCCGGGCCCCAAATCGCCTCGTTCACAACAACCCAGGTGTCGACGGCATCCGCGTACCGGGTGGCGAGGGTCGTGATGTGCTCGTCGTACACCTCACCGAGTTGATCCGCATCACCGGTCTCGGCGATGTCGAGCACCCACTGGGGCAGCTCGAAGTCCCAGACGAGGAACATCCCCGTGATCGCCTGGTCGTGCACCGTGGCGTAGTTCACGCTGAGGTCAGCGGGAACGAAGAAGTAGCCGGAATCCTCACCGCGGGTCGTCGTCCAGTAGAACTCCGTGGGTGTGGCCGCATTGAACTGCTCGCCGAGCAGCGATTCGAAACCGATGTCGTGAAGCGGAGGCCAGATGTCCAGCGCGCTGCCGAACTCGACTCCCCGCCCGTCGGCGAGCTCACGGAGTGCCGTGCCGAGCTCCGGATGCGCGGGCAGCGGCTGTGACGATTCCAGCTCGAGAAGTCCCAGCGTCGTGCCGGGTTCGAGGTATGCATAGAGGCCTGCGGCTTCTCCCTCCGCCGCGAGCGGGGCCGACAGATCGAGAGTTGTGCTCTGCGCCTCGCCGGAGACGATCGTGATCTCCTCGTCCAAGACGTCCACCGTGAGCACATCGCTCGTGTCGCCATCGACCGGCTTCTCCTGAGTGATCTCGCCCCCCGTCGTCTCGCGCGCGATCCACTGTCCGGCTGAGGCCAGGATCTCGACGGCGAGCCGCTCCTTCGGGTCACCGGGGCCGGCGATCACGATGCCGCTCGAGCCGTCGCCGTCCGGTTCGAACCGCCCGCTGATCGTGACGGGTTCGTCGGGAACGAACGCGCCACCCCAGATCGGCCACACCACTGTCTCCTGCTGATGACTGGCGAGGGCGACGGGGGAGTCGCCGCGCACTATCGGTCGCATGCTCTCTGTCACCTCGGATGGGGACGGTGTCACCGAGGAGCACGCGCTCACCGCGAGGGCGGAGACGGCGATGGCGGTGACGGCGGTGGCCGGAATGCGTCGCATCTCGTTACCGCCTTTCAGATTGGATGCCGTACCGCCGGTGGATCGGGGCCACTCAACCGCTCCAGACGTCGCCATGAGGATCGTCCTCGCGAGGGGTGCGGACGACGACGGTCGGATCGACCGTCTCGATCACGAAAGGCCAGTCGGCCGGGGAGCCGGGAACGTGCCAGAACCGGGCGGCCGCGCCCACCCCGGGCACCTGCGATTGCAGAATGGGCTCGGAGTCCGAGGCTCGTGAGTGCCAGAGCCCGCTGACGCGAACGTCGGGGGAGAGCGCGACGGTCACTGCGAACCTGTGGACGCGGCCGTCTTCGAGCGTGGCCACGTCGCGCGCCATGATCACTCCGGGGACCGATCGAACACTGTTCGAGGATTCGAGCCAGCGCGCCTGTGCACGAGCTCGTTCGCGGCCGCTGCGAACGGCATCGGAATATACTGCCCAGAAACCTGCGACAACGAGAACGAGCAGCACGGTGAAGAGCAGAGAGAACCACCACCCCGGTGAGTCCATGGTCCAGAGGATCAGCACCAGCCAGCCCGAGAGCACGCTCGCGGCAGAAAGCAGCACAGCACATACCGTCGTCGACCCCGGGCTCATTCCTCTCCCGATCCGAAGATCCCGGGGAGGTGCGGGTTCACCCCATTCCTGAAGGAGATGGACGATGTTCCCCTGGGGGAGATCAGATGACGAGACCGACATACGCAGACAATAGCGCCCTCAGGTTGCGGGCATACCCAGAGGGATGTCGGACGTCGCGCGGGAGGCGAAGACCTTTGTTGACGCCGGCCGGTCAAACGGACACCTCTCTGGTCGAGTGGATGCGACGGAGCGTATGGTGGGAGAGACATGGAACGCTCACGTACGGCGTTCTCGGATCGAGGAGGATCACGTGTCAGGTAACAAAGCTGTCGCCTATAAAGGACCGGGGAAGGTCGAGGTCATCGACATCGACTATCCCACCTTCGAACTGCAAGACGGGCCGGGTGTGAACCCGGCCAATGTGGGGCGAAAGGTTCCCCACGGAGCAATCCTCAAAACAGTCGCCACCAATATCTGCGGCTCCGACCAGCACATGGTGCGCGGTCGCACAACGGCGCCCACCGATCTGGTGCTCGGCCATGAGATCACCGGGGAGGTCGTCGAAATCGGCCCGGACGTCGAGTTCGTCAAAGTGGGTGACGTCGTCTCGGTGCCATTCAACATCGCGTGCGGTCGGTGCCGGAACTGCAAGGAG
Organism: Okibacterium endophyticum; assembly: GCF_054780075.1. Taxonomy (NCBI): domain Bacteria; kingdom Bacillati; phylum Actinomycetota; class Actinomycetes; order Micrococcales; family Microbacteriaceae; genus Okibacterium; species Okibacterium endophyticum. The sequence continues at coordinate 324,874 of NZ_BAAGXA010000007.1, read as the reverse complement.
CGCAAGACGGGAATCTGCCTGAACGTCAACCCCGACCGCCCCGGCAGTGCGTACGGATACGTCGACATGGGCGGCTGGGTCGGGGGACAGGCGGAGTATGTTCTGGTGCCCTACGCGGACTGGAACCTGCTCGTGTTCCCCGATCGCGACCAGGCGCTCGAGAAGATCATGGATCTCACGATGCTCTCCGACATCTTTCCCACCGGGTTCCACGGTGCGGTGACGGCTGGCGTCGGCGTGGGTTCCACGGTATACGTCGCGGGGGCAGGACCTGTCGGCCTCGCCGCGGCGACCGGCGCGATGCTGCTGGGCGCGGCCGCTGTGATCGTGGGTGACATGAATGCAGACCGACTGGCACAGGCTCGCAGCTTCGGGTGTGAGACCGTCGACCTCACCAGGGGCGACCCCGCTGATCAGATCGAGCAGATCCTCGGTGTTCCCGAGGTCGACTGCGCTGTGGATGCCGTGGGCTTCGAGGCAAAGGGACACGGTGGCAAATCGGGTGAGGAGGCGCCGGCGACGGTGCTGAACTCGCTGATGGACATCACGGCTGCAGGTGGAGCCCTCGGTATTCCCGGGCTCTATGTCACCGGCGACCCCGGCGGAATCGACGAGGCGGCCAAGAAGGGCTCCCTGTCGCTCAGCCTCGGAACGGGATGGGCGAAGTCCCTCTCGTTCACGACCGGGCAGTGCCCGGTGATGAAATACAACAGGGGTCTGATGATGGCTATCCTGCACGACAAGGTGCACATCGCAGACAATGTGAACGCGAAGGCGATCTCACTCGACGACGCCCCGCGCGGCTATGCGGAGTTCGATGCGGGCGCCGCGCAGAAATACGTTCTCAATCCGAACGGATATCTCGACGCCGCATAGGCGCACCGCCGGGCATCGGCGCCACGACGGTGATGGCGCCGATGCGTCGAGAGCGCCCCCAGAAAGGCCGGATACGATCGCTGCATGCCTCCGCGTTCTCCACTGACGCAGCGACACGGTTTGGATGCCGCGTGGCTGCGCACCCCCGACCGCGATCGGTCGAGACCGCATCCCTGGCCGACCATGGGCGACTGGCTGCGCCATCGCTTGCCTCCTTTCGTCGACGTTTCCGGATTCCTGGCCGACGAACGCGTCGTCTACGAGTCGGGGGAACCTGTCGTCGGCGAAGACCCGTATCAGCCGAATACCTTCGTCTGGTTTCATCGTGACCTCGCAGACGAGACGCCTGTGCCCGGCGAGATCCACGTGGTCCACCGCGACGAGCGGATCGTTGTGATCGACAAACCCGCGTTCCTCTCGACCATTCCGCGCGGACGACACGTGCAACAGAGCGTTGTGGTTCGCCTGCGTGCCCAGCTCGGGCTTCCGCAGCTGTCGCCGTTGCACCGCCTCGACCGCGTGACATCCGGTCTTCTGCTGCTGGCGACGGAACGGCGCTGGCGTGGGGCGTATCAGTCCATGTTCCAGAACGGCGACGTGAGCAAAACGTATCGTGCCCTCGCTCCGCTGCGGCCCGACCTCGAGCTCCCCGTCACCGTCAGAGATCACCTCGTGAAACCGCGCGGTCGATGGCAGGCAGAGATCGTTCCGGGTGCCCCCGTGAACGCCGAGTCTCTCATCGAGCTCGAATCCGAGTGCGCTGGCGCCGGCGTCTACCGCTTGAGCCCGAGAACCGGGCGCACCCATCAGCTCCGGATGCACATGACGGGCCTGGGGATCCCGATCATCGATGACCCGCTGTACCCGATTGTTCGGCATGTCTCGGTAGACGACTTCGACCGCCCGCTGCAGCTGCTGGCCAGCGAGGTGGCTTTCGCAGACCCCATTGACGGTCGTCTGCGCCGTTTCGAGAGCGTGCGCAGTCTTCCCCTGAACACGGAGAATATCGCCCGCACGGTGAGCTGACGTCAGAGAGAGGCGCGAACCCGCGCCTCTCTCATCGAGGCGGGGCCGTCCCGGGCCGGCCACCTGGCTCACTCGGCCCGGCTCGGTAACATGCAAGGCATGGACATCTCACTCGAGAACGTCGGCATCGCCGTTCGCGACCTCGAAGCAACGATCTCCTTTTTCACCGACCTCGGTCTCAGGGTGGTCGGCCGTGACACCGTCAGCGGTGAGTGGACCGACACTGCCGTCGGTCTCGATGGCAACCACGCCAAGATCGCGATGCTCCAGACGCCAGACGGTCACGGTCGCCTTGAGCTCTTCGAGTACATCCATCCCAAAGCGATCGAGTCGACGCCCGCTCGCCCCAACGAGATCGGCATGCACCGCGTCGCCTTCTCAGTCGACGACATCGACAAAGCCCTTGAGATAGCCGCGAGGCACGGATGCCGTCCCCTTCGTGGCGTGGCGACCTATAAAGACGTCTACAAACTTGCGTATATCCGTGGTCCTAGCGGCATCATCGTGATGCTCGCCGAGGAACTGACGAAGACCTGACGTCCCCACGGGCCGGGTCAGAGGACGTGAGCCCCGGGACGGCGCTCGTCCCGGCCGCGATCACCGCCACCAGTTTGCCCAATTTTTTCTGCTTCGTTGTCGATTTAGCGTCGCGCCGTTCGACCTCTGGGTGAGAAGGTCGAAGAGAGACCTTTCAGAACGAAGGAGAAGACAATGGCCAAGTACATGCTGATCATGCGGGCGACCGATGAGTCGATGGAGAAGTTCCAGAACGCGGACTTCACCGAGCTGATGAATGCGATGGGCAGGTTCAACGACGAGCTGATCCGCGCCGGCGTCCTGCTGGCGGCCGAGGGCCTCGAGGACCCGAGCGAGGGGGTTGTGGTCGATTTCACCGGCGACACTCCCGTCATCACCGACGGCCCGTACGGAGAGACCAAGGAGCTCTTCAGCGGCTTCTACATCCTTGATGTCGCATCGAAGCAGGAAGCCGTCGAATGGGCCAAGCGTGCGCCATACACCGAGGGCAGCAAGACCGAGATCCGCCGTGTACCGTCGATCGACGAGTTCCCGCAAGACAACGAGTGGATTCAGAAGGAACGTGCCTGGCGCGAGCAGACCGGGCAGCTCTGATCGACGGTGAGCACCACGGAGGCGCGGGGCGCCGTCGAAGCTGTGTGGCGGATGGAATCCGCACGCATCGTCGGCGCCCTCGCCCGCTACACGGGTGACTTCTCGTTTGCCGAGGACCTCGCTCAAGAAGCCCTCGCCGAGGCCCTTGTCTCGTGGTCGGTCGGCGGGGTGCCCGCCGAGCCGACCGGATGGCTGCTCACCACCGGTCGCCGCCGGGCCATTGACAGCTTCCGCCGGCGAGCAGCGCGCGACGAGCGATACGCCGTGCTTGCGCGTGATCTCGACGATCAGGTTCCGGGGGCTGACGCGCTGTTCGACCCCGATGCGATCGACGACGACGTGCTCGCGTTGATGTTCATCTCGTGCCACCCCGTGTTATCGAAAGAGGCACGGATCGCCGTGACCCTGCGGGTGGTCGGCGGACTGAGCAGCGACGAGATCGCGAAGGCGTTCCTCGTGCCCGTATCGACGATCCAGGCACGGATCACCCGGGCGAAGAAGACACTCGCCGCGGCGAAGGTGCCGTTCGCCGTGCCCGCATCGCACGAGGTGGCCGAGCGTCTCGGTTCGGTGCTTCACGTCGTCTACCTCATCTTCACCGAGGGATCGTCTGCATCGGGCGGCGGTCAGTGGATTCGCGCCGACCTGGCCGCCGAGGCCCGGCGGCTCGCTCGCGTTCTCGTGCGGCTCGCACCTGAGCCCGAGGTGTTCGGGCTGCTCGCTCTGATGGAACTCACGGCGGCGCGGTTTCCCGCGCGCCTCGATGCGTCGGGACACCCGGTGCTCCTCGAGGACCAGGACCGGCGGCTATGGGATCGATCAGCCATTCAGCGTGGACGCGCGGCGCTGGCGCGAGCGGCGGGGGCAGGTCGCGGTCTCGGGGCGTACGGTCTTCAGGCATCCATCGCGGAGTGTCACGCTGTGGCGCGTTCGGTTGCTGAGACGGACTGGAAGCGCATAGTCATCCTCTACGAGGCGCTCGGCCGCCTGATGCCTTCTCCCGTCGTCGAGCTCAATCGCGCGGTAGCGGTCGCCATGGCATCCGGTCCTGCCGACGGACTTGCTATCGTCGACGCGCTGGCGTCGACGAGCGAACTGGCCGGCTCTCATCTGCTCCCGTCGGTCCGTGGTGAGATGCTCACCAGGCTCGGCAGACCAGACGAGGCGCGTTCAGCGCTTCTGCGGGCTGTCGAACTGTGCGGGAATGCCGCAGAACGCACGGCGCTCGAGCGCAAGGTCGCCGCGCTCGGCCGGCCGTAGGATGCCAGACGAGATCGAGCGCTACTCATTCTGTGACGCGCGCCCCTATTTCGTGTAGCGCGCCGCAAATGGGATAGCGCGTGACGGATGGTCTCGCTCGGCCGGCATCTTGCGCATTCACCTCAGTCCCGATCGAGGGTGATCCGGTTCGTCGAATAGGCCCAGATCGCGATCTCGACACGATTCCTCGCGTTGAGTTTGTGCATCAGGCTCGCCAGGTGTGTCTTGACGGTGCTGAGAGTGATGTGAAGCTCGTGGGCGATCTCGTTGTTGCTCCGACCACGCGCCACGGTCGCGAGCACCTGTTCTTCGCGCGCGCTGAGCGGTTCAGCGGGTTCAGGCGGTCGTCTGCCCGGCGAGGATGCCGCGAACGCCTCGAGCAGTCGGACCGTCACGCTGGGTGCGATGAGTGCGTCGCCGTTCGCCGCGGCTCTCACCGCCTGGGCGAGGAGTTCGGAGCCCGCGTCTTTGAGCAGAAACCCCTTGGCGCCCGCCTGCAGCGCTGCGAAGACATACGTGTCATCGTCAAAGGTTGTGATCATCACAACGGCCAGAGGATCGTCGACGCCAGGGCCGGCCAGGGCACGCGCCGCCTCGATTCCATCCATCATCGGCATCCGGATGTCGAACAGGCAGACATCGGGGCGCAGCCGACGTGCGAGTTCGACGGCACGACGGCCGTCGGCCGCCTCGCCGACGACGTCGATGTCGGGGTGGGTGTTGAGGATCATCGTCAGTCCCGTGCGCACAACCTCCTGGTCGTCGGCGATGAGAACGCGAATGCTCATGCGGACGCTCCCTGTCTCGGCAACACGGCGGTGACGACCCAGCCGCGGTGGGGTGTGCGACCCGCCGTGCAGCTGCCGCCGAGGAGCGCAGCCCGTTCGATCATCCCGGGTATTCCGTATCCTGTCGTCGCGATGCCTGCCCCGGCATGCTCACCGTCGTCGGTCACGGTCAGTGAGACCGTCGTCTCGTCGGCCTGGACCACAACCTCTATGCGGGTGGCGTTACGAGCGTGTCGCCTGGCATTCGTGACCGACTCCTGAGCGAGTCGGTAGACGGTGGTCGCCAGACCCGGCACGAGACCGCCGATGTCGCCCTTGAGCCGAACGTCGACGTGAGGACCGCCCTGATCGTCGTCACCGAGTCGGGCGAGTTGGGCCACACCCGGAGCCGGCGTCGCGCCCGCAGTCGCGTCTAGCCGCAGCACCCGAACGATTGTGCGCATCTCGTCCAGAGCACGTGACGCCTCTGCCTCGATGACCCGAAGGGCGTCTGCCGCTGCGGCCGGATGCGTCTGCGAGGTGGCGAGGCCTGCCTGCGCTCTGACGGCGATCGCCGAGACGTGGTGGGCCACCGTGTCGTGCAGATCGCGTGCCAGGCTCTCACGCTCGAGCAGACGGGCACGTTCGAGCGCATCCAGCCTGGCGCTCGCGCGGAATCTGAAGGCAAGACCGAGCAATGCGATCAGGAGTATGACCACTATCGATCCGACGACATCAGCGAGAACCGTGCGACCGAGGAGCACGGTCAGCCAGAGGTGGGCGAGCACAACCGAGAATCCCAGGATGACCGAACGCCCCGATCCCCACCGTGCGACGGCATACAGAAGGATCATGACGAACGCCGAGGCGATCGGCTGATCGTCGTTCCCTGCGAAGAGCGAAACGATGCCGAGTGCGGCCACAGCGACCACGAGCATGGTGAGCGGCATCGTGCGGCGCCAGAGGAGCGTGGGCACGAGCAGGATGACGACGGCGACGGCCGCCAGGAATGGCATCCGGTTCACGTCTTGCCGCAGGAGGGCCTCGAGCACGGCAAACACCGGAATGAGCGCGAGGAGCGCGTAGTCGCGCCACACACGTCGTGGCGGGGAGGGAGACGCGGCCGGAGCCCGCCACATCGAGCGCAGCATGGCGATCACATCCTCATCATACGAGCGCATTCGCCTCGCCCGAGTGAGCGGGCGTTCGACGTGCTCCACGGATGCGTGCGGAGCGTCGCACGATCACGTACTCCGCGACGGCAAGGTTGATGAGCCATCCGGCGCCGTGCAGGAGGGCGACAGCCATCGCGTCCGGAGTTCCGAACACGAGTGTCCAGAACGAGAAGGTGAACACCTGGGTGCCCGCTCCCAATCCGATCGCGTATGCACGCGTCATCCACGCACCGTGCTGGTGGATGCGGCGACGCACGACGGCGAGCACTCCGAGTGCGATGCTGAGAGCCATTGCCGATCCGAAGAAGAGTCTCAGTGCAGAGAGAAGCGGGTTGGGGCCGTCCGGGTGGCTGTAGAAGAGGGTCATCCACACCCCTGACAGCGCTGCGAGCAGGCCGAGCGGAGCCAGCAGGCGGCCGGATGCCCGGTGCCAGCGGGAGCGGAGCCTCAGCGAGGGGACGAACTGCAGTGCGCCGAGAACGCAGTACACACTCGCTGCGATGACGTGAACGAGAACCGGAACGGGGGAGACGAAGAACCGTTCGTTCGCCTCGGTGACCGGCGCCCCGACGGTGAGCTCTGTCACGCGGAAAGCACCAGCGATCAGGGGAACGACACTCAGCAGTATCAGGCCGGTTGGCACAAGCCAATGACGTCTGCCAGGTGCTCGCGGGCCAGGCAGCGGGGCTGACGCTCGCGGGCCAGGCGGTTGTGGGGCGGATGGTTGTGGGATTGTCGCCATGCCTGAATTGTCGCGGGGGAGCTGGCTCAGGGGCATCGGCTTTCGGGCCGCACTTTTCTCAGCCTTTCGGCCGATACGGCTCGGGGTTTTTCTCTCTACGCTGTGAACGTCGTTCCCAATCCCGCTCGTTGTGCGGAGAAAGGCTGTGTGTTGTGCCTGTTGATTCTGAACCCGTCGGCTCGCCTCCTCGTCTTCCGCCGCGATGGTTCATCAGGAGTTTCTGGTGGGGACACCGCGCCCTCTATCGTCTGAGCGGCGGCAGGTTCGGCCTTCGCGCGCCACAGCGTGGTGGTACAGCCGGCATGATGAGACTCCATACCGTCGGACGTCGTTCCGGCGTGGTGCGAACGGTCATCCTCGCCTACTTCGAAGACGGCGACGATCTCGTCACCCTCGCCATGAACGGCTGGGACGAGTCCGACCCGGCATGGTGGCTCAACCTGCGGGCGAATCCAGACGCCCACGTGGACCTGCCTGGCCGGCAAACCCGCTCGGTGCGCGGCAGGGCCGCGGCCGGTGCTGAGCGTGAACGCCTCTGGTCCCGGTTTTCGGAGTTTGCCGGCTGGGGAGACATCAACGCGTTCAGCCACACCCGTGACCGCGAGCGGCCCCTTGTCGTCCTTGAGCCGCGGGACTGAAACCTTCGGCGGGTGAGAACTCGAGCGCCACTCGTTTTGTGGCGCGCCACCCTATCTCGGGGCGCGCGTCGCAAAAGGTGTAGCGCGTTGCGTGGGATTCTCGGTTCCTACACGGGCGAGTAGACGAGTGCTGCGAGTGGAAGCCGCTGTCTGCACTCGGAGCGAATGCGGGTGGAATCCGCGCAACGTGGGCAGGATGGGGGCATGGAACCCATCGACGCTCTCAATGAAATCGCGTTTCGCCTCGAGCGAGAGCTGGCGCCGTCGTTCAAGGTCAAGGCGTTCCGTCGAGCAGCCGGTGTGATCGACGGCCTGTCGGCCGACGATCTCGCCGAACAGCTCGACGACGGTCGCCTTCGCCGAGCTCCAGGTATCGGCGACACGACCTTCCACGTGATCAGCGAAGCCGTCGCGGGCGGTGTGCCGGTGTACCTGCAGAAGCTGCGCGATCGCGCCGAGCCGCTGCTCGGCGAGCGGAGGAGCGGTGAGCCAGACGACGTCGTGTCGGCGATCCGCGGCGACCTGCACACCCACAGCGAGTGGACGGACGGCACAACGCCCATCGACCGGATGGTGGATGCCGCTCGCTGGCTCGGCCGTGAATACATCGCGCTGACCGATCATTCGCCGACCCTGACGATCGCGAACGGGCTGAGCACGGAGCGGCTTATGGAGCAGCTCGACGTCGTCGCGCAGATCGATGAGCTGCACAACGACTTTCGGCTTCTCTCCGGCATCGAAGTCGACATTCTCGAGAGCGGGCGCCTCGACCAGTCGTCAGAGATGCTCCGCGCTGTCGACATCGTCGTCGCGAGCGTGCACTCGAAACTGCGTGCCGATGAGAAGACCATGACGACACGGATGCTGCGGGGCATCGAGAACCCCCGCACCAACGTGCTCGGGCACTGCACCGGTCGCCTCGTCAGGGGGTCGCGCGGCACACGCCCGCAGTCGGCCTTCGACGCCCAACGCGTCTTCGCAGCCTGCGCCGCGAACAACGTCGCCGTGGAGATCAACTCACGACCCGAACGGGAGGACCCGCCCGACGAGCTGATCCGTCGAGCGCTCGACGCCGGATGCCTGTTCAGCATCGACAGCGACGCCCACGCTCCCGGCCACCTCGACTTCGTGAGCCTGGGCGCCGAGCGTGCCGAGCGAAACGGTGTGCCCGTCGACCGTATCGTGACGACCTGGCCGGTCGACCGCCTGCTGGCATGGGCGGGTGCCTGAGCTGAACGCTCGTGATGACGACGCTGAGACGACATCCGTCGCGTTGTCTGCTCGTCGTCGGCGTCGTTGATGTCGGAGGTCTCGCCGACACCAGCATTGCCGTTCCCGACGAGCGTCGCCCGCGCGCTCGCCCGTATACACCGGGCGCCGCGGGCACGAACCCCTTCGCTCTCAAAGCGGCAGCGTCACCGATGCTTCCGGAATCACTCCGGCCGTGCGTCGACGGTCTCTCGTCGCTCGGCCGGGGACGTCTCGATTGTGGAGAGCAGCCAGGAGCAGGGGAGGAGGAGCAGTCCCAGAGGGAGTGCCACCATGGAGATGATCGGGACGACGACCAAGGTGATGTCACCGGCGAGGCCCACGTTCGGCTGAACGCCGCTGATCAGGTTGTGCTGTGACGTCTCCAGTCCGAAGCCAACCACGATCAGAACGATTGCGGTGATCAGAACGATGCGAGCGGTCAGTCGCCCGAACGGGCCAGGCGATGCGGAACCGCCCGATTCGCGCACCGAGACGTGATGTGCCTCCAGGACGAAGCCCACCAGTGAGAACACAACGAATGCGAGTCCGAGCATCGGGAGCCGGCTCAGCACGAACGTGATGAGCCACAACACGTCGTTCGCTTCGCTCGCCTGCTGCCAGGCGGTGAACAGCTGTGTGAGAACCATGGGCAACGCCACGCCGATCGCTGTGAAGCCGATCCCCAGCCAGAGCGCCTGTTTCGGTGACATACACGCCTTCCGTTGCTCGTGTCGTGGTTGAGGATTTCGTCTGCAGGGGGCGCGCGGCGCCGACCCGTATCTATCCCTCCATGCTGGCATTCATCGTTGCGAAGCGCCAGAGCGCCGAAGCCCCAGAGCCCCGAAATGCCGAAGTGCCGAAGCGCCATTCACGGCGCGAACATAACGGATCGGCGCGAGCCGAGCCGCAGCTGCCGGCCGCATGCCTCGCTCTACGCGGGCCGACCGCCGCGATCGGGGCGAAGCTCGATGAGCTTTCCGCCGATGCGCGTGTTCTCGAGCTTCGAGAAGACTGCCTTCGGCAGGTCGGCGGGCAGCTCGACGAGTGAGAAGTCCGGGCGGATGTCGATGGCGCCGAAATCCTGCCTGCTCAGCCCGCCTTCGTTTGCGAGAGCGCCGACGATCTGACGCGGCTCCACCTTCTGACGCCGACCGACCGCGATCCGGTACGACGCCATCGACCCGCTGCTCGGGCGACTGCGGCGCTCGGGGCGTTCGCTACGACTACCGCGTTCGGGTCGGTCTCGGCGTTCGCCGCGGTCACGCCGGCCGTCGCGGTCGTTGCTCGTGCTGCGGGCTCCGCGCTCTTCGCGTTCGCGGTCTTGGCGTTGCTTGCGCTCTTCTTCAGGCGACAGCAGCAGTGGGGTCTCGCCCTGTGCGACGACGGCGAGCGCTGCTGCGACGTCGGCCTCTGGAACGTCGTGGTGAGTGACGTAGTGCCCGATGATGTCGCGAAAGCTCTCGATCCGCTCGGTCTGGCCGAGTGCCGCGGTGATGGCGTCGTCGAAGCGGGCGAGACGTGTCGCGTTCACGTCTTCGGCCGTGGGCAGGTGCATCTGCGTGAGAGGCTGCCGCGTCGCCTTCTCGATCGATGTGAGCAGTCGACGCTCTCGCGGGGTGACGAAGCTGATGGCCGTGCCGCTGCGCCCGGCCCGGCCCGTGCGCCCGATGCGGTGTACGTAGGACTCGGTGTCGATGGGGATGTCGTAGTTGACGACGTGGCTGATCCGCTCGACGTCGAGGCCCCGTGCAGCGACGTCTGTGGCGACGAGGATGTCGAGTTTGCCCGACTTCAGCTGGTTCACCGTGCGCTCGCGCTGCACCTGAGCGACGTCGCCGTTGATCGCGGCAGCCGAGTATCCGCGGGCGCGCAGCTTTTCGGCGAGTGTCTCCGTCTCGTTCTTGGTGCGGGTGAAGACGATCATGCCCTCGAAGTTCTCGACCTCGAGAATGCGCGTGAGAGCATCCACTTTCTGCGGGTACGACACCACGAGGTAACGCTGGGTGGTGTTCACAGAGGTCGTCGTCTTGTTCTTGACGGTGATCTCTTCTGGATCGTGCAGATACTTCGTTGAGATCCGGCGAATCGGCGCGGGCATCGTGGCCGAGAACAGGGCGACCTGCTTGTCGTCGGGGGTGTCGGCGAGGATCGTCTCCACGTCCTCTGCGAAACCCATCTTGAGCATCTCGTCTGCCTCGTCGAGCACCAGATACTTCAGTTCGGACAGGTCGAGGGTTCCCTTGTCGAGATGATCCATGATGCGCCCCGGAGTGCCGACGACCACATGGACGCCGCGCCGAAGCGCGGAGAGCTGGATGCCGTATCCCTGGCCTCCGTAGACCGGAAGCACACGCACGCCCTTCAGATGTGAGGCATACCTCTCGAACGCCTCGCACACCTGCAACGCGAGTTCGCGTGTCGGGGCGAGCACGAGGGCCTGGGGAGTCTTCTGCGCCATGTCGAGACGCGACAGGATCGGCAGGGCGAACGCCGCGGTCTTGCCGGTGCCGGTCTGCGCGAGACCGACGACGTCGCGGCCTTTGAGAAGAGGGGGAATCGTCGCGGCCTGGATGGCCGATGGCGTCTCATACCCGACATCTTTGAGCGCTTTGAGCACTGCATCACCCAGGCCGAGGTCGGTGAAGGTCTGGCCCGCTGCGGTGGTGTCTGCGTCGCTGCGCGTGGATGTGTCTGGGGAAGTCATACCCTAACGGTAACCGAGGTTTTGTAAACGCACCTACCTCTTACACGAGTAGGAAGGTGGGGCCGGAGCATGGGCCACAACGAGCAGGAACAGGCAGCGGAGTCGTTGCGGGCGGTGGTGTACGTCAGGATCAGTGATGATCCCGAGGGCACGGAGCGTCGGGTGGATCGGCAGGAGACGGACTGCCGCGCCTACGCCGCTGCCCAGGGTGGGAAGTCGTCGCAGTGTTCCGTGAGAATGACACTTCTGCGTTCAACAGCGCGCGATCACGCTGCCGGCTGGTGAGCGGGTGCGGCGGGTGATCCGCCCGCAGTTCCGAGCCATGCTCAAACACCTCGCCGATAGTCAGGCACAGGTGGTGGTCGCGTATGACTTAGATCGGGCGGTGCGCGACCCGCGCGGCTTGGAAGACCTCATTGACGCGAAGGTGCTCGGCGGGTTTACCGTCCGCTCCGTGACAGGCTCGCTCCGGTTGGACACCGATTCTGATGTGGCGATGACACGGGTGCTGGTGGCGATGGCGAACAAGCCCTCCGCGGACACCGCAAGGCGTGTGGCGCGCGCGGCGAAGCAGCAGGCCATCGAGGGTGCCTGGCATGGGGGTAAGGTGCCGTTCGGGCACCGCGGAGAACGGTGTCCTGGTGATCGATCCGGTGACGGGGCCACTGGTCGTCGAGGCGTTCCCGCGAGTGCTGGCCGGTGATTCGTTGTACCGGATTCGCAAGGACTGGAACGAGCGCGGCATCCTCACTACTCACGGATGCGCGTGGTCGGATCGGACGCTGAATCTGATGCTCCGCAATCCCTCGAACAAGGGGGTGCGCGAGTATCCGCCCGTTCTGCCGGACGGGAGTCGTGCGAAGCCGTCGAAGATGCAGGTGCAGGCGGCGTGGCCTGCGATTGTGGATGAGAACACTTGGCAGCAGGTCTCCGATGTGCTCGACGCGAGGAAGAAGGCCCGGAACTTCCACCAACCCGGTACCGGAGCCTGGCGTCTCCAGCTCAGTCCGCGATTGGGCGCGCGAGGGCTTCCGGTTCACCTGCCTTGGCAACGATGCCGAGTGCATGTTCGAGCACTTGGAGGTCTTCGACGGTCTCGACGGAGGTCACCTTGCCCCAGGAGAGGGTGAGGAACTGGAACACCGTGTTCTCGTACCGCCCGCCGCCCGGCAGGTCACCCGATACGAGGGAGCGCACCGCTACACGAGTGCGCCAGGGGCCACCATTGACGAGCACGTCTTGGATGTCGAACCGTGCACCGGGCAGGAGGCGGAGCGTGCGTTGCCACCACCGGATCATCGCGTCCCTGCTCGTACGGCGGCCACCGAGGGCGTGGTCTCCGTGGAAACGGTACTCGAACTCGGGGGCGAGCCCGTCGACCATCGCCATGTAATCACCGACATTGATCCGCTCAAACGTGGATCGAACCTTGGCGCGGACGATGCTCTTGTACATGAACAGACTTCGAGATTCTGGCCGGGTCGTCGGTGAGGTCGAAGGCGATCAGTTGAACATGAAGGTGTTGGCGCAGGTGCCAAACAACACCACGAATGCGGCAAAACCGATGAGCGTGACCCAGGCCATCGGGGGAAGGTTCTGCGGAGACTCGTCTGCTCGGTCCTGATCCGGCTCTGCCATCTGATCGTCTCGTGTCGTGCTCATGAGGTGCCCACAATCTCTGAGATGTCCACGGATACGGTGATCGCCACAACGATGAAGACGACCAGGATGAACGCGGTGTACATCCATCGATATCGGTTATCGCTTCGCCAGAACTTGCGGAGGCTGATCACCCCAGTAACCACTGCTATAGCGCTCAGAAGGAGTCCGATGGGAGCGGACGCGGTCCGACTGAGGCCGATGATGGGCACCGCAATCGGGATCAGTAGGTAGGTGATCAGGCACCGAATCCCGCTGATGATCATCGAGACTTGCAGGTATCGATGCGCCGACCGTTCCAGGTTCGCCGTCCGCGTCGTTGATTCCACGCGCAGGAGCTTGCGCATGAATCGATCGGTAGGGCGTCGGGGCCGAGCGTCGGTGGCCGTCTCCGCCACGTCCGGCCTGTCGAGGGTGGTCTCGTTTCGTGTCGGCACTACATCACCTCCGTGGCGCGGCATGCTCCTCCGCACTTCAAAACCGTACGTCTTGTATGATTTTAGATAATACTACATGCAGGTGAGGCCCCGCCTGGTAGGAGGCGCGAGCACCGGGAGGACGGCTATGGCACAGCAGGAGCGTGCGCGTGCGACACGTGAGTCGATCATTCGCGCCGGAGCCGTAGTGTTCGGTCGGCAGCATTTCGACAGCGTGCGGATCGTTGATCTGCTTCGTGAGTCCGGGACCACGCAGGGCGGCTTCTACTTCCACTTCGCGGGGAAGAAGCAGGTCGCCGAGGAACTCATCAGGCGGCAGGAACAAGCATTCGTCGAGCTGCGGGACAAGCTCGCCGTCCGTGCTTCTGATGATCCGGTTCACGTGATCCTGCAGTTCATGACACAGGCGGCGATGCTGTTGCGAGACGATCCCGTAGCGCGGGCGGGAATGCGTTTGGTACTTCAAGCCGCCGAGCACTTTCCAGACGTTGCCCACATGCCACACCCGGACTGGATCGAGCTTCTTGAAGGTGTGCTCAACGCTGCCATCGGAAACGGAACACTGCGCCCTGACATCGATGCGCCGACGACGGCACGAACACTGATCTACCTGTTCATCGGCACGCAGGTCAGTTCCTACATCACCGACGACTGGCAGTCCTTGCCAGAGACCATCGAAACCACTCTGTCTGCCACGCTGCGAAACCTTGCCACGCCGGTACATCCCGATCTACCGCGATAGAATCAGTAACCGCCAAAGTGCCACGGGATCGCGCTCCGCATCCTGAACAGGTGCCGAAATGCGCCGCGCGTCAGTCTACGGCGGAGAGCCGCATGGGCGGGAGCGTGGGAGCTCAACTCCCGCGGAACCGATGCCCCCGAGGCAGGCTGGGAATGCGCGCACGCGCACGATCACAGGTGAGTATGTGTGGGGCACCTCGGCTAACCCGTCGCGCCCACCTGTCCACACGCCTGTGTCAGCGTGCCTCCGATGCGGGGCGGTGGTGCGCCTCGCGCCGGGGGTCTGAGCGTGGGGCATGATTGTCAGATGGACAGCCAGCGACGGATCACCCTCGAGCTGCGTCGCCCGGCTCTCTCGCTCCACGTCGGTGTGCGGCCCACGGTGGTGATCGACGGACGCGGCCAGCCAGCGCAGTGGGGCACGGGAACCTGGCAGCTGCCGGTGGGAGAGCCGGTGACGATCGGCGTATATCTGTTCAACCGACTCTGGCGTTACGGTGGCGCCGAGACGACCGTCGACCCGTCGGACGAGGGGCCACTCGTCTACACGGCGCCGGTTCTGCCGTTCGGTCGCGGCGCCTTCGCACCACACATCGCCGTGCGACGACGCTGAGCCGCTGAGCGACAGCGGCTCGGCCAGCTGCAGACGTTGCGCGGGCGTTCAAACGCGCGCGCACCTTCCAAACGCCCGCGCGAAGGCTCCCGGGCGCGAAGGCTCCCGGGCGCACGCCAGTCCGCGCCGCGGAGCGAGTCTTCGTGCAGAGCCCGTTGCGCGATTGAGGCGAATCTCCCCGCGGCCTACGGTGGGGGCAGAGCACAGCAGAGCAGCGTCAGCGGCGACGAACAGGAGCACGCATGGAGGAATCGCCCGCTCACCGGCGGTCAAAACAGCCGAGGTCGATCATTGCAGGGCCGTATGGACATCCGTTCCATCCGATTGCCGTGACCGTGCCGATCGGGGCGTGGACCGCCGCGATCGTGTTCGACATCGTCGGCTACTTCTCGGCAGACCCGGCCGCCTTCGCGACGGGTGCCATGTGGCTCGTGGGCATCGGGATCGTCGGCGCCCTGCTGGCAGCGCTCTTCGGCCTTCTCGACTTCAGCATGCTCGCCTCCGGCACCCCCGCCCGTGCAACCGCCGCCACCCACATGATCCTCAACCTCGTGGCCATCGCACTCTTCGCGGTCAGCTTCGTTCTCAGGCTGAACTCGGCCCCCGGCGAGCTGAACACGGCTGCGTTCATCGTGAGTGTCATCGGATATCTGCTGGTCGGGGCATCCGGATATCTGGGAGGCAAGCTGGCCTACCACTACGGTGTGCGTGTGGCGAGCGAGCGAACCCAGACAGAGGGATTCTGAGGAATCGCTTGAGCAGAAACTCCTGTTCCGCCCCTACTCGTCGCTGCTCGACCGCACAGAACGGTGTGCAGACAACAACTCGATCTCGGGTCGGCCGGCGACGGTTCTCTCGATATCGTCGAGCATCGTGACCACCTGGTGCCGGTCGGCAGAGACGACTGCCGTTCCGATCATCGTGCGGCGATGCACGTCGAGGTTGCCCACCTCGGCGATCGAGAGGTCGTATCGCCGTCGCAGTTCGGCGATCACCGGGCGAACAACAGATCGCTTCTCTTTCAGCGAGTGAACATCGCCGAGCAGGATGTCGAATTCGATCCAGCCGATCCACATAGGTTCAGGATGCCATGGCGCTCTGTGAGAGAGAAGCTCACGGTGATTCGGCGGTTGCCTCCGGCAGGGAGCGCAGTCCATCTCATAAGGCACAGAGATCGATAAGACACAGAGATCATAAGACACGGAGGCCGTTCCGGGGCCCGGCTGGTATCGTGGGCGACCACGGCGTCCGATGAACGCCGACCTTTATGACACACCGGGTTTATGAGCACATCGAGTTTGACCCTCTTACGAGCACACTGAATCGTTTATGAGCACAACGAGTCGTCACGCGCTACCCCGCACCGAGCGCCGCCGCACACGTCGCATCGCGGGGCGGCAGCGCCCGGTTCTCGCCGTCGGGGCTGTGTTCGTGGTGTTCACCCTGGCGGCGCTGACCGCTCTCGCCCCGCCTCCGCAGCCGTCCGAAGCCCAGGCTCGTGAGAGCATCCTCTTCTCTGACGCGCAATCGCTCTCGGTGTCACCCAAGGCGGCGTCTGTCACCGTCTCGAGGGACGGTTACGACGCGGTGTCCGCCGTCGAAACGGTCACCGTCGAGGGCAGCACGAATCAGGACTGGGCGAAACTCGTGCTGCTGTTCGGCGGGTTTCCCGTGTCGGACTCCAACGTCACGGTGATGCTGCGCTGGATGCGGCAGGAGAACGGCACGAACAACTGGTGGAACCGCAACAACCCGCTCAACAACGGCTGGGGTTCAGGCGGAGGCAGCGGACTCGGCAGTTACGACAACCTCGTGATCGCCGCCGAGAACGCCGCAGAAGCTCTGCACGGCAACCCGTCGTATCACGCCATCGTCGCCGGGTTCGCATCATCCGCACCCACAGAGGTCATCGAGAGCGCGATCTGGGCCTCACCGTGGGCGAGCAGCCACTACAACAACGGCAGCCACTGGGCATATACCCCGGTTCCCGTTGTGCCGTCGCCGGCCGGCACGTGGTGACTGTTCCGGTCAACACGACCGGGTTAGCCTGAAGATGTCGTCGTACGGGAGGACAGCAGAACCGTGAAGCCACTGACCGAGGCAGACATCCGTTCGTCGTTTGTGAACGCGACACCAGAAGAGGTGCAGAGGATGCCGTTGCCCGGTCTGCACGAGACACTCTGGAACGAGCGTGAATACCTCGGGTGGCGTGATCCACAGGCGGCACGTCTCGGCTACCTGGTGCACTGGGCGGACGACAGGCCGGTGGGTGTGCTCCTGAGGGCCGCGGCGGGATCCCTTCGGTCGGGCATCGCCGCCATGTGCTCGTTCTGCCATACGGCCCAACCGGCGACGCAGGTGCGCCTGTTCTCGGCACCCCGAGCGGGCGAAGCGGGTCGCAACGGCGACACCGTCGGAACCTACATCTGTGAAGACCTGGCCTGTTCGCACCTCATCCGCACGGTTCCGCCGCATCTCAACCCACCGCAGCTGATCGCGCAGAGGGGCGAGGCGATGCTCGGCAGGGTCGAGAACTTCACCGCGGGCATCATGAGAACCGCGTGACTAACCGTCGAGCTTCGATTGAAGCTCACGGTCGCTCGGCTCGACGACGAACGTGCCGTCTGGGAACACGACAACGGGGATCTGGGTGCGTCCGCTGATGGTGCGCGCACGATCGGCGGCACCCTCTGTCGCCTCGAGGTCGATGTAGTCGTACTCGATTCCGAGGCCGTCGAGCAGCTTCTTCGAACGGCGGCAGTCGCTGCACCAGTCCGCCCCGAACATCGTGATCCTGTCGAACGTCTCGGCGCTCGGTGTCTCGGTGCCCGGTGTTTCGGTGCTCATTCTCGCCTCTGTTCTTTCGGTATCTGTCCGCTGACGGTCGGTGGTGTGCCGCACGATGCCCCCCTGCGAGATCGATGAGCGATCGCGCATCCCGTCGAGACAACCGCGCGGCTCCGCAGCTGATTCCCGCGAGGCCTTCGGCGCCCGTCGCACCGATCTGTGTGTGCGATCGGGAATGGAGCATCCTCAGACCGCGGCGGCGCGCTCCGGAGCGAGGCGCACAAGTCGCGCCGTGCTCGTCTCGTCGAGTTCTGCGACATCCTCTCGTGACTTCACGAAGTCAGAGAATGATCTGAAGCCGAGGGCCTTTTCGCTGAACGACGGGTCCATTCTCTTCATCTGGGTCTTCACGTTCGAGCTGTGCAGCCAGTCGGCGTCGTCTTTCTCGTGCCCGAGTCGCAGGGCGCGTTCGAGAAGGCTCGTCGCCACGGCCTGCGGATCCTCCTCTGGCTCTGGCTCGACGTCGTCTTCTGGCGCTCGTTGCGCGGACTTGGCACGACGGGTCGACCGGCGCTTCGGAACAGCGGGGGCTGTGTCTTCGGTGGTCGGCTCAGCCTGCTCCCCGGCTGCAGAGGCTGAAGCGGCAGGGGCGTCTGCGCCGCTCTTCTTCGGCTCTGCCAGGCGGGCCGGCGGCACGATCGCCTTGATCCCGGGAATCGCGTCATAAGTGGCGAACTCGTCGCACGCCGCGGCGAGCGACCTGCTCGTCGACCCGGCCACTCCGATGCCGATGACGTAGCGCCCCAGTCTCTTGCAGCGCTGTGCCAGGGCGATGTAGTCGGAGTCTCCGGCGACGATGACAACGTGTGTCAGGTCGGGCAGACGGAACATGTCTTCAACGGCATCGACGGCAAGACGGATGTCCGCACCGTTCTTCGCATACGCGGCCGCGGGGAACAGTTGCACCAGGTCGACGGCGCGACCGACGAGCTGGCCCCGGTATTCCGCGTTGACCGGCACAGACCAGTCGGCATAGGCGCGCGTCAGCACCAGGGTGCCGAACGATGACGCGAAGTCGATGACGGCGCCGATGTCGACGGTGGCCATCGAGAGCTTCTCGGCGAGCTCGGGATCACTCGCAATGGAACCTTTGCCCTTGTCTCGCATGAACTGGTTGCGACCGTGCACCTGGTCGTAGCGCGAGATGACGATGTTGTCGAAATCGATGTAAACGGCGACTCGTGTATCCACGGATTCGGTCATCTTCGGCTCGTCTCTTGTGACATGGTCTTGGTCCAGTCTGTCTCGCGGGTGTGCGTCGGGCAATGCATCCGTCATCGAGTGATCGGTGGGGCATCGAGCGATCAGATGAGGCTGCGCAGAAACTCGTCGGGGGCCAGCCCCGTCTGCCGGGCGCGGCGCTGCAGCCTGCTGTGCTGGTCGTCGGTGAGGGCCACGACCACCGTGTGGCGGTGAGCGTCGTCGAAGCCGAGGGGACCGTCGTCGAACAAGAAGAGGCTCGGTTCTTCTGGTCGCGGCGCCGGTGGGGCCGGCTCGGGCCGGGTCTGCTGAGTGGGGGCTTGCGCGCGGACCCCGCGCGTCTGCCCCGGCCGCGCCGTCTCAGAGGTGACACCCTCGAACCCCGGGCCGCTCGGAATCGGCATGGCGCGCTGGAACGCTTCGGCGGCGGCGCGTGCACGGGCATCCGCTGCCTCGTTGAGCACGTGACCGACATGGCCACGCACCCATTCGAATGTGTACCTGCGCCCGACAAGCGCCTCGTCGATCTCTGTCAGCATGTCGACGTTCATCACGGGTTTGCCGTCGCCCTTGCGCCAGCCTTTGCGCTTCCACCCCGGCATCCACTTGGTGATGCAGTTGATCACGTACTGGCTGTCGCAGAGGATCAGAAGGTCGTCGTCGACGTGTGCGGTGGCGCGGAACAGCTCGAGCACGGCTTTCAGCTCGCCCTGGTTGTTGGTCGCGTGTTTCCACCCACCGGCATCCCAGTTGTCATCGTCCACGTACCAGGCCCAGCCTGCCGGGCCCGGGTTGCCGAGCGCGGATCCGTCTGCTGCCGCCGTGATTGTCATTCCTGCCCCTCGTTGTGCCTGCCGTCAATGGTATCGACGCGCACCGGCGCATCCGTTCATCGCCGGCTCCGGGTAGCGTGAAGACATGCCGAATCTTCTGCACCTGGACTCCTCGATCGACCCGGCGAACTCGCGTTCGCGCGCGATCACGCGAACCTTTTCCGAGACCTGGCGTCAGGCCGGAACCCAGCACACGGTCACATATCGTGATCTGCACGCGGATCCGATTCCCCACCTTCCGGATGCCGCGCTGCATTGGGCGCCCCGGCTGCGGGCCCCAGAGGCGCAACCTCCCGTCGCCGCCGAGGTGCTGCAGCGCGAGCTGATCAATGAGCTGCTGGCCGCAGACGTTGTGCTGATCGGTGCTCCGATGTACAACTATTCGCTCTCCTCTTCACTCAAAGCCTGGGTCGATCACATCCATGTTCCCGGCGTCACCACGCCGGCAGACACCGACGACCGGCCTCTCGCCGGCCGACACGCCGTTGTGGTGACGAGCAGAGGCGGGGCGTACGACAGGGGCACGCCGACCGAGGACTGGGATCACGCTGTTCCCGTTCTGCGGATCGTGCTCGGCGAGGCACTCGGCATGTCGGTCAGTGTCATCACGACGAGCCTGACCCTCGCCGAGTCCCTTCCAGACCTGGCTGAGCACGTCGACAGGAGCAGGGCGGAGCTTTCGGCGGCACACGACGAGGCGCAGGCCCTCGCGGCCACGCTCAGCGGGGCTCACCTCAGCTGAGAACCTCGTTGAGGTCATAGAACACCGGCCGGTCGAGCTGTTCGAAGGTGCAGGAGCGGGGTTCGCGGTCTGGGCGCCACCTGTAGAACTGGGCGGTGTGACGAAAACGCCAGCCCTCCATCTGGTCATACGTGACCTCGGCGACAAGCTCTGGTTTCAGCCGAATGAACGAGACATCCTTGCCAGAGGCGAAACGGCTGCGTTCCGTCTCGTCGGTCATCACCTCGCCCGATTCGTCGTGCATCACGTAGGGTTCCAGCTCGTCGATGAGCTCCAGTCGGCGAGCGTTGCTGAAGGCTGACGCCCCGCCGACCGGGCGCAGCGTCCCCGTGTCGTCATAGAGGCCGAGCAGCAGCGAACCGACACCCGTTCCGCTCTTGTGAATCCGGTAACCGTACGGCACCACGTCGGCGCTGCGATGGTGTTTCGCCTTGAGCATCGTGCGTTTGCCCGGGTTGTATGGCGCGGAGAGGGGCTTCGCGACCACGCCGTCGAGCCCGGCGCCCTCGAATTCGACGAACCATCGCCTGGCGAGTTCGGCGTCATAGGTGAGCTGTGTCAGGTGGATCGGTGCCGGCACGGATCCGAGGAAGGCCTCGAGGCGTGCCCGGCGTTCGGAGAACGGTTTGTCGAGCAGGGACTCATCCGAACGAGAGACGAGATCGAACGCGACGAACGATGCAGGGGTCGATTCCACCAGTTCACGGATGCGTCGTGCAGCCGGGTGAATCCGCTGCGAGAGGGCTTCCCAGTCGAGACGCTCGTGCCCGGGCTCACCCGTGCGCACGATGATCTCACCGTCGAGAACGCAGGGTTCACGCACAAGCCGCGTGAAGGCATCCACCAGCTCCGGAAAGTACCGGGTGAGCATCTTCGAGCCGCGGCTTCCGATCTCACAGCCGTTCTCGTCGAGGTAGACGATGGCGCGGAAGCCGTCCCACTTGGGCTCGTAGGCCAGGCCGCCGTCCGCCGAGTCGGGCTCAGGCACCGAAGGAACGGCCTTCGCCAGCATCGGCGACAGGGGAGTGGTCGGAGTCGGAGGCGTCGTCGGCATACTCCGATCATGTCCCATCGTCGGCTGTGTCGACAGGGGAGAAGCACGGGCAGTCTATCGGCGCCCAACCGGTCGGGGAGTAGCGTGGTGCTCATGGCAGCCCGGGCAGCAGACGCAGAGGTCCTGACGGTCGGGGGACCGAACGGCGACCGAGAGGTGCGGATCTCGAGCCCGGGGCGTGTGCTCTGGCCGGAGGTCGGCATCACCAAACTCGACCTCGCCAGATACCTGGTCGACGTGGGGACGGAGTTCGTTCGTGCGAACGGCGACCGTCCGGTGTCGTTGGAGCGGTTTCCGGACGGGGTGGACGGTGAGCGGTTCTTCTCGAAGAACCCGCCACGAGGAGCCCCTGACTACGTGCGCTCCGTCACGGTGGTCTACCCGAGTGCCCGGTCGCATCCGCAGCTCGTCATCGACGAACCGGCAGCGGCGGTCTGGGCCGCGCAGATGAACACCGTCGTGTTCCACCCGTGGCCATCGCGTGCCGAGAACCCAGACAACCCCGACCAACTGCGGATCGACCTCGATCCGCAGCCGGGCACCGACTTCGACGATGCGATCCCCGCCGCGCACGAGCTGAGGTCGATCCTCGCCGAGGCCGGGCTCACAACGTATGTGAAGACATCCGGAAACCGGGGGCTCCACCTCTTCGCCCCGATCGAGCCGACACACGAGTTTCTCGACGTGCGCCACGCGGTGATCGCCGCCGCCCGAGAACTCGAGCGTCGGATGCCCGGCGAGGTGACGACATCGTGGTGGAAGGAGGAGCGCGGCGAGCGTGTGTTCGTCGACTTCAACCAGGCGAACAGGGATCGCACGATGGCGGGAGCCTACAGCCCGCGACCGCTCGCTCACGCTCCGGTGTCGTGCCCGCTCGAGTGGGACGAACTCGAATCCACGGACCCGAAGGACTTCACCATTCTCACGGTTCCCGATCGGCTGAAGACGACGGGGGACCCCTGGGCGACGATGCACGATGAGGCCGGAACCATCGACGTTCTGCTGGAGTGGTGGCAGCGCGATCTCGACGATGGTCTCGGCGAGCTGCCGTTTCCGCCCGACTACCCGAAAATGCCCGGCGAGCCGCCCCGGGTGCAGCCGAGTCGCGCGAGACACAACTGACCCGCGCCGAGAGGCTCAGACTCACTCTCTTGGGCCCACTGTTCTTCTGGGTCGCATATACTCACCGCGTTCATACACAGAGTGCATGGAGGATCTCAGGTGAACGATGCTTCATGAGAGCGCCGCGGTCACGGGAGCGGCCGGTCGGGGCGGAAGGAACCGTTATGGTTCGAGCCTGCGCTTCCTGCGGGACGTCGCGGTCATCGTCGTCATCGCGGTCCTTGTCTCCTTTCTCCTGAAGACCTTCTTGGTCCGTTCGTTCTACATACCGTCGCCGTCGATGGAGAAGACCTTGCTGGTGAACGATCGGATTCTGGTGAATCAGCTCGTGCCGGATCTCGTACCGATCGAGCGCGGCGATGTGGTTGTCTTCCGTGATCCGGGTGGGTGGTTGAACCCTCAGCCAAAGCCGGAGGAAAACCCTGCACTCGGATTCGTCGATTGGGCGCTTTCGCTCATCGGCCTGACATCGCCCGACAGCAACGAGCACCTCATCAAACGCGTCATCGGTCTGCCGGGGGATACCGTCGTCTGCTGTGACGAGTTCGGGCACATGTCCGTGAACGGGATTCCTCTGAGTGAACCGTATATCTCTGTGCCGGACGGTGTCACGCGAGCCTCTCGCGACGACTTCACCGCCACCGTTCCTGAGGACTCCCTCTGGGTCATGGGCGACAACCGCAACAACTCTGCCGACTCACGATTCAACCGAGACAAGCCTGGAGACGGCTTCGTGCCATTCGAGAACATCGTCGGCCGTGCCGTCATCGTGAACTGGCCGTTCGATCGATGGAAGGTGCTCGACAATTATCCGGGGGTTTTCAGCGGTGTGGCGAAGGCTGCCGCGAAGGGATGAGCGGACTCATTCCGAATGTCGGAGAACAAGGGGTTCGCTGACCTCGTTGGCGCCCGGTGTTCTCGTCGTCAGGTTCTCGTCGTCTCAGCTGCTGCCCGTTCTGCTGTGCTGCAGGGCTCAATCGTCCAACCCGCGCAGCAGAGACGCGACCTCATGGTTCCAGCGTCGTGCGGCAGGCAGCACACCTGTGAAGATCGGCGTGTCGTGGGTGACACCGAGATACTGCACGGCGCTCGCCTCGACACCGTCTGCCCGAAGTGCTGCCGCATAGGCTGCTCCGTCGCCGCGCAGGGGATCGAACTCTGCGGTGAGAAGATATGCGGGCGGCAGACCGGCGTGTGACGAGGCGAGGAGCGGCGACGCGAGGGGTTCTCGCGCCAGCGACCGATCCCCGAGGTAGGTGCGCGCGACCGAGCGGAGCTCGCGGATGGCGAAGAAACTCGGAATGCCCATGGCGCGTGTGGCGCGCAGGTCTATGTGTCGTCCCGTGAGATCGACGACGGGAACCTCGAGGATCTGGAACCTGATCGGAAGCCGCTGTCGATCGCGATTCATCAGCGTGAGCGCGGCAGCGATATTCGCCCCGGCAGAGATGCCCGAGACGGCGATGCGCGAGGCGTCGATCGAGAGCGACTCGGCGTGCGTGAACAGCCAGGTGAGCGCTGCATGTGCCTGTTCGACCTGTGTCGGATACCGGTGTTCAGGTGCGAGGGCATAGTCCACGGCCACGATCGCCACACCAGAGTCTGCAGCGCGATGGCGAAAACCCGCATCGGTTGTGGGGTAGTCGATCCCTCCGATCCTGAATGCACCGCCGAAGAACGAGAGGCAGGCGGCGAGACGATCGTCTGCATCAGGGGAACCGTTCGGATAGTAGACGCGGATGCGGACGTCGGGATGCCCATCGACGGGGACCGTCTCATCGACGGTGTGGACCTTCGGTGCGGGCACACCGACGGTGGCGAGCTCTGTGACGTCCCACGCGAGCGCTGACTTTCGATAGCGCGCCCGTGCCGCCTTCGGAGAGGACTTCGCGCGAGAGGACGTGGCGCGAGCGGGCTTGGGCCGGGTGGGCTTGGGCCGGGTGGGCTTCGTCAGTGGCGGAGTCGACGGCAATCCGCCGAGCGCTGAGCGCTCGACTTCGGTCGCGGCGACCTCTGCCGTTGCCTTCGCGCGTTCCTTCTTCGCGGGTTGGCGTGCCCAGGGCAGTTTCTCGGTGAACCGGTCGACCATCTGGCCGATCAGGTAACGTCGATGCGTTTTCACGCGCTCCGAGAAGAACGGGTCGAGTGGCACTGCGCCTCCAGCGTCGATGGATATCTTGCAGTGTATGCGCGGCCCGCATTCGCGACACTCGCCGAGCATGACATGGCGATGTCGGTGGTGTGTTTTACGCTCACTGCATGAACATCGACAACTGCCCCGAATGCGGCGAGATCACCATCAGCGCAGGGCTGGCGTTCTGGCCAGAGATCAACGGACCGGTCGACGTCGCGGAGTGCGCCGCACCCGACTGTGGCTGGGCCGGCGTCGAGGCGGAGTACTGGGCGCAGACAGAGGTCCATCGCTCCACGATCGCCGCCTGACCAGACCTGGCCTCGTCCCAGACGAGATCTCTTTCTCAGAACCGGATCCTGGTCGGAGTGATGATACCGGTCGAACCGACATCGGTTCGAGGGCCGCCGCCTATGAAGCGGTGTCGACCGGGGTCAGCACCAGCACGGGAATCTCGCGCTCCGTCTTCAGCTGGTAGTCGGCATAGGGCGGATACGCCTCGAGCGCGCGCTCCCACCACACAGCCTTTTCGGCACCCGTGACCTCGCGGGCCACGTAGTCCTTCTTGACCGGGCCGTCCTGCAGCTCGACCTGCGGGTGCGCGAGCACATTGAAATACCACACAGGATGCTTCGGTGCCCCGCCCAACGAGGCCACAACCGCGTATTCCCCGTTGTGCTCCACCCTCATCAGCGCCGTCTTGCGGAGCTTTCCGCTCTTCGCTCCGACAGAAGTGAGAACAACGACCGGGCGTCCCTGCAGGGTCGTGCCCTTCGTTCCCCCCGATCGCTCATAGGTTTCGACCTGCTCGCGAGCGAGCGTCGAGGTGCTGGGTTCGTATTCACCGGTCAATGGCATACCAGGCGCAACGGCGCACTCAGCGCGCTTATTCCGGATTTCTTGCTCGTTCGGATGTTGTTCCTCTGGCGACGAGGTTGCCTGAGAACGAGAGCTGAGGCACGCTGGTGATCACCGTGCTGCTCCGGGTTCCCGGGCATCGCGGGCGGATTTCAGCGAAGGCGACGAACATGCACACACAACGCGGCCGTGCTCGGATCGGCATCTCAGGGTGGCGCTACGCACCCTGGCGCGGGGTGTTCTACCCGAAGGGCCTCACTCAGAAACGTGAACTGGCGTATGTCGCTGAGCGGCTCGACACCGTCGAGATCAACGGAACGTTCTATTCCCTTCAGCGCCCGTCGAGTTTTCGGCGGTGGAGTGACGAGGTGCCAGACGACTTCGTCTTCGCGCTCAAAGGCGGCAGGTACATCACTCACATACTTGGTCTGCGCGGCGCTGAAACGGCTCTGGCGAATTTCTTCGCATCCGGCCCGCTGAGCCTCGGGCCGAAGCTCGGGCCGATCCTGTGGCAGCTTCCGCCCTGGGCGCGATTCGACGCCGACACACTCACCGCATTCCTCGCGCTGCTTCCGCGCACCACCCGTGATGCGGCGCTGCTCGCCCACCACCACGATGAGCGCCTCGACGACCGATCGTGGCTCGAGACCGATGCCGACAGGCCGATCAGGCACGCGCTCGAGATCAGGCATCCGAGCTTCGACGATGCCGCTTTCGTCGACCTCATGCGCGAGCACGACATCGCCATCGTCGTCGCAGACAGTGCGGGCAGGTTCCCGCAGCTGTTCCACGTGACCGGTCAGATCGTGTACGTGCGCCTGCACGGGGCGGAAGAACTCTATGTGAGCGGGTATCCCGAAGAGCTCCTGGCCCAGTGGGCGGAGCGGATCGACGGATGGCTCACCGGGCGGGGGAGTCCTGACGGCGTGCCCAGAGACGTCTATGCCTACTGCGACAACGATGCGAAGGTCCGCGCGCCGTACGACGCCGAACGGTTGCGCGAACTGGTCGACCGACTCGCCTGAGTGATCTCGGCCTCCGGTTCCGCTGAGGGCTGCAGCGGCTTACCGTGTGGAGCACAAGGAGGTTGCGTATGGATCGCCCCGGTGCTGACGAGTGGGTTCCCGATTCTCCGGACGTCCCGCTGATGAGAAAAGCGGTGAACGCCTGCAGGGGATGCGAACTGTGGAAGCCCGCAACACAGGCCGTGTTCTCGAGCGGGCCGGCAGACGCCGTCATCATGCTCGTCGGAGAACAGCCGGGAGACAAAGAGGATCGCGAGGGCGAGCCGTTCGTCGGCCCGGCCGGGCGTGTTCTCGACGACGCGCTCCTCGCCGCGGGCGTCGACAGCGGTTCGGTCTATCTCACCAACGCGGTCAAGCACTTCCGGTTCACCGAGCGTGCCGGTGCGAAGCGGCGCCTGCACGCCAAACCCGCTGTCGCACACATCCAGGCGTGTTCGCCGTGGCTCCATGCCGAGCTCAACGCCGTTACGGCTCGTGTTGTCGTGTGCCTCGGCGCGACGGCGGGGCGAGCTGTTCTGGGCCGGCCGGTCGCGATCAACGCGGAGCGTGGTCAGGCGATCGACGGCCCCTCCGGGCAGCGTGTGGTGGTGACCACACATCCGTCTGCAGTGCTTCGGCTGAGAGGACGTGACGGCTGGGACGAGGCGTTCGACGGCCTCACCGCCGATCTCGTTGTGGCCTGGGATCTCGCCCGTTCCTGATCGACCCCGGTCGACGAGCCGGCCTCAGACGGATGCCCGTGAGGGGCTTCCTGAACGCCTCTTGAGCATTCCGCGGACGAACGCCGCCTGCCCGGCGTGCTGAAGGTCGTCTGAGATCACACTCATCAGGCGGACGCCGAGCGTGACGGCCGGGGTCCAGCTGGTGTCCACAATACGATCGAGGTCGTCATCGTCGAGTGTGCTGACGAAATGGGTGGTGAATTCGTGCACGGCATCGAAATATCCGAGGAGCAGGTCGGGTGAGTCGACCTGCACGGCGGCGACGTCGTCGCTGCCGTGGCCGTAGCCCGTCTCGTCGTCTGAGAACGGCAGGCCGAAGCGGTCGGCCCACCCCTCCGCGGTGTACAGCTGTTCGGTGCCGGCGGCATCTGCCACGTGATCGTCTTGCACACGCGTCAGGTGCCAGATCAGCCACGCGATCGAGTTGGCGTCCGCGTCGACCCTCGCGTTCAACTCGCCCGCGTCCAACCCGCGCGTCGCGACATGGACTGCGTCAGAGACCCTCGCAAACGCGTCTGCCAAGACATCTGTGCTTTTCATCCTGCTCCCGTTCCGCCGGTACCCGCCACGTTCTTCACCCGGTGCAACGCGCTGCCCACCCGATGATTCCCGACTACGGGTGATCAGTTCCCGCCGTCGTCTCTGTGCGCAGTGTCTCTGTGCGCAGTGTCTCTGTGCGCAGTGTCTCTGTGCGCAGTGTCTTTGTGCGCGCCCTCTCCGTACGACCGTGTTTTGTCGATCAGCGAAGCAAGGTCTGAGGCGTCGCCGGTTCGATGGGGAAGATCATCGAGCGTGAGCAGGCCGTCCGGGTTCTTCGGGTCGTCCTCACCGCTGATTCTGCGGCCGATGTCCGAGCTCGTGCCCTTCGCATCCGTCTCGTTCTTTTCGCTCATCAGGTGTCTCGCGCTTCGTCGATGGTGGGGATGCTCTCCATTCAATCCCCGCGGCTACGATGTGGCAAGCGGTTCCTCTCAGCCTGCTGACGTGATAGACGAGAGAGGCACGACAAAAAGGAGCACAATGGAATCCTGGCCGGGAACCGCGTATCCGCTCGGCGCCAGCTACGACGGCAGCGGAACGAACTTCGCCCTCTTCAGCGAGTCGGCATCTCGGGTCGAACTGTGCCTGTTCGACGAGCACGGCGACGAGAAGCGACTCGACCTGATCGACGTCGACGCCTACATCTGGCACTGTTACCTTCCCGAGGTCCAGCCCGGTCAGCGCTACGGCTATCGTGTGCACGGCGAATACGAGCCGGCGACGGGCAGGCGCGCCAATCCGAGCAAACTGCTGCTCGATCCCTATGCCAAGGCGATCTGCGGAGCCATCGACTGGGACCAGGCTCTGTTCTCATACGACTTCGGCGACCCCGACTCTCACAACGATCTCGACTCGGCGGCCCACACCATGCTGAGCGTTGTGGTGAGCCCGTTCTTCGACTGGATGGGTGACAGGCATCCGCGCACCCCGTATGGCGAGACGGTCATCTACGAGGCCCACGTGAAGGGCCTCACCGAACTGCATCCGGATGTTCCTGAAACGCTGCG
Source organism: Okibacterium endophyticum (assembly GCF_054780075.1). Taxonomy (NCBI): domain Bacteria; kingdom Bacillati; phylum Actinomycetota; class Actinomycetes; order Micrococcales; family Microbacteriaceae; genus Okibacterium; species Okibacterium endophyticum. The sequence goes on along the minus strand of NZ_BAAGXA010000007.1, from coordinate 295,773 downwards.
CGGAACCTACGCGGGCATTGCCCATCCGTCGGTCATCGACCACCTGCACAAGCTCGGCGTGACGGCCATCGAGCTGATGCCCGTGCACCAGTTCATCAACGACAGCACCCTGATCGAGAAGGGGCTGAACAATTATTGGGGGTACAACACAATAGGTTTTTTCGCCCCGCACAACGGCTATTCGTCCTCGGGCGAGGCCGGCCAGCAGGTGCAGGAGTTCAAGGCGATGGTGAGGGACCTGCACGCAGAGGGCATCGAGGTCATCCTCGACGTCGTCTACAACCACACGGCAGAGGGCAATCACCTCGGCCCGACACTGTCATTCCGCGGTCTCGACAACGAGGCGTATTACCGCCTCGTCGAAGACGACAGGCGGTACTACATGGACTACACCGGAACAGGGAACACACTCAACGTCCGTCATCCGCACGCACTCCAGCTGATCATGGACTCGCTCAGGTACTGGGTCACCGAGATGCACGTCGACGGCTTTCGCTTCGACCTCGCGGCGGCTCTCGCCCGTGAGTTCTATGACGTCGATCGCCTGTCGGCCTTCTTCGACCTCGTGCAGCAGGATCCCGTCGTCTCACAGGTCAAGCTGATCGCAGAACCCTGGGATGTCGGGCCGGGGGGATACCAGGTCGGCAACTTTCCCCCGCAGTGGACCGAATGGAACGGCGCGTATCGCGATACTGTTCGTGACTTCTGGCGCGGAGAGCCGTCGACACTCGGCGAGTTCGCGTCGAGGCTCACCGGGTCTGCTGATCTCTACGAGAGCTCGGGCCGCCGCCCGCGCGCCTCGGTCAATTTCGTCACGGCACACGACGGATTCACCCTGCGGGATCTCGTCTCATACAACGAGAAGCACAACGAGGCGAACGGTGAAGACAACAACGACGGTGAATCGAATAACCGCTCGTGGAACTGCGGCGCAGAGGGGCAGACGAACGACCCGGAGATACTCGGCCTGAGGGCCAGGCAGCAGCGCAACTTCATCGCCACCCTGCTGCTGTCGCAGGGTGTGCCGATGATCCTGCACGGTGACGAGATGGGCCGGACCCAGGAGGGCAACAACAACGGCTACGCGCAGGACTCCGAACTCACCTGGATGCACTGGGACGACGCCGACCTGCCGCTCGTCGAGTTCACCGCTGCGCTCTCGAGACTGCGCCAGGAGCATCCGATCTTCAGGCGCAGCACGTACTTCGACGGCCGGCCGGTGGCCAGAGGTGAAGGCGAACCGTTGCCGGACATCGTCTGGCTGGGAATAGACGGCGTCGAGATGGAGCCGACCGACTGGGACGAGCGGCTCGCCCGCACCGTTGGGGTGTTCCTGAACGGAGACGGCATCCGCGAACGGGATTCTCGCGGACGCCCGGTCTCTGACGTCAACTTTCTGCTCTATTTCAACGCGGATGCCGGTGACGTCGAAGTCACCCTGCCCCCCGCCGAATACGCCCCGGCATGGGAGATCGTCGTCGACACGGCGGGCGACGGAGTCGATTCCGTTGCGAGACCGGCAGGTGCGAAGCAGAGCGTGCTGAGCCGGTCGGTGGTTGTGCTCCGTGCGTACAGCGAGCCGTCCACAGAACCGGACAACTCGGTGGCGGCGTCGCTCGCCGTGCAGGCCGGTGTGCTCTCGGTGCCGACGGTCATCCGATGAAGGCGCCGCTCTCGACCTATCGTCTGCAGATCAGGCAGTCCTTTGACCTCGATGCCGCAGCCGATGTGATCGGGTATCTCACGGCGCTCGGTGCCGACTGGGTCTACCTGTCGCCGCTGCTGACGGCTGAGCCCGGGTCAGATCACGGTTATGACGTGGTCGACCCCTCGGCAGTCGATCCCGCGCGCGGTGGTGAGGACGGACTCGTTCGGTTCTCGTCGGCTGCCCGCGCGGCGGACCGTGGAGTGCTCGTCGACATCGTGCCGAACCACATGGGGGTCGCGACGCCGTCGCAGAACGCCTGGTGGTGGGACGTGCTCACCTATGGCCGGGCATCGCGATACGCAGAGGCGTTCGACATCGATTGGGAGGCGGGAGCAGGACGGCTGCGTGTTCCCGTTCTCGGTGACGATGACGGTGAGGGCGACGGCGAGCTCGATCGGCTCGAATACCGCGACGGCGCCCTGTGGTATCACGACAACAGGTATCCGGTCGCCCCCGGAACCGCAGACGACGGCTCCGACGCCCGCACGGTGCATTCCAGGCAGCACTACGAACTGGTGAACTGGCGTGTCGCGGACGCCGGCCTCACCTACCGCCGCTTCTTCGCCGTCAACACACTCGCCGCTGTACGCGTCGAGGTGCCGTGGGTCTTCGCCGAGTCACATGCCGAGATCCTGCGGTGGATTCGCGATGGTCTCGTCGACGGGCTCCGCATCGATCACCCGGACGGTCTCGCGGACCCCGGCGCCTACCTCGAAGCCGTGCGCGAGGCGACGGGCGGGTGCTACGTGCTCGTCGAGAAGATCCTCGAGGGCGGCGAACGGCTTCCCGCTCACTGGTCGGCGGCGGGCACAACAGGCTACGACGCGCTCGGCGACGTCGACAGGGTGCTCGTCGACCCGAGCGGTGAGTCCGTGTTCGACGATCTCGAGGCCCGTCTGCACAGCCGTGCTTCGGAGGAGCACGTCGTGTGGCACGACCTCGTGCACGAGAGCAAGCGACGCGTCGCAGACGGCATCCTGCGTTCCGAGGTGCTGAGACTCGCGCGCGCGGCGACCGTGGCGGGGGCAGACGATGCACTCGCCGAGCTGCTCGCCTGTTTTCCCGTCTATCGTTCGTACCTGCCGGTCGGGATCGAACACCTGAACGCGGCGGCAGACGAGGCGAAGCGGCGTCGTCCGGACCTCTCCGACGTCATCGACCGGCTGGTTCCGCTGCTCGCCGACCCGGGGCATCCTGTTTCGGTCAGGTTCCAGCAGACCTCTGGCATGGTGATGGCGAAGGGCGTCGAAGACACCGCCTACTACCGCTACAGCCGGCTGACGATGTTGAACGAGGTGGGAGCGGATCCGGGGGAGTTCGCGATCGACGTCGGCGCCTTCCACGCCCGTCAGGCCGCGCGACAGGCCGGATTCCCCCTGTCCATGACAACGCTGTCGACACACGACACCAAACGCGCAGAAGACGTGCGCGCGCGTATCGCCGTGCTGTCTGAGATCGCCCCGGAATGGGCTGAGGCCTTCGGCGAGCTGAACGGGCTTCAGCCCATCGGCGATCCGCCGTTCGCCAAACTGCTGTGGGAGGCGATCGTGGGGTCGTGGCCTGCGTCGACCGATCGGCTGAGGGCATACGCAGAGAAGGCCGCTCGAGAGGCCGGCACGTCGACGACCTGGACCGAGCCGGACGAGCGGTTCGAACAGCGACTGCGTGAACTCGTGGATGCCGTCGGCAGGCCAGGGCCTGTGCGCTCGGTCGTCGAGTCCGTCGTCGGTCGTGTCCGCGATGCGGGCTGGAGCAATTCGCTCTCGGCGAAGCTGATCCATCTCACCGCGCCCGGCGTGCCGGATGTGTATCAGGGGAGCGAGCTGTGGGAGACCTCGCTCGTCGACCCCGACAACCGTCGGCCGGTGGACTTCGCTCTGCGGCGCGAGTCGCTGGCGAGGATCGACGGGGGATGGCTGCCGCCGGTCGATGAGACCGGCGCCGTGAAACTGCTTGTGACCTCGCGCGCGCTGCGGGCGAGGCGCGATCACCCCGGCTGGTTCTCGAGGTACCTGCCGGTCCCTGCCTTCGGAGCGGCTGCCGGTCACGTGGTCGCCTTCGATCGGGGTGAGGCCATCACCGTCGCGACACGTCTGCCCATCCGCCTCGAGCGTGTGGGCGGGTGGCGCGACACAACGGTGATGCTGCCGCATCGACCGCTGATCGACCTCATCACCGGCGAGAGCCACGGGGGAGGACCGACGATGCTCCACGACCTGACACGCCGATATCCCGTTGCACTGCTGGCACCGAGGGTGGGAGAACGTCCGTGAGCCCGACAGGTCCATGGTCTGACGGCCGTCCAGCACCGTGGAGTGTGTGGGCGCCGTCCGCCGAACGCGTCGAGCTGGTGGCTGACGGCGAGACCGTCGCGCTGGAACCCGCGGAGTCGGGTTGGTGGTCGCCGGCCCGCGACGCGCCACTCGATTCATCGGCAGGCGTCGACTACGCCTACATCGTCGACGGTGCAGGGCCATACCCGGACCCGCGCTCGCGCAGGCAGCCGGCGGGTGTCCACAACGCGTCTCGCACGTTCGACCCGGGCGAGTTCACCTGGAGCGACGCGGGCTGGTCGGGGCGGCAGCTCGCCGGCGCGGTGATCTACGAGCTTCACATCGGCACGTTCACCCCGGAGGGAACCCTGGACGCCGCTGCCACACGGCTCGACCATCTCGTGTCGCTCGGGGTCGACTTCGTCGAGGTCCTGCCCGTCAACGCGTTCAACGGCACTCACAACTGGGGGTACGACGGTGTGCTCTGGTACGCGGTCCACGAGGAGTATGGCGGACCGGCCGGGTATCAGCGCTTCGTCGACGCGTGCCACGCGGCGGGGATCGGCGTGATCCAAGACGTTGTGTACAACCACCTCGGGCCGAGCGGGAACTACCTGCCTGCCTTCGGACCGTACCTGAGCGAGGGGCGTGTGAACACCTGGGGTTCCTCGATCAACCTCGATGGTCCCGGATCCGATCGTGTGCGTGACCACATCGTCGACAACGCGCTGATGTGGTTGCGCGACTATCACGTCGACGGCCTGCGCCTCGACGCCGTTCACGCGCTGCGTGACGAACGCGCCGTTCACATCCTCGAGGAGCTCGGGACGGCCGTCTGCGTGCTCAGCACCGCCGTTCGGCGTCCGCTCACGCTGATCGCCGAATCGGACCTGAACGACCCGCGGCTCATCACCCCGCGCGAGGCGGGCGGCTATGGACTGCAGGCACAGTGGAGCGATGACTTCCACCACGCTCTGCACGTCGCCCTGACGGGCGAGACCACGGGTTACTACGCCGACTTCGAGCCGTTGTCCGCCCTCGTCACGGTCATTCGACGCGGTTTCTTTCACAACGGAACCTGGTCGAGCTTTCGCGAGCGCTCACACGGCCGGCCGCTCGATCTTGAGCGCACACCGGCGTGGAGTCTCGTCGTCTCCTCTCAGAACCACGACCAGATCGGCAACCGCGCGGCCGGCGACCGGTTGAGCGCCACGCTCTCCGAAGGGCAGCTGGGCATCGCCGCCGCGCTGACGCTCCTGTCGCCGTTCACCCCCATGCTCTTTATGGGCGAGGAATGGGGCGCATCCACGCCGTGGCAGTTCTTCACGTCGCACCCGGAGCCCGAGCTGGGCGAGGCGACGGCTGCAGGGCGTGTCAACGAGTTCCAGAAGATGGGCTGGGATCCGTCTGTTGTGCCCGACCCGCAGGATCCGGGCACGTTCGCCGACTCGACCCTGCGGTGGGACGAACGGGACGATGCGCGTCATGCCCGGCTGCTCGAGCTCTACCGGAGCCTCATACGACTCAGACGAAGCAGCCCGCAGCTCACCGACCCCCGCTTGACGAACGTCAGCGTGGACTACGACGAGACCGACAGATGGCTCATCGTCTCACGCGGAACGGTCAGTCTTCTCGTTAATCTCTCAGACCGGCCTGTCGTCCTCCCGGCTGTGCGAGGGCAGGTGCTGCTGCTCGCACATGCGGGCGAGACGCCGGCGGTGCGTGCGCGGGCAGAGGATGCCGTTGAGCTGGCTCCGCACGCGTTCGCCGTCGTCAGCGCCCCCTGAGTCGCTCGAGGTCGCGACGCTCTCGTTTCGTGGGACGCCCGGCACCGCGTTCCCTCGTCACCGCCGCCGGCGCGTCGAGGCGAGACGGCTTGGGCGGCGAGACGTCTGCGTAACATTCTGCCGCCACCGATGCGCCGACGCGTTTGACGAGGATGCGCGACACGATCAGGGTGCGGTCGAAACCCTCGATCCGCACACGGACTTCGTCTCCCTGGCGGATCGACTGGGCAGGCTTGGCCCTGTCGCCGCCCACTCTCACGTGTCCTGCGCGGCATGCGGCTGTTGCGGCAGAGCGCGTTTTGTACACTCGCACCGCCCACAACCAGCTGTCTACACGTGCCGTCGCCTGAGCATCCACGTCACGAGTTTATGTCTTGCACTCCGGGGACCGCCGGGCCCGTCGGCCACCGCAGAACCGCTGCCGCCTCCGCGTGCTCCGGAAGCGCGGTTCCGTTGTTGATGAGGTCGACGAAAACCAGGCCGGCCCCCGTCAGGATCGCCGCCCGTGCGAGCGCCGTCTCCGCATCGATCCGCTCGATGATGCCTGCGCCCGCGGCCTCTTCTGGCGCCGTCGCCACCCACGGTTCGGCATCGAGTGCCAGGAGTGTGCGATCGCCCAGACGGTTTGTGTCGATGAGCACGGTGTCTGCCTGCCCCTGCTGCAGCGCAGAGACAACGGGTCCGACGCCGAGGGCGCCGTCGCGGCCGTGCGCGCGCCCGATCGTGTCGAGTGCCTCACGCGCATCCGACTCGACGACGGCGTTGAGGCGCTCCGCCAGGTGTGTGAGCACAGCGGCTCGGGACGCACCGTCTGCGCGACCGTGCACGGGAACATGCGACGCGATCTCTTTGCCCGCCGGCGCGAGTTTCTCTTCGAGCAACTGCACCGCCCGCAGATCTCCGGCCAGCACGAGCACCCTCGCCCGATGGCTGGTGACCAGCTCGTTGATCGCCGTTGCGATATCGGACTGGTTGTGCTTCCAGACCTCTTCGGCGTGATGCTGATAGCGCGCGTGCGACATTCCGCCCACCTGCACCTTCGAGAGGTGCTCGGTCTCGCCATCGATGGACCGCTCGTCGATGGCTGTTGTATGCCCTGCGCAGTACAACCTCACCTCGCCGCCCTCGCGATCGACGAGGGCGACGAGGTAATGGAACTCACTCGGGCGGTGCCTGACGAGCGGAACGATCCGGGCGACGCGTCCGTGTTCAGTCACTTCAGAGCTGAGCATCGCTCCGCTCAGCACCTCGCTCAGCTCGATGCGGCCGTCTTTCGCGAGGATGAACCTGCTCACCGGGTCGGGCAGCCCGTTCGGCTGCATGAGTTCGCGTTCGACCGCGTCGATGTCGGCAGCGGGCGCCCCCGCATCGCGCAGCCGTTCACTCACCGTTCGGCGTCTGAGCTCTCCTGTGCGCTCGGGGTCGTTCACACCACCGGACACGTCGATGTACACGGATGTCCACGCATCCGTCGTGCGCAGCGCGGCAGCGAGTTGGCTCTGGGTCTGCGACAGGGTCATCTGCGGGTGCTCCCCTCTTCTTCGTCGTCGGTGTTGGCCGTGGGCACAGAGCTCACAGAGGCATCGGCCTCTTCTCCGTCCACACCAGAGGCGGCAACGATCTCATCACTGTCGGTGTCATCGGGCATCGGCTCGGACTGCCTCCATTCCTCGACGTGACTCTGACCGTGCCCCTGCACGATCGGTTGGGCCTCATACTTCATCTCGTCGTCTTGCCGTGGGCCGTGTGTGCTGTTTCCGCGTTCGCTCACGGTTCTTCCTCTCCTTCCCGATCATCCGATGTGGGTGACCGATCGATGTGCCTGTGGTCTTCGATGGTGCTCTGGTCCGGGGTGTCCTGCTCGACGCCCAGGTCTGCGAGGGTGTCCTGCTGGACGATGTCCTGGTCATATCCCTCATCGTCAGAGAGATCGATCTCTCGTTCATTCATCTGTGTCTCCTCCCGCTTGCGGAGTTGATGTTCCGCGTTCGATGCGCTTCCAGCGCGGTCAGCTAGCCGGCGTCGTGGACTCTGCCGCGCTCACGAGGAACACGCAGACGAGTGCGACCAGCGCCATCGCCCCGAAGAGAACCGCGAGAACGAACAGGCGCATCCGCCCGGGCGGCACAGAGAGGCGCGTGATGAGGATCGCGACATAGAGCACGATCACGGTGACGGCGCCGAACCAGGCGATGCCGGGCTGAAGCGCTGTCATCGGCACGAGCACGATCAGGCAGACGATGGCCAGCAGGCCGCCGACGACGATCCAGACGAGGCCGCTCGACGTGCGCAGGGCCGGCTGGTTCCTCACCAGGGTCGGATCCGTGTCTGATCCTGGTGGGTCCTGACCCTGCGACGGCGCTGGATCGCGCGGCGGATCCGCTCGCCGATCAGGCTGTCTGGGTTCCGTCAACAGAAGCACCCCCTTCCGGCGTCCCACGACGCACGAGTCGCCTCGTGGCCGCTGCACTGGCCACGCTACGCCTCGACGTCGAAGGCGAAAAGGGCCTGCCGTCAGCCGGTGATCGCGGCGAGCACAACGTCGGCCGTGAGGCGTGACCCCTCGACGCTCGGGTGAAGCAGATCCGGCAGCAGCAGACTCGGTTCGCGGCCTGAACCGATGTAGGCGGCGAACACGTCGATCACGCGCACCGTCTCTTGGCTCTTCGCCCACTCGGTCACCGTGTCGATAACGGTTCTATGCGCCTCGGACCACTCGTCGAAACGTGGATTCTCGAGGATCGCGGCGTAGCCGACGGTGCCCGTCCACCGTTGCTCGATTGCCCTGATCAGCGCTGTGAACTCGGCAGCAGTCTGCGTCGGCTCGCGCACGTTGTTGAGGCCGTGATTGACGATCACCACGTCAGGTCGTTCCGGCAGGATGGTGTCGAGGTGCGCAAGCGAATACTCGGCTGTCTCGCCGCTGGCCGATCCGTTCCAGACCACCAGGGGTGCATTCGGGGCGGACTCGAACCGTCGAATCTCGGACAGGTAACCAGAGGTCTGCTTGTCCCACGGGTGCATCACGAGAGTGCGCCCTGTGAGCTCGGCAAGCTCGGTGAAGGCGAGGTCCACCCATTCCCCGGCCTCGTCTCCGGTCGAATCCCCGAGCACGGCCACCACGAACGGTGTCGCCGTGTCTTCTATGCGATCCCAGGCCGAGCTGAATGGCAACTCGGTGAGCAGGCCCGTCGTCGCGTCTGACGGGCCCTGCGCGGTGGTGACGGCCGGCGCCTGGGGCAGCAGCGACGGGATCACCGCAGCAGCGACCACGATCACGGCCGCGAGCGTCGTCAGAGCGGCCAGGGCGATCGGGGTCCCCGCACGCCGCACGCGGCTGCGCTGGCGAGAGGTCCGAAGTGTCACCCGTCAAGGGTAAAACCATCTGCGGCCGAAAGATCACCATCGAGTGCAACCCATTCGGGGGACGTGCGGTGATCGGATGCTTCTCGTCGCCCCGGTCGAGATCTGCCACGCGGCGCATAAGCTGAATCATGGCCGTTTACGTGCGCAACATCGCAACAGTCGTTCCCCCGACCGTGCTCGTGCAGAACGAGGCGAAAGAGGTCTTTGCGACCCAACCCGGGCTCACGAGGCTCGGCGAACGACTTGTGCGCACGTCGTTCGATTCGTCTGGGATCGACACCAGGCGCAGCGTGATCGACGAGTTCGATCTCAGCGCCGAGGTGAACGAGCCGATGTTCTACGACCGCGACTCCGGTGCGCTTCTCAGCCCGGGGACCCGCGCGCGCAACGAGATCTACATCGCCAACGCGGGCCCTCTCTACGTCGAAGCCGCGAGGCGGGTCATCACCCAGACGGAGGGTGTCGACGAGAGCACGATCACCCATGTCGTGACCGTCTCGTGCACCGGGTTCTATGCACCGGGGCCGGACTACGAGATCGTTCGGGAGCTGGGCCTGCCGAGCAGCACACTTCGTTACCACATCGGTTTTATGGGGTGTTACGCGTCGTTTCCCGCGCTGCGGGCCGCGCTGGCGTTCTGCCGGGCAGACCCGAGCGCTGTGGTTCTCGTTGTGAGCGTCGAACTGTGCTCGATTCATGTGCGGTCGTCGAACGACCCCGACCAGATCGTCGCCGCTTCGGTGTTCGGCGACGGCGCCGCGGCCGCGATCGTCACCGGTGAGCACGGTGCCGCGGCAGCAGCGTTGCGGATCGACGCACTGGCGAGCGATCTCACACCGGTGGGAGAGCGCGACATGGCCTGGACGATCGGAGACCACGGGTTCGACATGGTGCTGAGCGCCGCCGTGCCGAAGATCATCGACACCTATATCGAGCAGGCCATTCAACCGGTGCTGGCCGACGAACCCGAGCTCGCCGGTGACCCGGCGGCCGGCATCAGCCACTGGGCCGTCCACCCCGGCGGTCGAAGCATCCTCGACAAGGTCGAGTCTCGTCTCGGGTTGTCTGCCGAACAGCTGGAGCCGTCACGCGACATCCTGCGAGACTACGGGAACATGTCGAGTGCGACGATCCTCTTTGTGCTGAAGCGGATTCTCGATGCAGCAGGCTCCGCAGACGGCGAGCGGGTGTGCGCGATGGCCTTCGGTCCGGGCCTGACCGTCGAGACGGGACTCTTCACACGGGTGTCGGCACGGAGCCGGTCGCAGTGACCCCTCTGCTCGGCATACGCGATCTCGATGCCGTCGAGCTGATGGACGACCCCGACTGCGACGCACGGGCTCTGATGCGCACGTACGCCCAGTTCCGAATGGTCAACGCGGTCGTCGCCGGCTGGCGGCACACCTACCGCACGCGGCTCAGGCCGTCATTCGTCTCTGACACCCACTCGCTGCTCGACATCGGCACCGGGGGAGGCGACGTCGCCCGTGCGCTTGTCAGATGGGCGGAACGCGACGGGGTCACCCTCACGGTGACCGCTATCGACCCGGACCCGCGTGCGCTCCGCTTCGCCCGTCGGCACGGCGGCGGCATCGACTGGAGAAGCAGTTTCAGCTCAGAGCTCGCCGATGCGGGAGAGACCTTCGATTTCGTCGTCTCGAACCATGTGCTGCACCATCTCGATGCCGCCCAGCTCGGAACGATGCTCGCCGATTCCGCGGCCCTGGCCACCAGGGCCGTCGTCCACAGCGATATCAGGCGCTCCCGAGCGGCGTATGCGCTGTTCGCCGTCCTCACCGCACCCGCCCTCGTCGCGCCGCCCTCACGGCGTTCGTTCATCCGCGCAGACGGCCTCACGTCGATCAGGCGCAGCTACACTCCTGTCGAACTCGCACGGCTTGTGCCGACAGGCTGGAGTATCGCCCCACAGGCGCCCCATCGGGTCCTCGTGCTCCACGCCGGGCGGGGTGCTGATGCCTGAGGTGGCCATCGTCGGTGCAGGCCCCGTCGGTGTCCTGCTCGCGATTCTGCTCGCCGATCGCGGGATCGAGGCGGCAGTCTTCGAAGCGAGATCCGGTGAGTCGTCGCATTCGCGGGCCATCGGCATCCATCCGCCTGCGCTCGCCGTGCTCGAGCGCGCCGGGGTGGCGCAGCGCCTGATCGCAGACGGTGTCACGATCGAGAACGGCAGTGCCTTCTGCGAGGGTGAGAAGCTCGGCTCGCTGTCGTTCCGGATTGCCGGTGCGTCACATCCGTTTATTCTCGCGGTGCCGCAGCAGAGAACACAGGCGGCGCTCGACTCGGCTCTGCTGCAACGGTCCCCGGATGCCGTTCGCCGCGGATGCCGTGTGCGGCGGCTCTCACACGCGGGCGGCTCACTGCTCGTGCACCACGAGGGCGGAACCGACAGCGCACGGCTCGTCGTCGGGGCTGACGGAGCGAGAAGCGTGGTCAGGCGGGACGCCCATGCCCGCGTGCGGAAGCGCCTCTATGCTGACAGCTATCTGATGGGCGACTTCGCCGACGACAGCCGATTCGGGCGCGAAGCCGTGCTCTTTCTCGAACCCGAGGGTGTTGTGGAGTCTTTTCCGCTCCCGGGAAGGACCAGGCGGTGGGTGGCCCACTGGAACGGATGCGCTCGCCCCCTGACTGCCGACGCGCTCGCGGCGGAGGTGGCGTCGCGAACGGGCGAGACGATAGACCCGGGAACCGTGTCGATGCTGAGCGGTTTCTCACCGCGTCGGGCGCTCGCACACCGGATGGCCGGGCCAGGCGTGCTGCTCATCGGCGACGCAGCGCATGAGGTGAGCCCGATCGGAGGCCAGGGAATGAACCTGGGCTGGCTCGATGCGGCTGCGATCGTCGAACCGATCACGAGGTTCCTGGCCACGGATGACGACGCTCAGCTGCGCGAGGCGGTCGAGCGCCGGCGCCGGGCGGCCGGGCGTGCCGCGACGCTGGCCGAGATCAACATGGCGCTCGGAAGACCGCGATCGGGCCGTTCGCTGGTCGCACGCAACGCGCTGGTCAGGGGAGCCACGCGAGTCGGGGCGCATGTCGCGATCGCCCGCGCATTCAGCATGCAGTGGTGAGGCGCCAGCATGCTTTGTGCGCTGTCGCATAGAATCGCCACGTGCCTGGCTCAAGCGATTCCACGGTGAGTGACCGGATCATCACGGTCCCCAACCTCCTCAGCTTCGCTCGGCTCGCCCTGGTGCCCGTGTTCCTGGTGCTGCTCGTCGTCGAGCTGGACCTGTGGGCGCTCGGCACTCTCGCTGTCTCCGGATTCACCGACTTTCTCGACGGGTACCTCGCGAGACGGCTGAACCAGGTGTCCAAGCTCGGGCAGATTCTCGACCCGGCCGCAGACCGCCTCTACATCCTGGCCGCACTCCTCGGACTCGCCTGGCGGGAACTCATCCCGTGGTGGCTCGTCGGCGTCATCCTCGCCAGAGACGTGATGCTGATCGTCATCGGGTTTCTTCTCGCGAGGATTTCACACGGCGCCTACCCGGTGAACTGGATCGGAAAATGGGCGACGGCATGCCTCTTCGTCGGCCTGCCGCTCCTGATGCTCGCCGCCGCGTTGCCTTCCATCGCGGGCTTCGCACAGCCGTTCGGATGGATCTTTGCGCTCGCCGGCGCGGTGCTCTACTGGTGGGCCGGTGTGCTGTACCTCGTTCAGACGGTCAAAGTGTTTGCCGACCGCCGGCGACAGACGTCCGCCTGATCAGATACGCTGGAAACACAGGAGGTTCAGGTGGCTTTTTCTGACGAGCAGGACCCGCAGACCGGAGCGTTTCTGCGCGAACCGGCAGCGCAGCAGCACGGCGCAGACGACACGACGGCGAGCCTCGGCGACGAGTTCAGCGCCGCGCTTTCTGCTGCGATAGAAGCGGACATCAGCGCAGAGGAACTCGAGGCGATCCAAGCGCTTCCGTCCGGGTCCGCACTGCTGATCGTGCGCCGTGGTCCGAATGCGGGAGCCCGGTTCCTGCTCGACGCCGACGTCACGAGCGTCGGTCGGCATCCGAACGCAGACATCTTCCTCGACGACGTCACGGTGTCGAGGCGGCACGCGGAGTTCGTCCGCCACGCGTCGGCCTTCGAGATCCGTGACCTCCATTCATTGAACGGCACCTACTTCGACGGCGTGCGCATCGAGAATGCTCTTCTGCACGACGGCGCAGAGGTTCAGGTCGGCAAGTTCCGGCTGACCTTCTACCCGTCTCGACGTGACCTGATCGCCCCGTCCCCGGACGCCTAGCGGTGTCTGCGCCTGCACAACGCGGCACCGGTCAACCCGCGTTACTCGGTATCGGACAGGTGCTTGCGCGCCTGACCGAGGAGTTCCCCGACCTGAGCAACTCCAAGCTCCGATTTCTCGAAGAACAAGGGCTCGTCTCGCCCTCGAGAACGAAATCCGGGTATCGCAAGTTCTCGCACGCGGACATCGACCGGCTCAGGCTGATCCTCTCGATGCAGAGAGATCATTACCTGCCGTTGAGGGTCATCCGCGGGTACCTCGCCGATCTCGACGCCGGCCGTTCGCCGTCTCTGCCCGGCGGGATCGGGGCATCGATCTCGAGCATCATTCCCGCTGTTCGCCGATACAAGCGCGACGATCTGCTTCGCGAGACGGGAGCGTCGGCGGCGCTGTTCAACGACGCGGCGTCTGCCGGCCTCATCGTGCCGGCCGAGAGCTACGCCGACGACACGATGAGCGTGGTGCGTGCGCTCGTCGCTCTGCAGAGATGCGGCATCGAGCCCCGTCACCTCAGGGGGTATCGCCAGGCGGCTGAGCGCGAGGTGAGCCTCATCGAGAACGCGGTGATGCCGATGTCCAAGCGTCGGGACACCGCCAGCCGGGCCCGCGCCGCAGAGTTGTCGAGCGAGATCGCGGGGCAGCTCGATGTCGTGCGCTCGAGTCTCATTCGCGCGGCTCTCGGCAGGCTCGTACCGTGATCGGGCCCGTTGGCCGTTCGGCGACGCGCAGCGCGTGTTCGCGAGCGGCACGTCTCTGGATCGGCTGACCTGTGTGGCGTAGACTTGTCGCAGCTGCGTGGTCGAAGATCACGGTAGGGTCACGACCCTCGACACGCCGACACTCACCGGTCGGATGTCGTTGATCAGGACACACTCCATCGATACCGTTGGAACACACGCACGACAAACGCACACGAGAGGGGGTAGTGGATGAGCGAGCTGGAATCCAGCGGCGGCCCCCGCTACGACCTCGGCCTGCTGTTCACCGACGGCCTGCCCGAGATGGACGACGAGGCGGGCTACCGGGGCGCGGTCGCTGCTCGTGCCGCAAGCATCAGCTACCGGCAGCTGGACTACTGGGCACGGACGGGTCTTGTGGAGCCGACGGTTCGCGGCGCGGCCGGTTCGGGCTCTCAGCGCCTTTACGGTTTTCGCGACATCCTTGTGCTCAAACTCGTGAAGCGGTTGCTCGACACCGGCATCTCACTGCAGCAGATCCGAACAGCGGTCAACCAGTTGAGAGAAGCCGGGGTCAACGACCTCGCGCAGACCACGCTGATGAGCGACGGTGCGAGTGTCTATCTCTGCACGTCGAACGACGAGGTCATCGATCTCGTGAGTCGCGGCCAGGGCGTCTTCGGCATCGCCGTGGGCAAGGTCCTCCGCGAGGTCGAATCGAGCCTTGTCGAGTTCGACGCTCAGAAGCCGGACCCGATGGACGAGCTCGCGGCGCGGCGCGCTGCCAGAACGGCCTGAGCCGGAGCTTTTCCGGTGTGGTTCGCCCCCCGTTGTGAGGAGCGAACGATGAGGAGCGTGCCCGGCGTCTGTGTCGGTCAGGCGTCTGTGTCGGTCGGGCAGGATGTGTGTCGGTCGGGCAGGATCTGTGTCGGCAGGATGTGGGCTTCGCGGGCGATGCACGCGCCCCGCTTCGGGATGTGCCGCGAGGTGCGTGGCCCGGCCTGGGCCTGATCGCGACCCCTCTGCCGATCCGCTCCGGCCATACGATCGCAGTGAGGTGAGCTGTCGGTGACTACGTGCGGCGCGGCTCGGCGTACTCGCCGATGCGACCGGTGCGCAGCACCCGGTCGAGGATCTGGTCGAAGTAGTGTGCCATCTCTTGAGCGCTGTCTCCCGGCCAGATGTGCAGGGGTTTGGCTGCTCCCTGCGCCTGTTGGAGTGATGTGCGCTCGGGCAGCTGCGGGCTCAGCACGAGGGGGCCGAACATGTCGCGGAGTTCTTTGATGCGGAACTGGTGCTCGAGCGATGCGCTCCGAACGCGGTTCACGATGATGCCGAGCGGCTGCAGGCGGGGGCTGAGCCCGCGCCTGATCTCTTCGATCGCCCGCAGCGCACGATCGGCTGCTGCGACGGAGAACAGCCCCGGTTCGGTCACGACGCTGACGCGGTCGCTCGCGGCCCAGGCCGTCCTGGTCAGTGCATTGAGCGACGGGGCACAGTCGATGAGAACGAGGTCATAGTCGTCTTCGACGTGCGCCAGCGCTTCTTCGAGCTTCCAGATGTCGCGGATCGACGGGTGCGGCCCATCGAAGTTGATGGCAGACGGGCTGCCGATCATCACATCGATTGTGCCGGGGTGTGTCTTCGTCCACCCGCTCGGGGCGATCGCCTGGCGGACCGTCTTCTCTTTCGGAGAAGCGAGCACATCCGCGACGTTCAGACGACCGGCGAGGGCGATGTCCATGCCCGTCGAGACATCGGATTGGGGATCGAGGTCAACCACAAGGGTGCGAATACCCTTGGAGAACGCGGCTGACGCGAGGCCGAGACTGACCGTGGTTTTGCCGACGCCTCCTTTGAGGCTCGAGACGCTGAGTACGTGCACAAGTAGATACGTTACCTTCACTAAGCTATGAGAACCTAACCGTTCGCTGAGCGGACCGTGTGCCAGAGAGGTCTGAATGTTCCGGAAGATTCTTGTAGCCAACCGAGGCGAGATCGCGATTCGCGCATTCCGCGCGGCCTATGAGCTGGGGGCGCAGACCGTTGCGGTGTTCCCGTACGAGGATCGAAATTCCCTGCACAGGCTCAAGGCAGACGAGGCCTATCAGATCGGGGAACCCGGTCATCCCGTCCGTGCGTACCTGAACGTGGCCGAGATCATCCGAGTCGCGAAGTCGAGCGGCGCAGACGCGATCTACCCCGGTTACGGGTTTCTCTCAGAGAATCCCGAACTCGCCGAACAGGCGGCGGCGAACGGCATCACCTTCATCGGCCCTGGTTCTGGTGTGCTCGAGATGGCGGGCAACAAGGTCACGGCGAAAGAGCACGCGATCTCGGCCGGTGTGCCCGTGTTGAAGTCGAGCCCGGCATCGCGTGACATCGACGAGCTGCTCGCGGCCGCGGGCGACATCGGTTTTCCGATCTTCGCCAAGGCGGTGGCCGGTGGCGGCGGCAGGGGGATGCGTCGGGTCGAGACGCCTGACGAGCTCGCACCGGCCCTCGCCGAGGCGATGCGAGAGGCAGACAGCGCGTTCGGCGACCCCACGATGTTCCTCGAGCAGGCAGTGCTGCGCCCCCGGCACATCGAAGTGCAGATCCTGGCCGATGCAAGCGGCAACACGATGCACCTGTTCGAGCGTGACTGCTCCGTGCAGAGACGCAACCAGAAGGTTGTGGAGATCGCACCGGCACCCGGTATCGGCGACGATCTTCGCCAGGCGTTGTACCGTGACGCCGTCGCCTTCGCGGAGTCCATCGGATACGTCAACGCCGGGACCGTGGAGTTTCTCGTCGACACCGCGGGCGAGCGGGCAGGCCAGCACGTGTTCATCGAGATGAACCCGCGCATTCAGGTCGAGCACACGGTGACGGAAGAGGTCACCGATGTCGACCTCGTCCAGTCGCAGATGCGCATAGCGGCGGGGGAGTCTCTGGACGACCTCGGGCTGTCGCAAGACACCGTGGTGCTCCATGGGGCAGCTCTGCAGTGCCGCATCACCACCGAAGACCCGACACAGGGTTTCCGTCCAGACACGGGCAAGATCACCACGTACCGCTCACCGGGCGGAGGCGGCATCCGCCTCGACGGCGGCACGATCAACCCCGGGGCGCAGATCAGCCCGCACTTCGACTCGATGCTCGCGAAGATGACCTGCAGGGGCCGTGACTTTCCGGCGGCCGTCGCCCGCGCGAAGCGAGGCCTGGCGGAGTTCCGCATCCGCGGGGTCTCCACGAACATCCCGTTTCTGCAGGGTGTGCTCGAGGACCCGGCATTCGTCGTCGGAGACCTCAGCACATCGTTCATCGACGAACGCCCGCACCTGCTGAAGGGGCGGGCGTCGAAGGACCGCGGAACGAAGATCATGACGTGGCTGGCAGACGTCACCGTCAACCAGCCGAACGGCCCGAAGCCGACGACGGTGCAGCCGGCAGAGAAGCTGCCCCGATTCGATGCGGAGGCACCGGCTCCAGACGGCTCGAGGCAGCGCCTGCTCGAACTCGGTCCTCAGGGGTTCGCGCGTGCGCTCAGGGAGCAGACGGCCCTCGCCGTGACCGAGACCACCTTCCGCGATGCACACCAGTCGCTGCTCGCGACCAGGGTGCGCACCCGCGATCTGCTCGCCGTCGCTCCGGCCGTGTCTCGGCTCACCCCTCAGCTGCTCTCCGTCGAGGCGTGGGGCGGCGCCACCTATGACGTCGCCCTTCGGTTCCTCGGCGAAGACCCCTGGGAACGCCTCGCCTCGCTGCGCGAAGCGCTCCCGAACATCGCCATCCAGATGCTGCTTCGAGGCCGGAACACGGTCGGATACACGCCGTACCCGACAGCGGTGACAGACGCATTCGTGCGTGAGGCGGCATCGACGGGGGTCGACATCTTCCGGATCTTCGATGCGCTGAACGACGTCAGCCAGATGAGGCCGGCGATCGAATCGGTGCTCGAGACCGGCACGGCCGTCGCAGAGGTGGCTGTCTGCTACACGGGTGACCTGCTCAACCCGGACGAGGATCTCTACACACTCGATTACTATCTGAGGCTGGCAGACGACATCGTCGCGGCCGGGGCACACATCCTCGCCATCAAAGACATGGCCGGGCTTCTTCGCCCGGCCGCTGCGGCCAGGCTGGTCTCTGCCTTTCGTGAGCGCTTCGACCTGCCCGTGCACGTGCACACCCACGACACGGCGGGCGGCCAGCTCGCCACGCTCCTTGCAGCGAGCCAGGCCGGTGCAGACGCCGTCGACGTCGCGAGCGCCGCGATGGCCGGAACGACCAGCCAGCCATCGGCATCCGCTCTTGTGGCCGCGCTGGCACACACCGAGAGGGACACGGGGCTGTCGCTCAGAGCCGTGTCAGACCTCGAGCCGTACTGGGAAGCGGTGAGGCACGTCTACGCGCCGTTCGAGTCCGGGCTGCCCGGCCCGACAGGCCGCGTCTATCAGCACGAGATCCCCGGCGGTCAGCTCTCGAACCTGCGCCAGCAGGCGATAGCACTCGGGTTGGAAGACCACTTCGAGCTGATCGAAGACATGTACGCAGCCGCCGACGCGATCCTCGGGCGGGTTCCCAAGGTCACGCCGTCGTCAAAGGTCGTCGGCGACCTGGCCCTCCATCTGGCCGCCGTGAAGGCGGATCCGGCCGATTTCGCCCAGAACCCCGAGAAGTACGATGTTCCGGACTCTGTCATCGGATTCATGGCCGGTGAGCTCGGTGACCTCCCCGGCGGATGGCCTGAGCCGTTTCGCAGCAAGGTGCTCGCGGGCAAGAACGTCAACATCGAGGTGGCGCCGCTGAGCGAGGCCGACGCCGCACTTCTCGAAGGAACCTCGGCGGAGCGACGTTCGACCCTGAACCGGTTGCTGTTCGCAGGCCCGACCAAGCAGTACGAGCAGACTCGGGAGCAGTACGGAGACCTCTCGGTGCTCGACACCACCGACTATCTCTATGGCCTCGAATCCGGTGTGGAACACGTCATCGAGATGGAGAAGGGCGTCAGGCTCTATGCGGGTCTCGAAGCGATCGGTGAACCGGACAACAAGGGCATCCGCACGGTGATGACCACACTCAACGGCCAGCTTCGACCGGTCTTCATCCGCGACCGCTCGATCGCCGTCGAGACCAAGACCGTCGAGAAGGCAGACACGTCGAAGCCCGGTCAGGTGGCTGCGCCGTTCTCCGGTGTGGTGAGCCTGAAGGTCGTGGAGGGGCAGAGCGTCAGCATCGGACAGCCCGTCGCGTCGATCGAGGCGATGAAAATGGAAGCGGGAATCACCGCGACGGTGGCAGGCACGATCGAGAGAATCGCCATCGAATCGACCCAGCAGGTCGAGGCCGGCGACCTCATCGTGGTGATCAAGCCGCAGTAGTGGCTCGCACCATGTTCACAGGGTCCTCTAAGCTTGAGGTTCAGCGTTGAACTGAGAGGAGATGTCGCGATGGACGATTCGAAGCGAAACGGCACTGAACGTGATTCTCGGGGCGACGTTTCGGAGCTCGACAACCTGTCGGTCGACACGGCGGCCATCAACATCGTGATGCCGACGACCAGGTCTGTGACCCTCCCCGGCGCGCCCATCCATGACCTGGACGATGAAGACCTGCTCGAGGACGATCAACCGATGCAGCCGGTGACGGACGCTCGGGCGAATGCAGACGCGGACGCGGATGCAGACACCGATCCGGGCGCGACGGCGGGTTCCCGGATGGATGCAGGCCATGAGGACCGTATCGATGCTGCGGCGGACCGCGAACGTGGCCGAGCCGACGATCACGAGACCGCGGAGCAGGCCCGTTCGCCCCGGCACAGCACTCCCGCCCGCGGTGTCGCAGCGGTGACACCGGCACCTCAGCCGACGCCGGCACCGGCTCCTGTGGCCTCTTCGACATCTGCGCCGTCTCCGGCCGACGTGCGACAGGTGAGCGCACTGCGGTACCACACGGGAGCGCCTGAGCTGAGTTCCATGCTGACTGCTGAACGCCTGCTTGAGAACGACGCACGCACCAGGCCCGTTCCGCACGGGTTCTGGCAGAGACTGCTGTACACGGTCTCGTTCCGCCGGATCAACGTCGGGGACTCGCGTGCCGTGCGCGCACGCAAAGAGCTTGACAGGCGCATCTCGCGCCACTTCGACGGGGGAGCGAGGTTCGTTCCCGTGCTCACCCGCAAGGGCGGGGTCGGCAAGACCACTGTGACGGCGCTCCTCGGCATGGCACTCGCCGATGCGCGCGACGATCGAGTCATCGCGATCGACGCGAACCCCGATCGTGGCACGCTCGCCGAGCGTATGGGGCGGGCGAGCAGGTTCACCGTGAGAGACGTTGTGCGCCGGGTCGACGACATCGGCGGCTACAGCGAGTTCTCAGAACTGGTCGCCAGGGATGAGACGCGCCTCGACGTGCTCGCCTCTGACACGGACCCCCACCTCGCCGATGCGTTCAGCGGCGATGACTATGACGCGGTGACGAGGCTCGCGGAGCACTACTATTCGCTTGTGCTGACCGACTGCGGCACCGGCATCGTCCATTCGGTTATGCGCGCGACGCTCGATCGGGCGGATGCCGTTGTGATCGTGTCAGGCGGCAGCGTCGACGAGGCGCGGCTCGCGTCTGAGACGCTCACCTGGCTGGAGTCGAACGGCTACGAAGAGTTGGCGAAGAACGCTGTCGTCGTGCTGAACCTGGCAACGCAGGGCGCCCACGTGGTCCGGCTCGGCGAGATCGAGAGTCATTTCAGCTCACGGGTCCGCAAGACGGTGCGTGTCCCGTATGATCCGCAACTGGCGGCCGGTGCCGCCATCTCGTTCAAGGATCTGCGCCCGGACACACGTGAGGCCGCCCGCCGGCTCGCTGCGCTCGTTGTCGACGGCATCCCCTCTGAGCGCGCGGGCGGCCACCCGTGACAGACGGCCAGCCGTGACAGTCAACCGCCCGTGACAACTGAGAGACAGCAGTGACAGAACGCCAGATCCGCCTGTTCGGCGATCCCGTACTCAAAACACCGTCCGAACCGGTGACCGTCATCGACGATGGAGTGAGGAGGCTCGTCGAAGACCTCGTCGACAGCGTCCGCCCGCCCGGGCGCGCAGGCGTCGCCGCCAGCCAGATCGGTGTGAACCTCCGTGTGTTCAGCTACAACGTCGACGGTGCGATCGGATACCTGATCAATCCGATGCTCGCCGAGGTTCGCGGCGAGAAAGAACTCGTCGACGAAGGATGCCTCTCCGTCCCGGGCCTCTGGTACCCGACGGCGCGATTCCCGTTCGCCAGGGCGACGGGCATCGACCTCGACGGACACGAGGTCGAGCTGTCTGGAACCGGGGTGCTCGCGCAGGCCATCCAGCACGAGATCGATCACCTCGACGGCTACCTGTACCTCGATCGGCTCGACAAGGCCAATCGCCGTGCGGCGATGAAGGAAGTGCGCGAGAGCGCCTGGTTCTAGGCGTTTCCGGCGACTACTTCAGCGAGATCCCCTGCGTCGACGGCGTCTCGGCATAGACCCCGTCGATCAGCGACGCGAAGTCCTTGAGGATCACGTGTCGTTTGATGCTCATCTTCGGCGTGAGGTGACCGCTCTCTTCGGTGAACTCGGTCGGCAGCACAACGAATTTGCGAATGGACTCCGCCCGCGACACCCGCGAGTTCGCCTCATCGACAGCGTGCTGCAGCGCGGCGAGCACAACGGGGTTCTTCGCCGCCTGCTCCATGGTGAGGTCCGACTGGACGCCGTTGTTGCCCAGCCAGGTGGGCATCATCTCGGGGTCGAGGGTGATCAGCGCCGAGATGAACGGTCGCTGGTCTCCGACGACGACCACCTGGCCCACCAGAGGGTTCGCCCTGATCGGGTCTTCGAGCGCCGCCGGGGCCACGTTCTTTCCGCCCGCCGTGACGATCAGCTCTTTTTTGCGTCCGGTGATGGTCAGGAACCCGTCGCCATCGAACGAGCCGATGTCTCCGGTCTTGAACCAGCCGGCATCGAAGCTGGACGCTGTCTCCTCGGGGTTCTTCCAGTACTCCTTGAAGACGTTGACGCCTCTGACCTCGATCTCTCCATCGTCCATCACGCGCACCGAGACGCCGGGCAGTGGAGGCCCGACGGTGCCGATCTTCGATTTGTCTGCAAGGTTGACGGTGGCGGGGGCCGTGGTCTCGGTGAGGCCGTAACCCTCGAGGATCACGATGCCGAGGCTGTGGAAGAAATGACCGAGGCGTGGCCCGAGGGGTGCGGAGCCCGAGACGGCGTACACAACGTTGCCGCCCATCGCGGCGCGGAGCTTTCCGTACACGAGCTTGTCGAAGAGGGCGAACCGAAGCCGCAGGCCGAGGGGGATGGATCCTGCGGCCCCGGCTTTGGAGTACTCGACGGCCGTGTCGGCAGCTCTGCGGAAGATCTTGCCCTTGCCCCCTGACTCTGCCTTCTGTTCGGCGGAATTGTAGACCTTCTCGAAGACGCGCGGGACGGCGAGCAGGAACGTGGGTTTAAACGATCCGAGCGCGGGCAACAGCTGCTTGGTGTCTGCCTGATGACCCACCTTGACACCGGCGTGCACGGCGAGCACCGAGATGAACCGGGCGAAGACGTGAGCAAGGGTGATGAAGAGCAGCGTGGACGATCCCGGACTGACGACGTCTTTGAGCGCAAGGGCCGAGTTGCGTGAGAGCTCGACGAAGTTCGAATGCGTCAGGACACAGCCCTTCGGGCGCCCGGTGGAGCCCGAGGTGTAGATGAGTGTGGCGATGTCGTCGCCGTTCGCGATCGTGCGGCGGCGCTCGATCTCTTCGTCCGATACGCCGGTACCCGACGCGGCCAGTTTCTCGAGGTCACCGAGGTCGACCTGCCAGTGCACTCGGATGTTCGGCAGGTCGGGGTGAACCTCGTCGAAACGGGCGAAATGCTCTGCCGTTTCGACGATGAGGGCGACGGCGCCGGAGTCACTCAGGTTCCACTGCATCTGGCTGGGTGCGCTCGTCTCGTAGACGGGAACGAGCACACCCCCGGCGAACCAGACGGCGAAATCGATGAGCGTCCACTCGTACCTCGTCTTGCACATCAGGCCGATCTTGTCGCCCGGCTCGATCCCGGATGCGACCAGGCCTTTCGCAAGGGCTGTCACCTGGGCGAGGAACTCAGCGCTGGTCACGTCGCGCCATCCGTCGCCGGCGGGAACCGAGAAGAGCGGCTCATGTGGTGTTGCCCGCGCGCGTTCGACGAGAAGATCTGAGGCATTGGCCTGCGGGTCTGCGGCGACCAGGGCGGGCACATCGTGCTGTTCCACGGTAACTCCTTCGGTACCTGGCGGATGATGGTCCTAGTCTATCCGCGCACGACGACTGCGTGCGTCGAATGGCACGGTGTCTTGTCTGTCATTACACTCGGATGGTGCCATGTCGGCGCGCTCATCATCCCGCAGGCCAGAGACCCGGAGGCAGCTACGTTGCACGCCATTGGCATCGACATCGGAGGAACGAAGATCGCCGGTGCCGTCGTCGACTCAGGAGGCGCCATCATCGCTGAGGACCGCACACCGACGACGGCGGCCGCGCCCCACGAGATCGAGGATGCCGTGGTGGCCATGGTCGGTCGGCTCGCCGAACGCCACACCGTGTCTGCTGTGGGCGTCGCCGCGGCAGGGTTTATCGACGCCTCGCGGTCCACTGTGTACTACGCTCCGAACATCAACTGGCGGAATGAGCCGTTCAGAGAGAAGCTCTCTGCGAGGGTCGATCTTCCGATCATCATCGAGAACGACGCGAACGCCGCGGGATGGGCCGAGTTCCGGTTCGGCGCAGCCAGGCTGGTGAGCGATATGGTGATGTTGACCATCGGCACGGGTGTGGGCGGTGCGATCGTCTCAGAAGACAGGCTCTACAGAGGCGGATTCGGAATCGGGGGCGAGCTCGGGCACATGCGGGTCGTCCCCGGCGGACTGCCCTGCGGATGCGGTGCACACGGATGCCTGGAGCAATACGGCTCAGGCCGTGCCCTGCAGAGAATCGCGAACACGTTGGCGGACGCAGGAGGCATCGGGCAGACCCTCGCGGATGCGCGTCTCGAGCACGGCAGCCTTGACGGGCACGTGATCGCGGGACTGATCGGCGCCGACGATCCGGGTGCTCTCGCCGCCCTCCGTGAGCTGGGAAGCTGGCTGGGTCAGGCCTGCGCCAGCTTCAGCGGAGTGCTCGATCCTCAGCTGTTCGTCATCGGCGGGGGCGTGGCCCAGGCCGGCGACAAGCTCCTCGACCCGATCAGACGCTCATTCATCGAGCACCTGCCCGCTCGCGGCTATCGACCGGAGCCGGAGTTCACCATCGCAGAGCTCGTCAACGACGCAGGGGTCGTCGGCGCCGCCGACCTCGCGCGAGAGTACGCTGGGCGCACGCCGCAGGCGTAGTCAGCAGGTCGGAGAAGCCGCGATGTTCTACTGGGTCATGAAACACATCATCGTCGGACCGGTGCTCAAAGCCCTGTTCCGGGTGTGGGTCGTCGGGGCTGAGAACGTGCCGAAGAGCGGTGCGGCGATCCTGGCGAGCAATCACCTGTCGTTCATCGATTCGATATTTCTGCCGCTGCATCTGAATCGACGTCTGTCGTTCCTGGCGAAGAGCGAATATTTCACGGGCAAGGGGCTCAAGGGGCGGGCCACGAAGTTCTTTATGACGGCGACCGGCCAGTTGCCGATCGACAGGTCGGGCGGACGAGCGTCGGAGGCATCCCTCAACACGGGCCTGCAGGTGCTCGGACGCGGCGACCTGCTCGGCATCTATCCGGAGGGAACACGAAGCCCTGACGGCAAGATGTACCGCGGGCGGACGGGCGTCGCCAGGATGGTTCTCGAAGCGGGGGTCCCGATCATTCCCGTCGCCATGATCGACACCGAGAAGGTGCAGCCGATCGGCTCGCGGCTGCCGAAGATCCGCCGTGTCGGCATCATCATCGGCAAACCGCTCGACTTCAGCCGGTTCGAGGGGCTTGAGGGTGATCGCTTTGTGCTGCGGTCGATTACCGACGAGCTGATGTACGAGATGCAGCGACTCAGCCGCCAGGAATACGTCGACGTCTACGCCACCAGCGTCAAAGAGAAGCGAGGCTCTCTTTCCCGCTAGGCTGGTGATCAGTGCCCGCGGACGCGGGCACTGTCATCTGTCACCCGGATGGCACATCGAAGATCACACATAAGATCACAAAGAATCGGACGACAGTGTTAGACCAGATTGAGCCGCACGTGACCGCAGACGAGTCTGTGATTGCCGGTCTGGACTATTGGCGCAACCTGCCGATCAAACAGCAGCCGGTCTGGGCGGACCCGGATGCCGTCGGCCGTGCCTCTGCGCAGATCGCCACGCTGCCTCCCCTCGTCTTCGCGGGAGAGGTGGACGATCTTCGGGACCGTCTGGCGGTCGCAGCACGTGGAGAGGCGTTTGTGCTGCAGGGCGGCGACTGCGCCGAGACGTTCGCAGGCGCGACCGCAGACCAGATCCGCAATCGTGTGAAGACTCTGTTGCAGATGGCCGTTGTGCTCACCTACGGTGCATCGATGCCCATCGTCAAGATGGGCCGGATGGCCGGCCAGTTCGCCAAACCGCGATCGAGTGACACCGAGACCAGGGGTGACGTCACCCTTCCCGCGTACCGCGGCGACATCGTCAACGGATATGACTTCACACCGGAATCCCGCCAGGCGGACCCGCGTCGGCTCGTGCAGGGCTACCACACGGCGGCGTCGACGCTCAATCTGGTGCGTGCGTTCACCCAGGGCGGTTTCGCCGACCTCAGGGAGGTGCACAGCTGGAACAGGGGATTCGCGTCCAACCCGGCGAACCACCGCTACGAGCAGCTCGCGAAAGAGATCGACAGGGCGATCAAGTTCATGGAGGCCGCCGGTGCGGACTTCGATGAACTGAAACGCGTCGAGTTCTACACAGCGCACGAAGCACTGCTGATGGACTACGAGCGGCCGATGACGCGGATCGATTCTCGCACCGGAACGCCGTACAACACGTCAGCCCATTTCGTCTGGATCGGCGAGCGGACGAGGGATCTCGACGGTGCGCACGTCGATTTCCTGTCGCGCGTGAGAAACCCGATCGGCGTCAAGCTGGGTCCGTCGACGACTCCGCAGACGATGAGGGAGCTCATCGACAAACTCGATCCGAACCGTGAGCCGGGGCGCCTGACCTTCATCACCCGGATGGGCGCCGGCAAGATCCGCGATGCGCTGCCGCCCCTTCTCGAGGCGATCACGTCAACCGATGCCATGCCGCTCTGGATCACCGACCCGATGCACGGCAACGGCATCACCACGCCGAACGGCTACAAGACGCGTCGGTTCGACGACGTCGTCGACGAGGTGAGGGGCTTCTTCGAGGCGCATCGTGAGGCAGGCACGCACCCCGGCGGCATCCACGTCGAACTCACCGGCGACGACGTCACGGAATGCCTGGGCGGCTCAGAGCAGATCGACGAGGCGACGCTGTCGACTCGCTACGAGTCCTTGTGCGACCCGCGGCTGAACCACATGCAGTCCCTTGAACTCGCTTTTCTCGTGGCAGAGGAGCTCGGCAAAGCGCAATAGACCGGCCCACGCACGAACAGGCCGGCTCAGCGACGAGCGGGCAGGATGCGGATCCGGGCAGGATGCGGATCGGACTGTCCGACGCAGCCGTCTGCGGGGCGGTCGCCCCGCCTAGTAGTTCGCCTGGATCGTCACCGTGGAGCCCGGAGTCAGCTCGGTGCCGGCGACGGGGTCGGTGCTTACCACGGTGAAACCACCGATTCCCCAGAACGGTTGCGGAAGCCCCGTCGTCACCTCCACATGGAGACCGAGAGACTCGAGCTCTGCCTTCGCATCTGCGACATTGTCGTTGACAACGTCGGGAACGGGGATCGGTTTGGGTCCCTTCGACACGATCAGCGTGACGATGTCGCCCGGCACGAAGGCGACAGACTCACCTGCGTCGTTCGTCTTCGGGGCGATGCCGATCACCGTGCCGGCCTGCACCTCATCGTTGAACTCCTCGGCACGATCGCCGACCGACAGGCCCACCGCCTGGAGAGCATCCTCTGCCCCGC
Source organism: Okibacterium endophyticum (assembly GCF_054780075.1). Lineage (NCBI taxonomy): Bacteria > Bacillati > Actinomycetota > Actinomycetes > Micrococcales > Microbacteriaceae > Okibacterium > Okibacterium endophyticum. The sequence goes on along the minus strand of NZ_BAAGXA010000007.1, from coordinate 268,626 downwards.
CCGGAGAGAGACCGAACACCTCGGGAACCTGACCGGCCGACACCACCAGATCCACAACCGATCCTTCCAGGGAAGAACCGCCCTGGGAGAGATCGGCGCCGTCAGACTGCTGGAGCGCAGCCAGGACGGTGTCCGCGGGGCTGTCGGTGAACTGTTTCGAGACCTGCCCGACCGCCAAACCGAGATCGTCGAGCGCCACACTCGCCTCGTCGAGCGAGAGACCGGCGAGGACGCCGACGGTCACGGGGCGGGGGCCGACAGAGACCTGCAGCTCGACGTCGCTGTTCTTGTCGACACGGGTGCCGGCCGCCGGGTTCGTTCCGATGACCAGCCCGGGCTGCACGGTGAGACTGTGCTCCTCAACGGGCGCGACCTGGAAACCGAGTTCTTCGAGCTGGGCCGTGGCATCGGCCTGCGTGGCATTCTCGAGAGACGGCACCTCGATCTGGGAGCCGGGGCCTGAGCCGAACCACCATCCGGTTCCGCCGGCCGCGGCGACCAGGAGAAGCACAAGGAGGAGCGCCCACCATCCCTTGGCGCGCCGCCTGGCGCTTTTGGCGCTGAGCGCCGTCGAGGGATCCTCAGGATCGACAGGCCCTGTGCGCACAGACCGAGAGGTGAGCACCTGCGTCAGCTCGGAAGAGTCGACGGTGAGCGGCTGCGGCATGACCATCGTCGACGCGGGAGCGGCACTGCGCCCGAAGCCCAGGTGTTTCTCGACCTCGCGCAGGCGTTCGAGCAGCTCTCTGGCGTCGCGCGGGCGTTCGTCCGGGTTTCGTTCGGTTGCCCAGAGCACCAGGTCGTCGAAATCGTCTGGCACGGCGGAGTTCTGCGAACTCGGCCGGGGAACCGATTCGTTCGCATGCTGATAGGCGATCTGCATCGGCTGCTCGCCCTTGTACGGCTGCTCCCCGGTGAGCATCTCGTACATCATGATCCCGAGCGCATAGATGTCGCTCCTGGCGTCTGCGACGCCCCTCGTGACCAGTTCGGGCGAGAGATAGGCAATGGTACCGAGGAGGGCCTGCCCCGTCGCCGTGTGCGCGCTCGCGGCCCTCGCCAGGCCGAAGTCGCTGATCTTGATGCGCCCGTCGTCGGCGAGAAGGATGTTCTCGGGCTTGACGTCGCGGTGCACGATGCCGGCGCGGTGCGCGGCGGCGAGCCCGCTCGTGACGGCATCCATGATGTCGATGACCTGATGCGGGGTGAGTCGCCCGTGGTCGCGGAGCAGGTCCCTCAGGGTGATACCCGGGAGGTACTCCATAACCAGATACGCCATATCGGAGTCCTGGCCCTGGTCGAAGACACTGACGACGTGCGGGTCTGCGAGCCGGGCGGCGGAGCGTGCCTCCTGCACGAATCGATTCTTGAAGTTCGAATCGTCTGAGAGGTGGCCATGCATGACCTTGATCGCGACGCGGCGCTCCAGGCGCCTGTCCGTGGCGAGATAGACGGTGGCCATACCACCGCGCGCGATACGCGAGCGCACCTCGTATCGGTCGTCGATGAGACGACCGATCATCGGGTCAGTGGCCTGGCTCGTTGTCACGCAATGAGTCTAGGTACGACGGGAGCGCCTGAGCTGGTAAAACACCGCGCGAGGGCGGAATCGCTCCCATTCGTGATGGAATCGTGAACGTCTCAGCCGAGCTCGGCGAGCCAGGCGGTCGCCGATCGTTCCCACGCCGCATAGGCGTCTGGATAGGCCGAGACCTGCACGGCCTGGGCGGCATCGGTGACGCTCATCTGCTCCCAGCCCGGGATGTCGAGCAGCCCGGCCGTCGACCCCGCGTTCGGGTTCGTCGCGCCGCCGAAGAAAGCGAGTGTGGATCTCACCGGGTCCATGATCTCTGCGGGGCTGCCCCAGCCCTGGGTGGGACGCTGCTGAAAGAGACCGAGGGAGTCGAGGTGCCCGTTGTCGAGGTTGCGCAGAGTCGATTCCTGCATCGCGGTGGCCAACGCGATCACGATTCCGCGGTCGCTCACGCCGATCGACCTGGCGGTGTCGATGATGATCCGGGCGTTCGCGGCCATCTCGGCGCTCAGTGCGGTGACATCGGCGTCCGGCATCGGTTCGGTTGTGGGCGGCTGAGCCGGTTGCGCAGTCGTCGACACGCCGGGGATGACGAGCTGCTGACCCGGATAGATGATGCTCGCCCGCTGCAGTCCGTTCGCCGAGAGGATCGCATCGACCGACAGCCCGTATCGGGCGGCGATGCCGCTCACGGTGTCGCCCGCGATGACCGTGTACGAGGTCTCCGCCGCGGGCGGGCTCGCCGGGGGCGGAGCCGTTTCGGCAGGAGCGGCGGCGCTCGTGAGAACGAGTATCTGCCCCGGGTAGATTGTGCTCGACCAGCTGAGCCCGTTCAGCGCGAGAACGTTCGCCGTGGCGAGGCCGTATCTGGCGGCGATTCCGCTGATCGTGTCGCCCGCCGCGACGGTGTAGCTGTGGGGTGCCGATGCCGCCGGTCCAGCCTGGGGAGCGGTTCCCTGACGGCTGGTGCCGGTGAGCGCTCCTGGAGCGAGGTGTGCGCTCTGCTCGGCATCCGATCGCTCAGGTGACCGGCGCTCGGAACGTTGTGGCAACTCGGTTGCTCCCGCGGGAATCGGCCCGGTCAGGTTCATCGCCGCGGCGAGTGAGCCCGCGACGACGATCGGCATGGTGAGTCGGCGAGCGGTGCGTGTCGGCATTGGTGGCCCCCATTCGAGTGACAAGCCTCTCTTACGGTGGCACACCGTGCGACTCGAGTCAACCAATGTGGTTGATGTGACAAGGCGTCAGGCACTGGAAATGCGAGATCTGGAGGGGAACCGGGGTCTGTCATGGCAGACTCGTGGTTGTGAGTGACGCGCATAAAAACAGAGAATGGCTGACAATTCCCGACCTCGTCGACCTGCTCGGCCTGACCCAGAGCCGCGTCAGACGACTGATCGAAGACAAACAACTCCTCGCGGTCAGGCGAGACGGGGTGCTCAAGGTCCCCGCTGATTTTCTTGTGGACGATCAGCCCCTCGGAGACTTGAGAGGCACGGTCTTCGTGCTGTCCGATGCGGGGTTCACAGACGATGAAGCGATGGAGTGGTTGCTGACGACCGACGAAAGCCTCGGTGTCGCGCCGATCGACGCCCTTCGCTCCGGTCGAAAGACCGAAGTGAGGCGCGTTGCCCAGGCATTGGCCTGACCCGCGGGTTCAGTAGGTGCGCCGGGTCACGGCATCGGCAAGCTCGCGCAGATTGTTGACGGCCTCGCTCGCGAGCGGAGCGCCATTCAGGGAATCGCGTGCCTCGCGCACATAACCGGCGATCTGCTCTTCGACCCTCGCCACAGCCCCCGACTGCCTGATGGTCGCCTGCAGTGAGGCGACCTGATCAGGATCGAGCTCGGGGTCGCCGATCAGCTCGTCGAAGATCCGGCGGGCGGGAGCAGGCAGGCCGTTCCTGGTGATCGCGACCAGGACCGTGCGCTTTCCCTCACGCAGGTCGTCTCCGCTCGGCTTGCCGGTGACCTCGGCATCGCCGAAGACTCCGAGGATGTCGTCTCGCAGCTGGAACGCGATGCCGAGGGGGAGTCCATAACTGCGCAGGGCAGAGACCTGCGCATCGTCCGCCCCGGCGAGCAGCGCTCCGATGACCAGAGGGCTTTCGATGCTGTATTTCGCCGATTTGTACGTGATCACACGCTGAGCGCGCTCCAGGTGGGTGTCGTCCGGATGCCGTCGCCAGGCGCGTTCTTCGAGGATGTCGAGGTACTGCCCGGCGGTGACCTCGGTGCGCATCTTCGTGAACTCCAGGCGGGTGCTGCGAGCGGTGCGGATGTCTGCAGCAGCCCAGAGCCCTTCGTCGAGAAGCTCGTCACTCCAGCCGAGCAGCAGGTCGCCGAGCAGCAGCGCCGATGCCTCGCCGTAGTCAGAAGGAGGGCCGTCCCACTCGCCGTCTGCGTGCATCCGTTCGAACATCCGGTGGGCGCTCGGCGCGCCCCGCCGGGTGTCCGACCGGTCGATGATGTCATCGTGCACAAGAGCCGCCGCGTGGAAGACCTCGAGGGCACTCGCCACCGAGACGATCGCGTCGATGTGCTGCGGGGATTGGCGCCGTTCGGCCGCGGCGACGACGCTGTTCCATCCCCAGTAGCAGAAGCTCGCCCTGAATCTTTTTCCACCGCTGAGAAAGTCCCGAGAGAACCGGCAGAAGGGCAAGAGGTCAGGGCTGATCCGGGCGAGAATGGGTTCACGGGAGTCCAGGAATTCATCGATACGAGACTGCACAAGATCAAAGAGATTTCCGGTTTCGCTCACGTAGCTAGCCTAGCCATCCAGAGGTGACTAGAATTGGAACCGATGTACCTGCGTGATACCCGGGTTGGAGGGGAACATCATGCCACTGTCTGAACAGGAGCAACGTCTTCTCGATGAGATGGAGCGCAATTTATACCGCAACGACGCGGATGTTGTGTCGACCAGCGGCGACCATAGAGGGCGTCCGACGTATCGAAGCATTGCGCTCGGCAGTGTCATCACGATCGCGGGAATCGCTGCACTCGTCGCTGGTGTGATCATGCAGCTCGCCGTGGTCGGCATCGTCGGCTTTGCGATTATGCTCGCCGGAGTCATGGTCGCCATCACCCCGACCAGGGTCGCATCCGATCATGAGCCGAGCGCAGAGGACCGGCTGCACGCGGCAAAGGCGGGCGGGTCGAAGCGGAACGTCAACCTCATGGATCGTCTGAACGATCGCTGGGACAAGCGCCAGGACGAACGCTAGCCTCCACTTCCCTCCACGTTCTCACTGAAACAGGTCGGCCTTCGGGCCGGCCTTTTTTGTGCCCGCATGGGAGGTGAGCAGAACCCTGCAGCGACGCAAGCCAACTGTGTTTGAGCAGGCGCGTTTGAGCAGGGTGTTTGCGTGCAGACGTCAGTCCACCGTGGCGGTGCTCACACCATTCGGGGCCTTCCCGGTGCCGGCGGTCGCTCACGCTCTCGCCTGGAGCCCGGCCAGCCGGAGCAGCAGGTCTTCTTGCTCCGGCGTCCGTCCCAGGAGCGCGATCGCCCGCTCGTACTGGCGGGCCGCCTCGCCCGAGCGGCCGAGGCGCTCGAGCAGGCGCGCTCGCGCGGCGTGCAGGTAGGGGTAGTCGTCCAGACCGTGCACGTGCCGCTCGATGAAGGCGAGGCCGCCGGCCGCCCCTGACTCCTCGGCCAGGGCGCAGCCGAGGTTCAGTGCGACGACGGGCGACGGCGACATCGCGTACAGCCGGCGATAGAGCGCGACGACGGTGACCCAGTCGGTCTCGGCGTAGCCGGGGCTCGAGGCGTGCACTGCAGCGACCGCGGCCTGCAACTGGAAGGGGCCGATGCGACGCTGCGCGGTGGCGCGTTCCATGCGGGCGTGCGCGCGCTCGATGAGACGCCGATCCCAGAGGAACCGGTCCTGCGCGTCGAGGAGCACGAGGCGGCCATCGGCGGCGCGTCGCGCCGGCCTGCGAGCGTCGGTGAACTCGAGCAGGGCGGCGAGGCCGAGCGCCTCGGGCTCGCCCGGCAGCAGGCGGGTGAGGAGCTCCGCAAGCGCGCGAGCCTCCATGCAGAGGTCCTCCCGCCCGTCGTCTGCTCCGGCATCCGCGTGGCCGGCGTTGTAGACGAGGTACACGACCTGGAGTACGGCGGCGAGCCGCTCCGCGAGCTGCTCGGGGACGGAGAACGGGATCCCGGACGCACGGATCTTGTGCTTCGCGCGCACGAGGCGCTTGGCCATGGTCGCGGTCGGCACGAAGAAGGCCCGCGCGATCTGCTCGGTGCTGAGCCCGGCGACGTAGCGCAGCGTCAGCGCGATCTGCGCTTCGAGGGGGAGCGCGGGGTGGCAGCAGCCGAAGACCGTCTCGAGCAGCGCGGCGTCCGGATCCCGGCGGTCCCATCCGGCCCGGAGCGCGGGGTCCGCGCGCAGGCTGGTCGCGTGCGCGTGCGCCAAGCGCTCGCGCCGCAGCCGATCGATCGCACGGTTGCGCGCGACGCGGTAGAGCCAACCGGCGGGGTTCTCGGGTGGGGCATCGCCCCACCCGATCGCCGCGGCGAAGGCTTCCTGGGCGCACTCCTCGGCGAGGCCGAGATCTCCCGTGTCTCTCGCGAGCACGGCGACGATCCGCGTCCAGTGTTCGCGAAAGACGCGATCGAGGCTCAGCTCCATTCGCGGATGGGACGGATCTCGACGGAGCCGTACTCGGCCACCGGGATCCGTGCTGCCCAGGCGATCGCGTCGTCGAGGCTGGGCACGTCGAGCACGAAGTACCCGCCGAGCGCCTCCTTCGTCTCGGCGAAGGGGCCGTCAGTGACGAGCGTGTCGCGGCCCCGCACGCGCACGGTGGTCGCGGTGCTCGCGAGCTCGAGCTCCTCGCCGCCGAGCAGCGCGCCCGCGGCTTCGAGCTCCTCGCCGAGTGCGGCGAAGCGTTCCATCTCCGCCTCGGCCTCGGGCGTGCCGGGCGCGGCATACGTCGACTCGTCGGCGGCGAGGATCAGCAGGTACTTCATGGTCATTTCCTCTCTCGGCGCCTCGGAGGACGGGGCGCTCACTGAGAAGACGAACGGGCGCGCCTCCTATGGACATTCTGCCCGAAGGTGCTCGCGGTCCCCGAGGCGTGCATCTGAGGGTCTTTTGTGCCATTTGACTCCATATCCCTCCACCTCTGGCATCCCCGTTATTACGGGGATCTGAGGGACCCAGTGTCCGATTGTTGCGATATTTCGTGGATTTGTGGTTGATAGTGGAGTAAAGTGGAGGCATGAAGGCAGATCGCCGACGCGGAGGGGGAGGTGAGCGGTGTTTCTCGGTACCTACGCCCCCAAGCTCGACGAGAAGGGCCGGATCATCCTTCCCGCGAAGTTCCGCGACGAGCTGGCGGGCGGAGTCGTTATGACCCGCGGCCAGGAGAACTGCATCTACGTGTTCTCCACCCGCGAGTTCGAAGCGCTCCACGACAAGATCCGTCAGGCTCCCGTCACGAGCAAGCAGGCTCGTGACTATCTGCGTGTGTTCCTCTCGGGCGCCAGCGCAGAGACGCCCGACAAGCAGCACAGGGTGACGATTCCGTCTGCACTGCGCAGCTATGCGGGGCTGACGCGCGAGCTCACGGTGATCGGCGCGGGGACCCGCGCCGAGATCTGGGATTCGCAAGGCTGGGAGACCTACCTCGCCGAGCAGGAGGCCGCGTTCTCCGAAACCGCCGAGGAGGTGATTCCGGGACTCTTCTAGCCCCTGGTGCCCGACTCCCAGCCGTTCACTCGCCCTGACACACTTCCCCGGTGCCAGGTCGGAATGGATGGGGATCAGGTCTCAGGGTCCTCCCGGCCCGCCATGAACGACAATCGCATTCACACACCGGTTATGCTCTCGCGCTGCGTCGAGCTGCTCGCCCCCGCCCTCGAGCGCCCAGGCGCTGTTCTCGTCGACGCGACACTCGGAATGGGCGGTCACGCCGAGGCCATGCTCGAGAGGTTCCCCGATCTTGTGCTCGTCGGCCTCGACCGTGATCGAGACGCGCTAGCCATAGCCGAGGGGCGGCTCAGTGCCTTCTCCGACCGTGTGCATCTCGTCCACACCGTCTATAACGGCATCGCCGAGGCTGTCTCAGATCTCGGAGTGGGGCCGGTCAGCGGCATCCTCTTCGACCTCGGTGTCTCATCGCTCCAGCTCGACCGGGCCGAGCGCGGATTCGCGTACGCCCAGGACGCCCCCCTCGACATGCGTATGGACGACACAAGCGAGCTCACCGCAGAAACCGTCCTCGCGACATACAGCGAGGGGGAGTTGCGGCGCATCTTCTATGAATACGGCGAAGAGAAACTCGCCCCGCGGTTCGCCCGCAAGATCGTCCAAGCACGAGACCGGGAGCCTCTCACGAGATCTGAGCAGCTCGTCTCCCTGATCAGGGACGCGACGCCGGCGGCCGTGCAGCGCACGGGGCATCCGGCGAAACGGGTATTCCAGGCGCTGCGCATCGAGGTGAACAGCGAGCTCTCCGTGCTCGCAGAAGCCATCCCGACGGCACTCGACCTGCTCGAGAACGGCGGCCGGATCGTTGTGCTCTCGTACCAGTCACTCGAGGACCGCATCGTGAAGAGGGAATTCCAGAAGCGAGCAGCCTCGTCTGCGCCCGCGGGTCTGCCCGTCGAGCTGCCTGAGCACAGCCCGATGTTCAGGTTGCTGGTGCGTGGCGCGGAGCTCGCGAGCGAGGGCGAGAGAGCAGAGAACCCCCGCGCGAAGCCCGTCAGGCTTCGCGCGGCTGAGCGAGTGAGGACACCACGATGAGCAGCGCGACAGCCCGCAAACACTCTCTCAGCCCCGTACCGGCCCCGGTAAGGGCGCCATCGGCGCCGTCCCGCATCAGGGCGGTTCCCGCAGCGCCGGCCACCCGCACCAGACCGAAGCTCGTATACGCGATCATCGTCATCGGGGGCGTACTGGGCATCGTCGTCGCGCAGTTGCTGCTCAGTGTCGGGATCAGCCAGGGGGCATACGACGTGTCGTCCCTCCAGTCCCGGCAGACGGAACTCGACTGGCAGAAACAGGCTCTCGCAGAGGAGGTCGCCCACATCTCGTCTCCGCAGTATCTCGCCGCCAACGCTCAGGCGCTCGGGATGGTCATCGGCGGCACTCCGGCTTATCTGAGGCTCTCCGATGCGGGAATCGTCGGTGTTCCGGCCGCGGCCTCCGCAGAGGAATCCGAGTATTCGGGCACTCTTCTCGTCGGCAACTCGCTGCTGGACGGCGTGCCGCTCGTCACGGTTTCTGACGGCGTTGTGTCTGAATCGAATGCTGCGGACAGTGGCGCGTCGGACGCACAGGCGCCGCCGGCGACCATATCGTTGGAAAACGGGCTGCCGTCACCGAACACACGCTGACCTGCCCCGATTGTCAGCACTGCAGACGGGACTGGGCGTGGCACGATATTCACTCGCAACCAGGCGACGCATCGCCATAGCGATCGTCTGCATCGTCGCGGTCGTGGGCGCCTTCGTCGTTCGTCTCATCGACATCCAGGTGGTGCGAGCCGACCAACTCGTCGCCGACTCCCTGGCCAAAACGGGAACCTCGAGCACGATCCACGCTCTCCGGGGTGACATCGTCGACACGAACGGCACCGTGCTCGCCTCGAGCGTCACCCTCTTCGACATCACAGTTTCGCCCCGAGACGTGTCAGCGATCACACGGATCGCAGACGACGGGTCAGAAGTGAAGGTTCCCGTCGACGAGCTCCTGGCCGAGATCGCGGCGATCACGGGGCAGACGGCGGAGGAGCTGCGCACCATCATCGATTCCGCGCTCGGCGAGAACCCGGACTCGAACTTCGCCTACCTGACGAAGAGCGTCGACTACGACACCTACCGCAGGCTCGTCGAGCTCGACATCTGGTGGCTGTATCCACAGCAGACCTCTGGCCGGGTGTATCCGCTCGGAGCGGTCGCCGGCAACGTCGTCGGCTACGTCGGCACGGACCAGCACGGACTGGAGGGTGTCGAGCTCTCAGAGAACGACTGCCTCACCGGGGTCGACGGCACCCAGGCGTACCAGCAGAGCAAAGACGGGGTTGCGCTGCCGGGGACCACTGTCGTCACCGAGCCGGCGAAACCGGGCGGAACACTCGAACTCACGATCGACTCCGACCTGAACTGGTATCTGCAGCAGCTGGTCAGCGCACAGGTGGAGAAGACGGGCGCACAGTGGGGCACCGTGATCGTGACAGAGGTGAAGACCGGCAAGATCAGGGCCATCGCAGAGTCGAGCGCGGCAGACCCCAATGCTCCTGGGGCCGAGCGGCAAGGATCGAAGGCCTTCGAGTATCCGTTCGAGCCGGGGTCGATCTTCAAGCCGCTCACCGCCGCGATGCTGATCGACCAGGGCGTCGCCGACCCGTCGACACACGTGCTCGCCGAGTACCGCTACAACCCCAGCAACGGTGCGAGCATCAAAGACGCCGTTCCGCACGACCCGTATCAGCTCACCCTCTCGGGTGTGCTCCAGCAGTCGTCGAACACCGGTCTCAGCATTCTGGGCGAACAGTTGAGCGCCGAGACCCGCTACGACTACCTCGCCGACCTCGGATTCGGAAAAACGAGTGGGCTGAATTTTCCCGGTGAAGAGCCGGGTGTCTTGCACCCGTGGCAGGAATGGGACAACCAGACCTGGTACACCACCATGTTCGGGCAGGCGGTGCAGACCTCTGCCCTGCAGATCGCGAGCGCCTATCAGGCGCTCGGCAACAACGGAGTGCAGCTTCCACTGCAGCTGACAGAGGGATGCACATACCCGGACGGCACAACGACCGGCGTTCCCGAAGAGAGCGACGGGAACCGAGTCTTCTCGGAGGCGGCGGCCGATCAGACCGTCGGCATGATGGAGACCGTGGTGACGGACGGCTTCCTCTCGGAGGATCTCGAAATCCCCGGTTACCGCGTCGCTGCGAAGTCTGGCACGGGTGAGATCTGGGAGGACGGTAAACTCAAGTCGACCTATTTCTCTTCGATGGCCGGACTCGTTCCGGCCGAGGACCCGGAGTACGCGATCACCGTCCATCTGAACCAGCCGCAGACGCATCGGACTTCTGAGTCCGCTGCGCCGGTCTTTCAGCAGGCCGTGCTCCAGGTCGCGAAGAAATACGGAATTCCGCCATCGACCGAGCCAGCGCCCGATTACCCCGGCTGGTACTGACCCGTGAGCCTGCGTCGACGCCGGCCGGCCGGTCGCATACCGTGTCGTCCGGCTCGCCTGCCCTGCAGCGACGCGCCTCTGAAAGACCCTCACCATGATTGAAATCTCGTTTGCCGGTATCGCCGCACACCTCGACGGTGTCCTCGCGCTCCACGGAACAGACGCGACAGGGCGGACCACCGTGTCAGGCCCGGTCGAGACCGACTCGCGAGAGATCGTGCCGGGCGGCATTTTCGTGGCGAAGCCGGGCGAGACGACAGACGGGCACAACTTCGTCCGGCAGGCACGCGAGAAGGGTGCCCGGCTCGCCATCGTCGAGCACGAGGTCGACGAGCAGATCCCGCAGGTGATCGTGCAGGATGCCGTGATCGCCCTCGGTGAGCTCGCACGCCTCGTCGTCGAGCGGGTGAGGTCGTCTGGCGACATAACGGTGGTCGGTGTGACCGGTTCGAACGGCAAGACGACCACGAAGAACATGCTCTCGGCCATCCTCTCGCCCCGGGGACGGACCGTCGCTCCGAAGGGGTCGTTCAACAACTGGGTGGGTGCGCCGTTGACGATGCTCCGCATCACGGACGACACCAGGTATCTCATCTCAGAGATGGGGGCGAACTCGGTTGGCGAGATCGCGCGGCTTGTGCGCATGGCACGGCCGGACATCGGCGTTGTGCTCTCGGTCGGTCTGGCCCACGCCGGGGAGTTCGGCGGCATCGAACGTACGGCCGTGGCGAAGAGCGAGATGGTGACGGACCTGCCGGCAGACGGCCTCGCCGTGCTCAATCGCGACGATCCGAGGGTCGCCGCGATGGCCGAGCTGACGCCGGCGCGCGTGCTCTGGTTCGGGCTGCATCCCGAAGCGGACGTTCGTGCGAGTGACATCGTCGCCGACCGCTCGGGCACAACATTCACCGTGACGCTCGCGTCGGGGGAGAGCTCGCGCATCCACCTGCGCGTTCTCGGGGAGCACCACGTGATGAATGCCCTCGCGGCCATCTCCGTCGCGCACGCACTCGATGTCTCGCTCGAGGACTGCTCGAAAGCGCTCGGCGCGCTCGAGCGCGCCGAGCGCTGGCGTATGGAGGTGCTCGGAGGCAAAGACGGCGTCACCATCATCAACGACGCATACAACGCCAGCCCGGACTCGATGTCGGCGGCGCTCAGGACTCTGGCGCAGCTGCGCGAGGGCGACGGGAGGACGATAGCCGTTCTCGGCGCCATGACCGAGCTCGGCGAGTTCTCGCAGGACGAACACGACCGCATCGGGCTTCAAGCGGTCAGGCTCAACATCTCGCAACTCATCGTGATCGGTCCAGAGGCGAGGCGTATGCACATCACAGCCATCAACGAGGGCTCATGGGACGGCGAGTCGCTGTACTTCGACGACGCAGACGCCGCATATGACCATCTCGCCGCAGGATTACGACCGGGAGACACGGTGCTCGTGAAATCATCGAACTCTGCCGGGTTGCGACATCTCGGTGACCGGCTTGGAGGTCTGTACTCGTGGTAGCTCTCCTGACGGCGGGTGCGTTGTCTCTCGCCTTCTCACTCTTTCTCACGCCGCTCTTCGTACGGCTCTTCAAGAAGCTGGAGTGGGGCCAGTTCATCAGAGACGACGGCCCGCAATCCCACCACGCCAAGCGGGGAACGGCGACGATGGGTGGCATCATCATCATCGTCGGAACACTGTTCGGCTACTTCACGGCCATGCTCATCACGGGCGACCACATCACCATGTCGGCCCTGCTCGTCCTGTTCATGATGGTCGGGCTCGGCATCGTCGGCTTCATCGACGATTTTCTCAAGACCCGCAAGCAGCAGAGCCTCGGGCTCGGCGGCTGGGCGAAGGTCATCGGGCAGGTCGTCGTCGCAGCAGCGTGGGGCCTTCTCGCGATCAGCTTTCCCAACGCACACGGCGCCACTCCGGCATCCGGCGCCATCTCGCTGACCAGGGATCTTCCGATCAACCTGCTGCTCGCGGGACCCATCATCGGTGTTGTGCTGTACCTGCTCTGGACGAGCGCGATAGTGGTTGCGACGTCGAACGGCGTGAACGTGACAGACGGGCTCGACGGGCTCGCGACCGGTGCATCGATCCTGGCCATCGGCTCGTATGTGGTCATCGGTTTCTGGCAGTACAACCAGTCGTGCTTCGGCGGCGTCGCAGACGACGTGGCGTTCAAATGCTACGACGCGAGGGACCCGCTCGACCTCGCGATCGTCGCCGCCGCCATCTGCGGAGCGCTCATCGGTTTTCTCTGGTGGAACACCTCTCCGGCGCAGATCTTCCTCGGAGACACGGGCTCGCTCGCGCTCGGCGGCGCGATCGCCGCCCTCGCGATCCTCACCCGCACCGAACTGCTGCTCGTGCTCATCGGCGGGCTGTTCGTGATCGAAGCAGGCTCCGTGATCGTGCAGCGCGGGTACTTCAAGCTCACCAAGGGCAAACGGATCTTCCGTATGAGCCCGATCCACCACCACTTCGAGCTGAAGGGGTGGGCAGAGGTCACGGTCGTGGTGCGATTCTGGATCATCGGCGGGCTGCTCGTCGCGGCCGGCGTCGGCACGTTCTATCTCGAGTGGATCTCCAGACAGGTATGAACGGGCGACTCCGAACCCTCACGAGCTGGCATGCGGACTGGAACGGGCTTCGAGTCGCCGTGCTCGGCCTCGGTGTCACAGGCTTCTCGGCAGCGGACACACTCACGGAGCTCGGGGCGGACGTGCTGGTCGTCGCGGCGTCCGCCGCAGACGAACGCGCAGCGCTTGTGCCCGTCATCGGTGCGAAGCTCGTGCACGGTGACCTCGGGTCTCCTCCTGCCGAGCTCGTCGACCACACACCCGAGGTCATCGTCGTCTCACCCGGATTCAGGCCAGACCACCCGCTTCTCGTATGGGCGGCAGACGAGGGAATTCCGGTCTGGGGCGATGTCGAGCTCGCGTGGAGGGTGAGAGACAAGGTCGGCACACCGGCCGAGTGGATTCTCGTCACCGGCACGAACGGCAAGACGACGACGGTGCAGCTTGCCGCGACCATGATCAGGGCCGCGGGAAAACGGGTGGCGCCGTGCGGCAACATCGGTGTTCCCGTTCTGGACGCCGTTCGCGATCCACAGGGATTCGACGTGTTCGTCGTCGAGCTGTCGAGCTACCAGCTGCACTACCTTCGGGCTCAGGACCCGGCGAACGCGGTATCGCCGTACTCGGCGGTCTGCCTGAACATCGCCGATGACCACATCGACTGGCACGGAACCCGTGATGCCTACGTCGACGCGAAGGCACGCGTCTACGAGAACACGCGCGTGGCATGCGTCTACAACAAGTCCGACGATGCCACGCGGGCGATGGTGGAGCGTGCGGACGTCGTCGAGGGCGCCAGGGCGATCGGCTTCGACCTCGGTGTCCCCGGTCCGAGCGATCTCGGCATCGTCGACGGAATCCTGTGCGACCGCGCGTTCCTCGATGAGCGGATGTCGAACGCCCTCGAGATCGTCACACTGGAAGACCTCGGCAGGCGCGGCCTCGATGCACCCCACGTGGTGTCGAACATCCTCGCCGCAAGCGCGCTCGCACGATCCTTCGGAGTGCTTCCCGAGCAGATCAGATCCGCGCTCGGTGAATTCGATCTGGATGCGCACCGCATCGAGCACGTCCTGACTGCCGCTCAGGTGACCTGGATCGACGACTCGAAGGCGACGAACGCGCACGCCGCAGACGCCTCGCTCGCGGCATACCCCTCGATCGTCTGGATCGTCGGCGGGCTGTTGAAAGGCGTCGACATCGGCGAGCTCGTCGCGAGGCATGCCTCCCGTCTGAGGGGTGTCGTCGTCATCGGCCGAGACCGCGACGACGTGCTCCGCGCATTCAGGCGACACGCGCCCGAGGTTCCGCTCGCAGAGGTCGTCACAGATGAGACTGATCATGTGATGCCACAGGCGGTCGAACACGCCGGAGCATTCGCCGCACACGGCGATGTCGTCCTTCTCGCGCCGGCGGCTGCGTCCATGGACCAGTTCGCCGACTACGCGGAGCGGGGACGGCTGTTCGCAGAAGCCGTGAGAGCGAGATGGGGAGGTGAGGCGAATGAGCGCCCCACCGACGGCCCGGAATAGCCGCCGTTCGCGTGAGCCAGGCTCTCCGCTGACCGGCGCGCCCGGCGCGACCGCGCCAGGGAACAGCCGTGGGCACGCACCCCGGACGAGCGACGAACCGCGCGCGCGCACCGCCCGGATATCCCTCGGCCGGCTGCAGACCTCAGAGAACGGCACGTATTTTCTTCTTCTCGGCACCACCCTGTTCCTGGTCGTCGTCGGCCTCGTGATGGTGCTCTCGTCGTCGTCTGTCGATTCGTTTCTCGACGACCAGGGGTTTTTCGGGGGATTCTGGAAACAGGCGACGTATGCCGTGATCGGCATTCCCCTGATGCTCGTGCTCAGCCGCATCCCCGTCGGGTTCTGGAAGAAGTGGGCCTGGGCCGCGCTCGGCGGCGCCGTCTTTCTGCAGCTTCTTGTGTTCACACCGCTCGGCATCACCGACGGCGGAAACCGCAACTGGATAGCCGTCGGCCCGATCACCGGGCAGCCGTCGGAGCTGTTGAAGCTGGCCCTCGCGGTCTGGATGGGCGCTGTGCTCACGCGCAAGTTCGATCTGCTGTCGGACTGGAAGCACGCGTTCGTCCCCGTGATCCCGCTCGGTGGCGGAGCGGTCGGACTCGTGCTGCTCGGTCACGATCTGGGCACGGTCGTGATCATGAGCCTGCTGCTTTTCGGCGGGATGTTCTTCGCGGGGATCAAGCTGCGCCACCTCGCCGTCATCGCGCTCGCAGGGGCAGCGCTCTTCGCGGCGATGACCCTCACGAGCGCGAATCGAATGGCACGCTTCGGCATTCTCTTCGATCAGGAGTGCGCAAACGACTACGCGGGCCTCTGCTGGCAACCGCTTCACGGAACGTGGGCTCTGGCGAACGGCGGGCTGTTCGGGCTCGGGCTCGGCAATTCGCGTGAGAAGTACTCCTGGCTGCCCGCCGCATCGAACGACTACATCTTCGCCATCGTCGGCGAAGAGCTCGGGCTCGTCGGTGCCACAGTCGTCCTGCTGTTGTTCGTGGTGCTCGCCATCGCGTTCGTGCGGGTGATCCGGTCGAGTCCAGACCCGTTCGTGCGGATCGCAACGGGCGCCATCATGGTGTGGCTCGTGGGACAGGCGTTTGTGAACATCGGCGTTGTGCTCCGTGTGCTGCCGGTGCTCGGTGTGCCGCTTCCGTTCATCTCCGCGGGGGGCACGGCGCTGCTCACCTCGCTCGCCGCTGTCGGAATCGTGCTCTCGTTCGCACGCGCACGGCCGGGCACATCACCTGATCCTTCCACTCACTCCGCCAGACAGAGGCTTCGATGACAACATATCTGCTCGCGGGCGGTGGCACAGCCGGCCATGTGAATCCGCTCCTCGCCGTTGCCGACGGTCTCACACACAGAGATCCTGATGCCGTTGTGCTTGTGCTCGGCACCCGTGAGGGCCTCGAGGCACGGCTCGTCCCCGCACGCGGATACGAGCTGCTCACCATCGAGAAATTGCCGTTCCCACGTCGGCCGAGCCTGTATGCCATGACGTTCGGCTCCCGGTACCTGCGCGCCGTTCGTCGTGTCACCCAGATCCTGCACGAGCGGGACGTGGATGTGGTCGTCGGATTCGGCGGGTATGCCTCGGCACCGGCATACGCGGCCGCGAAGAAATCGAGGATCCCGTTCGCGATTCACGAGGCGAACGCGAAACCGGGGCTCGCGAACCGTCTCGGCGCCAGGTCCACCGAGTTCGTCGGCATCGCCTTCCACGGCACGAACCTCAGGAACGGCGAGTACGTCGGAATGCCACTGCGCCGCGAGATCGAACAGCTCGACAGACAGACGGCCAGGCATGCCGCCTCGGAGGAGTTCGGCCTCGACCCAGACACGCCGACCATGCTGGTGACGGGTGGGTCCCTCGGGGCCAGGCGCATCAACCAGACGGTGTTCGAGTCGCGTCGGCAGATCATCGACGCCGGCTATCAGATCCTGCACATCGTCGGCGACCGCTCGGACCTCGAAGACCCGGGAACGGACCACTACCGGATGATCGCGTATTGCGACCGTATGGACCTCGCCCTTTCGCTCGCGCGGTTCGCGATCTCGCGAGCGGGAGCCGCAACGGTCAGCGAGCTCTCGGCCCTCGGCATCCCCGCATTGTACGTGCCGTACCCGGTCGGAAACGGTGAGCAGCGGTTCAATGCCGCAGACGCTGTGCAAGCCGGTGGCGCCCTGCTCGTCGATGACGCACGGTTCACGCCGTCCTGGGTGAAAGAGGAGCTGGTTCCCCTCATCGGGGACAGCACGCGTGTGCACGACATGGCCGTGCAGTCCCGCCTGATGGGAACCCGGGACGGCACGACACGCATGATCGGCCTGATCGACCGAGCAGCGGCATCGCGCTGATTGCCAGCGACGTGAGCTATAACGGATACCCGGGGTCACGTCTCAGCACACCCCGGCACCACAAGAGGCCTCGGAAGCGTGACGTGGCAACCGCAGCCGAAAGCGACAGGAAGAGCAATCCCCAGTGATCAAACCGGACTTCACGATCGAGTTACCCGACGACCCCGGCACCGTGCACTTCGTCGGGATCGGCGGGTCGGGGATGAGCGGGATCGCGCGGCTGTTTCTGCAGGCGGGGCACACCGTCTCCGGCTCCGACCTGAGGGAGTCTTCGAACGTCGACGCCCTCCGCGCGCTTGGAGCATCCGTGGAGATCGGACACGACGCGGCCAACCTCGGCGACGCAGACACCGTTGTCGTCACCGGCGCCCTCTGGCAAGACAACCCGGAATACCTCGAAGCGCTGCGCAGGGGCCTTCCCGTCCTGCATCGCTCTCAGGCGCTGGCTTGGCTGATCCGTCGTCACCGCCTCGTTTCGGTCGCGGGGGCGCACGGCAAGACGACGTCGACGGGAATGATCGTCACCGGCCTGATCGAACTGGGGGAGGACCCGAGTTTCGTCAACGGGGGAGTGATCGAGTCCCTCGGTGTATCGAGTGCATCCGGGTCGGGCGATCTGTTCGTCGTCGAAGCGGACGAGTCAGACGGCTCGTTTCTGCTCTATGACACGTCCGTCGCGCTCGTGACGAACGTCGACGCGGACCACCTCGACCACTACGGCTCGCCAGAGGCCTTTGAAGACGCGTTTGTGACGTTCGTCCGGAATGCGAGCGAGCTGGTCGCGATCTCTTCCGACGACGCGGGCGCGCGGCGTGTGGCCGAGAGAATCTCAGACAAGCACGTCATCACCTTCGGCGAGCACGAGGATGCCGACGTGAGGGTTCACGGCATCTCGACTGTTGGCCCCGTCTCGTTCGTCATCAGCTACCGCGGCCAGGACAACGGGGCGACGCTCCGTGTCCCTGGCCGCCACAACGCGATCAACGCCGCCGGCGCGTTCGCGGTTCTGGTCGGGCTCGGCTTCGGGGCGAACGAGTCGCTCAGGGCGATCTCGCAGTTCGGAGGGACGCAGCGCCGTTTCGAGCTGCACGGAACGGTGGGCGGTGTCAGTGTCTACGACGACTACGCACACCATCCGACCGAGGTGGCGGCAGCCCTGAGCGGTGCGAGGAGCGTTGTGGGCGAGGGGCGGATCATCGCGGTGCATCAGCCGCACCTCTACAGTCGTACACGGATGTTCGCCGGGGAGTTCGCCTCGGTGCTCGAGGAGCATGCGGACCTCACCGTGGTTCTCGATGTGTATGGAGCTCGTGAAGACCCTGAACCCGGTGTGACCGGTGCTCTTGTCGCGGAGCGCTTCGCCGAGGCGGACAGCGTGGCGTTCATCGCGGACTGGCAGGAGGCCGCCGATCATGTCGCCCGGATCGCTCGCCCGGGCGACTCTGTGATCACGCTCGGCTGCGGCGACGTCTATCGGATCGTTCCGCAGCTGCTGGGCTCGCTCGCTGCAGTCCGAACCTGAGCTCGGGAACAGACCACGATGATCGACGCAGGAACGAGTATGAGGTGAAGAGACCGGCAGGCTTCCGTCGCGCCAGCCCGGCCGGGCGTCCTGCCGCAGCAGACGCTCCGGTGTCGCCGAGCGCGGATCGGACGACCGCCGAGGCGGACGAGGGTGTGGCCGCCCCGGTTCCCCTGTTCGACGCCGTGGCGACTGAAAGCGTCTCCGGCGCGCGTGAGTCGAACCACAACGGCGACAACGACGATGACCTGCGGTCGACGGCGGCGCTCAAGAAGGCGGCAAGACGCCGACGCCGGGTTGAGCGTCAGGAGATCCGGCGGTTCACGGCTGCCTCACGCCGACGGCGCATCGGGTGGCTGATCGGAATAGCGTCTGTGGCCGGGCTGGCTCTCATCGCGGTGCTTCTCGCCTACACACCACTGCTCAGCGTGCGCCAGATCGTTGTCGAAGGCTCGTACCGCGTGAGTTCCGATGCTGTCATCGCGGACCTCGAATCCCAGATCGGCACTCCGTTTCCCCTCATCGACGAGGGTGAGATCAAAGCTGCGCTCGTCGGCTTCCCGCTGATCCAGTCCTATTCGGTCGAGAGCAGGCCGCCGGACACCCTCGTCGTCCGCATCGTGGAGCGCACTCCGGTCGGGGTCATCGATACGGGTGAGGGGTTCAATGTCGTGGACGCCGCGGGCGTTGTGATCGAGGCCAGCGAGACGCGACCGGAGAGCTATCCTCTCATCACCGTGGACTCGGACGCTGCCGGTGACGGTTTCGAGTCGGCGGCGGCCGTGATCAGAGCGCTTCCAGAGACGCTGTCGACGAGAGTGGACACGGTGAGGGCCGGGAGCGCCGACGACGTCGCACTCACCCTGAGGGATACCGGGCAGCAGATCGTCTGGGGGAGCGCGGAGGAATCGACGTTGAAGACAGCCGTCCTCGAGGCGCTGCTCGTGCAGTATCCGAACGCGCCCTATTTCGACGTCTCGTCGCCCGACGTACCGGTCGTGCGCGCGGAATGACGGCTCCGCCCGTGCTGCGTGCGTGAGAACCCGCTCATTTCTTCGTGGACTTGACGACACGCGGATGGCATCCCCGCGCGAGCACCGAGTCGATCTAACGTCAGGTTCAAGAAATGCATACTGAGCAAAACTTTAAACCTCAACTTGAGGTTGAGAGTTCTCACCGGAGGCCGGACGTGACTACAAACCAGAACTACCTTGCCGTGATCAAAGTCGTCGGCATCGGCGGCGGCGGGGTCAACGCTGTCAATCGCATGATTGAGCTCGGACTCCGTGGGGTCGAGTTCATCGCCATCAACACAGACGCACAGGCCCTGCTGATGAGCGATGCCGACGTCAAGCTCGACGTCGGCCGTGAGATCACCAGGGGCCTCGGCGCCGGCGCCGACCCCGAGGTGGGGCGCCGTGCGGCTGAAGACCACGCCGAAGAGATCGAAGAAGCACTCGCCGGAGCCGACATGGTCTTCGTGACCGCCGGCGAAGGCGGCGGAACCGGCACCGGGGGCGCCCCTGTCGTCGCGCGCATCGCGAAATCGATCGGCGCACTCACGATAGGTGTGGTGACGAAGCCGTTCGGATTCGAGGGCCGTCGTCGCCAGGCGCAGGCCGAGCTCGGCGTGGCGAAGCTGAAAGAAGAGGTCGACACGCTCATCGTTGTGCCCAACGACAGGCTGCTCGAGATCAGCGACCGGGGCATCAGCATGCTCGAAGCGTTCTCGACGGCGGATCAGGTGCTGCTCGCCGGCGTCCAGGGCATCACGGACCTCATCACCACACCAGGCCTCATCAACCTCGACTTCGCAGACGTCAAGAGCGTGATGCAGGGCGCGGGCTCGGCTCTCATGGGTATCGGGTCTTCGCGCGGCGCGGACCGCGCGATCAAGGCCTCAGAGCTCGCGGTCGCCTCTCCGCTGCTCGAGGCGAGCATCGAAGGCGCGCACGGTGTGCTCCTCTCGATCCAGGGCGGCTCGAACCTCGGCATCTTCGAGATCAACGACGCGGCCAGACTCGTGCAAGAGGCCGTGCACCCGGAGGCGAACATCATCTTCGGCGCCGTCATCGATGACACCCTGGGCGACGAAGTCCGCGTGACCGTGATCGCCGCGGGCTTCGATGGCGGAGAACCGCCGGCCAAACAGGTGGAGCCGCGAGCGGATGCTGTTCTCTCGACCGGTGGTGTGATGAAGAGCACGGCCGCCGCAGCTGAGGGAGGTGAGGTTCGTGAGCGCCCGGCCGCGGTTCTCACCGAGACCCAGCCGGCCCCTTCCGAGCCCCGCGGTGATGCGTGGAAGGTCAGCGAAGAGGCTCTCGCCGCGCCGCCCGTTGCGGCCGACCCGGCCTTCGCAGACGAAGACGAGCTCGACATCCCGGACTTCTTGAAGTAGATGGATGGCACGACACTCGCCGAGCGAGTCGATCGTGTGCGCCAGGGCGTGGCCGAGGCGATGAGGTCAGCGGGTCGACGTCCCGATGAGGTCACGCTCATCGCGGTGACCAAGTTCCACCCTGCCAGGCTGGTGGACGACCTGTATCGCCTCGGCCTGCGCGACATCGGAGAGAACCGGCACCAGGAGGCGCAGGCGAAGGCAGACGAGCTTCGCGACCTCGCGGATCTGCGGTGGCATTTCGTCGGACAGTTGCAGTCCAAGAAGGCACGGCAGGTCCGCCGCTACGCCGATGCGGTGCACTCGCTCGACCGGGCATCCGTTGTGGATGCACTCGACTCGGCGGGGAGAGAGGAGACCGGCAGGCTCGACTGTTTCGTGCAGCTGAATCTGACGGACGACCCTGCTCGTGGCGGGGTGGCGGCGGCCGACCTCGATCCGCTCGTCGAACGGGTGCTCGGCGCGAGCTCGCTCAGGCTGCTCGGCGTGATGGCTGTCGCTCCGCTCGGCGAGGATCCCCGCCGCGCGTTCGCGAGAGTGCGTGAGGCCTCTGAGCGTGTGAGGGCGCTCGCGCCGCACGCGTCGGCGATCTCGGCCGGCATGAGCCAGGACTTTCGCGAAGCCGTGCTCGAGGGCGCGACACACCTTCGGATTGGCGCTGCAATCACCGGCAAGCGGCCCGATGGAGGTTAATCTCATGGTGAACCAACAGCTCAAACGGAGGTAGCGATGTCCAACCCGCTCAAGAAGACCATGGTGTACCTGGGTCTTGCTGACGACGAACTCGAATACGAGCAGGAGTCCGGTCAGCAGGCGGCTCCCGCAGCGCAGCCCCAGGCAGCACCGCAGGCTGTGCCCGCGCAGGCCAACCGAGCGCCGGTGACGCCTCTGCGTCGCCCGACCGTCACCAAACAGGCTGCGCCGAGCGAGCTGAACGAGATTCTGACCGTTCACCCCAAGCAGTACCGTGACGCGCAGGTGATCGCAGAAACATTCCGCGAGGGTGTGCCCGTCATCATCAACCTGTCTCAGATGAGTGAGGGAGACGCGCGCCGGCTCATCGATTTCGCGAGCGGTCTCTCGCAGGGCCTCTACGGCAAGATCGAGCGCGTCACGAACAAGGTCTTCCTCCTCTCGCCGCAACACGTGGCTGTGCTCGGCGATTCAGGCGTTGCGGCAGCCGAGGGCGAAGCAACCTTCTTCGCTCAGCAATAATTGACGGGTGGACCTCGTTATATCGCTCGTCGGCAATATTCTCTATTTTGCGCTGCTGCTGTACTTTTTCGCCATGTGGGCCAGGTTCGGCCTCGATCTGGCGCGCAGTCTGAAGCCCCAATGGCGTCCGCGTGGCGCGGGTCTCGTCGCCGCTGAGATAGTTTTTTCGATCACCGACCCTCCGATTCGCTTCTTCCGCAGAATCCTGCCGCCGGTGCGGATCGGCGCGCTCGCGCTCGATTTCGGCTGGAGTCTGACGATGCTCTGCGTGATCATCGCGATGACGGTGGTCAATATCCTGCGGTAGGTGCCTGCACAGGGTATTCTTCACGTGTGTTGTGCGTCGCTCAGGGAACACCGCCGTGGTGTTTGCTAGCGTGGGCACGTTCAAAGAGTCGTTACAAGTTGAAGGTGGAAAGCCATGGCGCTCACTCCGGAAGATGTAGTCAATAAGCAGTTCCAGCAGACGAAGTTTCGTGAGGGTTATGACCAGGATGAGGTCGATGACTTTCTCGATGAGGTCGTCGTCGAACTGCGCCGACTGACGCAGGAGAACGAAGAACTCAAAGAGCGGCTCGCCAAGGCCGAGTCCGGCGAGGGCCAGAGCGCCCCTGTCGCAGCTGCCGCGCCCGTGGTGGCCGCCGAGCCGGTCCCCGCTCCGGCACAGCCGGCGGCAGTGGGCGCTGACGATTCCGAGAGCTCGAGCAGTCTGCTGCAGCTCGCTCGTCGGCTGCACGACGAGCACGTGCGCGAGGGCGCCGAGAAGCGCGACGCACTCATCGCAGAGGGTCACGCCACCGCCGCCCGCGTTGTCGCTGAGGCAGAGGCCAAGCAGCGCGCGCAGATGGAGATCCTCGACGAGGAGCGCGGAGCACTCGAGCGCAAGATCGATGAGCTTCGCATCTTCGAGCGTGATTACCGCCAGAAGCTCCGTGCATACATCGAAGGTCACCTGAAGGACCTCGATGCAGGATCCGGCAGCCAGTCCGGCTCGAGCTTCGCCCAGACCTCCAACGCCTGACGCATTGGATTCCGCGCGCACCGGTCACTCCGGTGGCCGGGCGCTCGTGATGCTCGCCGCTGTTGCGGTCGTCGCGTATGCGCTCGACCAGGTCACGAAGCATCTCGTCCTCACGAACCTCGTCGAGGGCCAGCAGTACAGGATCTTCGGTGACGTCCTGATCTTTCAGTTCGTCCGGAACTCGGGTGCCGCCTTCTCGCTCGCGAGCGGGAGCACCTGGATCTTCTCGATCCTCGCCAGCGCGGTCACCATCGCGATACTGGTCCTGGCGCGCAGGATCCGCTCGATCGCGTGGGGGATCGTCTTCGGGCTGCTCCTTGCGGGGGTCGTCGGAAATCTGACGGATCGCTTCTTCAGGGAGCCGTCCTTCGGACTTGGACACGTGATCGACTTCATCTCGACGCCGTGGATGTTGCCTGCGATCTACAACGTCGCCGACATCGCCATCGTCTCGAGCATGGCCATCTTCGTGATCCTCACCATCAGGGGGATCAGGCTGGACGGCTCGCGAGACGCAAAAGAGCACAGCGACGAACCGGTCGAGTTGTCCGCTGATGACCCTGGGGCACAGGCTCACGCGTCGAAGAACGAGAACGACGTCTCGCCGTGACCGAGAACCGTATGCTGCCGGTCCCAGACGGCCTGGACGGCGCTCGCGT
Source organism: Okibacterium endophyticum (assembly GCF_054780075.1). Classification (NCBI taxonomy): domain Bacteria; kingdom Bacillati; phylum Actinomycetota; class Actinomycetes; order Micrococcales; family Microbacteriaceae; genus Okibacterium; species Okibacterium endophyticum. The sequence continues at coordinate 244,652 of NZ_BAAGXA010000007.1, read as the reverse complement.
CGATGCGGGTCTTGCGAAGCTCCTGGGATTCTCGCGAAGCTTCGCCGCAGACGTGGCAGACGCCGGCGGTGTCACGCTCGACGGGCGTGTGCTGACCAAGTCGGACCGGTTGCGGGCCGGGGCGTGGCTCGACGTCGCCTGGGAGCCCAGGCAGGCGCCCACCGTCGTCCCCGTTGTGGTCGACGATCTGAGGGTCGTCCACGACGACGATGACATCGTCGTCGTGGACAAACCGCTCGGAGTGGCCGCGCACCCGTCGATCGGCTGGACCGGACCGACCGTGCTCGGCGCCCTCGCGGGGGCCGGGTATCGAATCGCGACCTCCGGGGCGACCGAGAGGGCGGGAATCGTGCATCGGCTCGATGTGGGCACGAGCGGCCTGATGGTCGTTGCGAAATCCGAGAGGGCCTACACGGCGCTGAAGCGCGCTTTCCACGATCGCGAGGTCGAGAAGATCTACCACGCGGTCGTGCAGGGGCATCCCGATCCCCTTGCCGGCACGATAGACGCGCCGATCGGGCGACACCCGAAGCACGACTGGAAGTTCGCCGTGACGGCCGAGGGCAAGCCGTCCGTCACCCACTATGAGACAGTCGAGGCTTTCCCGAGCGCTTCGCTGCTCGTTGTCCATCTGGAGACGGGGCGCACACATCAGATACGGGTGCACATGGCCGCACAGCGGCATCCGTGCGTCGGCGATCCGCTGTACGGCGCCGATCCGACGCTCTCGGCTCGGCTCGGCCTCACCAGGCAGTGGCTGCAGGCGGCTGAGCTCTCGTTCACCCACCCGGCCTCGGGGGATCGCGTCACGTTCCGTTCGCAATACCCGGACGACCTGCGACACGCACTCGACGTCCTGCGCGCAGACTGAGGATGTCGGGTCAGGCGTTTAAGCTGGTCACTCACCACCATCGTCAGTCGGAGTAGTTTTGGCCGGTTCAACGGACTCGTTCGTCCACCTGCACGTTCACAGCGAGTACTCGATGCTCGACGGCGCCGCTCGCGTCAAACCCCTCATCGACGCGGCCGTCGAGAAGGAGATGCCCGCCGTCGCCGTCACCGACCACGGCAACGTGTTCGGCGCGTTCGACTTCTGGAAGACGGCGACAGACGCCGGCATCAAACCGATCATCGGCACAGAGGCCTACATCACGCCTGGCACCCATCGTTCGGACCGCACGCGCGTGCGCTGGGGCAACGGCGACAGAGACGATGTCTCGGGTTCGGGCGCCTACACGCACATGACCCTCTTGTCAGAGACCACGGAGGGCATGCACAACCTCTTCAGGATGTCGTCGCGCGCGTCCATCGAGGGCTACTACTTCAAGCCCCGTATGGACAAAGAGATCCTGAGCACGTACGCGAGCGGCCTGATCGCGACGACAGGGTGCCCGAGCGGCGAGGTCCAGACCAGGCTCAGGCTCGGCCAGTACGACGCCGCCGTCCAGGCGGCCGCCGACTATCGCGACATCTTCGGTGCAGAGAATTACTACTGCGAGATCATGGATCACGGCCTCGGGATCGAGAGACGGATCATGTCGGATCTCATCCGTCTTGCCACAGACCTCGGCCTGCCGCTCGTCGCCACGAACGACCTGCACTACACCCACGCGGCCGATGCGAAATCCCACGCCGCCCTGCTGTGTGTGCAGTCGGGCTCGACCCTCGACGACCCGAACCGCTTCAAGTTCGACGCGGACGAGTTCTATCTGAAGAGTGCTGCAGAGATGCGGCAGCTCTTCCGCGACTACCCCGAGGCGTGTGACAACACCCTGCTGATCGCGGAGCGCTGCGAGGTCGCGTTCAACACGAGCGCGAACTATATGCCGAGGTTCCCGGTGCCGGCCGGAGAGACCGAGGAGTCCTGGTTCATCAAAGAGGTCGAGAGCGGCCTGCACCAGAGATATCCGAACGGCATCACGCAGGCCGTGCGCGAGCGCGCGGACTACGAGGCAGGCGTGATCGTGCAGATGGGTTTCCCCGGGTACTTCCTCGTTGTCGCCGACTTCATCAACTGGTCGAAGCGCAACGGCATCCGCGTCGGGCCCGGCCGAGGCTCAGGCGCAGGCTCGATGGCGGCGTACGCCATGGGCATCACCGACCTCGATCCGCTGCAGCACGGCCTCATCTTCGAGCGCTTTCTCAACCCGGATCGTGTCTCGATGCCCGACTTCGACGTCGACTTCGACGACCGGCGCCGCGGCGAGGTCATCAAATACGTGACAGAGAAGTACGGCGACGAGCGAGTGGCGCAGATCGTCACCTACGGCACCATCAAGGCCAAACAGGCGCTCAAGGACTCGTCGCGTGTGCTCGGGTTCCCCTTCGGCATGGGCGAGAAGCTCACCAAGGCGATGCCGCCTCCGGTGATGGGAAAAGACATTCCGCTGACGGGCATCTTCGACAAGGATCACCCGCGCTACAAAGAGGCCGTCGACATCCGTGCGCTCGTCGAGACGGACGCAGACGCCAAGACGGTGTTCGACACCGCGCTCGGCATCGAGAACCTCAAGCGCCAGTGGGGGGTCCACGCGGCCGGTGTGATCATGTCGAGCGACCCGCTCATCGACATCATCCCGATCATGAGGCGCGAGCAGGACGGCCAGATCGTCACGCAGTTCGACTACCCGGCGTGTGAATCGCTCGGGCTCATCAAAATGGACTTCCTGGGGCTGCGCAACCTCACGATCATCAACGACGCCATCGACAACATCGAGTCGAACCGCGGTTTCCGTCCGATACTCGAAGATCTGAGCCTCGACGACGAAGCGGCATACGAACTGCTCTCGAGAGGTGACACGCTCGGTGTCTTCCAGCTCGACGGCGGGCCGATGCGATCGCTGCTCCGGCTGATGAAGCCAGACAACTTCGAAGACATCTCTGCGCTGATCGCGCTCTATCGGCCGGGGCCCATGGGCGCGAACTCCCATACGAACTATGCGCTCCGCAAGAACGGGCTCCAAGAGATCACCCCGATCCACCCCGAACTCGAAGAACCGCTCGCCGAGATCCTTTCGACGAGCTACGGCCTCATCATCTACCAGGAGCAGGTGATGGCCATCGCGCAGAAGGTGGCAGGCTTCTCGCTCGGGCAGGCAGACATCCTGCGCCGTGCGATGGGCAAGAAGAAGAAGTCGGAGCTCGACAAGCAATTCGAGGGCTTCTCGGCCGGTATGCAGGCGAACGGCTACTCCATGGAGGCCGTGAACATGCTCTGGGGCATTCTGCTGCCGTTCTCGGACTATGCCTTCAACAAGGCGCACTCGGCGGCGTATGGTGTTGTGTCCTACTGGACGGCATACCTGAAGGCGCACTATCCCGCCGAGTACATGGCGGCGCTCCTCACGAGTGTCGGCGATTCCAAAGACAAGCTGGCGATCTATCTCAACGAGTGCCGCCGTATGGGAATCAGGGTGCTTCCCCCAGACGTCAACGAGTCCATCGGATTCTTCGCCGCCGTCGGCGACGACGTGCGCTTCGGCCTCGGCGCCGTGCGCAACGTCGGCTCCAATGTCGTTGAAGGGATCAGGCGTTCGCGTGAGAAGGAAGGTGCGTTCACGAGCTTCCACGACTTCTTGCGCAAGGTGCCGCTCCAGGTCGCCAACAAACGCACGTGTGAGTCGCTCATCAAGGCCGGTGCATTCGACACACTCGGTTCGACCAGGCGGGCGTTGGTCGAGATACATGAAGATGCAGTGGAGTCTGCTGTCAGTCTCAAGCGGAACGAGGCGAACGGGCAGGTCGACCTTTTCGGCGGCATTTTCGACATCGATGAGCATGCAGAGAGTGTTCCGGAGCGCCCAGAGTGGACCAAACGAGACAAACTCGCATTCGAGCGCGAGATGCTGGGCCTCTATGTGTCTGATCACCCCCTCGCCGGCCTCGAGTTGCAGATCGCCAAGCATGCGAGCGCGTCGATCACCGATATCCTCACGTCCGACAGCGCACAGGACGGTGAGACGGTGACGATCGCCGGCCTGGTCACGAGTGTGCAGCACCGTGTGGCGAAGGCATCCGGCAACCAGTACGGCATGATCCAGGTCGAGGACTTCGGCGGTGAGATGACCGTGATGTTCATGGGCAAGGCGTACCAGGAGTTCGCTTCGACGCTCGTCAACGACAGCATCGTTGTGGTTCGTGGCCGCATCAGCATGCGCGATGACGGCATGAACCTGCACGCATACAGCATCATGTCGCCGGAGTTCGACCAGTCAGGACCCGTGGGGCCGCTCACCCTCATGATGCCGGATTCCCGCGCGACGACAGAGGTGGTCGCTGAACTCGGGCAGATCCTCGGACGACACGGCGGTGACACCGAGGTGCGTCTCAAACTGGTCAGGGGAGACACGGCGCGCGTGTTCGACGTGCCATACCCGGTCCAGGTGACCGCCGATCTCTACGGAGAGCTCAAATCCTTGCTGGGCCCAAATTGCCTCGGATAAGATCAGGTGACCCGTTCGGGGGAGGCTTCTGCGTGGCGCTCTCCCTCGTGTCCAACCATGTGAGGACGCTTCGACAATGACCGATCCAGAGACCATCTCGCCACACGATTGGAATTCGCAACCGCCGGCCGGTGAAGAGGCTGCGCGATACGGCATCGGCCCGTTCACACTGCGCGAGGTGATCTTTCTCGGACTGTCGGCGATTGTGCTGATCGCGTCGTTCCTTCCCTTCGTCTCCGGCCTGTTCGTCGGGTACCAGACCGTGTGGGCGCCGTTCAGCTGGTTCGTCGTTCCGGGGCTTCTCTTTCAGCTCGCGGCAGCGATCCTCATGGTCCTCCGGCGTCTTGTGCCGTCGGTCAGATGGCGGGTCGGTTCGCTCTCTGTCGATCAGTTCGCCTCGGCGGCGGTTCTTGTGACGGCCGCGTTCTATTTCGGGATGCTCGTGTTCATCACCAGTGTGCCCGGGCTGCTCGGCGTCGGCGTCGCACCAGGGCCGGGAGCGATCGTCGGGCTCATCGCATCGGTCCTCTCGCTCGCGGTGACGACGCTCGCGATGTTCATTCCCCCCTTCCGCGACGAGTTCTTACAGCGACCCGAGACGGCGGCGCACCCGACGGCGAGGGAGCCGATCGCCGTTCCGAGGCGGCCGAAACCCCACCCAGCGCCCCAGACGACCGGTCAGCAGGATACAGCCGGTTACGCTCAGGGAGTCGAGTACGGCCAGCCGGCGGAACACGCTCTGGCGGGCCAGGACACCTGGGCGGGCGGATACGGTCAGACAGCGGAATACGGCCAGGGTGTGTCTCCTGCTGCCGATGATGTCGGCCCTCGTTATGCCCGCACACCCGCGACTGAGCCGCCCGCAGAAGCCACCGCCGCCGAAGCCGCCAGCACGGCGGGCGCGGACCACCCCGGAGAGGCGGAATCGGCTGACGAGGAGCGCACAGACACCGCGCGGGAGCAGGCAGCCGACGATGAAGAGTCGGCTGTCGATGAGCTTCTCGCCGAGCTGAACTCGGAAGCCGTCGACGAGACTCCTCGCGCAGACGACACGTCGGCACCGGTCGAAGAGCCGGTGCCGGGCGAAGAGCCGCTCGAACAGGATCTTGCTCCGGACGAGTGGCTCGACGACGAGCAGGCAGACGCCGCCGAACCGAGAGCCGCGTTCAGTCACGTTTCGGCACACCCCGCCGTCGAAGAGCACTCCGCGCCGCAGGTGGTCTCGACGCAGCCCTTCTGGGTCTATTCGGCAGTGCCGCGTGTCGTCGTCGACGAAACCACGGGAGCACCGCTGTTCGAGATCGGCCCGACGGCGTGGGCACTCGCCATCGTCGATCGTGGAACCGAACTCGTCATCAGGCACGACGATGGCCGGGTGGGGGTTCTGCGTCACGTTGACGGCCTGATGCGGGGCTGACGAGGAACAAGGCCCAGCCGCGATAAACTGTGCGCAAATGATCAACACCATCGACATGCGGGGCATGCGCCCGAGCCCTGCAGAGCTGCTTCAGCTGATACCACGGCCCCTCGTCGACATCTCGCGCGCATCCGACGCTGCAGCACGTCTGATCGCCGAAGTCGACGAAGAGGGCGTCGCAGCCCTTCTGCGCCATGCAGACGCTTTCGACGGCGGGGCGCCACAACAGATCCGGGTGCCTGCAGAACAGATCTCCGACGCTGTCGCAACGCTCGACACGGCGGTTCGAGACGCCGTCGACGAAGCGATCGCCCGTGTGCGTGAGGCGACGATCGCTCAGGTGCCGCCGACCGTCGACACACAGGTCGCACCCGGAGCGGTGATCACTCAGCGATGGCAGCCTGTTTCCCGGGTCGGCCTCTATGTGCCCGGCGGCAAGGCGGTCTATCCCTCGAGCGTGGTCATGAACGTCGTTCCGGCACAGGTCGCCGGGGTCAGTTCCATCGCCATCGCCTCACCGCCCCAGTCGGAGTTCGGCGGACGTGTGCACCCGACCATCCTCGCCGTCGCCGGGCTCCTTCACATCGATGAGGTGTATGCGATGGGCGGCGCCAGCGCGATCGGCGCATTCGCGCACGGCGTCGCCGAGCTCGGCCTCGAACCTGTAGACGTTGTGACAGGTCCAGGCAACATCTACGTGGCAGCGGCGAAACGCCTGGTGAAGGGACGCGTCGGCATCGACTCGGAGGCGGGAACGACAGAGATCCTCGTGATCGCGGACTCGACCGCCGATGCGACGTACGTGGCCGCAGACCTCGTGAGTCAGGCCGAGCACGACGAAGCTGCCGCATCGGTGCTCGTCACGGATTCCGAGCAGTTCGCACACGACGTCGTCAGGGAGGTGCGCCGGCTCGCCCGCACCACACCGAGTTCTGAGCGTGTGTCACGCGCACTGGCCGGTCAGCAATCGGCGATCGTGCTCGTCGACGACATGCCCCAGGCCGCCGAGTTCAGCAACGCCTATGCGCCCGAGCACCTCGAGATACAGACCGCCGACGACGACGCGCTGCTCCGGCAGATCACGAACGCGGGTGCGATCTTCGTCGGGCCGCACGCACCGGTGAGCCTCGGCGACTACATCGCCGGGTCGAACCACGTGCTGCCGACGGGCGGGCAGGCCCGTTTCTCGTCAGGCCTCGGTGCATACACCTTCCTGCGTCCGCAGCAGATCGTCAGATACAACAGGGATGCCCTCGCTCTGGTCGCCGAGAAGATCGTCACCCTGTCGCGAGCCGAGCAGCTTCCCGCGCACGGCGACGCCGTGAGCATCCGCTTCGAAAGCCGCCCGTCGTTGTGACCTTCGACTAGTCTGGATCCCGATGTATTGTCCGTTCTGCCGCCACCCCGATTCGCGTGTCATCGATTCACGCACGAGCGACGACGGACTGTCGATTCGTCGCAGGCGGCAATGCCCCGAGTGCGGGCGCCGGTTCAGCACCACGGAGACCGCGAGCCTCGCCGTCATCAAGCGAAGTGGTGTCGTCGAGCCCTTCAGCCGTGAAAAGGTCGTGGCAGGCGTGCGCAAAGCCTGTCAGGGTCGCCCCGTGACCGACTCGGACCTGGCGCTCCTGGCGCAGAAGGTCGAAGAGAGCATCAGACAGACCGGATCGTCGCAGATCGACGCGAACGAGATCGGCCTCGCGATCCTCACGCCGTTGCGCGAGCTCGACGAGGTCGCGTACTTGCGTTTTGCGAGTGTGTACCAGGCGTTCGAGTCGCTCGACGACTTCGAAGACGCCATAACTCTTCTGCGGGTCGAACATGCAGAGCAGACGTCGGCGGAACGTGAAAGTGCAGACGACCGCTGAGCGCCAGCGGTGACGGTAGCCTTGCAGAGGCATGTATCGCATACTCTTCTCACACGTCCTGACGAAATTCGACCCGGAACTCGCGCATCACCTGGCGTTCGACGCCATCAGGGCACTACCCGCCCTGGGGCTGCGGCGGGCGCTCGAGCGATTGACGTCTGCCCCTGACGACCTCTCGGTGCACACCCTCGGACTCACCTTCGCGACACCGTTCGGTCTCGCAGCCGGCTTCGACAAAGACGCGCGGGCGGTCATCGGCCTCGGCGCCCTCGGCTTCGGCCACATCGAAGTCGGCACCCTGACCGCACATGCGCAGCCGGGGAACCCGAGGCCGCGACTCTTTCGGCTGGTCGACGATCGGGCCCTCATCAACCGGATGGGGTTCAACAACGGGGGAGCGGCGGATGCCGCGGCGAGGCTCGCCAGGGTCAGGAACGTTCGGGGCCGGCCGGTCATCGGCGTCAACATCGGCAAGAGCAGGGTCACGAGCGTCGACAACGCGACGAACGACTACCTCGAGAGCACACGCCTGCTCGCACCGCTTGCCGACTACCTGGTGGTGAACGTCAGCTCGCCGAACACACCAGGGCTGAGGGGTCTGCAGGAGCTCGATCGCCTCGAGCCTCTGCTCTCGGCCGTGAGGGACGCATCCGGAGCCACTCCGCTTCTCGTCAAGATCGCGCCGGATCTGGGCGACGACGAGCTGAAGCGCATCTCGGAGCTCGTTGTCGCGCTCGGGCTCGACGGCATCATCGCCACGAATACGACGATCGCCCGCACAGGTCTTCGCACAGGGGCGCGAGCTGTTGATGCAGCCGGAGCCGGCGGACTGTCGGGGGCGCCCCTGGCAGAGCGCTCACTCGAGGTGCTCCGTCTGATCCGGCGGTTCGTTCCTCCCGAGATGTGCGTCATCTCTGTCGGCGGGATCGAAACGGCCGAACAGGTCGCAGAGCGCATCGCCGCGGGGGCCACCCTGGTGCAGGGATACTCCGGGTTCATCTATCACGGGCCGTTCTGGGTCAGACAGATCAACAGGAGGCTCGGTCGGCTGCTGCGCGACCGGTCCTCCCGGAACTGAACGAGGACGTGCTGGGCGGGTTCGCACGTCTGCGCAGCACCGAGACCGGCCAGCACCGAGACCGGCCAGCACCGAGACCGGCCAGAGTCAGCTCGGGTACTGCCTGCGCTTGACCTGGGGCTTCGGAAGACGGAGCACACGCAACTGCAGTGCCCGCATAGCGGCGTACCAGCGGACACCGCGTTCGGCGCTCCCGAACTTCGCGGTGAGCCTGCGTCGTACGATGAATCCGAGGATCACGCTGTCGAGCACGGCCAGCAGAAAGAACGCCCAGAGCGCGAACATCCCGTACAGCTGTACGGCCGGATCAGGCATGAACGTGACGATGATGACGACGAACATGAGCGGAATGAGGAACTCGCCGATGCTGAAGCGAGCATCGACGTAGTCTCGCACCCACTTCTTCTGGGGGCCGCGATCGCGCGTCGGCAGATAACGCTCGTCACCTGCAGCCAGGCCGATACGCGCTTTCTCACGTTGTTCGGCCATCTTCGCCCGTGCGGCCTTCTGCGCCTCTTTGCGGTCGCCTGGCACAAGCGGGCGCTTGTTCAGCGCCTCACGTTCCTTGCGTGTCGGGGTCGGCCGGCCTTTGCCCGTCACCGAGCCCTGATCGCTCTCGGTGTCGACGGGGTTGCGGGGGGATTGCTTCGTCACTGTGTGTCCTCGGATCGCGGGTCTCTTAAGATTACCTGCATGACCGATTCCCCGCAGAGCCTTCCAGACGATGCGACCTCCCTCGACGACGCGATCCGCCGTGCCGTGCACGCACGGCTCCCCGCCACGATCGCCGATTTGACGGGCCTCGTGCGCATTCCGAGCGTGTCGTGGGCGGCTTTCGATCCGGAGTTCGTCCGTCAGAGCGCGGAGGCCGTCGCAGAGCTGGCCAGACAGACCGGGCTCTTCTCCGACGTGCAGGTGAAACGCTCGCGCATCGGTGACACCGATGAGCTCGGCCAGCCCGCTGTGCTCGCTGTGCGAAAGGCGAGGAACGGCCGCCGGACGGTTCTGCTGTATGCACATCATGACGTGCAGCCGCCCGGGCACGACGGGGACTGGGAGTCTGCCCCGTTCGAGCCGACGGTCAGAGGCGACAGGCTGTACGGCCGCGGTGCAGCGGACGACAAAGCCGGGGTGATGACCCATATCGCTGCACTGCGGGCGCTCACCGATGTGCTCGGCGACGACCCCGATCTCGGTGTCGCCCTGTTCATCGAGGGTGAAGAGGAGTTCGGTTCACGCTCGTTCTCGACGTTCCTCGCCGAGAACAGGGCAGCACTCGCCGCGGATGTGATCGTTGTGGCCGACTCGAACAACTGGGACGACAAGACACCGGCGCTCACCGTTGGCCTCCGGGGCAACGTGACGTTCCGCCTGACCGTCAGCACCCTGGCGCATGCCTCGCACTCCGGCATGTTCGGGGGCGCGGTCCCCGACGCGATGATGGCGACCATCCTCCTTCTGTCTACGCTGTGGGACTCACGCGGCGCCGTCGCCGTCGACGGGCTCACCGGCCGCGAGACGACCACACCCGAGTACGGCGAGAAGCAGTTGCGCGACGAGGCGGGGCTTCTCTCCGGGGTCGAACCCGTGGGCGAGGGACCGATTCTGAGCCGAATCTGGTCACAGCCGTCGATCACCGTCACGGGCATCGACGCGCCGACAGTGGCGAATGCGTCGAACACCCTCTCGCCGAGCATCTCGGTGCGGATCAGCGCGAGGATCGCGCCGGGCCAGTCCGCCCACAACGCCTATGAGGCACTGGCTGCCCACCTGCGACAGAATGCCCCATTCGGAGCGCACATCGAGATCGACGACGTCGACCTGGGCGAGCCGTTCCTCGTCGACACGAGCGGTGAGGCCGTGGCACTGGCCAAGCAGGCGATGACGGATGCCTGGGGCACAGAGCCGGTCGAGCTCGGCGTCGGCGGGTCCATCCCGTTCATCGCCGAGCTCGTCAGGGTGTTTCCCTCCGCCGAGATCCTGGTGACCGGCGTCGAAGACCCCCACTCGCGCGCGCACAGCCCGAACGAATCGCTGCACCTCGGAGTCTTCCACCGGGCAGTCCTGACAGAGGCGCTGCTGCTCGCGCGACTGAACGGCTGAACGCGTCTGACACGGTGTGATTGCGGTCAGGGGAATGAACACGGCCATCGGCCGGTTATCGCAGGTAGAATATCTGAGGGCACGCGCGCCGCGCGCTGCACATTCGATCACGAGGAGCGTCATGAGCGACACGACACTGACATCCACCACGACCGAAGCCGCTCACGGAGTCAAGCTCAGTGACACCGCGGCTGCCAAGGTCAAGAGCCTGCTCGAGCAGGAGGGTCGAGACGATCTTCGCCTGCGGGTGGCCGTGCAGCCCGGTGGCTGCTCTGGGCTGATCTATCAGCTGTACTTCGACGAGCGTATGCTCGACGGTGACGCGGCAGTCGATTTCGACGGTGTCGAAGTGGTCGTCGACAAGATGAGCGTCCCGTACCTCGATGGCGCGTCGATCGACTTCGAAGACAGCATCCAGAAGCAGGGCTTCACCATCGACAACCCGAACGCCGGTGGCAGCTGCGCGTGTGGAGACAGCTTCCACTAAGCAGATTTTCAGCAACATGTGCAGGGGAACCGCCGTCACGGCGGTTCCCCTGCACTGGTTTAACGCCGGATGAAGCGGAATCGACCGCGTCGCGCCCGGAATGGTACGGAGGCGACGCGTGGATCGGGCTAGACTAATTCGGAACCAACAGTGTCTTCGAAAGGTCCCAGGTGCGCTCGAATCGTCGTCTCCGATGGGCTGCAGTTCCCGTGGCGGTCACCCTCGCGGTGATACTCGCAGGATGTACCCAGGCCGAACTCCACGGCTATCTCCCCGGCTTCATCGAGGGCGAACCCCCCGTCACGAACCACACCGAACGCGTTGCAGGTCTGTGGACCACATCGTGGATCGTTCTGCTCGGCGTCGGCGTCGTCACCTGGGGACTCATTCTCTGGGCGACGATCGCGTACCGCCGTCGCAAGGGACAGACCGGCCTGCCCGTGCAGCTGCGATACAACATGCCGATCGAGATCTTCTACACGATCGTGCCGCTCATTCTGGTGCTCGGGTTCTTCGCCTTCACCGCGCGTGACCAGACCGCCATCGAAACGCAGTATGACGATCCTGACGTGTCGATCGAGGTCTATGCCAAGCAGTGGTCGTGGGACTTCGTCTACACGGGCGCCGTCGACGGCGACGACGTCTGGACCGCCGGCATCCAGGCCCAACCTGACCCAGACGGCGAACGGGGCTCCATCGATCAGGAGCAGCTCCCCACCCTGTACCTTCCCGTCGGTCAGACGGTGACCATCGCACTCGAGTCGCGTGACGTCATCCATTCGTTCTGGGTCATCGACTTTCTCTACAAAAAAGACATGTTCCCCGGCAAGACGAACTACATGTCGTTCACTCCAGAGCGTGAGGGAACGTACGAAGGCAAGTGCGCGGAGCTCTGTGGTGAATACCATTCGATGATGCTTTTCAACGTCGAGGTCGTGTCACCGGACGAGTACGAGGCGCATCTCGAAGAACTCGCGGCGAATGGAAACGTCGGTGACTACGGCGAAGACTACGACCGCAACTCAAACCTTCCCGGAACAGGCACGCGCGAGGGCACATCTCAAGAGGAAGAGGAGTAGACCATGGCCACAACCATCGAACTCCCCGAAGGCCAGGCAAAAGACCTCCCCGAAGGTCAGGCGAAGGTCGTCAATCGTCCGAGTCAGGTCGAGCGAAAGGGAAACGTGATCGTCAACTGGATCACGTCGACCGACCACAAGACCATCGGTCACATGTACCTGATCGCGTCATTCCTTTTCTTCCTGATCGGCGGCGTGATGGCGCTGATCATCCGCGCACAGCTGTTCGAACCCGGACTGGCCGTCGTCGAGACGAAAGAGCAGTACAACCAGCTCTTCACCATGCACGGCACAATCATGCTCCTGATGTTCGCGACGCCGCTGTTCGCAGGCTTCGCGAACGTGATAATGCCCCTGCAGATCGGTGCACCTGACGTTGCGTTCCCCCGTCTGAACGCGTTCGCGTTCTGGTTGTTCCTCTTCGGCAGTCTGACGGCCCTCGGCGGTTTTCTGACTCCGGCCGGCGCCGCGTCGTTCGGCTGGTTCGCATACGCTCCGTTGTCGAGCACCACGTTCTCGCCTGGTATCGGCGGCCATCTCTGGGTGTTCGGGCTCGGTATGTCCGGGTTCGGAACGATCCTCGGTGCCGTGAACTTCATCACCACGATCATCACCATGCGCGCACCGGGCATGACGATGTGGCGGATGCCGATCTTCACGTGGAACACGCTCGTGACGTCGATCCTCGTGCTGCTCGCCTTCCCGGTGCTCGCTGCCGCATTGTTCGCGCTCGGGGCCGACCGCGTCTTCGGGGCACACATCTACGATCCCGAGAACGGTGGTGTGCTCCTCTGGCAGCACCTGTTCTGGTTCTTCGGGCACCCGGAGGTCTACATCATCGCGCTGCCGTTCTTCGGCATCGTCTCTGAGATCTTCCCGGTCTTCAGCCGCAAGCCGATCTTCGGCTACAAGACTCTTGTGTATGCGACCATCGCGATTGCGGCTCTCTCTGTGACCGTGTGGGCGCACCACATGTACGTCACCGGTTCGGTGCTCCTACCCTTCTTCGCGCTGATGACGATGCTCATCGCGGTTCCGACGGGTGTGAAGATCTTCAACTGGATCGGCACGATGTGGCGTGGCTCCGTGACGTTCGAGACGCCGATGCTGTGGTCGATCGGGTTCCTCGTGACCTTCACGTTCGGCGGGCTCACCGGGGTGATCCTGGCCTCCCCGCCGCTCGACTTCCACGTGTCGGACACGTACTTCGTCGTCGCGCACTTCCACTACGTCGTCTTCGGCACGGTTGTGTTCGCGATGTTCGCCGGGTTCTATTTCTGGTGGCCGAAGTGGACGGGCAAGATGCTCAACGAGCGTCTCGGGCAGTGGCACTTCTGGTTGCTCTTCATCGGATTCCACACAACGTTCCTTATTCAGCACTGGCTCGGAGTCGTGGGCTTCCCACGTCGCTACGCGACCTACTCACCCGAAGACAACTTCACCTGGATGAACCAGTTGTCGACGGTCGGTGCGATGATTCTCGCGACGTCGATGATCCCGTTCTTCTTGAACGTGTACCTCACGGCGCGCAAGGCTCCGAAGATCACCGTGAACGACCCATGGGGATACGCCCGTTCGCTCGAATGGGCCACGTCATGTCCGCCGCCTCGCCACAACTTCACATCGATCCCGCGGATCAGGAGCGAGTCGCCCGCGTTCGACCTCAATCATCCCGAGGCCGGAATACCCGTCGGGATCGGGCCGGCCAAGGATGCACCCGATGCGTCCACCTATGACGCCGCAGACGGAAAGGTGAAGTAGCCGCATGAAGACGAACGCAGTTCTCTTTTGGATACTCGCCGCCTATTTCGCCGTGCTCGCGGTTGTCTACACGCTCTGGAACATACACGATCCGCAGCACAGCTACTTCTCCGCGGACTACTTCGAGCAGGGCGGTGGGCCATCGGTCGAGTGGGCGGGAACCGTCGCTCTCAGCCTCGCCGCGATCATGTCGACGTTCATCGCCTTCTATGTCGGCAGAACACGCAGCCATCAGGGTGGTGAACTGCCTGAAGACATCCTCACGGCGAACGTCGATGACGGCGACCCCGAGATCGGGCATTTCTCTCCGTGGAGCTGGTGGCCGATCTTCTTGGCCGGCGCCGCTGCACTGCTCCTGCTGGGCATCGCCGTCGGTTTCTGGATCTCGTTCTTCGCCGCTCCATTGCTGGTCATCTCCATCGTCGGATGGACGTACGAGTACTATCGCGGATATCACGTGAGCTGAACGCGACAGAGCCTGTTCTCTGTTGTTGTCACACCCGTGTTTTCGGGGTGCTGTGGCCGGTCTGCGGCCTTTGCGCGCGAGCTTTCTTCACGGGTTCTCACCTGCCGAATTCTGGCCCATGCACTGCCATCAGGGAGCATCCGTGGTCGAGCAGCGTCCGGAGCGCTGGCGACGGCAGCTGCTGTTGTGACCTCCCGTCGGGCGTGCATGGCGGGAGGGATGCTCGATGACGGCGGATGTTCTCGGATCGGCGGTGAGGGCGGCGGGAACGAGGCGATGCACCGATGCACGGCAGACACGCTCAACCGTCCCGGTCGCTCCGTGACCTGTGTCGAGCATCGGGCACGCTCTCGCTCGTCTTTCCGCAACGCGCAAGCCTCTTCGGCGCGCCGCGTCGCCCACGGATGTGCGGGGGAGAACTCGTCCGTCGAGACGAGACGGAGCCACCGCTGTGGGGTTCCGCGCGCGGTGAGCGGTCTTCGGATCCACAACGCATCGCCTCTGAGGCTTGATCGCTGTACGACCGATCACAGACCGGGTTGAGGTCGCATCGTCGGGTCCCACACTCGTCCGTCGGCACAATGCAGAACGGGCAGACGATCTCCCGGGGGAGAAGGACTGCCCGTTCTGCGTCGTGCTTCTAGTGGTGATCTCCGTGCGATTGCTCGATCTCGCCCCTGGTCGGGGGAGCGATGCGGTCTTCGAAGAACCAGCGAGACAGCCCTGCACGCATCCGCTGGCCCGCTGTGATCTTTCCGCGTGCGTTCGGGCGCAGCATCAGCGGCTGATAGGTGGTGTAGTCGACCAGCTTCCAGCGCTCGTACTCGTCGATCGGCTGGTGCACCTCGATGTACTCTCCACCGGGCAGTCGCACGATCCGTCCGGACTCGTAGCCGTGAAGCACGATCTCGCGGTCCTTCTTCTGCAGCGCCAGGCATACGCGTTTGGCCACGAAGTAGGCGATGATCGGTCCGAGGATCAGCAACGCCTGCAGTGTGTGGATGACGCCCTCCATGCTGAGCATGAAGTGGGTGGCGATGATATCGGAACTCGCGGCGGCCCAGAGCACGGCATAGAAGGTGACACCTGCAGCACCGATCGCCGTGCGTGTCGGTGCGTTGCGCGGACGGTCGAGGATGTGGTGTTCACGTTTGTCACCTGTCACCCACGCCTCGATGAAGGGGTAGAACATCACGAGCACGATGAATCCGCCCAGGATCACGAGGGGAGCGATGATGTTGAACGACCACGTGTGCTCGAGCCAGACGAACTCCCAGTGGGGGGGCACGAGGCGAAGCGCACCGTCTGCGAAGCCGATGTACCAGTCGGGCTGTGTTCCCGCTGAGACCGGAGAGGGGTCGTACGGCCCGTAGTTCCAGATCGGGTTGATCGTGAAGAACGAAGCGATGACGACGATCACACCGAAGACGATGAAGAAGAACCCGCCCGCCTTTGCCGCATAGACCGGAAGGACCGGGTACCCAACGACATTCTGCTGGGTGCGACCCGCGCCGGGGAACTGGGTGTGCTTGTGCACAACGACGAACAGAAGGTGCAGCGCGATCAGCGCGACCAGCAGTGCCGGTAGCAGAAGGATGTGAAGCGAGTAGAGCCGTCCGACGATATCGGTGCCGGGGAACTCGCCGCCGAAGAGCAGGAACGAGATCCAGGTTCCGATGAGGGGGATGCCCTTGACCATGCCGTCGATGATGCGCAGGCCGTTGCCAGAGAGCAGGTCGTCTGGAAGCGAGTAGCCGGTGAAGCCCTCTGCCATGGCCAGGATGAAGAGGATGAACCCGATCACCCAGTTCAGCTCACGCGGCTTGCGGAACGCTCCCGTGAAGAAGATGCGCAGCATGTGCAGGCCGATGGATGCGACGAAGAGCAGCGCCGCCCAGTGGTGTATCTGCCGCATCAGGAGACCACCCCTGACGTCGAAGGAGATGTCGAGTGTGGACGCCATCGCCGCAGACATCTCGATGCCCTTCAACGGCACGTAGGAGCCGTCGTAGTGCACCTCTGCCATCGATGCCTGAAAGAAGAAGGTCAGGAAGGTGCCAGAGAGCAGGATGACGACGAAGCTGTAGAGCGCCACCTCGCCGAGCAGGAACGACCAGTGGTCGGGAAAGACCTTGCGCCCGAACTCTTTGACCGCACCAGAGATGCTTGTGCGTTCGTCGATGTAGTTCGAGGCGGCCGCTGTGAACCCACCGCGCTTCTTTTCAAGGGAAGAAGGGGCTGACGGGGCGGTTGTCGTACTCAATGACGCTCCCAGAAACTCGGGCCGACAGGCTCTCTGAAGTCGCTCTGGGCGATGAGGTACCCCTCGTCGTCGACGGCGATCGGAAGCTGCGGAAGTGGGCGGGCGGCTGGTCCGAAGATCACGGCACAGTGGTTTGTCACGTCGAACTGCGACTGATGGCAGGGGCAGAGCAGATGGTGCGTCTGCTGTTCATAGAGCGCCACAGGGCAGCCGACGTGGGTGCAGACCTTCGAATACGCGACGATGCCGTCGTATGACCAGTCCTTGCGGTCTTCCTGCTCGACCAGGTCTTCCGGCTGCAGGCGCATGAGCAGCACAACGGCCTTCGCTTTCTCTTCGAGCATGCCTTCGTCGTGTCCCATGCTCGCGAGCTCTTCCGGAATGACGTGGAAGACGGAGCCGATGGTGACCTCTGATGCCTTGATGGGCACACCGGAGGGGTCGCGCGCGAGGCGTGAGCCCTCTTTCCACATGGTGTGCGACAGCAGCTCCACCGGGTCCTCGCCTTCGGGCGCGAGACCGCGGAAGAGCACAACAGCGGGGAGAGGGAAAACGAGAAGTGCGCCGATGAGGCTGTTCCTGATGAGTGAGCGACGGCCGAAACCCGATTCCTGGTTCGCTTCGTCGAAGATCTCGACGGCTCTGGCGCGCGTCGTGTCCGTGCCGCGAACCGGGTGGCGCTCGTCGACGCTTTCGTGATCGGCCATCAGCGCTTTGCCCCAGTGCACGGCACCTATGCCGATTCCGAGAAGCGCGAGGGCCATCCCGAGGCCGACGAACATGTTGTTGAGCCTGACCGACAGCAGGTTTTCAGGCTCGATCGGAAAGGCCATGTATGCGGCGATGGCAAAGATACTGCCCGCGATCGACAGATAGAAGAGCGTATAGACCGTGCGCTCTGCCTTCTTGTCTTTCTTCGGGTCGAGATCCGTCACGCGCGAACGGTGTGCCGGATGCCCGGGGTTCTCAATGGCATCGCTCACGACGACGGCCGTGCCCGCTGATTCCGCGCTGCTGTGGCCGTGGTCGCCGGCAGCGGCGAGATCTGCGCCGCTGTTACCGTCCTGTGCCATTGTGCTCCTTCAGTGTGTTCTTACTCATGTTTCGTCGGCCGGTCAGTTCGAGCGGGCCGTGATCCATACGGTGATCGCGACGATCACGCCGAGGCCGAAAATCCAGGCGAAGAGTCCTTCTGCGACCGGCCCGAGCGAGCCGAGTTCGAAGCCACCCGGCGCTGCATTGTCTTCCATGAATTTGAGCGCTGTGATGATGTCGGCTTTTTCTTCAGGCGTCAGGTTCATGTCGTTGAAGACGGGCATGTTCTGGGGCCCCGTGAGCATAGCCTCGTAGATGTGTGCCGGCTCCACGCCTGTCAGCGGCGGGGCGTACTTGCCCTCGGTCAGGGCGCCGCCGGCGCCGGCGACGTTGTGGCACATGGCGCAGTTGATGCGAAAGAGCTCCGCACCGTTCGCGGCATCGCCGTCTGCCTGGAGGTACTCGTCAGCGGGGATCTCGGGGCCGGGAGAGACCGACGCGACATAGTCGGCAAGGGCTTCGATCTGGTCATCGGTGAACTGGACCGGCTTCTGCGGTGCCTGCGGACCCTGGGCTTGCAGCGGCATACGCCCCGTGCCGACCTGGAAGTCCACAGCTGCAGCGCCGACGCCGATGAGGCTCGGGCCGTTCTCGGTTCCGTCGAGCGACAGACCGTGGCATGTCGCGCAGTTCGCCTGGAAGAGCTTTTCACCGTCTTCGATGCTCTGCGCCGAGGCGTGGGCGGTCTCTGCGTTTGCCGTGCTGTTGCTGAACGCCGCGTAGGCGCCACCGGTGAACAGCAGCCCCAAGGCGATCAGGGCAACCGTTGCCAGGGGGTGACGGCGCCCCTGCTTGCGGCTTCTGGGCGAGGACGAAGGTGCGTTTCTCATGTGCGCTCTCTGCTGGTGGCTTGCGTCTAAGACAGGAGGGGCAGGATGTAGATCACGAAGAACAGGCCTACCCAGACCACGTCAACGAAGTGCCAGTAATACGAGACGACTATCGCGCTCGTAGCGGTGCGGTGCGAGAAGTTCTTCTGTGCATAGGCCCTGCCGATGACGAGCAGGAAGGCGACGAGACCACCCGTGACGTGGAGGCCGTGGAAACCTGTTGTGAGGAAGAACGCCGATGCGTAGGAGTTCGTGTCGAATGCCACGCCCTCGCTGACGAGCGTTGCGTATTCCCACACCTGACCGCCCACAAAGACCGCACCGAGGGCGAACGTCAGGTAGAACCACTCGATCATTCCCCACTGGGATGGCTTCCACCCCGTCGACCGCGGCTGCATGCGCTCGGCGGCGAACACCCCCCACTGGCAGGTGAACGACGACGACACCAGAATGATCGTGTTGATTGCCGCGAACGGAATGTTGAGCTTCTCGAACTCGGCGGCGAACAGATCGGGTGACGTCGACCGAAGGGTGAAGTAGATCGCGAACAGGCCCGCGAAGAACATCACTTCGCTGCCCAGCCACACGATGGTGCCGACCGCAACGGGATTGGGCCGGTTGATCTTCGGTTTTCCGGCTGCGTAGTTCAATGAGGTGCTCGTCACCGTTCCATTATGGCCGATATCGGCGAGCGATTTTTGCAATCGCCGTCCCGATTCGGGTGAGGCGATGCTTATGACCGCCTTACGCCGAGCCGTGAATCAGCCGTGAATAGCCGGCCGAGCGGTGCTCGATATGATGTGCACCATGCTCCCGTCACAGAATTGGCCAGACATTCTCAGCGCGCTGCTCAGCGGAAACGACCTCAGTGTCGCAGACGCGACCTGGTCGATGGAGCAGGTGATGACGGGTGATGCCACGCCCGCTCAGATCGGTGCGTTTCTTGTGGCCCTGAGGGCAAAGGGCGAGACCGTCGACGAGATCGTCGGGTTCAGGGATGCCGTGCTCGCGCACGCGCTGCCGTTGAACGTGCCGTCGATGGCTCTCGACATCGTGGGGACCGGGGGAGACCGATTCGGCACGGTGAACATCTCGAGCATGGCGTCGATCGTCTGCGCCGCCGCGGGGATTCCCGTGATCAAACACGGAAACAGGGCGGCAAGTTCTGCATCCGGATCGAGCGACGTGCTCGCCGCACTCGGCATCGACCTGTCGCTCACGCCGGAGGCCGTCGCGGCGACACTCGAGGAGACCGGCATCACCTTCGCCTTTGCGAACGGATTCCACCCCGGGTTCAGGCACGCGTCGCACGTTCGGAGCGAGCTCGGCATTCCGACCGTTTTCAATTTTCTGGGCCCGCTGTGCAACCCGGCCAGGCCCGAGGCATCGGCCGTCGGGGTCGCTCACCTCGACCGGGTGCCGCTGATCGTCGGCGTGTTCCAGACGAGGGGCGCAACCGCGCTGGTCTTCAGAGGCGACGACGGGCTGGACGAGCTCACTACAACCGGTCATTCCCACATCTGGGAGGTCAGTCGTGGTCTCGTCACCGAGCATGATCTGGATCCGCGTGATCTGGGCATCCCGCTGGCCTCGATCGACGACCTTCTCGGCGGGCGGCCGGAGCACAACGCCGAGGTCGTGCGACGGGTGCTGGCGGGGGAGACCGGAGCAGTTCGCGACATCGTGCTGCTCAATGCGGCGGCCGGTCTCGTGGCCTACCGACTCGAAGAAGAACCGGGGCAGAAGGATGAGACCATGGTCGCCCGATTCCAGGCCCAGCTCGAGGTTGCACGCGACGCGATCGATTCGGGCGCGGCCGAGCGCAAACTCGCGGATTGGGTACGAGCGAGCGCGGCGCACGGCTCTGGGCACTGACGAGCGCCGAGCTTCGAGCCGGCACTTACTGAGACGCCCCACGCTGGCGTAGGTTGTGAAAAGACCCCGTGTCCACCTACTCGCGTGAGGACAGTTCAATGAAGAAACTCATCAATGATCCGAAGAACGTTGTGATCGAGGCTGTTGAAGGGTTCGCTGCGGCGCACGGCGATCTCGTTAGTGCATCGGCCGACCCGCTCTACCTGTGCCGCGCCGATGCGCCCGTGAGCGGCAAAGTGGGTCTGGTGAGCGGCGGGGGCAGCGGACATGAGCCGTTGCACGGAGGCTTCGTCGGCTTCGGCATGCTCGACGCCGCAGTCCCCGGCGCCGTGTTCACCTCTCCGACTCCGGACCCCATCCTCGCGGCGACGAAGGCCGTCGACGGCGGTGCGGGGGTTCTGCACATCGTGAAGAACTACACGGGTGACGTGCTGAACTTCGAGACCGCTGCCGATCTCGCGGCCGCAGATGGTGTGGATGTGCGTTCGGTCGTTGTGAACGACGACGTCGCCGTTCAGGACTCGCTGTACACAGCCGGACGACGAGGTGTGGGGGGCACAGTGCTCGTCGAGAAGATCGCAGGCGCCGCGGCCGAGCGGGGAGACTCGCTGGACGAGGTCGCCGCGATCGCCGAGACGGTGAACAGCAAGGTGCGCACGATGGGGGTCGCCCTGACGCCGTGCGTCGTTCCGCACGCCGGTGAGCCGAGTTTCACGCTCGCAGAAGACGAGATCGAGATCGGTATCGGCATCCACGGCGAGCCCGGGCGTGAGCGGATCGAGCTCGAGCCGGTGGATGCCATCGTCGAGAGGCTGCTCGACGTGATCCTCAATGACCTGCCCTTCGCAGACGGCGACAACGTGCTTCTTTTCGTCAACGGCATGGGCGGCACACCTCAGATCGAGCTCTACATCGCCTTCCGGCACGCGGCTGCGGTTCTGCGCGAGCGCGGGATCACGGTGTCACGCTCCCTCGTCGGCAGCTACATCACGTCACTCGAGATGCAGGGGATGTCGATCTCTGTGCTGAGGCTCGACGACGAGATGACATCGCTGTGGGATGCTCCCGTGCAGACGGCCGCATTGCGCTGGGGACGATGAAGAAGACCGGCCGGTTCGGCGGAGAGAAAGGGAGACGTGATGTCGCTTGACGGAAAGTGGGCCGTCGACTGGGTGAAGCGGAGTGCGGAGGTGATCGCCGAGCATCGTGTTGAGCTCATCACACTCGACCGCGAGATCGGAGACGGTGATCACGGAGAGAACATGGACCGCGGGTTCACAGCCGTCGTCGCCAAGCTCGACGGTCTCGATGCCGCCGCAACACCCGCTGACGTTCTCAAAGTCGTCGCCACCACACTGATATCGACGGTCGGCGGGGCGGCGGGTCCGCTCTTCGGAACCGCCTACCTCAAGGCGTCGGCAGCGATCGCCGGACTCGACGAGCTCGACGGTCCAGCCCTCGCGCGGCTTCTCACGGCCGCACGAGACGGCATCGTGCTGAGAGGCAAGGCAGAGCCGGGAGACAAGACCATGATCGATGCGTGGACGCCGGCCGTCGACGCGGCCCGATCGGCGAGCGAGGCAGGCTCCGGCCCAGAGAAGGTGCTCGAAGCGGCGGCGGATGCGGCGGCGACCGGCGCAGAGGCCACGGAGCCGCTGGTCGCACGAAAGGGCCGGGCCAGTTATCTCGGGGAGCGCGCCGTCGGGCACCGCGATCCGGGGGCTGAATCCACCGCGCTCATCCTGCGCGCCGCGGCAGAGGCGGCGACCGCACCATGACGGTCGGGATCGTGTTCGTCTCTCACAGCCGTCAGCTCGCGGAGGGTCTCGTGGAACTGGCCGCCCAGATGGCGCCGGATGTTGCGCTCATCGCAGCCGGCGGCACAGATGACAACGGAATCGGCACGAGCTTCGATCGTGTGAACACGGCGCTCCGCCTCGCAGAGAGCGGCGACGGTGTTGTGGTGCTGTGCGATCTCGGATCTGCGGTACTGACGACGGAAACCGCCCTCGACTTTCTCGACGACGACGCCAGGTCGCGCATACTGCTCGTCGATGCGCCCATCGTCGAGGGGGGAGTGGCCGCCGCTGTCTCGGCCCAGACAGGCAGCAGTCGCGACGCCGTTGCCGTCGCCGCCCGCGAGAGCGCCTCGGTCTGGCGGGACAACAGCAGCAGGCAGGGCGAACCCGTCGCCGATGAGGGTGTATCGGATGAGAGCGGATCCGCTCCTGTTGTGCGCGACGTCACACTCGTCAACAGAGACGGACTGCACGCGCGGCCCGCCGCGGATTTCGTGAAGACGGCGACGACGTTCGACGCGCGCGTGACGGTGAACGGAACGGATGCCAAGAGCCTGCTCGGCATCATGTCGCTCGGGCTCGTGAAGGGGACGACCGTGACACTCCGGGCTGAAGGTGCTCAGGCGCAGGAAGCGGTCACGGCGCTCGAGGCGCTGATCTCCTCCGGGTTCGACGAGGGGTCTGAACGCTCACCCTGAGTCTCGCTGCTGAGAGCGGTGTGGCCCGCCGTGACCTGAGCTCACGCTCGGAACCTGTTGTTGCTGTGACCGCTGTTACTCCTGGGGCTCCTTCTGCTACTGTGACCTTTGTTGCGCATGTGCATATCTCATGCGTCTGAGGTTTTCGCGGAAAGAGATCGGCGTGTCGCGCATTCGCGTCCGCGTCGGAGAGGCGGTCAGAATGAGACGACGCCGTGCTTTCGTCGCCCTTCTCGCGACGGGACTCGTCATCGGTTCGATCGGTATCGCCTCTCCGGCGTTCGCCGCTCCTGACTACCCGAGCTGGGACGACGTGCAGAACGCCCGTCAGGACGAGGCGTCGAAACAGGCGGAGATCGATCGGATCAGCGACCTGGCCGACGACCTGCGCACAGCGTCGGACGACGCTCAGATCGTTGTGCAGCAAGCGGCAGAAGCGTACCAGGTTGCGCTCCAGGCACAGACGCAGGCAGAGGCGACGCTGTCGGACCTCCAGACCCAGCTCGACGACGCGAAGGCGAACGCAGCGGCATCCCTCAAGCAGGTGGGATCGCTTATCGCCAGGCTCCAGCGGACCGGGAGCGTCGACGTCTCGGCGACCATGTTCGTCGGATCGGCAGACGCCGACGACACGCTCTATCGACTCGGCGCCCTGACACGACTCTCGAGCCGCTCGGCCGAGACCCTCCAGAGCGCGCAACGAGACGCCAACGAGGTTGACTCGCTGACGGCCCAGGCGGACGTCGCCGCCGATGCGCTCGAAGAGGCGCGTGCGGATGCCGCAGCAAAGCTCGAGGCCGCTCAGACCGCCGCGGAGTCCGCGGCCGCCGCGGTCGCGGAGAACGAAGAGACCCAAGCACAGCTGGCCTCCCAGCTCGCGTACTTGCAAGACGAGAGCCTCACCGTCGAGGCGGCCTACCAGGCCGGCGCAGCGGCTCGCGCCGCACAGGCGGAGGCCGAGGCGGCCGCAGCGGCCGAGGCGGCAGCTGCACGTCAGCCCGCGCAGCCGAGTGCTCCGCAACCCGGTGCTCCGGAGCAGCCCACCGCTCCGGAGCAGCCCGCCGCTCCTCCCGCAACCGGTGGTGGCGGGTCGACGCCCACACCCTCCGCCCCTTCGACCGCTCCGGCCTCTGCCGCGCAGATCGCCATCGACTTCGCCTATGCACAACTCGGAGAGCCCTATGTGTGGGCGGGGGAAGGCCCGTACGGCTGGGACTGCTCCGGGCTCACGATGATCGCGTACCGCCAGGCCGGTGTCGACATCGGCTATCACACCGTCGGCGCCCAGTATCGACAGATGCAGGCCACCGGTCGCCTCGCGCCGGTCTCCGGCGGACTCGTGCCAGGCGACCTCCTGTATTACTCGCAGGGCTCAGTCGTCAACAGCCAGGTGATGTACCACACAACAATGTACGTCGGGAACGGCATGATGATCGAGGCCCAGAACTTTGGGATCCCCGTCCACGTCACACCCGTCCGCACCCGAAATCTCGTCCCCTACGTCGGCCGCCCGGTCGGCTAGCACACGTCAGAGAGCGGCAGCCTTGGCGCGAAGGACAGCGCTCTCGCGTTCGTTCGCTGAGAGAGCCGCGGCCGTCAGCAGCTCAGAACGCGCCTCCTCGTTGCGACCGAGCTGCGCGAGCAATTCGCCGCGCACACTCGGAAGAAGATGGGATCCGCGGAGCGCGCCCTCCGATGCGAGGCTGTCCACGATGCGGAGCGCACTCGCGGGTCCGGTCGCCATCGACACGGCCACTGCCTTGTTCAACTCGACCACCGGGCTGGGGGAGAGCCGGCCGAGCGCTTCATAGAGCAGGACTATGCGCTCCCAGTCGGTGTCTCCGATGCTCGGGGCCACCGCGTGGCACTCCGCGATCGCCGCCTGCAGTGCGTAGCTCCCGCGACCGCGGCCGACGGCATCCGCTCGAGCGAGCGAGGCGCTGCCGCGTCTGATCTGAGACCGGTCCCATCGTGAGCGGTCCTGGTCCGCCAAGAGAATGGGAGATCCGTCGGACGTGACGCGGGCGGCGAATCGTGACGCCTGGAACTCCATCAGTGCCAGGAGTCCGTGGACGTCAGGTTCGCGTGGAAGAAGGCCACAGAGAATGCGCCCGAGCCGCAGCGCCTCGTGCGCCAGGTCCGTTCGCATCCATCTGTCGCCGGAGGTCGCGGCATAGCCCTCGGTGAAGATCAGGTAGATCACGCCGAGAACGGCAGCGAGGCGGGTGCTCCATTCGGAGGGATCCGGTGCCTCGAACGGCACGTGCGCCGCGGCGAGCGTCTTCTTCGCACGCACGATACGCTGCTGAACGGTCGCGACCGGAACCAGCAGCATCCGGGCGATCTCGTCACTCCCGAGACCGCCGACGGTTCGCAGGGTCAGGGCGACCTGCGCCTCCCGAGAGAGCACGGGGTGGCATGCCGTGAAGACAAGCCTCAGAACATCGTCGTCAATCGGCTGCCATTCGGCGTCTTCTGCCGACTCGAGGTCGTGGGCGATGGCCCGGTAGCGCTCGTCGAGTCGTTCTCGGCGCCGCCAGCCGTCGATGGCCTTGCGCTTGGCCACGGTGGTGAGCCAGGCGCCCGCGTTGCGCGGGACGCCTGACTCGGGCCATTGAGTGAGCGCGTCGACGATCGCCTCTTGTGCGAGGTCTTCTGCCAGGCCGAGGTCGCCCGTCATCCGCGCGAGCGTCGCGATGATGTGGGCACTCTCGATGCGCCAGACGGCGTCGACGGTGCGCGTGATGTCTGACATCGTCGTTCCGGTGGATCGTGCGGTCAGTTCGTTCCGAGCTGCTCGCGCCAGCCGGCCTCTTTCTGCACGTACTCGTTGTCGGCGAAGTCCGCGAAGTCGCTCTCGTCTGTGACGCGTCGCACTTCGAGCTTGCTGCCGGGGCCAAGCGGGCAGCGGCTCGCCCATTCGGCGGCTTCTTCTCTGCTCGCGGTCTGGATGATCCAGAAGCCGTTGAACAGCTCATGGGTCTCTCCATACGGGCCGTCTGTGACGATCGGCTTCTCTGAGTCGAAGTCCACAACGAAGCCTTCCTTGGCATCGCTGAGTCCCTCGCCCGCGAGGAGCACACCCGCCTTGATCAGCGCCTCGTTGTATGCGCCCATCGCGTTGATCGTCTCTTCGAAGTCCGTCTCTTTCCAGGCTTCGACGGCAGCGTCGGTGCTTCGCATGATCAGCATGTACTTCATGGTGTTCTCCTTCTGTCTGAGGTCGCCTGATGCGTGCCTTCATTATGACGTCGAACGGGAACACAACAGATCGACATCGCGCGGAAAAATGTTTGAGGCCTCGGGGCTGGCGCCCTCTGCGCGTTCCGACCAGGTCAGGGCACGATCGTGTACTGGGCGATGGCCGCCTCGCGCCCACCGGCGATCTCTTCTGCGGTTGCAGTGCCCGAGGTCTGCACTGCGTCTGTCCATCTCTCGATCGACCCGCGGTTGAACTCGACCACCTCGGGTGAATTGGCTGCTTCGAGCGGATCACCCACCGTCTGGCCGCGCAGGTGGATTCCGAGTCCGAGCATGGCGCCATCCCAGCCGGGCCCGACGAAGAGCGCGCCGGCACCGCTGCCGGCCATCGCCAGGGGCACGGTGTGCGTGAGATCGAGTGTCGTCCCGTCCTCGGTCTCCGTCAGGGTGAGGTCAAGAAAGCTGTCCGGGCCGCCGAACGTCACCTGCAGGAGTGTTGGTCTCTCGCAGCTGCGGATCTCGCCGCCGGCGTTTCCCTCGAGCTGAAATGTTCCGCCGACCCTCAGATCGCCACTGATCGGATAGAACCAGCGGGGGAGGCGTTCCGGACTGGTCAGGGCGTCCCACACCTCGTCGCTTTCAGCGTTATACGTGCGGCTGAGTGACACAGACACCGTCTCAGCGCTCTCGTTTCGCGCGACTCGTCTGTGGATCGCCGCCAGTTCTTCAAGCAGGTCGAACATCGTCATCTCTCCTCTGTTGTGTGCGGGCTCGCTTCTCGCGACGACCCCTGGTGAGCTCGGTACCGAGTGCGTCGAGTCGCTGGTTCCAGAACTCGCGGAAGGGCTGTAACCATCGATCGACCTCTTGAAGGGGAGCGGGCTCAACGGCGTACAAACGCCTGGCGCCCTCCGAACGCACACGGGCGAAGCCGTTCTCCCTGAGCACACGCAGGTGTTGTGAGACCGCGGGCTGGCTGATGCGGAACTCGGCGCGGATGATCGCGACGATCTCTCCCGACGACTGTTCGTCGTCGAGGAGCAGTTCGAGGATTCGCCGGCGGACCGGGTCTCCCAAGACGTCAAAGGCGTGCACGGCGCCAGTATATAGCCTTAACCTTATATAAGCTACAACTGATATATCATCCGTCGGCGGTCAGGCCGCCATCGGCGCCCCCGACCGCCCTGCAGCGACCTCCGATGGTCCCGCAGCGAGGGGACGGTGGCTGTGGCGGCCTGCTGAGGCCTCCTCGGCCGCCGGCCCGCCATCGACCGGACCCGTCGTTCGGCACCCGGTTGCTAGCCTGTGTTCCGCACACGTGTGTTCCGCACACGTGTGTTCCGCACATGCTCAGGACAAAGGGGACAAGGGGACCGGTATGACCTATTCCACGACTCGGGCACTTCGTCGCATGGTGCCCCGACGACCAGACGAGGCGCATCGAACCGCCAGTCCGCTTGAGCTGTTCTTCGACCTCGTTTTTGTCGTCGCCGTGGCGTTCTCGTCGCAGCAACTGCACCACATGGAGACCGAGGACCACCTCGGCGAGGGGGTGCTCGCCTACCTTCTTGTGTTCTTCGCGATCTGGTGGGCGTGGATGAATTTCACGTGGTTCGCCACGTCTTTTGATACCGACGACTGGCTGTACCGGGTCACCACGATCGCACAGATGGCCGGTGTGCTCGTGCTCGCGGCCGGCACCTCTGCGGCGATGGTCGAGCATGATTTCACGCTTGCCACCATGGGTTACGTCATCATGCGTCTGGCCATGGTCAGCCAATGGCTGCGCGCGGCGATCAGTCACCCGGATCTGAGGACGACGGCGCTCCGCTATGCTGCGGGCATCACGGTTGTGCAGGTCGGTTGGCTCGTTCGCCTCACTCTGCCTGAAGAAGCGGGACTCGTCGGATTCGTTTTTCTGGCCCTCGCCGAGATCGCCGTGCCCGTCTGGGCGGAGGCCCACCGGACCACACCATGGAACGCGCATCACATCGCGGAACGATACGGTCTGTTCACCATCATCCTTCTCGGCGAATCCATCCTCGCGTCTGCGAATGCGGTTGTCGAGGCGATCAACGAGGGGGAGCACATTCCCGATCTGCTCCTGATCTCTGCTGCTGGACTCGTCATCGCCGCGGGAATGTGGTGGGTCTATTTCGCGCGGGAACAGCACCACCACATCCGGACTCTCCGCTCGACCCTGACGTTCGGATATTTCCACTACGTGATATTCGCTGCTGCCGGTGCTTTCTCTGCGGGTGTGGAAGTCACCATCGACGTTGCCACCGGCCATTCAGAACTACATACCGGAGCCGCCGCCACTCTCACGGTGCCTGTCGCGCTTTTCATCCTCGGCATGTGGGTGCTCACACTCCGAGGAGCGCTGAGCGGTCTTGCGAATGCTGTGCTTCTCGTCGGCGTGGCCATCGTGGCGGTCAGCTCTTTCGCGAGCGTTCCCTGGTCGATAGCACTGACTGCCCTTGGTGTGGTGGTCAGCGTGGCAGCGACCGAACTGTCACCCAGAGAGTCCGCAGGTTGGGAGGCCGGGTCCGGCTGAGGCCGAATCTGTCGCACAGTTCGCGATGACCGCCACGGCCGGCGGAGGTCGCCCTTGTCCTCGGTCACAAGCGAGGGCTATCGTTGGCCGCATGTGCCGCAACATCCGCGTCCTCCACAATTTCGAGCCGCCGACCACCGATGACGAGGTGCGCGAGGCCGCGCTGCAGTTCGTCAGGAAGGTGAGCGGGTCTACCCATCCTTCGCGCGCGAACACCGAGGCGTTCGAGCTGGCGATCGACGAGATCGCCTGCGCAACTCGCCGCCTGCTTGACGCCCTGGTCACCAATGCCCCGCCGAAGAGCCGGGAGGCGGAGGCGATCAAAGGCCGCGCACGCCACGAGAAACGGATGGAGCGCGAGGTCCGCATCCGAACGGAGGCGGCCCCGGCCCGCTAAAGCGGGGGAGCCCTCGCGATCTGTCGCCAGCGTGTATCGTCCAGCGCGGAGAGGCCCAGCACGGAGAGGGGTTGCGCTACGGGTCGTCTCGTCTGGGATGTGATCTCATCGGAACGTTCCGAGCGCCACGGCATAGCGGTCGGGGTCGTTGCGGGTGACTTCCGTCAGGAGGGCTGAGTCCCCGACGACTCGGGTGTACTCACCGCGGCAGGGAATCGTGATGATCTTCGAGAGCCCGGCCTCCCAAGCGGGGATGAGGGAGTCGAGCGATCTGTGCTCGGGCGAGTCCTCCAGGGAGCGCGGCCGATGCCGGTTGCGCTCATGGAATCGCCGTCGCCGTCCGGACCCGTCAGTTGGCCGGAGGAGTAGCTCGGTAAAAGAACCACTTGACATAATGTGCATTATCGGCGATTACGCGCAGCTCCATTGCTGTACTGAGCGGGCACCTTGGGTCTGCGGGGCGCCGGCAGCGATGATGTCGGGATGCCGGCTTCTTCACAGCCTTGATCCACTCCGTCGCCTCATGATTGCGAGACAACGCCTCGATCAGAACGGGAAACTCTCGGGTCCGTCCTGACAATCAGGAGACGCGTACCATGAAGTCATGTCAACTACCAGTGGTTACCGCGAGCGCAACAGTACTGCCGATCGCACGCTCTCTATCCTTCAGATGTTCGACGAGGACAGTGCCGAGATAACCGCCGTAGAGGTGGCGGCCGCCCTCGGCGTCGCACGCTCGACTGCCTATCGCTATCTCGAGACCTTCGTGCAGGCGCGCTTTCTCGTTGAGACGGGGCGGGGCGGATTCCGCCTTGGAACGCGGATCCTCGAGCTTGCGAAAATCGCCCGGGATGGGCGAGGGCTCTCGGAACTGAGCGTGCCCGTCATGCGAGATCTCGCTGAGCACTTGCGCCAGACCGTTCTGCTCACCCGACTCAGCGGCGAGTCGGTTGTCTGTGTGGAACGCGAAGAGGCCGGTGGTCAGTACGTCCGTCTGTCGTACGAGCGCGGATCAGTGCTTCCCGTGCATGCGGGCGCGTCTGCGCATGTGCTCCTTGCCTGGTTCTCAGAGCAGCGCGTGCGTTCACTCCT
Organism: Okibacterium endophyticum; assembly: GCF_054780075.1. Taxonomy (NCBI): domain Bacteria; kingdom Bacillati; phylum Actinomycetota; class Actinomycetes; order Micrococcales; family Microbacteriaceae; genus Okibacterium; species Okibacterium endophyticum. The sequence continues at coordinate 214,144 of NZ_BAAGXA010000007.1, read as the reverse complement.
TCGCTCGGTTCCGCTGCCTCGATATACAGACCGCACGCTTACGGATCCCGATGAGATAGTTCAGCGCCTCGCCAGCATACGAGCCGCCGGCTATGCGGTGTCCGAGGGTGAGGTCGACAGTAGCGCGACGGGCGTGGCTGCTCCGATCTTCGGGCCAGACGGCGAGGTGGTAGCCGGGTTGAGTGTCGTGCTTATTCGACCTCTCGTGCCCGCGGACCAGGTTCGCAACATCGTCGAAGCTGTTGTGACTGCGGCCGATTCGCTCACGAAGGAACTCGCGGTGCTTCAGGCCTGACGCCCTCCTCTTGCGCTGTTCTATTTCTCAGGTAGTATGACCTGAGAAACAGGACGCACTTTGAGGGGGCGAATGAACGACCAGCGAACAGCGAAAGCGCTCGTCGCGGGAGTCTGTCCGGGCGGAGTGGCTGCGGCGATCCTCTTGGCCTGGTGCGGAGTCCGACCCGCGGTGTCGGAGCGAAACGCGACGACCGCGGACGGCGCCAGGGCGATCGGCATCGATGACGAATCTCAGCGCGTGTACCAGCGCGAGGATCGCGGACGATGTGCGCCCCGTCGTCCAGGGCCTTCGTGGTTGTCCGAAGCAGCAGCGTCCCCTGTCGAACGAATCATCGGTTGCGTCGCTGCTGCTGCAGCGCCCTCGCATTGAAAGGAAAAACTATGGATCGTCCTCAGCGCGTCATCTTGCCCGAGGGGCAGCACGCGGGAAGCCTGCGACGGACAGCCGTGTCTCACATCGGTTTCGCCGTTCCGGACGTCGACGCAGCGGAGACCTTCTACACGCGTGTGCTCGGGATGAAACGACACGACGTGTTGGAGGGCGGCGGGGTCCGGCTCGGCTGGGGCGAAGGACATCACGTCGTCGACCTCCATCCAGGTGAGAAGAGCCTGCTCCACTATGGATTCGAAGTACGCGACGAGGGTGGGCTCGACGGGATCGGTGAGCGCCTCACCGCGGCCCGCGTGCCGTTCCGCGACATCGATCCGTCGGACGTGGATGCCGCAGTGGCAGGTGAGGCGGGGATCGTGGTGCAGGATCCGGACGGGACGGACGTGCATTTCCATGCGGCGGTGCGCCGTCACGGCGAAAATGCGGCGGATACCGGTCGGCGCCCCATCAAATTCCAGCACACGACAATCGGTACCGGGGATGTGGCGTCTGTGGTCGCCTTCTTCACAGATGTCATCGGCTTTCGCATCTCCGATCAGCTCAAGGACGGGAACTTCGCCTGGCTGCGCAGCGACCGGGATCACCACACCCTGGCCGTGGTGTCCGCAGCCAGCGCCGACATCGACCACTACTCGTACGACCTTGCCGAGTGGGAGGACTTCAAGGCGTGGTGCGACCGGCTCACCGATCTCGATGTTCCGGTGGCGTGGGGGCCGGGTCGCCATGGGCCCGGCAACAACCTCTTTGTCTTCTTCGAAGATCCAGCCGGCAACCACATCGAACTGTCAGCCGAGATGGAGAAGTTCCATGACGACCGGGTGGAGTACGTCCCGAGGCGTTGGACCCCTGCGCCGCAGACGATCAATTTGTGGGGCGGACAGACACCGAGCTGGCGCCACCTGAGCGAGAGCGCCGTCTGATGGCGTGGGTTGCCTACCGTCACGGCGAGCACGAGCACGTCGGACTCGTCGATGGTGCGGACTACATCCCGCTGCGTGGAATACGCCGCGTAGACGCGAACACGGGTGCCGACGCCCTTGCCGCTGCTGAACTGGATCATTCAGGGCGTGTAGCAGCCGCAGATGTCGAGCTGCTCCCCCCCTCCTGGGCGCCCTCGAAGATCTTCTGTGTGGGACTCAATTACAAGGAGCACGTGGCCGAGACGAAGCGGGACCTCCCCACGTACCCCGTCCTGTTCCCGAAGTATGCCTCGAGCCTCATTGCCGCGGATCGGCCCATTCCGGTTCCGCCCGAATCCGCTCAAGTCGACTATGAGGGTGAGCTCGTGGTCATCATCGGCAGGCGCGGCCGACGGATAGCTCGCGAGCACGCCCTCGACCATGTCCTCGGCTACACCGTCGCGAACGACGTGACGATGCGCGACTACCAGTACAAGACTCACCAGTGGCTGCAGGGCAAGGCGTGGGACAGAGCGACGCCCGTCGGGCCGCACATGGTGCCCGCAAACGAGGTGGACCTGGCTTCCTGCGGCATCCGGACCGTTCTCAACGGTGTCACGGTGCAGGAGTCGGACTTGTCACACCTCATTTTCGATGTGGGCACGCTCATATCCACGATATCGGAGTTCACAGAACTGCTGCCCGGGGATCTCATTCTTTCGGGGACTCCGGGCGGCGTGGGATTCCGCCAGGACCCCCAGCTGTTCCTCGCGCCCGGTGACGAAGTGAGCGTCGAGATCGATCACATCGGTCGGATCGACAGTGTCGTGACGGCGGAATAGGGAGACGGAATGTCTGAGAAGCTCGAGCGGCCTTCGGGGGCCGCCGAAATCACGGCTCGGCGACGCACTGAGAGCCTGACAATCTCGACCGATGTCCTACTACGTGGTAAACTATCCCTGCCTGGCAGGACAAGGAGCGCGACCGTCGACCGATCGCTCAACGTCTTGATGCTCTATAGCGACGCGTTTCTCGATGCACATCCGGCGCCTGACGCCGCGCTTCTTGAAGCGACAGAGTGCATAGGCATTCGGAAGCCGGAGCGGGGCTCAGATCAAACGACATCTAGGGAAGGAAACCATGTCCGGTCACATTATCGAAGCGCTCCGTAACGCTCCTGGTTGCGCCAACGCACCAACATTCTTTTCGCCGCCGGAGTTCACGAATTGGCGCGACGAGCAGATGTCGTGGAAACAAACGGTTTCGCTCGGCAACTGGTCCTTCGTCATCAAAGCTGTTCTGGAGGGAGCCGATGCACTCGCTCTTCTTGAGCGGTATTCGGTCAATAGCCTGAAGAACTTCGCGATCAATCAAGCGAAACACATCATCAATTGCAACGCAGAGGGCAAAGTGATCTGCCAGGGCGTGGCCATCCGGCTCGCCGAGGATAGATTTTTTCTGAGCGGCCTGCCCTGCTTTTGGATCGGCTATCAGATTTCTACGGGCAAGCACGGTGATGTCAGGATCAAGATAGATGAGCACGGTGAAACTTGCTTCTATCAGGTGGCTGGACCGAACGCCATTCATCTACTGGAAGAGGTTTCAAACGAGAACCTCCGCGACTCCAAGTTCATGCGAGCCCGCGCAATGAAGATCGCCGGCCGCGAAGTTCGCGGAGTCTATGGGCTCACTATGTCAGGCGAGACCGGCTTCGAACTCGAATTCGAGTCGGCGTTCCGCGACGAGGTTGTGGGCGCGCTACTGGCGGCAGGCGAGAAGTTCGGCTTGCGCCAGGTTGGAAATCGGACATTCCATATCAACCATCTCGAGGCCGGTGTGCCGACAACCTCATTCCACTATCTCCCGGCGGTGTTCGAGAAGGAAATGGAGCCATTCCTGGAATACATGAATGGGATTCCAGTCGCGGAAAACTGGGTGAAACAGTTCAAGATTACGGGCAGTTTCGAAGCTAGGGACGTCAGCGACTATTACCGCTCACCGATCGAAATGGGATGGGTGAAAAACGTAAAGCTCGACCATGAGTTTTTAGGTAGAGAAGCGTTGGAGGCGGAGCTGGCCTCTCCCCTGCGTCAGGTCGTCACTCTCGAGTTCGACAAGGAGGACGTGATCGAAATCTACGCGTCATATTTCGAAAGCGGGGAGCCCTTCGAGTTCATAGACGTGCCCCACCAGTACAACCAGAACACTCACACGGATGCTGTAAACGTCAACGGTGTGGGAGTTGGCGTCTCAACAACTCCTGGGTACAGCTTCTACTTCCGCAAGATGTTGGCGCTCGCCTACGTATCCCCCGAGTTCGCAACGCCTGGCACTCGAGTGGAGATCGTTTGGGGACAGCCAGATAAGCGCAAGAGGATGATCGGCGCGACGGTTGCGCCGGTTCCGTACAAGAAGGACACCCGGCGCATAGATCTGTCCTCGCTTCCGAACCTTTATTGACCGTCACCCCCATGGTGGCGCTTTTCCTCAACGGAGTGGAGAAACAATCGTGACATCGACTGTAAATCAGGTTCAGTGGGACGAGCGGAAAGCACGCAAAGCCGCACGGAGTGCGGCGATCGGGACAATGCTCGAGTGGTACGACTTCGGGATATACGGATCCGCGGCCGCTCTGGTGCTCAACAGCCAGTTTTTCCCGTCCCTGAGCCCTGCGGCCGGGGTGATCGCTTCGTTTGCAACGTTCGCGGTGGGATTCTTCGCACGCCCACTCGGCGCAATACTGTTCGGGCATCTCGGAGACACATGGGGGCGGAAGAACACACTGATCCTCACCCTGGTCATCACAGGAGGCGGAACGTTCGCCATCGGGCTGCTGCCCACGTTCGACAGTATCGGGATCGCGGCCCCGATCCTTCTCGTGGCTCTGAGGTTCGTGCAGGGAATCGGGATGGGTGGCGAGTGGGGCGGAGCTGCGCTGTTCTCCGTCGAGCATGCACCTCCCGAGCGCCGCGGTCACTATAGCGGCATCATGCAGATGGGGGTTCCGCTGGGAGTCGCTCTCAGTAACGGCGTGTTCCTTGCCGTTGCCCTCTTCGTTCCCGTCGAGGCTTTCGCGGACTGGGCGTGGCGTGTGCCTTTCCTGGCGAGTGTCGTCGTTCTCTTGTTCGGGCTCTGGCTACGATTCCACACTGACGAGACCGTAGACTTTGCCGTTACCAAGTCAGCCGTGCGGCCAGCCACCAAAGAGCGTGCTCCTCTCGGCGTGCTCCTCCGATCGCATAAGGCTGCGCTCTTGCTTGGACTCGGCCTTGTCGTCGGCAACTCGGCGGTGGCTTACATCTACCTCGCCTTCTCGCTCTCTTTCGGTAGCAGTGCAGGCTTCACCTCGGTCGAGCTGCTGACAAGCATTGTCGTGGGTGCTCTCGTGTGGGCGGCAACTGCTCCGATCTGGGCCAGAATCGGTGACAAACGCGGGGGCCTTCGCTGGCTCTTCGTCTGGGGCGGGTGGATTCGCACGTTGGCGGTGGTGCCGTTCTTTCCACTACTTCTCACGGGCGATTTCGCCGCTCTCCTGGTCACAATGATGGTGATGGGCGTCGTGATCAGCGCGACTCAGGTGCCCGCGGCAGCGGCGATCCCCGGCCTGTTCCCCGTCCCTGTGCGGTACACCGGCGCGTCAGTGAGCTATCAGATCGGCAACATCCTCGGTGGTGGCATCGCCCCGCTCGTCAGCGCTGCTCTTCTCGCGGCAACTGGTAGCTTCTGGGCAGTGGTTGTCTATGCCGTCCTGGTCAGTATTATCGGCACGATCGGCGGCTATTGGCTCAGAAAAGACGCCACAGCCTTTCCTTCCGCTGATGGGGAAGCGCTGTGACCGCCCGCGACCCTCACAGCAGCCGTCTCAAGCGGAGAGGAACCAGCGGTCACGAGGGGCGCGTGTCCCGAGATCCCGATACCTCAACCATCGGCGATCCCTCTCTGATCAGGCGCCGACGTAGGCAGCGAGGTGTTCGCCGGTGAGCGTGGAGCGGTCGGCGACGAGGTCGGCCGGTGTTCCCTCGAAGACGATCCGGCCGCCGTCGTGACCGGCACCCGGTCCGAGATCGATGATCCAGTCCGCGTGGGCCATGACCGCCTGGTGATGCTCGATGACGATGACGGACTTGCCCGAGTCGACGAGCCGGTCGAGCAGGCCGAGCAGCTGTTCGACGTCGGCGAGGTGCAGGCCCGTTGTCGGCTCATCGAGAATGTAGACGCCGCCCTTCTCAGCCATTCGGGTCGCCAGCTTCAGCCGCTGCCGTTCACCGCCGGACAGGGTTGTGAGCGGCTGACCGAGCTTGAGATAACCGAGGCCGACATCTGCAAGTCTGTCGAGGATGGCGTGGGCAGCCGGAGTGCGCGCTTCGCCTTCTTTGAAGTACTCTTCGGCCTCGGCGACAGACATCCCGAGGACCTCGCTGATGTTGCGGCCGCCGAGCCTGTACTCGAGCACTGCCGCCTGGAACCGCTCCCCCTCACACTCCTCACAGGTGGTGGAGACGGTCTCCATAAAGCCCAGCTCGGTGTAGATCACACCGGCGCCCTTGCAGACCGGGCACGCGCCCTCTGAATTGGCGCTGAACAGCGCCGGCTTCACCCCGTTGGCCTTCGCGAACGCCTTGCGGATCGGCTCGAGAAGACCGGTATAGGTGGCGGGGTTGGACCGGCGCGAACCTCTGATGGCGGTCTGATCCACGACCACAACACCGTCACGCCGGGCGAGGCTCCCGTGGATCAGCGAGCTCTTGCCCGAGCCCGCAACGCCCGTGACCACTGTGAGCACTCCGAGCGGGACGTCGACGTCGACGTTCTGGAGGTTGTGCATCGACGCTTCACGGATCTCGAGCTTGTCGGTCGATGTGCGCACGCTCGGCTTGAGCGAGGCGCGATCGTCGAGGTGGTGCCCGGTGAGGGTGCCGCTTGCTCGAAGACCGTCGAGTGTGCCCTCGAAGCAGATGGTCCCGCCCGCCGTACCCGCCCCCGGGCCGAGGTCGACGACGTGGTCGGCGATGGCTATCGTCTCGGGCTTGTGCTCGACGACGAGAACGGTGTTGCCCTTGTCGCGCAGCTGGAGCAGCAGGTCGTTCATCTTCTGGATGTCGTGGGGATGCAGGCCGATGGTGGGCTCGTCGAAGACATAGGTCACGTCGGTGAGCGCGGACCCGAGGTGGCGGATCAGCTTCGTCCGCTGCGCCTCTCCCCCGGACAGCGTGCCAGACGGGCGGTCGAGCGAGAGATAGCCGAGTCCGATCTCGACGAAGGAGTCGAGTGTGTCGCCCAGGGCGTTGAGGAGGGGCGTCACCGACGGCTCGGTGAGGCCCCTGACCCACGCCGCCAGATCGCTGATCTGCATAGCGCATGCGTCGGCGATGTTGATGCCATCGATCTTCGACGCTCTCGCCGTCTCGGCGAGCCTCGTTCCGTCGCACTCCGGGCAGGTCGTGAACGTGACCGCTCGTTCCACGAAGGCGCGGATGTGCGGCTGCATCGACTCCTTGTCTTTCGACAGCATCGACTTCTGGATCTTGGGGACGAGGCCTTCGTACGTCATGTTGGCGCCACCGACAGGAACCTTCGTCGGCTCCTTGTACAGAAAGTTCTCAAGCTCTTTTTTGGTGTAGTCGCGGATGGGCTTGTTCGCGTCGAGAAAACCGGACTCGCTGAAGAGCTTCACGTACCAGCCGTCGGCCACATAGCCCGGGATGGTGATGGCGCCCTCTGAGAGCGACTTGGAGTCGTCGTAGAGCTGGGTGAGGTCGATGTCTGTCACCCGGCCCGTCCCCTCGCAGCGCGGGCACATTCCTCCGAGCTGATTGAACGTCGCCTTCACGGTCTTCGTGTTGCCGCGTTCGATGGTGATCCCCCCAGAGGCCTTCACCGACGGCACGTTGAACGAGAAGGCGTTGGGCGAGCCGATGTGCGGCTGTCCGAGGCGGCTGAAGAGGATGCGCAGCAGCGCGTTGGTGTCTGTGACGGTTCCGAGTGTGGAGCGGGGGTTTGCGCCGAGCCGCTCCTGATCGACGATGATCGCTGTCGTCAACCCGTCGAGCAGGTCGACCTCCGGCCGTGCGAGAGTTGGCATAAAACCCTGGACGAACGCGCTGTAGGTCTCGTTGATCATGCGTTGTGACTCTGCAGCGATCGTCCCGAACACGAGTGAGCTCTTGCCCGAGCCCGAGACGCCGGTGAACACGGTCAGGCGTCGTTTGGGAATCTCGATGCTGACGTTCTTGAGGTTGTTCTCTCTCGCGCCCTGCACCCGGATCAGATCGTGGCTGTCTGCCGGATGCAGCGCTGTCGACTGCTGTGCTGTCGAACGCCTATCGGTATCTGTGCTCGTGGTCATCGTGCCTCCGTCAGATTGATGTGCAGAGCCGTTTCGGGTCTCCGTCGGCCATCCGCATCCATCTAACCAGCTCTTCCGCTCACGAGGTGTTGCTGAGGCAGCGCCTCACAGCGCACCTGATGCCCGCGTTTCGCGACGGGGGTGCGGTGTGCGTCAGGGCAGGCCCGCGCATCGGGATCAGCGGGCTGAGGTGTGCGGGGCGACGGCGATCACCTGACGGCTCAGCTGCGCTCCTGGATGCGCAGCAGGTTGCCCGAGGGGTCGCGGAAGGCGCAGTCGCGGATGCCGTACGGCTGATCTGTCGGCTCCTGGACGACCTCTGCTCCGCCGGCCTCGAGCTTCGCGAAGGTCTCGTCGAGATCGGTGGTGGCCAGGTTGACTCCGAAGTAGCTGCCCTTGGCCATCAGCTCGAGCAACGTGCGTGTCTCGTCTTCGGTGATGCCCGGTGCAGCGGTGGGTGGCTGGAGGACCAGCGCGGTGTCCGGCTGGTCTGCCGGGCCGACGGTGATCCACCGCATACCCTCGTAGCCGACGTCGTTGCGGACCTCGAAACCCAGCGTGTCGCGGTAGAAGGCCAGCGAGGCGTCAGGATCGGTGTGCGGAAGGAATGACTGGTGAATGGTGATGTTCATGGAACTCACGTTAGCCGCGGCTGCGGCACCCGCGCTTCTCGATTCCTGATCGGTCTGGTGACCTGCTTCGCGACACACGGTGCCATTCCCACCGTCGCGCCTGCCGCTTCGCGGCGGTAAACGCTGGGCGGCACCCCCACCAACTCGGTGAAGCGCGTGCTGAACGTGCCGAGCGACGAACAGCCGACCGCGAAGCACACCTCTGTGACGCTGAGCTCGCCACGACGCAGCAGCGCCATCGCCCGCTCGATACGCCGTGTCATCAGGTAGGCGTACGGCGACTCGCCGTACGCCTGACGGAACTGGCGGCTCAGGTGCCCGGCAGACATGTTCACTCCGCGAGCGAGCGCCTCGACGTCGAGCGGTTGTGCATACTCCCGGTCGATCCGATCGCGCACACGACGCAACAGCACGAGGTCGCGGAGCTGCTGCGATGCTGCAGATGTGCTGGCCACGTGGTTGATCGTTTCACCTCGCACGTGAGTTGTCCAGCACCGCCGGCATCCGGCAGGCGGAGTGTCTTCTGCAGCCGTCCCGTGTGTCGCGGGTCCTGTTCTGTGCACGGTGAGCGTCCCGGCGTGCACGGAACGGGGCACTCAGGCGTTCCATAAAAAAGGATGGCGCGCCGCAGGTCCGTGAGCCAGAATCAGAGACGTGGGGCGTGCGCGAGCACGAGGATGCCACGGGCGTCGCCCGCACGGATGTCACCACCGAGCGTGAGGATCACATATGTCACAGTCACTTCCGCAGATCTTCGGCGTAGACAGCTCTCGTCTCAGCCGAGCTCAGCTGACCGGTATCAGGGTCGCCTTCGCCGTGTCCGGCGTCGTCGCGATCATCGTCGGAGTCGTCATCGTCGCTCAGCCGGGAGCGGCACTTACCGTTGTCGCATGGCTGTTCGCTCTCTTTTTTCTCGTCGCAGGCGTGCTGCACATCGTGAGGGCCGTCACGACCACCTCTGGCTCGGCCGGCTTCAGATGGCTCACCGGTATTCTGGGCGTTCTGCTCATCGTCAGCGCGATCGTCGTGCTGCTGAACCCGGGCTTCGGAATCGAGGTCCTCGCGATCCTGATCGGGATCTCGTGGATCGTCGAGGGTGCTGTCGTCCTCGCGGCATCCGTTCCCGATTCTTCGAAGTGGCTCGGGGTGCTCTACGGTCTGCTCAGCGTCGTCGCGGGCATCATGGTGATCCTGCTCCCCTTCCAGTCCGCCGCCGTGCTCTTGCTCATCGTCGCGATCATGCTGATCGTGGCCGGGGTTGTTCAGATCGTGCAGGCGTTCACTTTCGGCCGTTCGCGTCGGAACGCTGCTTCATGACGTAACAGATCGGGGTCACGGCTTCTCCGTGCGCTGCTCAGCTGATGTCTCAGCGGGCGAAATCGCCCGTATCGCCGACGTACCGGGTGTTGTCGGCCGGAACGGGCTCGACGGCGGCCAACGCGACCTCTGCGGCGAACTCGCCGACGTTGTAGAGTCTGCCGGCGGCATCCTTCCGCGCGGAGATGGCTCCGGGGTTTGCCCGCTCGAGCAGGGTTGCCGTGATGGTGCCCTCGATCATGTCCCCTGAGACGACGACGAACTCCACGCCCGCGTCGGCGAGGGCCGGGATCCTCTCGCGCAGGGCGTCCTCGCCCGCGCGCTTCGAGAGGGCCACCGGTTCATACTCGGGCATGGTGGGAGTGGTGCGGATGAAATGAGCCTGATGACTGGTCACGAACACAACGCGCGACGGGTCATTCATCACGGTCAGCGCCTGCTCGAGCACACTCACCTGGGCGTCGCGGTTGAGCAGCATGGCGTAGTCCTCCGCCATGCCGCTCTCCATTCCCCCTGAGGCGTTGAGAACAAGAATGTCGATGTCGCCGAGCTCGGTGGCGACCGTGTCGATCATCGCGGCGACAGATGCCGGATCGGTGAGGTCGGCTCCGACGGTTATCGCCGTGCCACCCTGAGCGCGGATCTCATCGGCGAGCTTCACCGCCCGTGCTTCCTTGTTGCGGTAGTTGATGGCGACCGCCGCGCCCGCCCGTGCGAAGTACCTCACGGTGTCCGCCCCGATGCCGCGTGACGATCCGGTGACCAGCGCAACCTTCCCGGTGAGAGTGCCGGGGGCGATGGGGCCGGTGGTGAGCGGTTCTGGCACGGAAACTCCTCGAGTGACGCTGAGCGGCCCGAGCGGCAGCTCTCCGCATCGAGGCTATCAAGAACAGCGTGCCGGTGAATCGGTCGGGCACTGCCGCCCCGCCATGCGCACCTGATAGATTCATGAATGACGCACGGATCGTGCGCGAGACCGAATGGATGGCCTCATGGACTGGATGGCGCAGTACACATGGATCGTCTGGATCGTGCTCATCCTCGTGTTCATCACGATCGAGATGCTGTCGCTTGAGTTCACATTTCTGATGCTGGCGTCAGGCAGCCTGATCGGTCTTCTCTCCGGCTTCATCGGGGTGCCGTGGTGGGGGCAGCTGCTGATCGCGGCCGCGGCGTCTGTGCTGCTGCTGTTGCTCGTGCGTCCGCCACTTCTCCGAGCGCTCCGAAAGGGCGAAGACCCGAGCAAGAGCAACGTCGCCGCGCTTATCGGTCAGACGGGCCGCGTTGTGCAGACCGTCAGCGCGCACGGAGGGCAGGTCAGGCTCAGCAACGGCGAGACCTGGACGTCCCGCGTCCCGAGCGACTCAGACGTCACCACTCTCGAACCGGGAACGGTGATCGAGGTCACATCCATCGACGGGGCGACAGCCGTGGTGGTCCCACAGGGAAGGAACGTCAATGAATGACTCTCAGGAGATGCTCGGCACGGTGATCTGGTGGATCGTCGTCGGCCTCATCGTCATCTTTGTGCTCGTGGTGCTCTTCCGCTCCATCCGGATCATCCCGCAGGCGAGCGCCGGTGTCGTCGAACGGCTCGGTCGCTATCACAAGACGCTCAACCCCGGACTGAACATCCTCGTTCCGTTCATCGACAAGGTCAGGCCGCTCATCGACATGCGAGAGCAGGTGGTCTCGTTTCCGCCGCAGCCGGTGATCACCGAGGACAACCTCGTGGTGTCCATCGACACTGTTGTGTATTTCCAGGTCACCGACGCCAGGGCCGCGACCTATGAGATCGCCAACTATCTCGGAGCCGTCGAACAGCTCACCACAACCACTCTTCGCAACGTGGTCGGCGGGCTCAACCTCGAAGAGGCCCTCACCAGTCGCGACAACATCAACGGCCAGCTCCGCGTTGTGCTCGACGAAGCGACCGGAAAATGGGGAATCCGCGTGGGCAGGGTCGAGCTCAAAGCGATCGATCCCCCTCTCTCGATCCAGGACTCGATGGAGAAGCAGATGCGTGCCGAACGTGACCGGCGCGCGCTCATCCTCACCGCAGAGGGCACAAAGCAGTCGGCGATCCTCACCGCAGAGGGCGCGAGGCAGGCAGCGATCCTCGAGGCGGAGGGTGACGCCAAGGCCGCGGTCCTTCGTGCTCAGGGTGAAGCCGAGGCGATCATGACGGTGTTCCGATCGATCCACGAGGGCGGGCCATCCGCAGATCTGCTCGCCTACCAGTACCTGCAGACCCTGCCCAAGCTGGCTGAGGGAGAGTCCAACAAACTCTGGATCATCCCGTCAGAGCTGACAGAGGCGCTCAAAGGCATCGGCCAGGCTTTTGTGTCGCGCCAGGGAGCGCCCGCCGGGGCGCCTGACACCACATCGTCGGGTGGCGCAGACCAGAACGCACGGCATTCGGGAGTGCAGGGGCCAGTCGCACCGCCGACATCCGAGTAGTCACTGCTTGTGAACACCCTCGCCTACTTCGCGCCGGAACGACCGAGGGTTCTTGCACACAGAGGGCTGGCGCTCTCGGCCGGTGAGAACACCATCGCCGCGTTCACCGCTGCCGTTGACGCCGGCGCTGCGTATGTCGAGACGGATGCCCACGCGACCGCCGATGGTGTCGCAGTCCTCGTCCATGACCCGCAGGTGGTCGTTCGCGGCGAACCGCACACCGTGGCGGATCTGACTCTCGCCCGGCTGCGCGACCTGGAACCGGATGGCGGTGACGTGCCGACGCTGGCAGAGGCGCTCGAGCGACTGCCAGAGGCCCGTTTCAACATCGACGTGAAGGCGGACGATGCGCCCGACGCGGTCGCGCGCGCCATCAACGGATGCGGAGCGCATGATCGTGTGCTCGTGACATCGTTCGACGAGACGAGAAGGCGGCGGGCGCTCAGCGCACTCGCGGCCTCGAGCACCGCCGAGGTGGCGACCGCCGCCTCCGCCGCGATGGTGACCAGAGCGCTTATCGCCGCCCGGTCAGGGCAGCGCCGGCTTCTGAGCAGGGTGCTCGATGGTGTGCACGCGGTTCAGGTTCCGGAGCGCCACCGCGGAATCCGCATCGTGACGCCGCGGTTCGTTCGTGCCATTCACCGGACCGGTGTCGAGGTGCACGTGTGGACGGTGAACGACCGGGCAGATATGCATCGTCTGCTCGACACGGGTGTCGATGGGCTCGTGACCGATCGGTGCGACCTCGCAGCCGAGGTGCTCGCCGAACGCTGATTCGCGTGTGTGATCCGGTATCGACAGACTGGCTGATCCCCGCCGTTCGCGTGCGCCCACGCGCTTCGACTGATAGTTGGCTGCGAGTGTTGCGCGCACGGGAAGGTCTTGCCCAGCTTGGGGGTCTATAACTGAGGAAGCAAGCGAGAGAGGACCACACAATGGCAGATCGCAGCCTGCGCGGAATGCGCATCGGAGCCCAGAGCCTACAGAGCGAAGAGGGCGTCGTTTTTTCGGAACGAACCAGGTACACCTACCTGTGCCCGAACTGCAACCAAGAGACCGCGCTGATGTTCGCGGCCGATGCGGAGGCACCGGACACCTGGGAATGTCGTCACTGCAGTCACGAGGCTGTGCTTATGGTCGGGTCTGAACCGATCGTGCTCGACCGCTCTGACGAGAAACAGGCTCGCACGCACTGGGACATGCTCCTCGAGCGTCGGACCCGTGCCGAGCTCGAGGACCTTCTTCAGGAGCGCCTCGACTACCTGCGGGCACGTCGAGGGCAGCAGAAGAGCGCCTGACTCCGTTATTACAGTACGCCGTGCGCCGCAACGCGCACGGCGTTCCTTGTGCGGCGCGAGACACGCGGCAGGAGCACCCCGGCGGTGACGAGAGAGCCGAGGCCGAACAGGCAGAGGAACAGCTCGAGCGGCCCGCCCACGGCGACTGCCGGGGTGATCCCGTCTGACAACGGAACGTCTGCGACCATCCGGCCGGGCTCATACGCGGGAATCTGCGTGATCGTCCCGCCGTCCGGTCCGATGATCTGGCTGGTGCCGACCGTCGAGATGTTGACGATACTCCGGCCGGCCTCGATCGCGCGCAGTCGAGCGATCGCAAGCTGCTGCTGGTTCTCATCGGTTGTTCCGAAGTCCGCATTATTGGTCTGGGCGAGGATCACCTGCGCCCCCGCATTGACCGTCTCGCGAAGCAGTGCGTCATCGACGATGTCGAAGCAGATCGAGACGCCGGCGGTGAATCCGTTGAGGGTGAAGACGGGATCGGTTGTGCCGGGGGTGTACTCGCGCTGGATCAGCCCGATCAGATCGGGTGCGAGCGGTTCCCAGAAGCTCCGATTCGGTACGTATTCCCCGAAGGGGATCGGTCGACGTTTGTCATAGGCGTCCAGCGCACCCCGCCCGACATCCCACAGCAGCGAGCTGTTGAAGATCTGACCGTCGCGCTCCGTGATGGTGCCGAACACGATCGGCGCGCCCGTCTGCAGACTGAGATAGTCGATCACGCGCGCCGCCTCTCGATACTCGAGCGGGTTCAGGTCGCTGCCGCCCTCGGGCCAGACGATGAGGTCGACGCCCTGTCCGATCAGCGGCATGGTGGCAGAGGCCTGCGCGTTGAGAATGTCTCCCGGCTCGCGTTCGTCGAAGTACCCGGCCTTGCCGTTTCCCTGCACTCCGGCGATGGTGGTGTGTCCCGTGACGGCGGTCGGCCAGGCGGGCACCGCGAGCACGGCGGCCACGGCGGCGATCGGGATGGTGAGGCGCAGGGAAGCCCGCAGCGCCGAGAACGCCATCGGCTCACGGATGCACTGCACGATCAGAGCGACGAGTGCGACCATGATGAAGCTGAGGCCGCTCAGCCCGACCCACGCTGCGAGCGAGGCGAACGGGCTCTCTGACTGGCTCAGCGACATCCTGCCCCAGGCGAAGCCTCCGTATGGCCAGGTGCCCGCGACCGTCTCACGCGCCGTCCAGAGGGCTGCGACGACGACCGGAACGAGGCCTATGCGCGCCCAGCGCCCGGTCCACACCCTGGGAACCCATCTGTACGCGAGGGCGATGAGCGCCGCTCCCCCGGCGAAGAACAACGATTCGAGCGCAGAGAGCGCAACCCACGGCACGGGCCCGAGATAAAGCGCCGTCCATGAGACGTGAACGAGATAGAACGAAATCCCCGCGACGAATCCGACGACGAGCGCTCCGCCGAGGTGTCGTCCGATCAGAGTGATCAGCACGAGGCCGATGCCGACGAACGTCAGAGGCCACAGGTCCCGGTCGGGGAATCCCGAATCGAGCACGATGCCAGAGAACGCGGCGACGAGGAGCGCGGCCCAGAAAGGCATCACGGGCGTCTCGGGCTGTCTCACTCCCCCAGCCTAGATTGCGGGCGGTCCCTCAGGCTTACACCGAGCTGTACGCGACGATGCCGCGTCTCACCGCGTCGAGCGCCTTTCTGGCGTTTCGTCCGACTCCGCCCTCGGCCACGATCGACATCTGGTCGAGCAGATCGATGGTCTGCTTGGTCCAGCGCACGAAGTCGCCCGCCGCCATGTCGGCCTCGGTGAGCACGGCATCGAGAGCTCCTCCGCGTGCCCACTGGTGCATGGCGAGGCTCAAACCGGTTGACGGCGGATCGCTGCCGGACAGCCTGTGATCGCGTTCGGTCTCGTCGAGCTTCGCCCAGAGGTCGAGCGTGTTCGACAGTGCAGTGCGGAATGATCCGCGCGGGAGCAGGTGTTCTGGAAGGTCGCCTTCGTCTCGACGCGGTTCGAAGACGATGCAGCTCGCGATCGCCGCGAGCCCGGCGGGATCGAGATCGTTCCACAGGCCGCGTCGGAGGGCTTCGGCGACCAGCAGGTCGCGCTCGCCGTAGATGCGCTTGAGCGCGCGCCCTGTCGGGGCCACGAGAACGGTTCCGGACTCGTCTCTGATGAGGTACTCATATTCGAGCAGCACATCGGTGACTCGGTCGAAGACTTTCGCGACGGCGCCGGTTCGGCTTGAGATCTGCCGGGTGAGCTGGTCGGTCTGGCGTTTGAGCCGCCACCAGCGTTCCGCCCAGCGTGCGTGATGCTCGCGGTCCGGGCAGCCGTGGCACGGGTGCGCCCTCAGCCGTTTGCGCAGACCCGTGAGCTGACGTTGCCGACGGTCGCGCTGTGCGCGTGACCCTGCACCGGTCTCGTTCTTGCGCTCCAGGTCGGTGAGTTCGCGCCTGATCGACGAGTACTCGGTGAAGTCGCCGAGGTGGCACGACATCGCTTCAGCGTACTTCTCGAGGCTGCGCTCCTGTTCGCGCACCTTCTGTGCGAGCCCGACCACAGCACGGTCGGCCTGGAACTGTGCGAATGACGACTCGAGGATCTCGCGGGTGCGATCGCGACCGAACTGGTCGATGAGGTTGATCGCCATGTTGTATGTGGGCTTGAAGCTCGAGTTGAGCGGGTAGCTACGGCGTGAGGCGAGGGATGCGACGGATTGGGGATGCAGGCCGTCTTGCCACTGGATGACCGCGTGGCCCTCGACGTCGATTCCGCGGCGTCCTGCTCTGCCCGTCAACTGGGTGTACTCGCCCGGTGTGATGGGCACACGTGCCTCGCCGTTGAACTTCTCCAGTTTCTCGAGCACAACGGTCCGGGCAGGCATGTTGATTCCGAGCGCGAGGGTCTCGGTGGCGAAAACGACTTTCACGAGTTTGCGCTGAAAGAGCTCCTCGACGACCTCTTTGAACGCGGGAAGCATCCCCGCGTGGTGTGCGGCGACACCCCGTTCGAGCCCGTCGAGCCATTCCCAGTATCCGAGCACGGCGAGGTCCTCATCGAGGATCGTGCGGCACCTGGCCTCGACGATCTGCCTGATCTCTTCGCGTTCGTGGGTCTCGGTGAGGCGAATGCCGGCCCTGAGCACCTGGCGGACGGCCTGGTCGCATCCGACCCTGCTGAAGATGAAGAAGATGGCCGGCAGCAGGTGGTGCTCGTCGAGAAGACGAATGATCTCCGCACGGTCGGCGCGCTCCTGCCTGTGGGGTGCGCGTCGCTGGTTGTAGCGGCTGACGTCGCTGTATTTCTTCGAGGACGGCGGTCGTCCGCCGAACTGGGCGAGCCGCACGAGTTCGGGGTTCACCTGGTGGGTGTCCGCCAGGCTGGGAGCCGCGAAGAGATCAACGAGTTTGCTGCGCACGAGCACGTGCTGGTCGAGAGGCACGGGGCGTTCCTCAGAGACGATCACGTCTGTGTCACCGCGGACGGTCTGCAGCCAGTCGCCGAATTCTTCGGCGTTCGACACGGTGGCGCTGAGCGAGACGAGTCTCACCTCTGGCGGCAGGTGGATGATCACCTCTTCCCAGACCGCTCCCCTGAACCGGTCTGCGAGGTAGTGGACCTCGTCCATCACCACATAGCTGAGGTCCGTGAGCAGATCCGAATCCGCGTACAGCATGTTGCGGAGGACCTCTGTGGTCATCACGACAACCCGAGCAGACGAATTGACGTTGGTGTCGCCCGTGAGAAGTCCGACGTTCTCTTCGCCGTACTCCTCGACGAGCTCGTTGAACTTCTGATTGCTCAGCGCCTTCATCGGCGCTGTGTAGAACACTTTGCTCCTGGCCTGCTGCATGGCCATATAGATGGCGAACTCGGCGACTATCGTCTTGCCCGCCCCCGTCGGAGCGGCGACGAGCACACTCCGTCCGTTCTCGAGACTGCCGCACGCCTCGACCTGGAACTCGTCGAGATCGAACGCGAGTCGTTCGCGGAAGGCGTCGACGAGGGGGCTTCGCTTGCGCGAAGCCGCGTAGCGTTCGGCTGGAGAGAGGCTCACACGGCCCATTCTGCATCATCTGCGATGTGACGCCTGCGCGCGCGCCGGTCGTGAAGCCAGGCGATGCCGTATGCCCCGAAATACAGGGCGACCATCGGGATCGCGAGAAGGAACATCGAGATGACATCGGCCGCGGGGGTCGCCGTGGCGCAGAAGAGCGCGATCACCAGCACGGCGACACGCCACGATCTGATGATGGACTGTGCGCTCAGCACACCGACGAAGTTGAGCAGGACAACGAAGACCGGGAGCACGAACGCGATTCCCACGGCGAGCACGAGTTTGAGCACGAAGTCGTAGTAGTAGCCCGCCTGATAGAAGTTGGCCGCCCCCGGCGGCGTGAAGCCCGCCATCAGCTCCACGATGTGCGGAAACACGTACCAGCCCGCAACACATCCAGCGAAGAACAACGGGATCGCCGAGCCGAAGAACCCGAGGGCGTACAGCTTTTCCTTGCGTGTGAGCCCCGGCACGAGAAACGCCCAGATCTGATAGAGCCACACGGGCGCAGAGACGACAAGCCCGAGGGTGAGGGCGATCTTCATGCGCAGGTCGAACCCGCCGGTCACCGTGTCGACGTTGAGCTGCGCATTGTGGCTGAGGGCGATCTCATGGATCGGTCCAGAGATGGCGATCGTCACCTGTTCGGCGAAGAGGAAACCGATCACCACACCGACGACGATGCCGATGGCACTGAAGTACAGGCGCTTTCGGAGTTCGAGCAGGTGCTCTTTGAGAGACATGCGTCCCTCACGGTCGCGCACCGGCCGCGTTGATCCGGTGGCCATAGAGCCTACGGTTTCGCCGAGTTGTCGGTGCCGGGTGCCGACGGCTTCGCCTCGTCACGTAGGTGAGCGTTCGCCTCGTGATCCGTGGCGTTCTGCGGCACAGACGGATCGACCTCGGCGGCGTCGGTCGTTTTATCTGTCTTGACCTCGCTGCGGAAGATCTTCATCGACTGCGCGACGCTCTTGGCAAGCGCCGGCAGTTTCGGTGCGCCGAAGAGCAGAAGGACCAGAAAAAGGATGACGAGCAGGTGCCACCCGCCGAAGGTGTTGCCGAACATTCCCATGATGTGTCCCTAATACGTTGCTCAGAGACAGCTTACAGCGTTTGGCTACGGGCCCTCTTCTGAGCGGGGTCCCCCGACGCCATACCTGTCGAGCGCGGTGTGCGCCCAGTCCGAGACCACCTCGATCGCCGAGTCCGGCGAGACCACCGTGATGATCCCGGGCAGCCCTGCGACCAGCCTCTTGAGACCATGGTGGTGGGCGACGCTGAGCGTCGCCCTCACCCGGCCCGAGCCTTTCGACGGCCGCGAGGTCCGGGTGACGTACTCGGCGATCAGCGGAAGCGACGCCTCGTCGAGCTCCACCTCGACGCGAAGATGGCTGTCAGAGGGTTCGAAGAGCGTTTCGGGCAGCATCACCTCGTGCGCGTGGTCGCTGATCGGCCTGTCGGTTTTTCTGACGGCCGTCATCCGGTCGAGGCGGAACGTCCTGACGGCTCCGCGCGTGTGACACCAGCCGCGCAGGTACCAGTCATCGTCGAGCGACTCGATGCGCAGTGGATCGACGGTACGGTGCTCGCGCTCGTCCCTGGCGCTCACGTAGTCGAATTCAACCTGGTGTGCGGCGGCGACCGCTTCACGGATCGTCGAGAGATCCGTGTGCGAGGCCCGTATCCCGACAGCCACTTCGCTCGGCCTCGACGACGCACCGATCGCGAGTTTCGAGAGCAGCGATCCGACGACCTGCCCGTTCGCCTGCTCCGGAAGCGCGGAGAGGTACTGCAGTCCGGCGATGAGCGCCGCGGCCTCGCGCGACGAGAATCGGGGAGAATCGTCGATCACCACCAGGTTGGTGAGCACGATCTCATCGTGTTCGAGAAAAAGATCCCAGTCGATGTCGAAGAGATCGTCCGGCTGGTACGCATCCGTCTCGCCAGGAACGCCCGAGACCGCGATCAGGCGCACGGCGTCCCTGATCAGCTGCGGGTCGAGACCGAAGTGCGCTGCGGCATCCGACACGGTGACCTGTTCATGCTCCATCAGATAGGGCACGAGGGACAGCAGCAGGGCGAGTTTGTCGCTGCCCTTCAACTGATCATCGTCTGCCATCGTCAGCTCCGGTCGTCGTGGTGCGTTGCTCGTGAACCGGGTGGGCGTCGACGGTGAGCGCGTGACGCGCGACGACCGCGTCGCGCAGGTCGTCCGGGGCCTGGACGTACACCTCGGGGCCGAACCCGGCAAGCTCATCGGCGAAGAGGGCGCCGTCCGTGTAATGGATGTGCAGCGCGCCGTCTTCCGCGATCGAGGACGCTCGCTTCGCGAGCCGCGACTCTGCTTCGCTGCCCGCGTCGGCGTACACCACTGCCTGCTGCGCGTGCCAGAGGGCGTCGAGCTCGCGGAGCGCCCGCTCTGCCGAGCCGGATTCCTGGACCTCGAAGGTGCGGCCGGTCACGTGGACGCCGCCGACGACCCGTGACAGCAGGAAGGTGCGTGCCGCGTCGACGTTCTCATCATGACCGTACAAAAGCCACCTGCCCTGGTGCTGCACCAGGGCGAGCGGTCGCACTGTGCGCAGGCGCGGGGTCGTGCCTCCCGCCCGGAGATAGGTGAAGGTGACCACCTGACGGCGATCGAGGGCGTTCTTGAGCGGCTCGAACGCGGCATCCCTGGTGCGAACACGCGGTGCATACCCGATGACGGACGCATCGGGTTCGACACCGAGGGACCGCAACTTCATCAGAGCGCGGTGCGACTCTCGGGACATCGAGCCCTGCCGCCACACCGTCGCAGCGAGCGAGAGCATAGCGATCTCTTCGGGTGTGAACGTGAGCTCGCGGGGAAGATCGTACTCGCCCTTCGGGATGCGATAGCGCAGTGTGTGATTGTTGCCGGGTTCGCCGGGCTGCTCAACGGTCTCGAGCGGGATCCCGAGTTCCCTGATGTCGTCTTTGTCTCGCTCGAACTGACGTTCGAGGCTGGCATTGTCGCCGCCTGGCCGGTATCTCTGACGGTAACCTTGCACAGTCGACAGGATCTCGGCCTTCGCCAGCCCCTGCTCGGTTGCGAGCAGAGCGAGCACCAGCGAGAACAGACGTTCCTCTACGGGAACCCCGGCGTCGTTTTGCAGCACGTAGACATCTTAGTTGGGGACGGTTGCCGCAGGGCCTCTCCCCCGTCAGCCGACGATGCCGAGGATGTCGACGACGAAGATCAGCGTCGAGTTGGACGGGACGGCGCCGTTCGCCGCGTCTCCATAGCCGAGGCTCGGCGGAATGACGGCGAGAACCTGCGAACCGACCTGCTTTCCGACGAGCGCTTCCGACAGCCCCGGCACGATCTGGTCGGTCGAGAACACAGCAGGCGCCCCGTTCTCCCACGTGGAGTCGAACACGGTCTGCTCGTTCCAGAGCACGCCGGTGTACTGCACGACCATCTGGTCGCCGGACTCGACAGTCGCTCCGTCGCCCTGCTTGAGCGTCGCCACTTTGAGCTCCGTGGGCGGGTCGGAATCCGGGATCGTGAGTCCGGGTGTTCCATCGGCTGCCGTCACGACGGAGGGGAATCCGGATTCGACGACGGGGCGGTCGGCGCCATCCGCCTTCGCGGGAAGCACCTCGTCGATGTCTGCGACCAGCACGAGGGTGTCGTCAGCCTCGACGCCGATCTGCGGCGACCCGGCATCCTCCCCGAACGCGTCAGCAGGTGAGATGGCGACCGCGACGCGCGAGCCTTCTGTGTGGCACATCAGGCCTTTCCGCATGCCGTCGAGCAGCTGGGAGGTGAGATACAGCGCCGGTTCCGCGTATGCCGTGCCCTGCAGCACATCGCCGGTGGAGCCGTTGTACATCACCCAGCTCATATTGAGGACCTGGTCGCCCGTGATGGCGGGTCCATCACCCTCGACGATGACCGAGGACTGCGTTGTGTCCGTTTTGATCGGCGTCGGGAACGAGACCGTCGGCGCACGTCCGAACTCGCCGGCCACGTCGATGAGCTCGGATGCCTCACCGGAGGGTGTGCACTCGCTTCCGTTGCTCGCCGAGCACGCTGTGAGAGCGGTGACGAGCAGCCCGGCTGACACGATCAATGCGGAAACCCTGCGCACAGTACCTCAATTCGAACGGGGCGAGATCTTCGCCGTGTGAGAGTTTAGTGGGAAACCTGGTCGTCCGACGCCGGATCAGACGGGGTCGGCGTCTCGGCGCCGAGCGCCCTCCGCCTCGAGAGGTCGGCAGAGGACGAGGCGGTCCTGACACGCTTGCGCATGCTCTTCTCGCTCGGTACGCGCTCTCCCAGCGCACCCGGCGTCCACGCCTCGACGTCGGCCTCGCTGAAGTCGGACTTGCTCGGACGCCGTTTGAGTTCAGGCAGAACAGTGCCGGGTGCGAGCCGGCGGGCCGTGATCAGAAACCCCGTGTGCCCGATCATCCGGTGTTCCGGTCGCACCGCGAGCCCCTCGACGTGCCAGCCGCGCATCATCGTTTCGGTCGAGACGGGATTCGTGAACAGGGCGGAGGCCCTGATCGCCTCTGCAACCCGTGACAACTGTGTGACGGTCGCCACATAACACAGCAGCACTCCGCCCGGCTTCAGCGCCGTTGAGCATTCGTCGAGGCACTCCCACGGTGCGAGCATGTCGAGCAGGATC
Organism: Okibacterium endophyticum; assembly: GCF_054780075.1. Lineage (NCBI taxonomy): Bacteria > Bacillati > Actinomycetota > Actinomycetes > Micrococcales > Microbacteriaceae > Okibacterium > Okibacterium endophyticum. Next base: position 191,814 of record NZ_BAAGXA010000007.1, on the reverse strand, counting down.
CGGTCGGCTTCGCCGGGGGCGACCTCGGCGCCGAGTTCCGCGCTCAGGTCACCGACGGTCACCGTCCAGTTCTGCGGGTCGTATCCGAAGAAGGTCGCGATGTTCGAACGGGCGACATCGGCGAACTCGTCGCGCCGCTCGAACGATGCGAGGCGCCCCGTCGGTCCGATCGCGCGCAACAGCCACAGCGACAGGGCGCCGGAGCCCACACCGGCCTCGACGACCGTCGCCCCGGGGAAGATGTCGGCCTGGGTGACGATCTGCGCGGCATCCTTCGGATAGATGATCGCCGCGCCGCGCGGCATGGACATCACGAAATCGACGAGGAGCGGCCTGAGCGCGAGATATTCGACACCCACTGTGTTGGCGACGACAGAGCCGTCCGGCAGTCCGATGATGCTGTTGTGGTCGATGGCCCCCCTGTGCGTGTGGAACTGCTTGCCCGGTTCCAGGGTGATCGTGTTGCGCTTGCCCTTCGGCCCCGTGAGTTGCACACGATCGCCGACGCGGAAGGGACCGGAACTCTGCGGGAGCTCGTTTGCGGGTGGTTGATTCATACGAGCTGCTCTCCTGTGAGTCGTGCGTCGACCAGGGCGGAGAGGTCTTCGACGGTGCGACCGGCGAGTGTCTCCCAGAGGGTGTGCGTCTGGCCTGGCCCGACGTTGACGGCGTGTGGAATAGCGATCGGAATCGTTCCCGCCGCGATGGCGGAGGCGATCCCCGAGCGGGAGTCTTCGAGTGCGACGCAACGGGTGACGTCGACGCCCAGCTTCTCCGCGGCAGTGAGATACGGCTCCGGATGCGGTTTCGGCTGTGCGACTTCGTCGCCGGTGACGAGAACACCGAAGGCGTCGAACGGTATCTGCGTGACCACCAGCTCGGCCATCGACCTCACCGACATGGTGACGAGTGCCTGGGGAACACCTCGATCGTGAAGGGATCGCAGCAGCTCCTGGGCGCCGGGGCGGAACGGAACGCCGTCGCGGCTGAGACGGTCTGTGACCGCATGGGTGAGACGGGCGACGATGGCGTCCGCCTCCATATCGACGCCGTGCGACTGAAGGACGGCGGCAGACTGCCACAGGCCCGAGCCCACGAGAAGGAGCGCGTTCTCATAGGTCCAGGTATGCCCGAACGACTCGACGAGGTCGGTTTCGGCCTGTATCCAGTACGGTTCGGTGTCGACGAGGGTGCCGTCCATGTCCCAGAGGACGGCGGCGGGCAGCGGAATAGTCACGGGGCACCATGCTACCCGTTGGGGATGCGCCTATCCTTGAGGTGCGACGGCAGCGCCGTCGAGGTGCGGCGGTTCGGCTGCCGGTGAGAAGGAGAACGGATAACGCGTGCTGAATGGACGACTGCTGGTGGTGGCATTCGAAGGCTGGAACGATGCCGGAGAGTCCGCGACGGGGGCAGTGCGTGTGCTCAAAGACAATCTTGAGCTCGCGCCGCTCCTGGAGTTCGATCCCGAGCTCTTCTACGACTACCAGTTCACACGGCCCGTCGTATCGGCTGACGACACCGGTCGTCGGCGCCTGAGCTGGCCGGGCGCTGCCTTCTACGGTCCCCTTGTGCCCGCGCTTGTGCCCGAGCAGCTCGCCGACGACGCACAGCTCACGGTGAGCGGAGACAACGGCGGCAACATCTACCTGCTGCTCGGGGTGGAACCGTCCCGCGGATGGAAGGCCTTCACGGCAGACGTGATCGACGCGGCACTCGCCGTTGATGTGTCTGCCGTCGTCTTTCTGGGAGCCATGCTCGCGGATGTCCCGCACACGAGACCCATCTCGGTCTTCGTCACGAGCGAGAACCCCGAGGTCAGGTCTCACCTCGAGGTCGAGCGGAGCAATTACGAAGGCCCCGTCGGAATCCTCAGCGTGATCTCGGAGGCTGCGGAAGACGTCGGGATCCCCACTCTCTCGATCTGGGCTTCAGTGCCCCACTATGTGCACAACGCGCCCTCTCCGAAGGCGGTGCTCGCCCTCATCGACAAGCTCGAAGAGATCATCGACGTCGTCATTCCGCGTGGAGACCTCGTCGAGCAGGCTGCGGAGTGGGAAGCGGGAATCGACGCTCTCGCCGCCGAAGACGACGAGATGGCCGCCTACATCCAGCAGCTCGAGCGCGCGAGGGACACGGTCGAGTCTCCAGAGGCGAGCGGCGAGGCGATCGCGAAGGAGTTCGAGCGTTATCTCAGGCGATCGAACGATGGCAGGGGCGATCGCCCGGACCCGCCGAAGATGGGCTGAGCCCACCCGGGATCCCGCACTCCCTCGGTGGTCGAGCTTGTCGAGACCCTGCGTTGGCCGAGAAAACCCGCGTTGTTCTCGGCTCACGAGAGGCCTCGACACGGTCGCTCGTTCCTCGCGGCCTGCTCGACCACCGAAAGAGGCGGAGGTTTCGACACGGTCCGGCGTCGCTTCGCTCGGTCGGGCCTGCTCAACCACCCGGGATCCCGAGGCTCGACCATCGGAGGAGCTACAGCTCGATCCCGAGCAGGGCGTGCACCACGCGGGCCAGGAGCGCCACGTCGTCCACCCCGCCGTGAACGGCCTCGTCGACGAGTGCCAGCGCTCGGGGGGTGTCGAGGTCGTCGCAGAGTGCCGCGCGGATGCCCGCGAGCACACCCGTGGCGCGGATCGGCTCCGCAGAGACATCGCCTGACCGGATCGAGCGCCATCGGGCGAGGCGGTCTGTGCCATCGGCGAGAACGGAGTCCGTCCATTCCCAGTCCGAGCGGTAGTGGTGCGCCAGGATGGAAAGCCGTATCGCCCCGGGGTCGACACCCTGCCGGCGCAGTTCTGACACGAGAACGAGGTTGCCGAGCGACTTCGACATCTTCTCGCCCTCGTACGCGACGAGCCCCGCGTGGCTGTAGACGAGAGCCAGCGGCTGACCCGAGAGACGCGCGGCGTGTGCCGCGCTCAGCTCGTGATGCGGAAAGATCAGGTCAGAGGCTCCGCCCTGCACCGTGAAGTCCGTGCCGAGTTCACGAAGCGCGATCACCGAGCATTCGATGTGCCAGCCAGGCCGCCCCGGCCCGAGAGCGCTTGGCCAGCGTGGTTCGCCAGGCCTCGCAGCGCGCCAGAGCAGGGGGTCGAGCGGATCGCGTTTGCCCGGACGATCGGGGTCTCCCCCGCGTTCGGCGAAGAGCGTTCGCATGGTCGCCTCGTCGAGATTGCTGATCTCGCCCAGGTGCCAAGGGGTGTGGTCCGACGCGCGACGAACATCGAAATAGATGTCGTCGCTCTCGCTGTCCTCCGTGGGAACCGCGTAAGCCACACCCTGTTCGAGCAGGCGGCCGACGGCATCCGAGATCTCGTCGATGACCTCGGTGACAGCTACGTAGTCGTCTGGCGGAAGAACCGAGAGAGCGGACATGTCATGCCTGAAGAGCTCGATCTGCTCTTCTGCGAGGTCATGCCAGTCGACGCCCGTGGTGGCCGCACGCTCGAGAAGAGGGTCGTCGATGTCTGTGATGTTCTGCGCGTAGTGGACCTCCAGCCCCGCGTCGAGCCAGACCCGTTGCAGTGTGTCGAAAGCGATATATGTCGCCGCGTGGCCGATGTGCGTTGCGTCGTATGGCGTGATGCCGCAGACGTAGAGACGCGCGATGTTCCCCGGGTCCGCCTTGACCAGTCGACCGACCGACGTGTCGTGCAGGTATGGAATGGGCGATTCGCCCAGGAGGGTCGGGACTGTCGGTCGGGGCCAGGATCTCACCGCTTCAGCCTATCGACGGTGCAGAGGGCTTCTTGCCATCGCGCATCCGTGGCGATCACATCGCCGGAATGACACCGGCTCCGAGCAGGATGAAGAGCACGATGCCCACGACGATCCGGTAGATCACGAACGGGAGGAAGCTGCGCTTGGAGATGTAGCTCATGAAGAAGGCGATCACGACGAGCGCGACGAGGAACGCGACGACAGTGGCGATCAGGGTCTCGACCGGGCCGTAGACCTCTGGCAGGCATCCGGTGTCTCCTGGCAGGCAGGGTGATGCGATCGACTTCGCCAGCTGGTAGAAGCCGCTTCCCAGGACCGCGGGAATCGCGAGGAGGAACGCGTACCTGGCCGCGGCGCGCCGCTCGTAGCCGAGGAACAGCCCGGCCGTGATCGTTCCGCCCGAACGCGACACGCCCGGGATGAGCGCGAGCGCCTGCGCCAGACCGTAGATGACGCCGTGCGCGTAGGTCGTGTTCTTGAGGCGCAGGTTCTTTCGGCCCACCCAGTCCGCGATCCCGAGAAGGATGCCGAAGCCGACGAGCATCGCCGCTGTGAACCACAGCGAGCGGAACGTCGTCTCGATCTGATCCTGGAACAGCAGACCGAGCACAACGATCGGGATCGAGCCGATGATGATGAGCCAGCCCATCCGCGCATCAGGGTCGTTGCGAGGGATCTTTCCGAAGAGCGCCTTGAACCACGCGCCGATGATGCGGACGATGTCCCGCCAGAAGAAGATGATGACGGCGAGTTCTGTGCCGATCTGCGTGATCGCCGTGAACCTGGCGCCCGGGTCTTCTCCTGTGCCGAGGAACTCACCGACGATGCGCAGGTGCGCGCTCGATGAGACGGGCAGGAATTCCGTCAGCCCCTGCACGAAGCCGAGGATGATCGCACTCAGAAAGTCCACGGTGTTGGGCCTCCGATCGTCCGGTCGTCGACCGGGGCGGTTTCAGTAGTTCGCGAGCAGGTCTGCGAGAACCCGCCTGCCAAAGACTAATGCGTCGAGCGGGACGCGTTCGTCAACACCGTGGAACATCGCGGGAAAGTCAAGGGATTCCGGCAGCTGCAGCGGTGCGAACCCGTAGCCGGTGATTCCGAGGAGTGACAGCGCCTTGTTGTCTGTGCCGCCCGACAGCATGTACGGAAGCACAACGGCCTGGGGGTCGTGCCTCGTCAGCGTGTCGATGGCGGCCTCGACCAGCGGGCCGGAGAACGGGTTCTCGAGACCGAGGTCGCGTTGCACGATCTCGATCTCGATGTCTGGGCCGACGAGTTCGGCGATCGCGGTGAGCACCTCGTCTTCCTCGCCAGGGAACGGCCGGATGTCGACGAGGGCTGTGGCCTCGTCGGGGATGACGTTGTGTTTGTAGCCCGCCTGCAGCAGTGTCGGGTTCGACGTCGTCCGAAGGCTTGCCTGAATGAAGCCGGCGGCCGTGCCCGTGGCGAGCACGATCTCGTCAGGCCCCGTGGACTGCGGGTCGACGCCGAGGATTCTCGCGAGCTCGGACAGGAGCGCCGTTGTGGTTCCGGTGAGCCTGACGGGCCATTCCTTCGAGCCGATGCGAGAGATGGCTGTGGCCAGTTTGGTGACGGCGTTGTCGTGGATCACACGGGATCCGTGCGCCGCTGTGCCCCTGGCGCGAAGACGAACCCAGACGAGTGCCTTCTCGGCGGTCTGCAGCAGGTACGCGCGTTGTCCGGCCAGGGTGATCGAGTAGCCGCCCACCTCGCTGATCGCCTCCGTCGCCCCGGCGAACACCTCGGGGTGATGGTCGACCATGTGATGGGAGCCGTAGACGCCGCCGTTCTCTTCGTCGGCGAAGAACGCGACGATGAGGTCACGCTGCGGCTCGCCGCTGTCGAGCACGTCGCCGAGGGCGGTGAGGATCATCGCGTCCATGTTCTTCATGTCGACGGCGCCCCTCCCCCAGAGCAATCCGTCCTTGATGACGCCGCCGAACGGGTCCACGCTCCAGTTGGCGGGGTCCGCAGGCACCACATCCAGATGGCCGTGAACCACGAGTGCGCCTTTCGATGGATCCGAGCCTTTCACCCGTGCGACGACACTCGTTCGCCCGGGCTCTGACTCGTACATCGTCGGCCGAAGGCCGAGCCGCTGCAGGCGCGCCTCGACGTACTGCGCTGCCTCGGTCTCGCCCTTCGATCTTCCCTCACCGTAATTGGTTGTGTCGAACCTGATCAGGTCTCGCGCGATGACAGCCGTCTCTTCGAGTGGATTCTCGGTGTGATCAGCGGGACTCGTGTGATCGGTCATGCGACAACGTTATCGCGCAGACGCCGAGACCCGCTGTGCGTTGCCGCCGATGCAGAATCGACCGCGAATTCGTGCTAATGTCTTACCTCGGCGCCTGATGAAGGAGCCGTGGGAAACAACTCGCGCGGGTGGCGGAAATGGCAGACGCGCTAGCTTGAGGTGCTAGTGCCCGTATTAGGGCGTGGGGGTTCAAGTCCCCCCTCGCGCACGCGAATGAAATGACCCCTGACCTGGGATTTAGTTCTCAAGGTCAGGGGTCTTTCTCGTGCCATGTGCTGAGATATGTGTACGCGAGTGCGGTGAGGTCGTCCACGTCCGCCCGGCGGTCGGCGTTTTCGATCTTGCTGATCCCGGACGGCGTTCTCTTGCGCCCCGCCTCGGTCACCAGCCGTGCGGTCGTGCGCACGGCTCGTGACCAGAGACCGACGGCGATGCCCGAGCATCGTCAGGAGCAGGTGAGCGATGTTGCTCCCAGGGAGACGTTTGAACCGGAATTTGCGCCGACCGTCGTGAGGAGTGTGGATTTTTTGTAGACCTTGATTCTCTTTCCTGACCGGTTGTTCGCGATGGACCGCACGGCGGACAGGACGCCAAGGCTCTGGTTGCTGGAGCAGGAACTGAATGCGAGGCGCTCGCCACTGTAGCCAGTTCCGCTGAAAGCGCAGTGTCGGCCGGAGTCGCAGTTGCGTGTCGCTGCTGCCGATACTGAGCGCTGGATGAGTTGTGCTTCGTTGACCGGTGCAGCCGTAAAGACTATTTCCCCGTCATTCCATTCGACTTCGTTCCAGGCTGTTTGTTCGCCACCATATTCGGCGATGACCTCGTCGATTCGCTTCTGCGTAGGGTCTTCATCACCTTCGACGGCTTGTGCCATGCTCGGGGTTAGCAAGCTGAGACAGGCCACGAGGATCGTCGCGGATAGGGTTTTGGGGTGGCGAATCATCGAGAATCCATTCTGTGTCGGGTGGTGCATGGTCGAGTTACCGTTCCCATGCCGTATAGGACGTGACAGCGGGAGCGGATAGGTCGGCACGTGACGAGCCGATGTATACGGTCTCAGCGGCGAGGAACTTTCCGGTTTCGGGTGAAAGCACGAGAAGGTGCGCGTAGTCGCCGGTTGTAGCGCGGAGAACCACCCCTGAGCGACCTAGGCGGTCTGTCGTGCTGCCGTCGATTTCGATATCGGGCAGGGTCGCGATGAATCCCAGGAGCGCAGCTTCTTGCTCCGCCGTGAGAAACCGATTGCTGAGAAGACCTGTGATGGCATCGAAGTACTCGGCAGTGGCAGGGTCTTCGGTGCCAAGGGTCATGGACAGATAGTCGCCGACGAGGGTTGGATCGGTGGGCGGTTCAGTTTCGTATGTATCGCTGAGGTCGAACGGATTGGTGTCATCGTAGGTGGTGTCCTCGAGCACGGTGCCGGGTTCGGGAAGCGTTGCCGAGTTCTGCCCTGCAAACGGTTCGCCCGCCGTGATTCGCAAGCGGATCGTGCCGTCAGTGCCGAAGGTAAGTTCGCGCCACTGCGGCACGATGTCTGACGATTCGATCTCCCCCTTGTCGTTGACGTAGCTGTGCAGTGACCATTCGCTGAGGCGTAGGGTTCCGGTCGCTTCTACGGTGTCCCTGGCGTTTGTGCGCACCTGACTCAACTCCCCTGCTACCTCTGCCGCGCTCTTGGACACCGCCGTGGTGTGTAACGGCTTGGGAGTCGCCGCCTGGGCTGGCGTCATTGGTTGAAGCACAGTGAGCACAATGGCGACCATGACGAACAGCGCCACTGATGTGCTTGTGATGAGAATTGTGCGCGTTCGGCCGAAGAATCCTCGGTGGGGACGGGCTCTCGTTGACCGGTCGTGTGGAGATATGTGCTCCGGGCGTTCGGCGTGAATCGCTTCAAGCAGGCGAAGCCCTGTCTCAGATACAGGATCGGTCCGATGAGATTTGCCTGGTTTTGCGTCACGGATAACTTGCTCGATGTCATCGGTCATCATGGATCACCTCCATCTCTAGATCGAGTGCCAGTGCGTCACGCACAAGACGACGGGCACGGAACAGCCGGACGCGGACGGTTGATGTTGGAATTGCCAAGATTTCGCTGATCTCCGTCGGGCTCAGTTCGTCCCAGTAGGCCATCTGAAGCAACACACGTTGCGGCTCGGGAAGCGATCGAATCGCATCTCGAACGCTCCGCCGTCTCTCGGCCACATCCGCGTCCTCATTCACGGTCTCTTCGGCAACACGGTCACGGAGTGCCGCAGCGCGTTTGCGCCGACGGTACTCATTGCCGATGAGATTGCGGACGATTCCGTAGAGCCATGGGACGTTGAGGGCTCTGCCGACTTGGTACTGCTGCCAGACGATACGGAACGCCTCAGCGGCGATCTCCTCGGCATCGGCCCGTGAGTCGAGCCGATGCTCGGCGACAGAGACCACGAGTGAGTAATTCGCGAGGAAGAACGCGTCATACTCAACCACCCGGTCCCCCTCTCTGTGACCCGCGTCTGGCTCTGTGACCCGCGTCTGGCCGCGGCCCGCTCACTTTCTTCGTTTCCGGATACCCCCGGAGCGTTTCACAGTGGCGCAGATTTTTCGAGACGTCGTCGTCTCGGTTTGCCTCAGAGCGCGTATTTGGGAGACCGGGTTGAGTCCTAACCTATTTCATCGTCAGTGAAACGCTCGGCCGAGTGCCGGAAACATACAGCATGACGGAGTGGCTGTCATATCTACCGAATCAACTCATCGCTTTAAGGGAGAACATCATGAGGAAACGCAACAAGATTATCGCGGCGGGCGCTCTGGCGGTCGCGCTCGCATTCGGCAGCAGCACTGCTGCCTTCGCCGCGTCGTACGGGGCCAAGAGCTGCGGTGGCATCACTCACGCCTTCGTGGAGGGCACCACGAAGGGTGTGCCCACCCTGAAGATCACTGGCACCAACGGTTCATACAACGAAACGAGGTTCCAGCGCAGTACGTCATGGCAGCGCAACTATCTGAACAGCCCCACTCAGAGCTCCAAGAGCGCAAGTGTCACCGGCTACACGTCGTTGCAGAGCGGTGGCGTCGGCTGCAGTATCTAACCTTCGCCCCGTAATATCCCACCGACAGCTCACACCTTCATGTGACGGAGGTCGTCTGAATCCGAGCAGACGGCTCAGACGACCTCCGTTGCTCATCAGATCAAGGGAGTCGATCATGCAAGCAAGACACAATCTTACGACGGCCACTTTCGCAGTTGCGATAATCGGCGCGTTGCTCACTGGCTGCAGCTCAACGTCGAGCGCCACGCCGATCGACTACGAACCGGGAGAGCTCAGCGGCCAGGAACAGGACTTCGCCACAGACATGGCCGCGTGTTTGAAGGAATCTGGGTGGGAGGTCGAAGTGCGCCCTGACAACTCGTACACCATTCAGCTCCAAGAAGAACAGTCAGATGCATATGACGCTGCCGTCGAAGCATGTTCGGAGAGCCTCGGCTACGAGGAGGAGCCTGAGCCGCTCACGGATGCACAGATGAAACGTCTCTACGCAGGGCTCGTCTCTCTCGCCGGATGCCTCCGTGACGAGGGTCACGAGGTGCGAGACGTCCCGAGCGAACAGGCGTTCCTCGACGACGCCGTCTTCGACCCGTACGGCGAGCTGCGTGATCCCAAACGAGCCGATGCGCTCAGTGATGACGACTACTACGACCTGCTCCAGATTTGTCCCAGGCCTTGACGTGTAGCAAGGCTGGCAGGAAGAGAATGAGTGCGAGCGGGCAGGAGGCTGAACGTTGATGTCTTCGGCGAGTTCTCGGCGGTACAGATGGCAGGGCGCGGCGCTTGGTGCTCTTCTCGTCGCCATCCTGGCGGCAGCGGGCGTGTGGGCCGGGTTGACCGTCCTGCAGCCGGCGGATGATCCGCTCGCAGCCAAGGCGTACACCTACGTCGAAGTGGCCGAAGGAGAAGTCGGTTCCGAGCTGTTGCTGAACACGATCGCACAGTGGCGCACAGAACCAGTCGGAGAGAACCGTGCGGCAGGGGTGGTGACTTCGGTTGATGTCGCTACTGGAGATGAGGTGAATGCTGGTGACACGTTGTACACCGTGGATCTGAGGCCCGTTGTTGTCGGTCAGGGTTCGACCCCCGCTTTTCGTGCCATCGGCGAAGGTGCCGAAGGCCCGGATGTGCAACAACTCCAGGAGATGCTGGGTGCTCTGGGGTTCTATCGACACATGGCAGATGGCAAGGCTGAGAGCGGAACGGTCGCGGCGATTCGTGCGTGGCAGAAGTCGCTCGGACTGGAGCAGACCGGCCAAGTTGAGTTCGGCGATGTTGTCTTCGTCGCCAGCCTGCCATCGCGGATCGCACTCGACGCGGAGCAGATCGCCACAGGCAACTCGCTCAGTGGAGGAGAGCCAGTCGTTCGCGGCTTGTCGAACGCCCCGGCGTTTTCCCTTCCCGTCACCGATGCGCAAGCGGCGATGATTCCGACCGGCACCCGCGTCGAACTGACCTCTCCCGACGGTGACGTCTGGTCGGCAGTGACAGCCGATCAGAACCGGGACAAGGACACCAACGCACTCACAGTGGCACTCAACGGTGTGGACGGCGCGACGATTTGCGGCGACGGCTGCGGTCAGATTCCCGTGTCCGGCCAGGCTCAGCTCGTCTCTCGCATCATCACCGTGGAGCCCGTCGACGGACTGATCGTGCCGTCGGCGGCGCTGGTGACAGACGCGAACGGCGATGTCATGGTCATCGATGCGAAAGATCGCCGGGTGCCAGTTAGCGTGGTCGCCTCAGCGAAAGGGATGTCCGTCATCGAGGGGGTCGAAGCGGGTTTGCGTGTGCGGGTGCCCGCCCAGGCATCGCGTGGGAAAACGTGACCGGCGACGCAGACAGGCCACTACTTGAAGCAGATCAGATCAGCTTCCAGTATGCGCCCGGCACGCCCGTCCTGGATACGTGGTCAGCACAGTTCTTCGCGGGATCAATGACCGCTCTCACGGGGAAGTCCGGACGCGGCAAGTCAACATTGCTGTATCTGCTCGGACTCATGCTCAACCCCAGCTCCGGAGACGTCCTCGTCAACGGAGAAGCAACCAGCCGACTGCACGACGTCGACCGTGCCCGGCTCCGCGCAAACAGATTCGGCTTCGTGTTCCAAGACGCCGCCCTCGATGCCACCCGCACCGTCATGGACAACATCACCGAGACAACGCTCTACCGACAGGGTCCGCGGTCGGCTCTTCACCCTCGGGCAGAATCACTCCTTGAACAGTTCGGTGTGAACGTGCCCGCGCACCGTAAACCAGGTCAGGTCTCCGGAGGACAAGCGCAACGCATCGCACTGTGTCGGGCACTCCTCACCTCACCGCCGATACTCCTCGCCGACGAGCCCACCGGGAACCTGGACCCATCCAGCACCGAGGTCGTCGTCACCGCGCTACGCGAACACGCATACACCGGCGCGGCCGTCATCGTGGTCACCCACTCGCCGGACGTTGCCGCTGCCTGCGACCGGGAGATCGTATTGTGATCGTCAAGACCATCCGTGAAGCTGTGCTTTCCGCACGCTCCCAACCCGTCGCTTCCGTCGTGACGGTGTTGACAATCGTCGGCATGATCCTCGCCGTGATGCTTACGACAGGCCGCACCGTCGGAGCCGAGCAGCACGTCCTCGGCTCTATCGACTCTGCCGGTACGCGATCGATCATCGTTCGCGCGGACCATGGCGCAGGGATCACGGCCAGCGTTCTCGACCGGATCTCCTCGGTCGAAGGCGTCGAATGGGCGGCCGGATTCGCGACCACTGTTGACGCGACCAACAGCGAAGTCCGCGACGGCACCCGCGTACCCACCCGGATCGCCTACGGTCACGACCTCGACCGACTGGGTATCCCCGTCTCCCCTTCAGCTGCAGGCCAGCTCGGCTACGCGTCGACCAATGCCCTCGAACAGCTCGGATTGGTCGACGGCGTCGGCGCAGTCACCCTCACTACGGGGACGAACTACGGCATCGCCGGACCGATCGACACCCCGGATTTCCTGACCCCCTTCGAACCGCTCGTGCTTATGCCCGTCACCGATTGGGAGGGAACCGAAGCAGTCGGGCTCATCGTTGTCATTGCCAAGACTCCTGAGCTCGTCGCGCCCGTCGCTGACATCCTCGGTTCCGTCCTTGCAGCAGAGGATCCATCCCAAGCGCAGATCCACACCAGCGAAGCACTCGCTCAGCTCCGCGGGCTCATCCAGAGCCAGCTCGGCTCATTCTCACGCGGACTCGTGCTCGCTCTCATGGGCCTCACCGGGATGCTTGTCGCGGTCCTCCTATACGGGCTCGTCATGATGCGCCGGAAAGACTTCGGTCGTCGCCGTGCACTCGGCGCGACACGCTCGCTGATCGTCTCCCTCCTGCTCATCCAAACAGCCTTCCTCAGCATCATGGGCATAGTGACGGGAATGATGGTCGCGGTGGTGGTTCTCCTCGTTGCCAACGACCCGTTGCCCGGTGCCGCCTTCTCCGGAGCACTCGCGGTGCTCACACTCCTCACGACGCTCATCGCTGCCCTCATACCAGCGCTGATCGCGAGCCGGAGAGAACCGATCCGCGAACTCAGGATCGCATAGCCTCGCCTCGATTTCCTTGAGCATCAGCGAGTTCATGTGGACCGTTTTATGCCCGTCCGGCGCGTAGCCAGAGCCCCTCGTTGGCGCTGAACGCGATGTCGTAGAGCGGGCTCAGCTCGTCGATCTGGGCTGCGTCCGATTCCGGCGGGTTCGCGGGACGTGCTGCGCAGACGTTCGCCTTGTGTGCGGGATGGCGGGCGCCGCGTCATCGCTTGCAGCCACGGCAGAACATATCTTCTATTAATTGAGGAAGGCGGGGGAACCCCAGGGGGAACCGATCCGGATAATCCCGGGAGTTATCTCGCAAGGATAGAACATATCAACGAATAAACGTGCTATGATTGACCATGGCCAACGCGACCGAGCAGCTCCTCGATCTCGCCCGTCGGGTGTGCGAACGGCTTGTCGCGTGTGAGGAGCGGGAAGCCTCGACCGGAGATCTGGCGGTGACTGAGCTGTTGGATCGCGTGGACGATGGCGGGCTCGAGGACCTGTTGAGAGACGTGTCCGTGTTGCGGAGCGAGCTGGACGGCCTTCTCGCAGCGGGCGCGGGTGTGATCGCGAAGCGGTCGGAATACGGGCTCGGGTACGCAGGCCTGGCGCAGAGTCGCGGGCATCGGTCGCCGGTCGCGATGGTGCAGCAGATCACGGGGACGACCCGGGCTGAGGCGTCGCGGCACGTCCGGCTCGGGAACCTGATGGGTGAAGCGGATGCTGCGACCCGGCTCGCCGGTACAGCGTTCGCGGATGCCACGACGGATGCCGACCCGATGACCGGGGACCTGCATGGCCGCGCCGCGCCTCTTTCCGAAGAGATGGGACCTGAGGTCGACGCTGACGCGAATGCTGAGGCCGGCGCCGATGCGGGCGCTCATGAGGGCATCGGTCGTTCCCCGGACGGGACAGCTCTGGGGGCGGACCCCGGAGCGTTCCCGAGCGTATTGCCCTGGTACGAGCCCCTCACCCGGGCGATGCGGGAGCACAGGCTGAAGTCAGAGTCCGTCGCCCTGGTGACGCGGATCCTCGGCGAGGCCGCCGAACGCGCCCCGGCGCAGACCCTACGGCGGGCTGCCGAGGAACTGGTTGACACAGCCGGAGACGCTCACGTGGACGAGCTCGCGAAACGGGCCAGATACCTCCGCGACGAGATCGACCCGGTCGGCGTCGGATTGCGGGCCGAACAACGCTATGCCGCACGGTCGTGGCGGTTCGGGAGGAACCCGAAGACCGGGGCACGGACCGCGCAGATCGAGTTCGACGACGAATCCGCCGCGTGGGTCGACTCCATCGTCGGAGCAGCGCTACGTCCCCGCCGCGGGGGTCCGCGGTTCATCGACTCGGACGAAAGAGCCCACGCGCAGAATCTGATCGAAGACCCACGATCGAACGAGCAGATCGTGTTCGATCTGCTTATGGACATCATCCGCACCGGTGTCGACGTCGACCCGGGACTCGCATACGGAACCAGGCAACCCGGGATCCGAGTCGTGATCACCCAGGAGCAACTGGACACCCGCGACAAGGACGGGCGCATTGTCGGGAACGGGTATCTCGAAGAGACCGGGGAAACGGTTCCCGGAGCGACAGTTGAACGGTTGATCTGCACCCATGGAACCCTGCCCGTCACCGTCGATCCCGACGGCCATCCCCTCGACGTGGGGCGCGAGCATCGTCTATTCGTTCCGAAGCAACGAATCGGATTGTCGATCCGGGATGGCGGATGCCGATATCCCGGCTGCGACAGGCCACCGTCTTATACCGAGGCACACCACATCAACCCCTGGACCTCCGAGCACGGACGAACCGATTGTGCAGACGGGATCCTGCTCTGCCGGCATCACCATATGCTCATCCACAACAACCACTGGCGAGTCGTGAGGGAGAACTCTGCCTACCACCTGATCCCACCTCCGAACATCGACCCCACACGCACACCGGTTCCCATGCCCTCACGATCACCCCTCAATCCCGCATGGCGACAAGCAGCACGCCCGCACAACAGAGCCGTCGTCGATGAGAGAAGCGATGCGCTGGAACGGGTATAAGACCGGTTTGGGCGCGACCGGTGGTCCTCTCCTCGTTCCGTCGCGATTCCGTCGCGATTCCCTCACGCCGCACTGCTCAAACCTGCAGAGGGAGAACACCCACGGTGGAGCGTCTATCGCGAGCTGCCCAGGCGCTTGCGCAGGTACTCGATCCGCGCCTGCAGCTGGGTGACACTCGCCTGCGGCACGGCCGGGCCGCCGCACACCCTCCTGAGCTCGGCGTGCACCAGGCCGTGCGGCTGCCCGGTGTTCTTGGCATAGAGCCCCACCAGGCTGTTCAGAAGGCTCCGCTGCTCCTTGAGCGTCCGGTACAACGGCGCCGGCTCTTCGCGCTCAGGCTCGGCCTTTTTGCGCTCCGTCTGGCGCCTGGCCTGTCGCTGGTGCCGCTGCTTCAGCAGTTCGTGCACCTGATCGGGTTCGAGAAGGCCGGGAAGGCCGATGAAGTCGAACTCCTCGTCGGTGCCCGGCGTCGCATACTGCCCGAACTCAGCCCCGTCGAAGAGAACACGATCGAACGTCGCATCGCTCGACATCGCCTCGAAGCTGAACTCGCTCGTCAGCGCATCCGATGCCGTGTCGTCGCGATTCGCCTCGGCCATCATCGCGTCTTCGGGGTTGTGCAGATCGCCCTCCCCGTCACCGACCGGTCGGTCGAGGGCGTGGTCGCGTTCAAGCTCGAGAGCGCTCGCGAGACCCATCAACTGCGGAACATTGGGCAGAAACACCGACGCCGTCTCACCACGGCGCCTGGCACGAACGAATCGTCCAATGGCCTGAGCGAAGAAGAGCGGTGTCGACGACGACGTCGCGTACACACCCACCGAGAGCCTCGGCACATCGACGCCCTCACTCACCATTCGCACCGCGACGAGCCACCTGCTCGTGCCCTGTGAGAACGCGTCGATCCGGTCGCTCGCCTCTTTCTCGTCGGAGAGGACGACAGTCGGCTCTTCGCCGGTGATGGTGTGCAGGATGGCCGCATACGCCCTGGCTGCGAAATGATCGGTGGCGATCACCAGGCCCCCGGCATCGGGAACGTGGTTCCTGACCTCTGTCAGGCGTCTGTCTGCGGCGGCCAGCACCTGAGGGATCCACTCCCCCGCCGGGTCGAGAGCCGTTCGCCAGGCCTGCGAGGTGATGTCTTTGGTGTTCCCCTCGCCGAGCTTGGCCTCCATCTCATCACCGGCTCGTGTGCGCCACCGCATGTGGCCGGCGTAGACCATAAAAATGACCGGGCGAACGACGCCGTCTGCGAGCGCGCGACCGTAGCCATAGTTGTAGTCGGTCTGAGAGGTGCGGATTCCCTGCCGGTCGGGCAGGTATGAGACGAAGGGAATCGGCGCCGTGTCTGAGCGGAACGGCGTCCCGGTCAGAGACAGACGCCGGGTGGCCGGCTCGAAGGCTTCACGGATGGCATCGCCCCAGCTGAGCGCGTCGCCACCGTGGTGCACCTCGTCCAGGATGACGAGGGTGCGGGACGCCTCGGTGATCTCTCGATGAAGAGAGGCGCGCACGGCGACCTGCGCGTAGGTCACGACGACACCGTGGTAGTGGCTTCCGTAACGCCTGGCGCTGTTGGTGAACGTGGGGTCGAGACGGATGCCCGCACGGTGCGCGGCATCCGCCCACTGCTTCTTGAGGTGCTCGGTCGGCGCCACCACCGTCACACGGTCGACGGTTCGCCTGGCGAGCAGTTCTGCGGCCAGTCGCAGCGCAAATGTCGTTTTTCCGGCGCCGGGCGTCGCCGCGGCGAGGAAATCCCGTGGCTCGGCTCTGAAGTAGGCATCCATGGCCTCGTGCTGCCATGCGCGCAGCTTGCCGACGGTGCCCCATGCCGCACGTTCCGGGAACGCGGGTGACAGATGCTCAGCGGCAGCCGTGCCGATCCTCGGGCGTGGTGCGGCGTCGAATTCGATCTCTGAAACGGGTTCACTCGTGTTCACGTCGTCTGTCGTCACCTGCTCTGCGCTCACCAGACAGTAACTTAGCCAGCCCGGGTTCGACGCGCCAAACGGAGGGGATTCCGACCGGGTGCACACACAGTCGCGTCGGTTATGCTCGCAGGGTCTGGCTGAGCAGGCGTGGAAGGGACATCGTGGGCACGAACGACATCGACGCAGAACCGCTCGCGGCGAACGTGCACCCGTGGCGACGTTTCGTTGCGATCGGCGATTCGTTCACGGAGGGCATCGGCGACCCTGAGCCGTCATCTCCCGGCGGACATCGCGGTTGGGCCGATCGTGTCGCAGAGGTTCTCAGCAGGGACGTCCCTGACTTCGCCTATGCGAACCTGGCCGTGCGCGGCAAGCTCATCGCGCAGATCGTCAGCGAGCAGATCGAGCCTGCCATCGAGCTGAAGCCAGACCTCATCACCATCTCAGCGGGCGGCAACGATGTGATCAGGCCCGGCAGCGACCCCGACCTGATCGCCGAGAAGTTCGAGTACGCGATCAGAAAGTTGCGTCGCGGAGGGGCGAGCGTTGTGATCTTCACGGGCGTCGACGTCGGGTTCTCACCGGTGTTCAGGGGCATCAGGGGCAAAGTCGCGATCTACAACGAGAACCTGCGCTCCATCGCCTTGAAACACGACTGCGTCGTGGCAGACCAGTGGGCGCTGACCGAGGTGCAGGACTCACGGATGTGGGCACCCGATCGCCTTCACCTGAACTCGCTCGGTCACCACACGGTAGCTCGTATGGTGCTTGAGGCGCTGAACGTCGAGAACGACCTTGAAGCGCTGAAGCCGGAGCCTCTGCCCCAGGTGAGCTGGCGTCAGGCGCGGGCCGACGACCTGAGCTGGGCCAGAGAGCACCTCGTCCCCTGGGTGTTGCGTCGCATCAGACATCAGTCGTCCGGTGACCATGTTCAGCCCAAGAGACCCATCGCAGAGCCGTGGGCGAGGCCCCGAGCGGGTGGGAACGGCACGGATGCTGCGGGTGATGCCGCCGATCGGGCGCAGAACCTCAGTCGACCGGGTTCATAAGACGCCAGAACGGATCGGCCGGTTCGATGGAGCCGGTCAGCACGAGCGGAACCTCCTGCGTCTGCCCGTTGTAACTGACGGTGGCCGTGCCGACGGTGTCCCCGCTTTCACCAGCGTCGATGGGTGCCGCGCTCGCTTCAACGCTCGCCACGCCGTCCTGCCAGGTCAGGACGGATGCTGACTCAGCGGCGACGAGGCCGGCCGAGTCTCCCCAGACGGTGGTGTACAGGCCGAACTCCTGCCCGGCCGTCACCACGTCGGTCTCGTGGAATGCGCTGTTCACGCTCGATAGCAGAGCGAGCACGTCTTCGCTCAGCGTGCGGTGATTCGGAGCGCCGAGGATCACGCCGACGACCGTCACGGTCGATTCGCCGACCACCTGCTCCGCCGCGAAGAGCAGGCAGGCTCCGGCGACGTTCGTGGTTCCCGTCTTGAGGCCGATCACACCCTGTGTGCCGAGGAGCTGGTTCGTGTTGTGGACCGTGCCGATCACCGGCAGCTCAGCGGTCGGCTGGCGCACGATCTCACTCAGGGCAGGGTGCTCGAGCACAAGCTCGCCGATTCGCACGAGGTCGGCGGGCGTCGACGCGCTTCCCTCATCGAGCCCGCTCGAATCGACGACGCTCGTGCCGGTGAGGCCGTTGTCGGCCAGCCACCCGGCCGCCGCAGCCAGAAAGGCATCCATCGACCCGAACGCCCAGTTGACGATCGAGATGCTGTAGTTGTTCGCAGACGGAAGCATCATCGCCTCGAGCATCTGCCGCTCGGTGAACACCGAACCGGCTACGACCGGTGCCGCAGAGCCTCCTTCGGCGATCACATCGTGATAGATCTGCTCGTCGGCCGCCGTGATGTCGATGGGCGGCCCGCTCTCTCCTGCCGCAAGAGGTTTGGCGGAGAGCACAACGAGCGAGGTGACCGTTTTTGTGATGCTCGCCATGGGAGTCGGCTGCTGCGCGCCGTGCTCGGCGAGGATGCCGTCGAATCCCACGGCGCCGATCGCGCCGTTTCCGTATGCGGGCCAGGTGAGGGGAACAGGAGCCGTTGTGGCGACGGCCGGTTCTGTCAGCGCGGCCGCGGCCGCGGGGACCGTTCGTGTGAGTGCCGTACCGGTGTAGACGCCGAGCCCCAGCACGAGCACGAAGACGATCGCGACGCCGATGCGCCGACGTCGGTAGGTTCTCGGGTCACGTCGGTGGTCTGAACTCGGCACCACGCCATCTTAGACGCCGGAGGCTGTCGGAACGCGCAGCGCCCACAGCGCAACCGCGCTGGCTGACGCCACGTTCAGCGAGTCGATGCCGTGGAGCATCGGGATGGTCACAACGGTGTCTGCGGCGTCGAGCGCCTGCCTGCTCAGCCCGTCGCCCTCTGCCCCGAGCGCGAGCGCGACACGTTCAGGCGGACGCTCGGCGAACTCGTCGAGTGATGTCGAGTTGTCCGAGAGCGCGAGCGCAGCGACATGGAAGCCCTCCTCCTGGAGGATCGCCCTCGCCTCCGGCCATGCGGGCATCCTCGTCCAGGGAATCTGAAGCACCGTTCCCATGCTCACGCGCACGCTTCGCCGGTAGAGGGGATCCGCGCATCGCTCGCTCACGAGCACGGCGTCGGCCCCCAGTCCGGCGACGGAACGGAAGATCGCGCCGACGTTCGTGTGGTCGACGATGTCTTCGAGCAGCACAACGCGTCTCGCATCGCGCAGCACATCGCGCATCGCGGGCAGGTCCGGCCTGTGCATCGCGGCCAGCGCTCCCCTGTGCAGGTGATATCCGGTGAGGGCCTCGAGAGTGACCGCGTCGCCGACATACACCGGCAGGTCGTCGAACCGCTCGACCAGCGGCGCGACGTCTGCAAGCCAACGTTCCTCGAGAAGCACGGAGCGCGGCCGGTGGCCGGCGCGGAGGGCACGCGTGATCACCTTCGTGGACTCGGCGATGTAGAGGCCGCCTTTCGGCTCGGACACCTTGCGCAGCGCGACATCCGTAAGCCGCGAATAGTCCGAGAGCCCCTGCTCGGCGAGGTCGGAGATGGGGATGATCTGCACGCGATTCCTTTGTGTATGCCCGTGGTCTGGATCCGCTGCGAAACAAATCGGCAATGTGCGGCGTTTACAATCGTGTCACCTGCCACAACGGAGGCCTAATGACGCTGGTTGAACCGGGGGCGATCGCCTCACAGCTTGAGGCGGCGACGGAAGTGCTCAGGCGCGGCCGGGTCGCCGTCCTGACCGGCGCCGGCATCAGCACCGATTCCGGCATTCCCGATTATCGGGGTGCCGGTGCGCCCGTGCGCACACCGATGACGATTCAGCAGTTCCTGCGGAGTGAGGCGGCGCGCAAGCGCTACTGGGCCGGCAGTCACCTCGGGTGGGCGACGTTCAGGTCGGCCGCACCGAACGCCGGGCATAAGACCCTCGCCCGTTTCGAGGAGGACGGGCTCATCAATGGTGTCATCACACAGAACGTCGACGGACTTCACCTGAGGGCAGGATCGCGACGCGTCGTCGACCTTCACGGCTCGATCGACCGCATCCTCTGCCTGGATTGCGGGCAGGTGTTCGCTCGCGAGAGCATCGCCGTGAGCATCGAGCGGGACAACCCCTGGCTGACGCCCTCTGAGCGGGTTCGGCCCAACCCGGACGGCGACGCCGACGTCGATGACGTCGAGCGGTTCGTGCTCCCGATCTGCACGGTGTGCGGAGGGCGGCTGAAGCCGGATGTCGTCTTCTTCGGGGAATTCGTGCCGCCCGAGAGATTCCGGGCGGCGCGTGACCTCGTCGACCTGGCGGATGCCCTGTTGATCGTGGGCTCGTCGCTGGCCGTCAACTCGGGCATCAGGCTCCTCGAGCAGGCGAGGCGCGCTCGCAAACCGATCGTCATCATCAACAGAGGAGAGACGAAGGGCGATACGCGTGCCACGATCAAGATCGACGGTGGTGCAGCACAGACACTGTCCGCACTCGCTCCACGGTGGCATCGGAACTGATTCCAGTATCGGAACTGATCCGGTGTCAGGACTGGTCCGGTGTCAGGACTGGTCCGCCGGCGCGGCGCTGTCGAGAAAGCGGCTGATCGACGCGGCCGCCTGTTGCGGCATCTCGTAGTGGATGAGGTGTCCGACGTTCTCGAGCACGTCGAGACGTGCATCGGCGAACAGCCCGGCGAGCCTGTGCTGGGCGGACACCGGAGTGATGTCGTCACGATCGGCGGCGATCAGCAGCATGGGCACGGCGATCTCGCGGGCGAACTCCGAGACGTCGTGACTGACGGATGCGGTGAACGCTTCGAGCACCACCGTTCGTGAGGCGAATGCGCTGAAGTACGCGTCATGCTGGCCGTGGATCCACCGCCGAAGACGCCGGTCTTTGGTTTTGGCCATGGCCACGCTCATCACACGGACGATGAACCTGTTCCGCAGCAATCCGAAGCCGAGCCGCTCCGGCAGCTTGGCGCCCAGCTGGTAATAGACCACGGCGAGCCGCGTGAGAATGCCCCGCGGTCCCGAGAGCGCGGGCGCGGCGATCGGGTTCACGAGAATGCCGCGTTCGGCGCCGAGGCCGTCGGCGAGAGCGGCCGAGACGATGATCGACCCGAACGAATGCCCGAGGATCACGGGTGCGGAACGCAGGCCTATCGCGTCGACGAACGCGGCGAGCCACGCCGCATAGGCCTGCACGGTGTGGGCTGAGCGGGTGAACGGAGACGACTCGCCGAACCCGGGCAGGTCCGGACTGATGATGCGTGCCCTCGGCAGATGCGCGACGACGGGTTCGAGCCCGTGGTGGTCCCCGCGAAAGCCGTGCACGGCCACGATCGTGCGCGATGCGTTCTCATCGCCGTACGCCCAGTATCTGGTCGATGTGCCGAGCACGTCGACGGTGTGTCGCGAGATCGGTATCGGCGCGAGAAGAGCTGCGTACGGGGATTCGTGAGACATCGGAAACAAGTTTAGGCTCTGTCGCTCAAGAGTTTTGGCGCACGTGCACCCTAGACTCGAACCGACCGCAACACGCGCTCGAGGGCGCCAGATCAGCTTCGATTGGAGCGCAGTGACCTTCACCGCCCCTATCCAGTTGCCCGGACTCGCCCGGGATCCGCTGTGGTATCGCCGAGCGGTGTTCTATGAGGTCATGGTGCGCTCGTACGTCGACAGCAACGGCGACGGGGCAGGCGATCTCGGCGGTCTCGCCACTCGGCTCGATTACCTGCAGTGGCTCGGCATCGATGCGATCTGGTTGCCGCCCTTCTTCACCTCTCCCCTGCGGGACGGCGGTTATGACGTCGCCGACTACCGGTCGATTCTTCCCGAGTTCGGCACGATGGACGAGTTCAAGGATCTCGTGACGAAAGCGCACGAGCGCAACATGCGGGTCATCATCGACATGCCGCTCAACCACACGTCAGACCAGCACGAGTGGTTCCAGCAGTCGCGACACGACCCAGAGGGTCCATACGGCGATTTCTACGTCTGGAGCGACACAGACGAGAAATGGCAGGACATCCGCATCATCTTCACCGACAGTGAAGATTCGAACTGGGCGTTCGACCCCGTGCGCAGGCAGTTCTACTTTCACCGTTTCTTCTCGCACCAGCCCGATCTCAACTATGAGAACCCCGCGGTGCACGATGCGGTGTTCGAGATCGTGCGTTTCTGGCTCGACCTCGGTGTCGACGGGTTCCGGCTCGACGCGATTCCCTACCTCTATGAATCCGACGAGGGCAACGGCGAGGGCGAACCGCCCACACACGAGTTCATCAAACGCTTGCGGGCGATGGTCGACCTGGAGTACCCCGGTCGGGTGATGATCGCCGAAGCGAACCAGTGGCCACGTGAGGTGGCAGCGTTCTTCGGCACGGATGACGAGCCGGAGTGCCATATGGCGTTCGATTTTCCGGTGATGCCGCGCATCTTCTACTCCCTGCGCTCGCAGCAGGCCGAGGAACTCGTGCGGGTGCTCAGCGAGACGACAGAGGTCCCCGACTGGGCGGGTTGGGCTGTCTTCCTGCGCAACCACGATGAGCTGACGCTCGAGATGGTGAGCGAGGACTACCGGCAGGCAATGTACGGCTGGTATGCATATGATCCGCGCATGCGAGCCAACATCGGCATCCGCCGCAGGCTGGCCCCGCTGCTCGACAACTCGCGTGCGGAGCTCGAGCTGGCCCACGCGCTGTTGTTCTCCCTTCCGGGCAGCCCGTTCCTCTACTACGGCGACGAGATCGGGATGGGAGACAACATCTGGTTGCCTGACCGGGATTCCTCGCGCACGCCCATGCAGTGGACGCCGGACAGGAACGCGGGCTTCTCGTCTGCGGATCCGGGCAAGCTGTACCTTCCGGTTGTGCAGTCGCTCGTCTACAACTACACGCTCACCAACGTCGAGTCACAGCTCGCCCAGTCGCGGTCGCTGCTGCACTGGATCCGCAACGTGATCCACGTGCGCAAAGGCCACCCGGCTTTCGGACTCGGGTCGATCAGCGTGCTGCACAGCGAACACGAGTCGGTGCTCGCGTACGTGCGCAGCTACAGCGGGTCCGGCAGCAGCTTCGGCGATCAGCCCGAAGACATCATGTGCGTTTTCAGCTTTGCGCACCACCCCGTCTCGACAACGATTGTCGCCCCGCAGCTCGCGGGTCGTCGCCTGTTCGACCTCTTCGGCGGAGGCGAGTTCCCCGCGTTCGACGAGAACGGCGAGGTGACCCTGACCATCGGAACACAGAGCTTCTACTGGCTGCACGTGGACAACCCTGCGGATGCTCCGTTCGGGCAGCGCAGGCACGGATAGGCGGAATGGATGTCGGTGGTCGACCCTACAGTCACTCACATGCAGGCAACAGCTCTCGTCACACCCTGGACCCAACCGGTCGGGGTCTTTGATCTCGAGACGACCGGGATCGATGTGACGACGAGTCGCATCGTGAGCGCGAATGTCGGTGTGCTCGACCAGGACGGGCACGTCACCGACCGGCTGGACTGGCTGGCAGACCCCGGCGTCGAGATCCCGCACCAGGCGAGCGCCGTCCACGGCATCTCCACGGAGCGTGCCCGTGCAGAGGGGCGTGCGGCCCGCGAGGTGGTGTCAGAGATCCTCGAGGCCCTCAGACGGCTTTTCAACGCGGGCACACCGGTGGTCATCTACAACGCGCCGTATGACCTGTCTCTTCTCGCTCACGAGGCCAGGCGCCACGGCCTCGCACCGCTCGAGAACCCCAGCCCCGTCATCGACCCTCTTGTGATCGACAAAGCCGTCGATCGTTACCGCAAGGGCAAGCGCACACTCGAGGCGGCAGCGGCGTTCTACGGTGTCGACCTGACCGATGCCCACGACGCGGGCTCAGACGCCATCGCCGCTGGCCGTGTGGCACAGGCGATCGCGCGTGTTCACGGCGACGTGCTGGCGATGGATGCCGCGCAGCTGCACCGTATGCAGGTCGACTGGTGCCAGTCGCAGTCGGACAGCTTTCAGGACTACATGCGACGAACCCGTGACCCCGCATTCGTCGCGTCCGGTCTGTGGCCGGTGAGGTGACTGGCCGGTTCGCCGATCGAGTCATGCCTCAGCGGGCGTAGCACTGCCCGAACCGACACCTGCTCCTTATTCTCACCTGCGCGTGTAGGCGGTCCCGACAGGGCAGCCGTTCTCGCGAGATGCGGAGTTCTGCGGCAGATCCAGCGCTCGGGCAACAGATCGCCGCAACTCGTGCGGCGATCATGGGCATACAGCGGGCGCAGGGGCAAAAGGGAGCGCGGCGGGGCGCAGGGGCAAAAGGGAGCGCGGCGGGGCGCAGGGGCACGAAAAAGCCCGCAGGCGTTCGCCTGCGGGCTTTTCGACATCGGCTTGTGAGCGGACCTCAGGCGCCGAAGCCCTTGAAGCGCTGGTTGAACTTCTCGACCCGGCCTGCCGAGTCGAGGATGCGCTGCTTGCCCGTGTAGAACGGGTGCGATTCCGCCGAGATCTCGACATCGATCACCGGGTAGCTGGTGCCGTCGAGCTCGATGGTCTTGTCGCTGGACACCGTCGACCGGGTGAGGAACGTTGCACCCGAAGCGAGGTCACGAAAAACGACCGGGGCGTATTCGGGGTGGATGTCAGTCTTCATGAGGGATTTCCCTTGATCGTGAGGATGGTCTGTTCTGCTGCACTTCTGGACACGCGGAGCGGCAGAAAAGCATTGTGGCTCGTGGGCCAGCTGCCCACTTTACCAGAAATCGACGGTCAGTTCGCGCGTGCAGCGAAGCGGCCGTCCCGTTCGCTGAGTTCGATCGGCAAGCCGAAGGTGGCGGTGAGACTCTCAGAACTCAGGGCTTCGCGGATCGGTCCGGCTTCGACCACTCGTCCGTCGTTCAGGAGCATCGCGTGGGTGAATCCGAGCGGTACCTCTTCGACATGGTGTGTGACCATGATGATCGCCGGTGAGCCGTCTGCCTGCGCGTAACCTCCGAGAAGTTTCACGAGCTCTTCGCGCGCTCCGAGATCGAGGCTGGCTGCCGGCTCGTCGAGGAGCAAGAGCTCGGGGTCAGTCATCACGGCCCGAGCGATCTGAACGCGTTTCTGCTCACCGTCGCTCAGGGTGCCGAACCGACGGTCGTGAAGGTGATCGAGCTTCCACTCCCCCAGCACCCGCCTGGCGCGTTTGACGTCGATGTCCTCATAGAGCTCGTTCCAGCGGCCGGTCACGGAGTACGCGGCGGTCATCACCACGTCGAGCACGCGCTCCTCGAACGGCACACGGCGAGCCATCGCCGTCGACGCGAAGCCGATCCGTGGGCGCAGCTCGAAGACGTCGACGCCGCCGAGCCGCGAATCCAGGATCTCGACCCGGCCGCTCGATGGGTACATCAGGGTCGATGCGAGTTGCAGAAGGGTCGTCTTGCCTGCGCCGTTCGGGCCGAGGATCACCCAGCGTTCGTCGTCTTCGACGGTCCATGACACGGAATCGACGATAGCGCGGCCATTGCGCACGACCGAAACATCATTCATCTGCAAAACGCTCGCCATGCGTCTAGCCTATCGATCTCGCTGCGCCTCTCCGGTCGGCGTGCCGCCCGCCGCGGGTCTTCGTTCCCGAGGCGTCAGCGCACGAGATCGCGATAGAGCGACGCGGTCTGCGCGGCGATGGTGTTCCAGCTGAACTCCCGCTCCGCCCGCTCACGGCCGGCAGCACCCATACGCCGTGCGCGCTCCGGGTCCCGCACCACCTGAGTGAGTGCTTCGGCGAGATCCGCCACGAACCGTTCCGGGTCGACAGGGGTCCCTGTGCCGTCGGAGACCTGGTCGATGGGAACGAGGACACCGGTGACGCCGTCGTCGACGACCTCGGGTATGCCGCCCGTCGCGGTGCCCACCACCGGGGCGCCGCAGGCCATCGCTTCGAGGTTCACGATTCCGAGGGGTTCATAGACCGACGGGCAGACGAAGGTCGTTGCCGCGGTGAGAACGGCGGACAGCTCAGGTCGCGGCAGAAGACGGTCGATCCAGACGACGCCCGTTCTCTCTCGAGCGAGCTCTGCGACCCCTGCCTCGACCTCGGCCATGATCTGCGGGGTGTCCGGCGCCCCCGCGCAGAGGACGACCTGCACGTCACGGGGCAGAAGAGCGGCGGCGCGAAGCAGGTATGGCAGGCCTTTCTGCCTGGTGATCCGTCCGACGAACACAACGCTCGGCCGGCTGGCGTCGATCCCGAGGCCCTCGAGGAGCGCATCGTCCGAGTGTGGTCGCCACTGGGAGAGATCGATGCCGTTGTACACCACATGCACCCTGGACTCGTCGAGCGCGGGATAACTGCGCAGAATGTCGTTGCGCATCCCCCCGCTGACCGCGATGATCGCATCGGCTGCTTCGAAAGCTGTTTTCTCGATCCAGCTCGAGACGCGGTAGCCGCCTCCGAGCTGCTCTGCCTTCCACGGCCGAAGCGGCTCGAGGCTGTGCGCTGTCACGACATGGGGGATGCCGTGGAGCAGTTTGGCGACATGTCCAGCACCGTTGGCGTACCAGGTGTGGGAGTGCACGAGGTCCGCTCCTGCGACGTCCTGGGCCATAACGAGGTCTGTGCCGAGTGTGGTGAGCGCGCCGTTCGCGCCGCTCAGCTCTGCGGGGACCGCGTATGCGACCGTGGCGGGTTCCTCGCGCGGAGAACCGAAGCAGCGCACCGTGACGTCGATGTCCGCTCGTAGGGCCTTCACCAGCTCAGCTGCGTGCACTCCCGCCCCGCCATACACCTCCGGCGGGTACTCACGCGTCAGCAGATCAACTCTCATGACGTGAACGCTAGTACAGCAGGTTGGTTCCCCATAGTCTGGGGGCATGGCCGGTACCCCCAAGATCTTTGGCGTTGTTCTCGCAGGCGGCGAGGGCAAGCGCCTTATGCCGTTGACAGCCGATCGCGCGAAACCAGCTGTGCCTTTCGGCGGACAGTACCGGCTGATCGACTTCGCGCTCTCGAACCTGATCAACTCGGGCCTCACGCAGATCGTTGTTCTGACCCAGTACAAGTCGCACAGTCTCGATCGCCACGTCTCGCAGACCTGGCGGCTGTCCGGTCTGCTCAACTCCTACGTGGCATCCGTGCCGGCGCAGCAACGTCTGGGCAAGAGGTGGTTCTCCGGCTCGGCCGACGCGATCCTGCAGAGCCTCAACCTGTTGCGTGACGAGAAGCCCGACATCGTCGTCGTTGTGGGCGCAGACCACGTGTATCGCATGGACTTCGCGCAGATGATCGATGCGCATATCGAGTCGGGGGCCGGCGCGAGCGTCGCCGCGATCAGGCAGCCCATCGAGCTGAGCGATCAATTCGGTGTGATCGACGTGGACGCTGAGCGCCCTGACCGCATCCGGGAGTTCCTCGAGAAGCCCATCAACGCGACAGGGCTGAGCGATGCGCCCCACGAGGTCTTCGCGTCGATGGGGAACTACGTGTTCGATGCCGACGCCCTCATCGATGCGGTTGTGCGCGACGGTGAGCGCACGGACTCCAGCCACGACATGGGCGGTGACATCATTCCCGACTTCGTGGCACGCGGTGACGCAGGTGTGTACGATCTCAGGCGGAACGACGTTCCCGGTTCGACGAGCCGCGATCGCTACTACTGGCGCGACGTGGGAACCATCGACTCGTTCTTCGACGCCCATCAGGACCTGATCTCCACCCTGCCGGTCTTCAACCTCTACAACCGTGAGTGGCCGATCTTCAGCCAGCAGCTGAACTCGCCGCCCGCCAAGTTCGTGCGTGACGCCAAGGGGAATCTCGGGACGACCATCGACTCGATCGTGTCGCTCGGCTCGCTCGTGTCTGGCGCGCATATCGAGCGGAGTGTGCTCGGCACCTGGGCGCTGATCGAATCCGGCGCGATGGTCGTCGACTCCGTCCTCTTCGATCGAGCCCACGTGGAGCCGGATGCCGTTGTGCGGCGGGCGATCCTCGACAAGGACGTTGTGGTGGCACAGGGTGCGAAGATAGGTATCGACCATGATCGCGACAGGGCAAGGGGCTTCACGGTGACCGAATCGGGACTCACGGTTGTCGGCAAGGGAGTGCACGTCCTTCCATGAGCCGCCACGTACAGCCGCCACGTTCAGCGCCGGCACGGTTTCTCGTTGTGCTCGACGCCGACTCCACGCTGATCGAGAACGAAGCCATCGAACTGCTCGCAGAAGAGGCGGGCACTCTTGAGCACGTCGCCAGGGTCACGGAGCAGGCCATGCGCGGAGAGCTCGATTTCGAGAAGAGCCTGCGCGAACGGGTCATCACGCTCAGAGGGCTGCCCGAGAGCGTGTTCGCCACGGTGGGGCGCAGGATCCGTCCGACGAAGGGTGCGAAGACCCTGGTCGACGGCCTGCACGCGGCGGGGTCGATCGTCGGAGTCGTCTCTGGCGGATTCCACGAGTTGCTCGACCCGATCGCGGCGGACCTCGGCCTCGATCACTGGCGCGCCAACCGTCTCGAGATCGTAGACGGTGTGCTGACCGGCAGGCTTCTCGGCCCGGTCGTCGACGCCACGACGAAGGCGCGCTCCCTCGTCGAATGGGCAGACGATGAGGGAATTCCGGTCCGGCAGACGGTGGCGGTCGGCGACGGCGCGAACGACCTGCTGATGATGGGAGAAGCGGGTTTGAGCGTTGCGTTCAACGCCAAACCGGCCGTGCGCGAGAAGGCGAATCTCGCCGCGGGCGACATCGACCTCGCCGACGTGCTTCCGCTGCTCGGCTTGCGCGGGTGACCCGTGCTCGTGCACAGGCTTCGCCGCGAACGGCTTGCGTCAGTGCCCCATGCCCAGACCGCCGTCCACGGGGATGACGGCGCCTGAGATGTAACCCGCGTCGTCGCCGGCGATCCAGGTCACGACCTTCGCGACCTCGTCTGGGGTGGCGAACCGGCCGGCCGGAATGCTCTTCTTGTATTCGGCCTGCGTCGCCTCGGGCAGTTCGGCGGTCATATCCGTCTCGATGAAGCCGGGCGCCACGACATTGGCGGTGATGCCGCGCGCGCCGAGCTCACGGGTGATCGATCGCGCCATTCCCACAAGGCCTGCCTTCGAAGACGAATAGTTCACCTGCCCCGCTCCTCCGAGGAGTCCCACGACGCTCGAGATCAGCACGATACGGCCGAATCGGGCCTTGAGCATTCCCTTCGAGGCGCGCTTCACCACGCGGAACGCGCCTCCGAGGTTGGTGTCGACGACTGTTGCGAAGTCCTCGTCACTCATACGCATCAGGAGGGTGTCTTTTGTGATGCCGGCGTTGGCGACGAGAATCTCCACGGGGCCGAGCTCGGCTTCGATCTGCGTGAACGCGGCGTCCACGCCGTCTGCATCCGTCACGTCCGCTCGCACGGTGAGCGATCCCTCTGGCCCGGAACCGGAACGGGCGGTGACGGCGACACGGTGCCCCACGGCGATGAACTCCTGTGCGATCGCGTAGCCGATTCCCCGGTTGCCGCCGGTGATGAGGACTGTGCGCTGTGTCTTTGCTGTTGCCGCTGTGGGTTCTGTCACGGATGTGCCTTTCGAATGTCCGGGTCCGCGTGTCGGCGCGGGAGATGCACTCAGCTTATGACGTGCGAAAGAGCGTAGTCTTGAGCTGATGAAACAGCCGTCGATCACCTCCCTCCCTCCGTCGCCCGACGAAGAGCGCCGGAGCAGGATGATCAAGTACTCGATTGCCATGGGCATTCGAGTGGTGTGCATCGCCATGATGCTGTTCGTTCGCGACTGGTGGCTCGTTGTGTTCGCGGCCGGCGCGATATTTCTCCCGTATGTGGCCGTCGTCATCGCGAACGCCGGCGGGCAGAAGCAGGGAACCGCCGTCGAAGGTCCTGGGGGTCTTGTCCCCGTGCGGCCCGAAACCGCCCACGATGAAGACGGCTCGCACGCAGCATGATCGGACTCGGTGCCGAGCCCGAACGGTTCACCTGTTCGCGAGCCGGATGTTCCGCAACGGCGACGTGGCGTGTCGAATGGCGCAACCCGAAGATCCACACAGCTGATCGGGTCAAAGTGTGGTTGGCGTGCGACGCGCACCGGGACTACCTGCGTGACTTCCTCCGTGCCCGTGATTTTCCGGTGGCCGTGCATTCCCTCACAACCGGGGCAGAGTCGCAGAGATGAAGCACTGGAGATTCGCGTTCAATCGTCGTTGGCTCGGGTACCTGGGCGTCGCCGTCGTTTTTGCCGTCGTCTGTGTGTTCCTGTCGACCTGGCAGCTCGGCAGAAGCGAGCAGAGACAGGACGAGGCAGACCTGGTGTCGAAGAACTTCGAGAGCCAGCCGGTGCCGATAGACGATGTCCTCCCCGAGCTGGACAGCTGGGACGACGAGGATGCATGGCTCCCCGTTGTGGTCTCCGGGGAATACCTCGTCGACGAGCAGCTTCTCGTGCGCAACCGGCCGCGAAACGGCCAGCCGGGCTTCGAGGTGCTCACTCCCCTGCTCAGGCAGGATGGAAGCGTCTTCATCGTCGATCGAGGATGGGTCCCGACGGGTAACGAGCAGGACGAACCTGATGACGTGCCGGCGCCGCCGAGCGGACAGGTCGAGGTCGTCGCCCGGCTGAAAGCGGGGGAACCGACGCTCCCGGGCCGAGGAGCCTCAGAGGGTCAGATCGCAACCATACAACTCGATGAGATCGCTCAGCGTCTTGACGCCCCCACCTACAGCGGGGCGTATGGGCTGATGCACTCCGAGTCCCCCGCCGCCGCTGACCCGAGGCCCGCGGCGGCGATCAAACCGGAGCCCAATGTCGGCCTTCACCTGTCGTATGCATTCCAGTGGGTCGTTTTCGCGCTGATGGGCTTCGTTTTTCTCGGGTATGCGATTCGGCAGGAGTACCGGATCGCGAACTCTGAGGAGCCGGAGGAACGGGAACGGGCCGCCGAACGGGAACGAAAACGCACCATAAAGCGCACAGACGCCGACATCGAAGATGAGATCGTCGAGGCCGCAGGCCGCGGGGGCGTTTGAAGCGCCTCAGGCGAGTGAAATGAGCTCTGAGTAGTCTTTGTTCCAGTGATCCTCGACGCCGTCCGGCATGATCAGGACGCGCTCGGGATTCAGTGCTTCGACGGCCCCCTCATCGTGGCTCACGAGCACAACCGAACCCTCGTAGTGCGCGAGCGCATCGAGGATCTCGGCGCGGCTCGCCGGGTCGAGGTTGTTCGTGGGCTCATCCAGAAGCAGCACGTTGGCACCCGAGACGACGATCATCGCCAGCGCGAGGCGTGTCTTCTCACCACCGGAGAGCACTCCGGCCTTCTTGTGCGAGTCGTCGCCGGTGAAGAGGAACGAGCCGAGAACCTTCCGAGCCTCTGTCTCGGTGAGCGAGGGCGAAGAGGCCATCATGTTCTGCAGCACCGAGCGCTCGACGTCGATCGTCTCATGCTCCTGGGCGTAGTAGCCGATTCGCAGTCCGTGCCCTGCGTCGACGGTTCCGGTGTCCGGCGTGTCGACGCCGGCGAGGATGCGCAGCATCGTGGTCTTGCCCGCGCCGTTCAGACCGAGGATCACAACCTTTGAGCCACGGTCGATGGCCAGGTCGACAGCGGTGAAGATCTCGAGGGATCCGTAGCTCTTGCTGAGGTTCGAACCCGTCAGCGGTGTCCGGCCGCATGGCGCCGGCGTCGGAAAGCGCAGTTTCGCGACACGGTCGACAGCTCTGACCTCTTCGAGGCCGGAGAGCATCTTCTCGGCTCTGGCGACCATCTGGTGTGCTGCTGCGGCCTTCGACGCCTTCGCCCCGAACCGTGCGGCCTGAAGCTGCAGTGTGGTCGCCTTCTTCTCGACGTTGGAGCGTTCCTTCTTGCGACGCTCTTCATCGGCCTCGCGCTGGCGCAGGTAGTTCTTCCAGTTCATGTTGTAGACGTCGATGACCGTGCGGTTCGCGTCGAGGTAGAACACCCGGTTCACGGTCTCGCCGACGAGTTCGACGTCGTGGGTGATCATGATCACACCGCCGGAGTATGACTTGATGAACTCCCGCAGCCAGACGACGGAATCGGCGTCGAGGTGGTTGGTCGGCTCGTCGAGGATCATCGTGCCGGCGTCCGAGAACAGGATGCGGGCGAGCTCGATACGACGGCGCTGGCCGCCCGAGAGCGTCTTCAACGGCTGGTCGAGAATGCGATCCGGCAGGTTGAGGTTGCTGGCGATCGACGCGGCCTCTGCCTCCGCCGCATACCCGCCGAGCGTGTGGAACCTCTCTTCGAGGTTGCCGTATGTCTTCATGGCGGCGGCGCTCGTGGCCTCGTCCGTGCTCGCCATGTTGAGCGTGGCGTTGTGCATGCCCAAGACGATGCTGCCCAGACCACGTGCGTCGAGGATGCGTGTGCGCGCGAGCTGCTCGGGGTCACCCGAACGCGGGTCCTGCGGCAGGTAGCCGAGCTCGCCCGACATCGACACATGGCCAGCCGATGGCGGCAGCTCACCGGCCAGGACCTTGGTCAGAGTGGTCTTGCCGGCGCCGTTGCGCCCGACAAGACCGATCTTGTCGCCATCGGAGACACGAAAGGCGACATCCTGCATGAGGACGCGTGCACCGACACGAATCTCGAGGTCGTGCACACTCAGCACAGCTTTTTCCTTTTCATCAGCGGCGCGTCCGGGTGAGGACAGCGCGGTTCGATTTGTGGCCAGCCCCACAGTCTAGGGGTTGCGGGCTGTGCGGTTCCTCGGCGTGAGCGTCGAGGAACCGCACGCACGCGGCCACAGGCCACGCCCGTGAGGCAGTGGCCTGCAGGAGTGCCGTCTGTCAGATGGCGAACCCCAGGGCTCTCATCATGTCGCGGCCGTCGTCGGTGATCTTCTCCGGGCCCCACGGCGGCATCCACACCCAGTTGATGCGGAATGCGTCCACCACACCGTCGAGAGCCTGCGCCGTCTGCTCCTCGAGCACGTCGGTGAGCGGGCATCCCGCGGAGGTGAGGGTCATATGGATGACGAGAGCGTTGTTCTCGTCATCCCAGCCGAGATCGTAGATCAAGCCGAGATCCACGACGTTGATTCCGAGCTCAGGGTCCATAACGTCTTTCAAGGCCTCTTCGACCTCGTCGAACTTCTGCGGGCTGAGCGTTGTTACCATGTTGTTATCTTAGACCGTTGTCGCTTCGACAAGAAAGCGGTCGTACCCTTCGTCTTCGAGACGCTCGGCCAGCTCGGGTCCGCCTTCCTCCGCAACCTTGCCGTTCACGAACACGTGAACGAAGTCAGGTTTGATGTATCGAAGAATGCGTGTGTAGTGCGTGATCAGGAGAACACCGAGACCCGTGTTCTCTTTGGCGCGGTTGACACCCTCTGAGACGACCTTCAGCGCGTCGACGTCGAGCCCGGAGTCGGTCTCGTCGAGCACGGCGATCTTCGGCCGAAGCAGTTCGAGCTGCAGGATCTCATGACGTTTCTTCTCCCCGCCCGAGAATCCCTCGTTCACATTGCGCTCTGCGAAGCTCTGATCGATGCGGAGGTTCGACATGGACTCACGGACGTCCTTGATCCATCCGCGAATCGCCGGCGCTTCTCCGTCGATAGCCGTTTTCGCGGTGCGGAGGAAATTGGTGACGGTGACGCCGGGAATCTCGACCGGGTACTGCATGGCGAGGAAGAGTCCGGCGCGCGCGCGCTCGTCGACGGTCATGGCGAGAACGTCTTCGCCGTCCAGCGTGATCGAACCGCTCTCGACGGTGTATTTCGGGTGACCGGCGATCGTGTAGGCCAGCGTGGACTTGCCTGACCCGTTCGGACCCATGATGGCGTGGGTCTCCCCCTCGCGGATGGTGAGGTCGACACCCCGCAGAATGGGTTTTGTCCCCTGTTCGGTCTCGACGCTGACATGCAGGTCGCGAATCTCAAGTACTGACATCTCTAAATCTCTTTCGTTACGTTCGGGTCGATGTGAATCTCGCCGTCTGTGACCTCGACGGCGTAGACGGGAACGGGCTCATAAGCGGGCAATGAGAGCGGCCGGCCGGTCAGGAGCGAGAACTGCGAGCCGTGTGCCCAGCACTCGAGGGTGTCGTCTTCGACGAACCCCTCAGAGAGCGAGATCTCACCGTGTGTGCAGGTGTCCCCGATGGCGTGGACGTCACCGGATGCATCGAGCACAACGGCGATCGGCACTCCGTCGATGACCACCCGCTTGGCCTGGTTCACCGTGAGCTCGCCGAGCGAGCATACCTTCGACGCCGCCACGGTCAGTTGCCGCCGTTCGTGTTCGCGGTGCCGGTCAGCTCGGCCTCGATCGCGGCCTCAAGCCGTTCCTCGAGCTCGGGACTGCCCAGCTGCTGCACGATCTCGGTCAGGAAGCCGCGCACGACGAGCCGCCGTGCCTCGCTCTCTTCGATGCCACGTGCCTGGAGATAGAACAACTGCTCGTCGTCGAAACGGCCTGTGGCACTCGCGTGACCGGCGCCGGCGATGTCGCCTGTCTCGATTTCGAGGTTCGGCACGGAGTCAGCCCGTGTTCCGTCGGTGAGCACCAGGTTGCGGTTCTGCTCATAGCTGTCGGTTCCGACGGCGGGGCGCCCGATGAGGACGTCGCCGATCCACACCGTGCGCGCACCGGCGCCCTGCAACGCGCCCTTGTAGTTCACCCGGCTCCTGGTCTGGGGTGCGTCATGGTTGACGTACACCTGCTGTTCGAGGTGCTGTCCGGCATCGGCGAAGTACAGACCGAGTGCCTCGACCTCTGACCCCTGCCCTTCGAGCAGGGTCGAGGGGTTCACCCGGACAACACGCCCGCCCAGTGAGACGACAGCATGCTTGATGCGGGCGTCGCGACGGACGGTGGTGAAGTGAGAGGCGAGATGCAGGGCGTCGGCGTTCCACTGCTGCACGCTGACCACGGTGAGCGATGCGCCCTCTTCGACGATGATCTCGACGTTCTCGCTGAGCGTTGCGTCTCCGGCGCTCTGCAGGACGACGACGGCGTTGCTGAACCGCTTCGCTTCGATCACCGTGTGCGCGGCGCGCGGTGTTGTGCCGAGTGCGTCGCGGGTGAGTGTGATCGTCTTCGGGTTCTCTCCCGTGATCGTCACGGCGAGGGCGGATTCGAACGACGACCAGGCATTGGCGGATGCCCGTTCCTCGGGTGTGCCCGCTGTGCCGATCCTCGGATCGTCGCGGTCGACCCACTGCACGTCGATCCCCTCGACGTGCTCGTATCGAAGGTCGTATGCGCGTCCGTCGAGCTCACCCGAGATCAGTACGGCGACCGCGTCGACGGGAGTCAGCTTCCAGACGGCCTCGCGACCGGTCACCTCCGGAAAATCGGCGACGTTGTGAGACGCGAACCGTTCGGAGCGCGTCTGTACCGGCACGAGCCCCCAACCGCCGTCCGAGTGTTCCTTGATGCCGTGCTGCCCCTGGTTCTGCAGCGCTGTTGCTTCTGGCGCGTTGGTTGTCATTTAGCCGACGGATCCTTCCATGCCCATCTCGATGAGCTTGTTGAGCTCGAGTGCGTACTCCATCGGGAGCTCCCGCGCGATGGGCTCGATGAATCCGCGCACGATCATCGCCATCGCCTCGTCTTCGGGCATGCCGCGGCTCATCAGGTAGAACAGCTGTTCCTCGCTGACGCGTGACACCGTCGCCTCGTGTCCGAGCTGCACGTCGTCGACGCGGATGTCGATCGCCGGGTAGGTGTCGCTCCGCGAGATCGTGTCGACGAGGAGTGCGTCACAACGGACCGTGTTCGCCGAGTGGTGCGCGTTCGGTTCGACGCGGACCTCGCCACGATATCCCGCACGACCGCCTCCGCGCGCGATCGACTTCGACACGATCGACGACTGCGTGTACGGCGCCATGTGGATCATCTTCGCGCCGGCGTCCTGGTGCTGACCGGGCCCGGCGAACGCGACCGAGAGTGTCTCGCCCTTCGCGTGCTCCCCCATCAGATAGATCGACGGGTATTTCATCGTGACCTTGGAGCCGATGTTGCCGTCGATCCACTCCATGGTGGCGCCCTCTGCGGCGGTCGCACGCTTGGTCACGAGGTTGTAGACGTTGTTCGACCAGTTCTGGATCGTCGTGTACCGCACACGCGCGTTCTTCTTGACGATGATCTCGACGACCGCCGAGTGCAGCGAGTCCGACTTGTAGATCGGCGCCGTGCACCCCTCGATGTAGTGGACGTAGCTGCCTTCGTCCGCGATGATGAGCGTTCGCTCGAACTGGCCCATGTTCTCGGTGTTGATCCGGAAGTAGGCCTGCAGCGGAATCTCGACGTGCACACCGGGGGGAACATAGACGAACGAGCCGCCAGACCAGACCGACGTGTTGAGAGCGGCGAACTTGTTGTCGCCCGACGGGATCACCGTGCCGAAGTGCTCCTCGAAGAACTCGGGGTGCTCCCTCAGCGCGGTGTCGGTGTCCATGAAGATGACACCCTGCGCTTCGAGCTCTTCGTTGATCTGGTGGTAGACCACCTCGGACTCGTACTGCGCGGCGACCCCAGACACGAGTCGCTGACGCTCCGCCTCGGGGATTCCGAGCTTCTCGTACGTGTTCTTGATGTCGTCGGGCAGATCCTCCCACGTCTGGGCCTGCTTCTCAGTCGACCTGACGAAGTACTTGATGTTGTCGAAATCGATCTC
Organism: Okibacterium endophyticum; assembly: GCF_054780075.1. NCBI lineage: Bacteria > Bacillati > Actinomycetota > Actinomycetes > Micrococcales > Microbacteriaceae > Okibacterium > Okibacterium endophyticum. Next base: position 155,102 of record NZ_BAAGXA010000007.1, on the reverse strand, counting down.
AGAGAGATCGGCACCCCACTGCGGCATGGGTTTGCGGTCGAACAGCTGCAGAGCCTTCAGCCTGCGTTTGAGCATCCACTCCGGCTCGTTCTTGAGGTTCGAGATGTCGGTGACCACTTCTGGCGACAGGCCACGACGGGCTGACGCTCCTGCGACGTCCGAGTCGGACCAGCCGAACTCGTACTGCCCCAGGCTCTCCAGCTCTGGACGATCGATCAGGACATCTGACATGTGTTACCTCTTTCCTGCCGTTAAGAAACAGGATCTCTGTTCACGGCATTCCCAACGGCGCGCATACACACTGCGAACTGAGAGGGATGGTTATGCGGGCTGCTGACGCATGTACCTACAATGTTCACGGACGGAAGCGGCACTGCCCCATGGCTCGGCCGCGTGAGACTCATACGACCGGACGTGTTGTGCGCCCTGAACCACCTGATTCTACAGGGTACGCCTGAAAATTACAGCAGAATCGGGCAGTCCCGTTCCGCACGATGAAAATGCCGACGATGCCGGCACGAAAGCAGGGAGTGGCCCAGAGTGAAGAAGATGGCGGAGCGGGTCTGGGCGTGGCTTCCGACGGGCGTCGACCGTCGGGTGCGCATCGCGGCCTGGCTGAATCTCGTCGCGCAGACCGTTCTCGTCGGCACGGGTGGCGCTGTGCGGCTGACGGGCTCGGGGCTCGGCTGCCCGACCTGGCCGAGATGCACTCCTGAGTCGTTCGTCTCGACGCCGGAGATGGGCATCCACGGCATCATCGAGTTCGGCAACCGAACGCTCTTCTTTGTGCTGCAGATCATCGCGATATTCCTGTTGCTCTGCGTCATCAGGTACCGTCGTCGCCGTCCGGACCTCTTTGTGCTCGCACTCATTCCCGCCTGCAGCGTCCTCCTTCAGGCAGTTGTCGGCGGCATCACCGTTCTGAGCCGGCTGAACCCCTACGTGGTCGGGCTGCACTTCGTGCTGAGCATTGTGCTCGTCACGCTCGGCGCGGTGCTCGTCTATCGCGTCTACACCGGACGGCGTTCGAGCCGGCGTGCTGCCCCGCGCTGGTATGCGGTGCTCGTCCACGTGACGACGCTGTTCGTCGCGTTCACGATAGTGGTCGGCATTCTCACAACGGGCTCGGGCCCGCATGCGGGCGACGGCGGTGCGGCCAGGAACGGCCTCGACCCCGAACTGCTGCAGCACGTTCACGCCTGGCCCGCGTACATCACTGCGGCGCTCACAGGTGTTCTCGTCGTGGGAGCGTGGACGATTCCCCTCGGACGACTGCGCACGTTCACGGCATACCTGCTGGTCGTCGAGTGCGTTCAGGTCGCCGTCGGCCTCGTCCAGGCGAGGCTCGGCCTCCCAGAGCTCCTCGTCGGCATCCACATGGTTCTCGCCTGTGTTCTCGCGGCAGTGATGAGTGTCGTTGTCCTCGCGCTGAAAGGCGAGACCGGGGGTACGGGTGGTGCCGTCGCCCCCGATGCGTCCGTCGCTCAGAAGGGCAGCAGCGGGTCGACGCCCACGGCGACGAAGAGCAGCGTCAGGTAGCTGATCGAACCGTGGAAGACCCGCATCGGGGACACGGTGTCGTGGCGGATCGCCAGGTTGTACAGTCGGTGCGTCTCATAGACGAACCAGCCGCCCGCGCCGAGTGCGACAACTGTGTAGAGAACGCCCATACCCGCCACAGGGACGAGCAGGAGCGAACAGACGACGGTGGCCCAGGCATAGAGGATGACCTGGAGTCCGACCTGTGCTCTGCCCCTGACCACGGCGAGCATCGGAACGCCGACCGATTTGTAGTCGTCCCTGTACTTCATCGAGAGCGGCCAGTAGTGGGGTGGCGTCCAGAGGAAGACGACGCCGAACAGGATCAGAGGCGCCCAGCTCAGGTCGTTTGTGACGGCAGCCCAGCCGATCAGCACGGGGAAACATCCGGCGATGCCTCCCCAGATGATGTTCTGTGCCGTGCGGCGCTTGAGCCAGAGCGTGTAGATCACAACGTAGAACAGGATCGCGCCGACCGAGAGCGCCGCCGTGAGGAGATTGGTTGTCAGGGCGAGCCAGAGGGTCGAGAGGACGGCGAGCGTCCACGAGAAGACGAGAGCCTGTTGTGGCGTCAGCTCGCCTGTGACGAGCGGCCTGTTCTTCGTGCGCGCCATCACCCTGTCGATGTCGCGGTCGATGTAGCAGTTGAAAGCCGACGCGGATCCAGAGCTCATCGCACCGCCGAGCACCGTCGCGAGAACGAGCCAGATGTCCGGTATGCCCCGGTGCGCGAGGATCATCACGGGAACCGTCGTCACGAGGAGAAGCTCCATCACACGCGGTTTCGTGAGCGACACGTACGCCTTCACCGTGCGGGTGAACCCGATCCGTCTTCGGTTGTCGCCCGGCATGTGGGTCTGTGCGCCACCCGTCGACCGGCGCCCTACAGCAAGGTCCATCGCTCCTCTAACCCGTGATCCGTCTCGTCGATTCTATGGGATGGCGGATGCGGCTCCATCACTGCTCCACGACGTCATCGCGGCCGCCGTCGCAACGGGTGTCGCCGTGGTGGGCCTGCATGCTGTGTTCCCTATACTTGGTAGTGCCCGCCATTCGTGCCAGTGCATCCCCGGATAATCCAGCATGCCAAAAGTTCGCGGGCACGTCAGTTTTTACGAGAGAACGAGTCCGGCCGTGTGTGAACATGCGGCAGACAGGCCGTGTTTCGGCCATTCGACGGTGATCAGAAGGGTCTACGACTGTGGCAGCTTTGCAATGGGAATCCATTGACGACCGGGCGGTGGACACTGCCCGAATCCTCGCGGCGGACGCCGTCGAAAAAGTGGGCAATGGGCATCCAGGGACGGCGATGAGCCTCGCCCCGGCCGCATACCTCCTGTTCCAGAAGGTCATGCGCCGCGACCCGAGCGATCAGCACTGGATCGGCAGGGACCGCTTCATCCTCTCGGCGGGGCACAGCTCGCTCACCCAGTACGTGCAGCTCTATCTCGGCGGCTACGGCCTTGAGCTCGACGACCTGAAGGCCCTGCGCACGTGGGGTTCGCTCACCCCCGGGCACCCGGAGTACGGGCACACGGACGGGGTCGAGATCACAACGGGCCCGCTCGGGCAGGGGCTGTCCTCCGCTGTCGGCTTTGCGTACGCCTCGCGCTTCGAGCGCGGGCTGTTCGACCCGGATGCCACGCAGGGCACAAGCCCCTTCGATCATTTCGTTTATGTGATCGCCAGTGACGGTGACCTGCAGGAGGGTGTGACGAGCGAATCAGGTTCCCTTGCGGGTCACCAGCAGCTCGGCAACCTGATCGCGATCTATGACAGCAACCAGATCTCGATCGAAGACGACACGAACATCGCCTTCACCGAAGACGTCGCGAAGCGGTATGAGGCGTATGGATGGCAGGTCATCACCGTCGACTGGAAGAAGTCGGGCGAGTACGTCGAAGACGTCCACGAACTGAACGCCGCCATCGAGGCCGCGCAGGCCGAGACGGGCAAACCGAGCCTGATCGTGCTGCGCACCATCATCGGGTGGCCGGCTCCGAAGAAGCAGAACACCGGCAAGGTGCACGGTTCTGCGCTCGGCGCCGAAGAACTCGCAGCGGTCAAAGAGGTGCTCGGCTTCGACCCAGAGGTCTCGTTCGACGTCGCGGACGACGTGCTCGCCCACACGAGGGGTGCCGTCCAGCGCGGTGCGGAGCAGCGGGCAGAGTGGCAGCGCGGTTTCGATGCCTGGAAGGCAGCGAATCCCGAGCGGCACGCACTTCTCGAGCGACTGCTCTCGGGTGAGCTGCCGGAGGGCGTCGAGAACGCGCTTCCCGTGTTCGGCACAGACAAGGCCATGTCGACCCGCGCGGCGAGTGGCAAGGTGCTGAGCGCACTCGGACAGGTCGTCCCCGAGCTCTGGGGCGGGTCTGCGGACCTCGCAGAGTCCAACAACACGACGATCGAAGGCGGGTCGTCGTTCGTGCCGTCTGAGCACTCGACACGTGAATGGTCGGGGAACCCCTACGGTCGTGTGTTGCACTTCGGCATCAGGGAACACGCCATGGCGGCGATCGTCAACGGGATCGTGCTGCACGGTCCCACCCGCGCGTTCGGCGGAACGTTCCTCATCTTCAGCGACTACATGCGTCCGGCGGTCCGCCTGGCGGCGCTGATGAACATCCCCTCGATCTTCGTCTGGACGCACGACTCCGTCGCGCTCGGCGAGGACGGACCCACACACCAGCCGATCGAGCAGCTGTCGGCGCTCCGCGCGATTCCGCAGCTTTCGGTTGTGCGCCCCGGAGACGCCAACGAGGTCGCATACGCCTGGCTTGAGATCCTGAAGCGCCGCGGCGGGCCTGCGGGCATCGCCCTCACCCGCCAGAACATTCCCGTCTTCGAACGCGGCGACGGCGAAGCCTCTGGCGAGACCCTCGCATCTGCCGCCAACGTCTCGAAGGGCGCATACATCCTCGCCGAGGCCCAGGGCGGCACCCCCGACGTGATCCTGATCGCAACGGGCTCAGAGGTCCAGCTGGCGGTGGACGCCAGGACACAGCTCGCGAACGACGGGATCAACGCACGCGTTGTGTCTGTGCCGTGCCTCGAATGGTTCGACGAGCAGAGCGACGAGTACCGCGAGAAGGTTCTGCCCGCATCCGTGACCGCTCGGGTGTCGGTCGAGGCCGGGCTCGCGCTGAGCTGGCGGGGAATCGTCGGCGACAGGGGACGCTCGGTCTCGATCGAGCACTTCGGCGCATCGGCCGACTACAAGACACTGTTCGAGAAATTCGGTATGACAACGGATGCAGTTGTTGCCGCGGCGAAAGAGACGCTCGGTCGATAGACCGGCACGAAGGACGAAAAAATGACTGAATCACGCACTGCACAACTCTCAGCGGCCGGTGTGAGCATCTGGCTCGACGATCTCTCGCGCGAGCGGCTGACCTCTGGCAGCCTGCAGAAGCTCATCGATGAGAAGAACGTCGTCGGTGTCACCACCAACCCGACGATCTTCGCGAAGGCGCTCTCGAACGGCGAGGTCTACTCGGCGCAGGTCTCCACGCTCGCATCATCGGGCGCCGACGTCAACGAGGCCGTGTTCGAGATCACCACGGACGACGTCAGGACGGCTGCGGATGTGCTCCGGCCCGTCTACGACGCCACTCAGGGCTTCGACGGCCGGGTATCGATCGAGGTCGAGCCCGGCCTCGCGCGCAACACGGCAGGCACCATCGAACAGGCGAAGAACCTCTGGGCGAAGGTCGACAAACCCAACGTTATGATCAAGATCCCCGCGACGACAGAGGGGCTCGAGGCGATCACGGCGTCGATCGCCTCGGGAATCAGCGTGAACGTGACGCTGATCTTCAGCCTTCAGCGCTATCGCGAGGTCATCAACGCCTACCTCACCGGACTCGAGCAGGCGAAGGCGGCCGGGATCGACCTCGCGACGATCCACTCCGTTGCATCGTTCTTCGTCTCGCGCGTCGACACAGAGATCGACAAGAGACTGACGGCGATCGGCACCGACGACGCTCTCGCGTTGAAGAGCAAGGCCGGCATCGCGAACGCTCAGCTCGCCTACCAGGTCTTCGAGCAGGCTTTCGACAGTGAGCGGGCGAAGTCGCTTCTGGCCGCCGGGGCCAACAAGCAGCGGCCGCTGTGGGCGTCGACAGGGGTCAAGGACCCGAGCCTTCCTGCAACGCTGTACGTGACCGGCCTCGTCGCTCCCGGTGTGGTCAACACGATGCCTGAGGCGACTCTCGAGGCGACGTTCTCCGAGGCTGAGATCACCGGAGACACGGTGACGGGATCATACGACGAGGCCAACCGGGTGCTCGACGCCATCGCCGCCCAGGGAATCTCATACGACGAGGTCACTCTCCTTCTCGAAGACGAGGGCGTCGACAAGTTCGTGGTCTCGTGGAACGAGCTGCTCGACACGGTCACCGCAGCACTGGAGTCGACGCGATGAGCTTCAAGATCCATGTGAGCGGCGCAGCGGCAGAGGCCGTTGAGCAGGCTGTTCCCGGCCTCGTCGCCGACATGGTCGCGTCAGGCGTCACGGCGCAGGATCCGACGCTGTGGGGTGCGGATGCAGAAGCAGAAGCGGCGAAGCGACTCGGGTGGACAGAGGCGGCCACCGTGTCGCGTCCGCTCGTCGCCGAGATCGAGGCCCTCCGCGACGAGCTGCGCGCCTCTGGCGTCGACCACATCGTGCTCGCAGGCATGGGCGGATCATCCCTCGCCCCCGAGGTGATCACACGAACCCTCGGCGCCGAGCTCACGGTTCTCGACTCGACGTCCCCAGGGCAGATCATCGCAGCACTGAACGATCGGCTGGCCTCGACGGCGCTTGTGGTCTCGTCGAAGTCCGGGTCGACTGTCGAGACAGACAGCCAGCGACGTGCGTATGAGCAGGCGTTCGCGAATGCCGGCATCGACCCGGCCGCCAGGATCATCGTCGTCACCGATCCCGGCTCGCCCCTCGAGGCGTCGGCGCATGAGGCCGGATACCGGGTCTTCACCGCCGACCCGAACGTCGGTGGCCGGTACTCCGCCCTGACGGCGTTCGGCCTCGTGCCCTCCGGGCTCGCCGGGGTCGACGTCGGCCAGCTGCTCGACGAGGCCGAGTCCGTGGCACTCGAGCTCGCCGTCGACACCACGCACAATCCCGCGCTGATCCTCGCCGCCGCCATAGCGGCGACGAATCCCCGGCGCGACAAGCTCGGCATCGTCGCGGACGGCACACACATCGTCGGGTTCGCGGACTGGGCAGAACAGCTCATCGCCGAGTCGACGGGCAAGCAGGGCACGGGAATCCTTCCCGTCGTCCTCGACCCGTTGTCCACCGAGCTGAGCGCCGATCTTCCTGACCTTCAGATCGTTCGGATCGTCGACGATGCAGAAGAGATCCACCTGCTGCCGCAGGACAGGCACCACGGCGAGATCCTCATCAGCGGCACCCTCGGCGCGCAAATGCTCGTCTGGGAGTACGCTGTCGCGATCGCCGGCCGCATCCTCGGAATCAACCCGTTCGATCAGCCAGACGTCGAATCCGCGAAGATCGCGGCGCGCGGGCTTCTCGACGCTCGTCCTGAGCGCCCGGCTCCCGCCTTCGTCGAGAACGGCATCGAGGTGCACGGCCCGGCCGACGTCGTCGGCGGCGTGGCGACAGTCGACGCGGCAGTGAGCGCGCTCCTGGCCCGGCTCGGCCCCGACGGCTACGTGTCGATACAGGCCTACGTCGACCGCGTGGCCAATCCGCAGCTGGCAGGGGTGCGCGATCTGCTCGCCGCGAGTGCCGGGCGGCCCGTGACATTCGGCTGGGGCCCGCGCTTTCTGCACTCAACGGGTCAGTATCACAAGGGCGGACCCGCTGTGGGCGTTTTTGTGCAGATCACCGAGGACTCCCCCACCGATGTCCCGGTTCCCGGCCGGCCGTTCACCTTCGGCCAGCTCATCCAGGCACAGGCCCAGGGTGATGCGAAGGTGCTGGCCGAACACGGTCGCCCCGTGATCACACTCCATCTCACGGACCCGGAGAGCAACCTCGTTGCGTTGTTCGAAGCAATCAACTGAATATCTTTCGGCTCAAGGAGCACAATGCCGCCCGTAGACATCACTCCGACGTTCAACCCGCTCCGGGTTCCTTCTGATCGTCGGTTGAATCGGATAGCGGGTCCGAGCGGCCTCATCATCTTCGGAGTGACGGGTGACCTGTCACGCAAGAAGCTGATGCCGGCCGTGTACGACCTCGCCAACAGGGGGCTGCTGCCTCCGGGATTCGCCCTTGTCGGGTTTGCCCGCCGGGACTGGGAAGACCAGGACTTTATGAAGGTCGTCCATGACGCCGTGCAGGCGCATTCGCGCACCGAGTTCCGCGAAGAGGTCTGGGAGCAGCTCTCACAGGGCATCCGCTTCGTGCCGGGCGAGTTCGGAGACGATGCGGCGTTCCTGAAGTTGAAGGAGACCATCGACTCCCTCGATCGTGAGCGTGGAACCATGGGCAACCATGCCTTCTACCTCTCGATTCCTCCAAAGGCATTCCCGCAGGTCACCGAGCAGCTGCGCCGCTCGGGACTGGCGGAGCAGAAGAACGGCCAGTGGCGTCGTGTCGTCATCGAGAAACCCTTCGGCAGCGACTTGAAGAGCGCACGCGAGCTGAATGCGGTCGTCGAATCGGTGTTTCCGCCGGACTCGGTGTTCCGGATCGACCACTACCTGGGAAAAGAGACGGTCCAGAACATTCTGGCCCTTCGGTTCGCGAATCAACTCTACGAACCCATCTGGAACGCCAACTACGTCGACCACGTGCAGATCACGATGGCCGAAGACATCGGTGTCGGCGGGCGCGCGGGTTACTACGACGGCATCGGCGCAGCGCGAGACGTCATCCAGAATCACCTTCTGCAGTTGCTCGCCCTCACCGCGATGGAAGAGCCCATCTCGTTCGATGCGGCAGATCTTCGCGCTGAGAAGGAGAAGGTGCTCGCCGCGGTGAGCCTTCCGTCAGATCTCTCGACGGCGACCGCGAGAGGTCAGTACGCCGGCGGGTGGCAGGGCGGAGACAAGGTCCTCGGCTTTCTCGAGGAAGAAGGCATGGATCCTCAGTCGACGACCGAGACCTATGCGGCCATGAGGCTGAACATCAACACCAGACGATGGTCAGGAGTCCCGTTCTACCTGCGCACGGGCAAGCGGCTCGGTCGTCGCGTCACCGAGGTCGCCGTTGTGTTCAAACGGGCGCCCCAGTATCTGTTCGCCGAGAGCCAGACATCCGAACTCGGTCAGAACGCCCTGGTGATCCGTGTTCAGCCGGACGAGGGCGTGACCATCCGCTTCGGCTCGAAGGTTCCAGGCGCCGGCACACAGGTCCGTGACGTGACCATGGACTTCGGCTACGGCCACGCCTTCACCGAGGCGAGCCCCGAGGCCTATGAACGGCTTATTCTCGACGTGCTGCTCGGCGACCCGCCCCTGTTTCCCCGTCACGAGGAGGTCGAGCTCTCGTGGAAGATCCTCGATCCCATCGAGGAGTTCTGGGCGGAACAGGGTGTTCCTCTCGAGCAATACCAACCCGGTACCTGGGGTCCGGATTCAGCGGACGCGCTTCTCGAGCGCGACGGTCGCACATGGAGGCGCCCATGATCATCGAACTGCCCGACACCACTGTCAGCTCTGTCTCCAAACGTCTTGTGACGGTGCGCGAGGAGGGCGGAGCCGTCGCCCTCGGTCGTGTGCTCACCCTCGTCATCATCTCGCAGTTCGGCGAGGAAGAAGAGGCGATCGAAGCCGCGAACGACGCTTCGCGCGAGCATCCGATGCGGGTCATCGTTGTGTCGCACGCGCCCGAGGGACAGCGGGACGGCGAGCCGGCGCGGCTTGACGCGGAGATCCGCGTCGGAGGAGACGCCGGGGCAAGTGAAGTGGTCATTCTTCGTGCACACGGCGACGCGGCCAACAATCAGGAAAGCCTGATCACGGGCCTTCTGCTTCCGGATGCGCCCGTCGTCGCCTGGTGGTCGATTCCTGCTCCCGCGCACGTGTCGCGCACGCCGATCGGCCGGATCGCACAGCGACGCATCACAGACGCGTCCGAGAGCGATGATCCTCAGGCCGCGCTCGCTGTGCTGTCGCAGTGTTATGCGCCGGGTGACACGGATTTCGCGTGGACGCGGCTCACGCTGTGGCGGGCACAGCTCGCGGCCGTGCTCGACCAGCCGCCCTACGAGCCGGTGACGGCGGTGACCGTGTCAGGCTCACACGGATCCGGCTCGACTCTGCTGCTCGCCTCGTGGTTGCAGCTCCAGTTGCAGGTGCCCGTCGATCTCGAACTCACCCCACCCGGTTCAGTCGACACGGGAATCCACGGTGTCAGGCTGGTCAGGCCGTCTGGCGATGTCACCCTCGAACGCCCGCTCTCGAGCGTTGCGACACTCGCACAGCCGAATCAGCCGGTGCAGCAGCTGTCGCTCCCCCGGCGCAATCTGAGAGACTGCCTCGCTGAAGAGCTGCGTCGTCTCGATCCCGATCAGTTGTACGGTGAAGTCATCACAAAGGGTGTCAGCCAACTCGACGAGAAGGTCGGCACCGTTGGAGGTGGCAGCTGATGACAAACACACGTCGTGTGCTCGTGCACTCGGACAGCGAGGCGCTCGTAGCGTCGATCGCCGCGCGCTTTATGACCAAGACCGTGGACCTGCTCGACGAGTTCGAGCGTGTCAACATCGTGCTCGAAGGTGGGCGCATCGGGGTGAGGGTCCTCGAGGCGATCAATGCGTCGCCGGCGAGAGACACGGTCGAGTGGAACAGGATCCACTTCTGGTGGGGAGACGAGCGATGGGTGCCCGCCGGGCACGAGGATCGCAACGATGCCAAGGCGAAGCGAGCCCTGCTCGACCACATCGACCTGCCGGCAGAGAACATCCACGCGTACCCGGCGTCCGACGAGGGGCCGGACCTCGACGAGGCGGCGGTCCTGTACGCAGAGGAGCTTGCGGCGCACGCGGACTCGGAGCTCGGTGTTCCACGTTTCGACATCATGTTCCTGGGAGTCGGACCAGACGGTCACACCGCCTCGCTGTTCCCGGACCGCGGTGAAGTTCTCGAGCGCGAGGCAACGGTGGTCGCGGTTCGCGACTCGCCGAAGCCCCCTCCTGAGAGGCTCTCGCTCACTCGCCATGTCATCAATACGGCACAGCGCATCTGGGTGGAGATCTCGGGTGCGGACAAGGCTTCTGTGCTTGGCCTCGCCCTTGCGGGGGCAGCGTACAGTGAGGTGCCCATCGCGGGTATGAAGGGCCGCAAGCGGACAGTGTTCTTCGTCGACCAGGACGCCGCGGCCGAGGTTCCCGAGAATCTCATCGCACCGAGCTACTGACATTAGCTACTGACATTGAGGTGTTGACGACGTTTCTTCGACACAACAACGAATCCCCCGACCGCGGTCGGGGGATTCGTCTTTCAGTCCGCGCTCTCTCTTTCAGCCGGAACCATGCGGCTACGCCGTTGCGGTCCCGCGACGAAGACGAAGCTTCTGGAGCGCCTCGTCGAGCAGGGCATCCGCCTCTTCCTCTGTGCGACGTTCCTTCACATAGGCCAGGTGCGTTTTGTACGGCTCGAGCTTCGCGACCTCGGGAGGATTGTTCCTGTCGCGACCGGCAGGCAGGCCAGACGATGGCGAGTCGATCGTCTCTGGGATCTCTTCTTCGGGCAGATTCGCCGCGAAATACCTCACGGTCTCATTTCCCAGGGCATCCCAGTACGACACGGCAACACGCTCCGCGTGGTACCCGTGGTCCTGCTCGCCCATGGGACCGGCACCGACCCTGGAACCGCGAATAGCACTACCTCCGGCAGCCATGAATAACTCCTAAATTCCGGATTCGAATTTGGTGATCAGCCCGAGTCCGACGATGACGATGAACCAGGTCACCCCGAGAATGATCGTGATCCGGTTCAGATTTCGTTCAGCGACGCCAGACGATCCGAGATTCGATGACGTGCCGCCGCCGAACATGTCCGAGAGCCCGCCGCCTCGCCCCTTGTGCAGCAGGATGAGGAATGTGAGCAGGAGGCTTGTGATTCCAAGCAGCACCTGCAGAACTACGGTGAGTATTTCCACGAAGGACCTTTCAAGCGGCGGAACGATGTTCCATCAACCGGACAATTATACAGTGCGGTCGGTTCAGACCCCGACGTGTTTCTGATACCGCACGATGCTCGCAAACTCCGTGACATCCAGACTCGCCCCGCCGACCAGTGCTCCGTCGACGTTCGGCTCGCGCATGAAGCCGGCGATGTTCGCCGACTTCACCGATCCGCCGTAGAGGATGCGTGTTCGTGCGGCGATGTCGTCGCCGACGGCGGATGCGAGTTCCGCACGCAGCGCGGACGCAACCTGTTCGGCCTGCTCAGGCGTCGCCGCCTGGCCCGAGCCGATCGCCCAGACCGGCTCGTACGCCACAACGATGTCGTCACCCGCCGACACGCCAGAGAGCGCTTCGCTCAACTGCCGCACGGGAACAGCGCTCTGACCGTGTTTCTCGAGATCGTCTGCTGTCTCACCGACGCAGATCACCGGAACGATCCCGTGCCGGATCGCCGCGGCGGTTTTCGCGCCGACCTGGGCATCCGTCTCGCCGTGCAGCGTGCGTCGCTCGGAGTGACCGATGATCACGTAGCGGCATTCCAGGGCCTTCAGGAAGGCACCGGAGATCTCACCGGTGTATGCGCCGGAGTCGTGTTCGGAGACATCCTGCGCCCCGAAGGCGATCGGGAGCTTGTCTGCCGCCACGAGTGTCTGCACGCTTCTCAGATCGGTGAACGGCGGGAACACCGCCGCCTCGACCGCCTGGAAGTCATGCTTGGCATCCGCCAGCGCCCACGCAAGCTTCTGCACGAAGGCGATCGACTGCAGATGGTCGAGGTTCATCTTCCAGTTGCCCGCGATGAGCGGGGTGCGTGCTATTGCCATCCCAATACCTCCAGGCCGGGAAGACGCTTGCCCTCGAGAAACTCGAGGCTTGCACCTCCGCCGGTCGATATGTGTCCGAACTGTTCGTCGTTGAAGCCGAGCGCACGAACCGCAGCGGCGGAGTCTCCCCCGCCGACAACACCGAGTCCGGGTGTCTGCGTCAGGGCGTCTGCGACCGCTCGGGTGCCCTCGGCGAAGGGAGCCAACTCGAAAACGCCCATGGGGCCGTTCCAGAAGACCGTCTGCGAAGACCTGATCGTGTCGGCGAAACGAGCAGCGGTCTCTGGGCCGATATCGAGGCCAAGGCCGGATGCGCCGAACGGGGTGTCCTCGATGGCGTCGGCCCGCGTGACCGCGACGTCCGCATCGGCCGAGAACGCCGAAGCGACAACGACATCCGTCGGCAGCACGATCTCGACGCCGGCACGCTCGGCCTGCTCGAGGTACCCGCGCACGGTGTCGATCTGATCCGCTTCGAGCAGGCTCGCGCCGACGGCGTGACCCTGCGCGGCCAGAAAGGTGAACAGCATCCCCCCGCCGATGAGCAGGGTGTCGACCTTCGGCAGCAGGTGGCCGATGACCCCGAGCTTGTCTGACACCTTCGAGCCGCCGAGAACGACCGTGTACGGCCGCGTGGGTGACGATGTCAATCGTTCGAGAACGTCGAGCTCTGAGGTGATGAGTGTGCCCGCTGCGCTCGGCAACAACTCGGCGAGCTCATACACGCTCGCCTGCTTGCGATGGACGACACCGAATCCGTCAGAGACGAAAGCGTCGCCGAGATCGGCGAGTCGTTCTGCGAACCTGCGCCGCTCATCGGAGTCCTTGCTCGTCTCCCCCGGGTTGAAGCGGAGATTCTCGAGGAGCGCCACGTCACCGTCGTGGAGACCGGTGACGGCATCGTGTGCTCCCTGTCCGACGGTGTCTGCGGCAAACGTCACGGGGGCGCCGAGCAGTTCGCAGAGGCGCTGCGCGACGGGTGCGAGTGTGTACTTGGCGTCTGGAGCGCCGTCCGGTCGTCCCAGGTGCGAGACCACGACGACGCGTGCGCCCTGGTTGATGAGGGCGTTCAGCGTGGGCAGCGACGCACGCACGCGTCCGTCGTCGGTGATGACCCCGTCCTGAACAGGAACGTTGAGGTCACACCGGACGACGACACGCTTGCCGGCGAGCGAGCCCAGCGATTCGAGTGTTCGAAACGACACGGCTGCTCTTCGCCTAGAGGCGATCTGCGACGTACTCGGTGAGGTCGACGAGGCGGTTCGAGTATCCCCACTCGTTGTCGTACCACGCGGACAGCTTCACCTGGTTGCCCAGAACCCGGAGCAGGCCGGCGTCGAAGATCGACGAGTGCGGGTCGTTCACGATGTCGCTCGAGACGATCTCGTCTTCGGTGTACTTCAGGATGCCCGTGAGCGGACCCTCTGCTGCCGTTCTGTATGCGGCCTTGACCTCGTCGACCGTGACCGGGCGCGAGGTCTCGACCGTGAGGTCGGTGATCGAGCCGGTCGGGATCGGAACACGCAGCGCGAAGCCGTCGAGTTTGCCCTTGAGCTCAGGGAGCACAAGGCCGATGGCCTTCGCCGCGCCGGTGGAGGTCGGAACGATGTTGACGGCGGCTGCGCGTGCGCGGCGCAGGTCGGAGTGGGGGCCGTCCTGCAGGTTCTGGTCTGCCGTGTATGCGTGCACGGTGGTCATCAGGCCACGCTCGATGCCGAAGGTGTCGTTGAAGACCTTGGCGAGCGGGGCGAGGCAGTTCGTGGTGCACGATGCGTTCGAGATGATGTTGTGGTTGGCCGCGTCGTATTCCTGCTCGTTGACGCCCATCACGAACGTGGCGTCTTCGCCCTTGGCCGGAGCCGAGATGATGACCTTCTTGGCACCCGCCTGGATGTGCTTGACCGCGTCTTCGGCGTTTGTGAAGCGGCCTGTCGACTCGATGACGATGTCCACACCCAGGTCGCCCCACGGGAGGTTTGCGGGGTCGCGCTCGGCGAAGACCTTGATCGCCTTGCCGTCGACGACGATCTGATCCTCGTCGAAGTCGACGGTGGCATCGAGGCGACCCGTGATCGAGTCGTACTTCAAGAGGTGAGCGAGGGTTTTGTTGTCGGTGAGGTCGTTGACCGCCACGATTTCAAGCTCACTGCCCTTGGCGAGAGCTGCGCGAAAGTAGTTGCGGCCGATACGGCCGAACCCGTTGATACCGATCTTTACAGACAAGGATTCACTCCTGGTGGTGGGCGCTGAAGCGCGTTGTGCTGGGACTTGTGGAAAACGAGACGGGTTGCCCACGACGGACGCCATGGGCAACCCGCCGGTGTTACGACAGTACCAGTAGGCCTGTCGTCTTTTCGCGAGCTGCCGCGAGGCGGTCCTGGACGTTCGCCCAGTCGACGATGTTCCAGACGGCCTTCACATAGTCGGCGCGGACGTTCTTGTAGTCGAGGTAGTACGCGTGCTCCCAGACATCGAGCATAAACAGCGGGACGAGCCCGAACGGAACGTTTCCCTGCTGGTCGAAGAGCTGGAAGACACTGAGACGCTGCCCGAGGACATCCCACGCCAGAACAGCCCAACCGGACCCCTGCACGCCGAGAGCCGTTGCGGTGAAGTGCGCCTGGAACTTGTCGAAAGAGCCGAAGAACTCATCGATGGCCGACGCGAGATCGCCTGTCGGCTTGTCCCCGCCGTTCGGCGAGAGGTTCGTCCAGAAGATCGAGTGGTTCACGTGCCCGCCGAGGTTGAAGGCGAGATCCTTCTCGAGCTTGTTGACGTTGGCCAGATTGCCGGCATCGCGCGCCTCGGCAAGCTGCGCGAGAGCCGTGTTCGCTCCCGTCACGTAGGTCTGGTGGTGCTTGGAATGGTGCAGTTCCATGATGGTGCCCGAGATGCTCGGCTCGAGTGCACCGTAGTCGTAGGCGAGCTCAGGCAGGACGTATTCAGCCATATTCAATCTCCTCGTTGTCTCCATGCGTCATCGGTTGCGCACGGCTCTGAGTGACGTACTCAGTCTACTCAGGTCAACTCACCGGGCTACGGGATGCTTCCCGTAGCCCGGCAACGCATCACACGTCGTCGAGGTCGGACGGCAGGTTCGCATCCGTGCCCGGGATTCCCTCATCGCGGGCGCGTTTGTCTGCCATGGCCAGCAGGCGCCTGATCCTCCCGGCGATGGCGTCTTTCGTCATGGGCGGGTCTGCATGGTGGCCGAGCTCGTCGAGACTGGCGTCGCGGTGCCCCAGCCGCAGCTCACCTGCGTAGCGCAGGTGGTCGGGAATGTCATCCGCGAGGATCTCCATAGCCCTCTCGACCCGCGCACACGCGGCGACGGCTGCCTGTGCGGAGCGCCTGAGGTTCGCGTCGTCGAAGTTCACCAGGCGGTTGGCCGTCGCGCGCACCTCTCGACGCTGGCGGAGCTCTTCCCACTGCGTGACGGTTCCGTGCGCGCCCATCTTGACGAGCATCGTCCCGATCGCTTCACCGTCGCGGATGACCACACGATGAACGCCGCGGACCTCCCTGGCCTTCGCCGCGACGTCCAGGCGGCCGGCCGCGCCCACGAGAGCCATCGCCGCCTCGTTGCTGGGACACGAGATGTCGATGGCTGCAGATCGACCGGGGTCGGTCAGAGAGCCGGCGGCGAGAAACGCGCCACGCCAGATCGCGGCGAGCTCATCGCGTGTTCCCGTGGTCAGCTTGTTCGGCAGCCCTCGGATCGGACGTCGCCGAGCGTCGAGCAGTCCGGTCTGTCTGGCGAGTGTCTCACCGCCGTCGACGACACGGACGACATAGTGATCCGATTTTCTGGTTCCAGAAGCCTGTGAGACCGTTCCCGTGCTCTTGACGCCGTAGATCTCGGCGAGCCCCTTGCGCACACGCTGAGCCAGCTGAGGTGAGTCGAGCTCGGATTCGATGGCGATCCTGCCCGAGATGATGTGAAGTCCCCCGCTGAAGCGCAGAATCGATGTCAGCTCGGCGGCGCGCACTGAGGTCCGCGTCTCTACAGTACGGGTCAGCTCTTCTTTGACTTCTGCGGTCAGTGCCAATCGTGGCTCTCTTTCTGATGATTCCGGTAATGGGGCGCGACTGCGCTACTCGCGACCGAGGTCGCGATGCTTGACGGTGACGGCCACTCCAGGGAGCTCGCCCAGGCGTTTGGCGAACTCCGCGGCGATCGCGATCGAGCGGTGCTTTCCGCCGGTGCAGCCGACCGCGACGGTCGCGTGTCGTTTGTTCTCGCGCTGGTATCCGGCGAACACCGGTTCGAGGGCCTGCACGTAGCGGTCGATGAACTGGCGTGCGCCTTCTTGGTCGAGCACGAAGTCGCTGACTTCTTTGTCTTGGCCTGTGAACTGCCGAAGCTCGCTCACCCAGAACGGATTGGGAAGAAAACGGGCATCCGCGACAATATCAGCGTCAGTGGGAATTCCGTATTTGAACCCGAAACTCTGCACGGTCACCTGCAGCCCGGGGGTGTCCGGAGTGCGGAAGAGCTCGGCGATCTGGCTGGCGAGCTGGTGGATGTTGAGGTCTGAGGTGTCGAGGACGATGTCGCTCGACTCGCGAATCGTCGCCAGTCGCGCCCGCTCGCTCGCGATCCCGTCGAGGATCGTGCCCCCGCCTTGGAGCGGGTGCGGGCGACGTACGGCCTCGAACCGCCTGACGAGTGCGGCATCCGTCGCGTCGAGAAACACCACCCGCAGGTGGGTCCCCTCTCGCAGTGACGGGATCATCTGCTGCAGGTCGCTGAAGAAGTCGCGACCGCGAACGTCGACGACTGCCGCGATCCGGGGCAGCTCCCCTTCTGCGCGTTGGGCGAGGTCGACCAGGGGGCGCAGCATCTGGGGAGGAAGATTGTCGACGACGTACCAATCGAGATCCTCGAGGGCGTTCGCCGCCGTCGTGCGCCCCGCCCCAGACATCCCGGTGACGATGAGCACCTCTTGCTGAGGGGTCGGCTCGGTCACGATCATGCCTCTCGGTCTGGAGCGGAAAATGGTCTGCCGCGTCCCCAGCCTACCGATTCCTGAGGTGATCGTGGATGGCCTCAGCCAGTTGCGGCCCGATTCCCTGGACCTCTGCGATCTCATCGAGAGTGGCGCCTCGCAGGCGCGCGACCGAGCCGAAATGCTTCAGAAGACTCTTGACCCTCGCTGGTCCGAGCCCGGGAACCGTCGAGAGAACCGAACCGATGTCACGCTTGCGCGTTGTGCGCTGGTAGCTGATTGCAAACCGGTGCGCCTCGTCTCGCACCCGCTGGAGCAGGAACAGCGCCTCGCTGCCGCGCGGGAGGATGACCGGGTAGTCGGAATCGGGCAGCCAGATCTCTTCGAGTCTTTTGGCCATTCCGACCAGCTGGATGCCACTGGCCGTGGGCTCCGCGCCGGTGGTCGTGGGAATGCCGGCAGCGTCGAATGCACGTTTCGCCGCCTGCACCTGCGGCTGCCCGCCGTCGACGATGAGCAGCTGGGGCGGGTAGGCGAACTTCTTCGGTTTCGCCTGGACCTGATCGCCCGGTGTCTCTGCCGGGTCGCTCGCCGGATCTGCCAGGTAGGCCAGCCGTCTGGTGAGGACCTGGAAGATCGACTCGGTGTCGTCAGACGACTCGTGGATGCTGAACCGACGATACTGGTCCTTTCTCGGAAGCCCGTCCTCGAACACCACCATCGACGCCACGATGTTCGTGCCGCCGAGATGCGAGACGTCGAAGCACTCGATGCGCAAGGGCGCCTGGGTCATCCCGATCGACTGCTGGATGTCGTTCAGCGCTTCAGAGCGGGCGACGAAGTCCGAGCTCCGTTTCGTTTTGTAGAGCATCAGGGCGTTCTTCGCGTTGACGACAGCTGTCTGCATCAGGGCCGCCTTCTCCCCGCGCTTCGCGGTGCGCAACCGCACCCGTCCGTTCTCACGACGTTCGCCGAGCCATTCCTCGAGCTCTGTGGTGTCTTCTGGAAGCTCGGGGACGATCACCTCACGGGGAATGCCCGTCGCGGCGCTCCCGTCTGTGTACGCCCGCTGCAGCACGCTGTGGACGAGGTCGGCCGTCGACATGTCGAGCTCTTTGTCGACGGTCCAGCCCCTGACACCCCTGATCCGCCCGCCGCGCACAACGAACTGCTGCACCGCCGCCGCGAGATCGTCGTGCTCGATGCCGAAGAGGTCCGCGTCGACGCCGTCTCGCAGCACAACGGCGCTCTTCTCGAGAACCGCCTCGAGTGCGAGCAGGCGATCCCGATAGCGCGCGGCCGCCTCATAGTCCTGCGCGGCCGCAGCGGCCTTCATCTTCTTCGTCGCCTCTGTGACGAATCGCTTGTCGTTGCCGGCCATAAAGCTCACGAAGTCGTCGACGAGGGCGCGGTGCTCTTCGAGAGTGACCCGCCCGGAGCACGGGCCACCGCACCGACCGATCTGCCCGGGAAAACAGGGCCTGCCGGACTGCATAGCCCGCTTGTAGTTCGAGTCGGAGCAGGTGCGGATCGGAAAGGCCTTGATCATGAGGTCGATCGTGTTGTGCACGGCCCAGATTTTGGGATACGGCCCGAAATACCGCGCTCCCTTGATGCGGGTGTTCCTCGTGACCATCACGCGCGGCGCCTCGTCGCCGAGTGTGATCGCCATGTAGGGGTAGGTCTTGTCATCGCGGAACTTGACGTTGAACGGCGGATCGAACTCCTTGATCCAGGTGTACTCGAGCTGGAGGGCATCGATGTCCGAACCGACGACCGTCCATTCGACGCGGCTGGCCGTCGTCACCATTCGCCTGGTGCGCTCGTGCAGGCCTGCAAGCGGGGCGAAGTAGTTGCTCAGGCGCGCACGCAGGTTCTTGGCCTTGCCCACGTAGAGCACACGCTCATTCTCATCCCTGAACCGGTACACACCGGGGCTCGTGGGAATGTCGCCCGGCCGCGGACGGTAGCTGACTGTGTACGCCATGCTCAGCCGGCCTTGCGGGTCTCGACGCTCTCTGCCTCGAAGATCTCGTTCAGGTACACGCCTGTATGACTCCCCCGCACTGTCGCGAGGTGCTCCGGTGTGCCCTCCGCCAGCACACGCCCTCCGCCCGCGCCGCCTTCTGGGCCGAGGTCGATGAGCCAGTCGGCGGACTTGATGACGTCGAGGTTGTGCTCGATGACGATGACGGTGTTGCCCTTGTCTACGAGGCTGTTGAGCACAAGCAGCAGCTTGCGGACGTCTTCGAAGTGCAGCCCTGTCGTCGGTTCGTCGAGCACATACACACTCCGGCCGTTCGACCTGCGCTGCAGCTCTGTCGCGAGTTTCACGCGCTGCGCTTCGCCGCCCGACAGCGTCGTGGCGCTCTGGCCGAGCCGCACATAGCCGAGACCGACCTCGACGAGGGTCTTGAGGTAACGGTGGATCGCCGAGATGGGCTCGAAGAACTCCGCGGCCTCTGCGATCGGCATGTCGAGGACCTCTGAGATGTTCTTGCCCTTGTAATGCACAGAGAGCGTGTCGCGGTTGTATCGCGAACCGCCGCAGACCTCGCAGGCGACATAGACATCCGGCAGAAAGTTCATCTCGATCTTGATGGTTCCGTCTCCCGAGCACGCCTCGCAGCGCCCGCCCTTGACGTTGAAGCTGAAACGACCGGGAAGGTACCCGCGCACCTTCGCCTCGGTCGTCTCGGCGAACAGCGTGCGGATGCGGTCGAAGACACCCGTGTAGGTCGCGGGGTTCGATCGGGGGGTGCGCCCGATCGGCGCCTGGTCGACATGGATCACCTTGTCGAGGTGTTCGAGACCGGTGACCCGTGTGTGCTTGCCCGGCACCTTTCGCGCGCCGTTCAGCTTGTTCGCGAGAACACGGTAGAGCACGTCGTTGACGAGTGATGACTTGCCTGACCCGCTGACGCCGGTCACCGCCGTGAACACACCGAGGGGAAAGTCGACCGTCACCTTGCGCAGGTTGTTCACCTGGGCGCCGACGACGGTGATCATGCGCTCGGGATCCGCCGTCCGGCGTCGCTCAGGCGTTGCGATCTCTTTGCGGCCCGCCAGATAGTCGCCCGTCAGTGAGCTCGTATTGGCGACGAGTTCGGCGTACGGTCCTGAATGCACGACCGTGCCGCCGTTGACACCGGCACCGGGGCCGATGTCGACGATCCAGTCAGCCATCCGGATGGTGTCTTCGTCGTGCTCGACGACGATCAGGGTGTTGCCGAGATCGCGCAGGGTGATGAGCGTTTCGATCAGTCGCCTGTTGTCGCGCTGGTGCAGGCCGATGCTCGGTTCGTCGAGCACGTAGAGAACACCCGTGAGCCTGGAGCCGATCTGGGTTGCGAGCCGGATGCGCTGTGCTTCACCGCCCGAGAGCGACCCTGCGGAACGTGAGAGGTTCAGGTAGTTGAGCCCGACCTGGATCAGGAAGTCCAGGCGGAGCTTGATCTCGCGAAGCACCTGCGCGGCGATCTTCGTCTCACGGGCGGTGAGATCCAGTTTGTCCATGAACTCGCGGGCATCGCTGAGGCTCAACTCCGCGACATCGGCGATGCTGGCGTTGTGCACCTTCACCGCGAGCACCTCGGGCTTCAGACGCTGCCCGCCGCAGACGGGGCACGGGATCTCTCTCAGGTACTCAGACCATCTGGCCCTCTGCACATCGGTCTCCGCCTGCAGGTACTGTCGTTCGATGTATGGCATCACGCCCTCGAAGCCCGACGAATAGCTCATCTCGCGCCCGTAGCGGTTCTTCCATCGGACTTTCACCTTGAAGTCGTTGCCGCGCATCACGGCATCCTGCACGTGCGGCTCGAGATCCTGCCACGGGGTGTCGAGCGAGAAGTCGAGGTCGCGTGAGAGTCCCTCGAGCAGCTTCTCGTAGTACTGGTACAGCCCTTTGCCCTGCGTCGTCCACGGGACGATGACACCTTCGCTGATGCTCAAGACCGGGTCGCCGAGAAGAAGGCCTTCGTCGACCGACATCCGGGTGCCGAGCCCTGAACACTCCGGGCACGCGCCGAACGGCGCGTTGAACGAGAACGTCCGCGGTTCGATCTCGGTCAACTGGATCGGATGATTGTTCGGGCACGAGAGCTTCTCGCTGAAGGTGCGCGATGCATCCGGCCCCTCTTCGTCGACGAAGTTGATCTGCACAACACCGTCTGTCAGCCGAAGAGCTGTCTCAAGCGAGTCGGTGAGGCGCGACAGCACGTCCGGTCCGGCGACGAGCCGGTCGACGACCACTGAGATATCGTGTTTGTACGACTTCTTCAGGGTCGGGGGCTCGCTCAGCTGCACCTGTTCGCCGTCGACGACAGCCCTGGCGTAACCACTCGCAGCGAGCTCGGCGAAGAGGTCGACGAACTCGCCCTTCTTCTGTGACACCACGGGGCTCATGATCATGTATCTGGTGCCGATCTCGAGTTCCATCAGCTGATCGGCGATCTGCTGCACCGTCTGGCGCTGGATGACTTCACCGCACACCGGGCAGTGCGGAACGCCTATGCGGGCCCAGAGCAGCCTCAGGTAGTCGTAGACCTCGGTGATGGTGCCGACCGTGGATCGTGGATTCCGGTTGGTGGACTTCTGGTCGATCGAGACCGCGGGGCTCAGCCCTTCGATGAAATCGACGTCTGGTCGGTCGACCTGTCCGAGGAACTGCCTGGCATAGGCGGACAGCGACTCGACGTAACGACGCTGCCCCTCGGCGAAGATCGTGTCGAAGGCGAGCGACGACTTGCCCGATCCCGAGAGACCGGTGAACACAACGAGGGAGTCGCGCGGGATGTCGAGATCGACATTGCGCAGGTTGTGCACACGGGCACCGCGAACACTGAGTTTTGACGTGGAATCTACCTGGGAAATCGACACCCGAGAATTGTACGGTGCGCCACTGACATCGAGCTGGGGGTCATCGCCGGCGGCTCTCAGCTGAGAGAGGACGCTCCCATTCTCGCCGGACGGGTTGGGCCGCCGCGGCAGGACGTCCAGAATGGGCGGCATGGACGATAGGTTCCTGAGGGAGCGAATGGTCGCGGAACAGGTCGAGGCCCGCGGCGTGACGGATCG
Organism: Okibacterium endophyticum; assembly: GCF_054780075.1. Classification (NCBI taxonomy): domain Bacteria; kingdom Bacillati; phylum Actinomycetota; class Actinomycetes; order Micrococcales; family Microbacteriaceae; genus Okibacterium; species Okibacterium endophyticum. The sequence goes on along the minus strand of NZ_BAAGXA010000007.1, from coordinate 132,608 downwards.
TGCGGTGACAGACGCCATGCGGCGTGTGCCGCGTCACGAGTTCGTGAGCGGCGCGGAGGAAAGCGCCTACGAAGACCACCCCGTGCAGATCGGCGACGGTCAGACGATCTCACAGCCCTATATCGTCGCGGTGATGGCAGAGGCGATGTCGATCGGGCCCGGCGACAACGTGCTCGAGGTCGGCGCCGGCTCCGGATATGCCGCTGCGGTGTTTGCCGAGATGGGAGCGGCGGTCACCACGATCGAGCGTCATTCCGGCCTCGCCGACGGGGCACGGAACGTTCTGTCACGCCTGGGCTACCACACGGTGACCGTCATCACCGGAGACGGATCCGACGGATGGCCGGACTCGGCTCCGTACGACGCGATATCGGTCGCGGCAGCGACCGAAGAGGTTCCTCCGGCGTGGCCACGGCAGCTGCGCACGGGCGGGCGACTCGTTGTGCCGCTCGGCACGCCTGGGTTCGGGCAGCAGTTGCGCGTCGGCGTGAAGAGCGAGTCCGGAGAGCTGGTCTGGCAGGACCTGGGCGGCGTGACCTTTGTGCCCCTGGTGCGCTGAGCGGACCACGAGCTGCCTGTGCAGAGCGTGCGGTGGTCGAGCAGGGTTTCGTCCCTCCGGCGTCGCTTCGCTCCGTCGGGCCTGCTCACCACCGGCGCCACCCCGGTGGTCGAGTCTGCCGAAACCCTCCCCGGTGGGTCGAGCCTGCCGAGACCCCCGGTCGAGCCCAAGACCTAGATATGCCCGGCCTTCTCCATCTGCCTCAGCTCTTGCTTGAGCTCGGACACTTCGTCCCTGAGCCTCCCGGCCAGTTCGAATTTGAGCTCCGCCGCCGCCGCGAGCATCTGGGAGTTGAGGTCGGAGATGATCGCCTCGAGGTTCTCTGCTCCCTCAGCCGCGATTCCCTCACGTCTCAGGTTCGGTGTGGGCGACCTCTTCTTCGCGTCGCGACCCGCGAGCATCTTCGCCGTGTCAGCGCCCTCACGGGCGAGCACCTCTGTGATGTCGGCGATGCGCCTGCGCAGCGGAGTGGGGTCGATGCCGTGTTCGGCGTTGTACGCGAGCTGCTTGTCTCGACGACGGTTGGTCTCGTCGAGGGCACGCGCCATCGAGTCCGTCATCACGTCGGCGTACATGTGCACTTCGCCAGAGACGTTTCGCGCCGCGCGACCGATGGTCTGGATGAGCGACGTGGACGAACGCAGAAACCCCTCTTTGTCGGCGTCGAGGATCGCCACAAGAGAGACCTCGGGCAGGTCGAGCCCTTCGCGCAAGAGGTTGATCCCGACGAGAACGTCATAGACTCCGGCTCGCAGCTCTGTCAGGAGCTCGACGCGGCGGAGTGTGTCGACATCCGCGTGCAGGTACCGCACGCGCACCCCGGATTCCGTCAGGAAGTCCGTGAGCTCCTCCGCCATCTTCTTGGTCAATGTCGTCACGAGCACACGTTCGTTTCGTTCTGAACGCAGCCGGATCTCTTCGAGCAGGTCGTCGATCTGCCCCTTCGACGGTTTGACGACGATCTGCGGATCGACAAGACCTGTCGGCCGGATGATCTGCTCGACCACTCCGTCGGCGATGCCCATCTCGTATCGACCCGGTGTCGCCGACAGATACACCGTCTGGCCGACGCGGCTCTTGAACTCATCCCACTTCAGCGGCCGATTGTCGAGGGCGCTCGGGAGTCGGAAACCGTGTTCGACGAGTGTGCGCTTGCGCGACGAGTCTCCCTCGTACATGGCGCCGATCTGCGGCACCGTGACGTGCGACTCGTCGATGACCACGAGAAAGTCATCTGGGAAATAGTCGAGCAGGCAGTGGGGCGCCTCACCGGGAGCACGCTGGTCCATGTGCCGCGAGTAGTTCTCGATTCCGGAGCAGAACCCGATCTGCTGCATCATCTCCAGGTCGAACGTGGTGCGCATCCGCAGGCGCTGGGCCTCGAGAAGCTTGCCCTGGCGCTCGAGCTCTTCGAGACGCTCGGCGAGTTCGGCCTGGATGGTCTCGATCGCCTTGTGCATCACGTCTGGGCTCGTGACGTAGTGCGAGCCGGGGAACACCGAGACGGCATCCATCTTCTGCAGCACGTCGCCCGTGAGGGGATGCAGCGAATAGAGCGCCTCGATCTCGTCGCCGAACATCTCGATGCGGATCGCGTGTTCTTCGTAGACGGGGATGATCTCGATGGTGTCTCCCCTGACCCGGAAGTTGCCGCGCGAGAAGTCGACGTCGTTGCGGTTGTACTGCATCGAGATGAACTTGCGGATCAACCAGTCCCTGTCGACCCTCTGCCCGACCTGGAGAGCCATCATCGCGTTCAGATACTCCTGCGGCGTGCCGAGCCCGTAGATGCACGACACCGTCGACACGACGACCACGTCTCTGCGGCTGAGCAGGGAGTTGGTGGTGGAGTGGCGGAGTCGCTCGACCTCAGCGTTGATCGAGGAGTCCTTCTCGATGAAGGTGTCGGTCTGCGGAACGTACGCCTCTGGCTGGTAATAGTCGTAGTACGAGACGAAGTATTCGACGGCGTTGTTCGGCAGCATCTCTCTGAACTCGTTCGCCAGCTGGGCTGCGAGAGTCTTGTTGTGCGCGAGGATCAGAGTCGGACGCTGAACGGCCTCGATGAGCCAGGCGGTCGTCGCGGATTTTCCTGTTCCTGTGGCGCCGAGGAGCACAACGTCTGTTTCGCCGGCGTTGATCCTGCCGGCGAGCTCAGCGATCGCCTGGGGCTGGTCGCCGCTCGGCGTATGCTCGCTGATGACCTCGAACGGATGCACAGAGCGTGTCGGTTGCATGCATCAAGCTTAGATCGCGCCACTGACAGTGAGGCGTGAGCGTGTGCCTCAGCCCTGCCGTTCGGTCTGGCCGTGCAGCCCCGCCCAGAAGTCGTCCACCTGCCGCATGGTGTCCTGCACCGAGCCGCTGTTGTCGATCACGACGTCTGCAATGGCCTCGCGTGCCGCGTCGGATGCCTGTGCGGCGATCCTGGATTCGGCTTCCGCCCGCGACATGCCACGGTGTTCGACCATACGACGGATCCTGGTTTCCGTGTCTGCGTGCACAACGACTATCGAGTCGAAGTGGGTGTTCTTGTCGCGACCGGCTTCGACGAGGAGCGGGATGTCGTTGACCACAACGGCATCCGGATCGTCGGCGAACACCGCAGACACGATCTCGTTCGTCCGCTCGCGGACGGCCGGGTGTGTGATGTCGTTCAGCACACGTCGCTTCGACGGATCGCTGAAGACGATGGCGCCGAGGGCGGCCCGGTCGAGGGAGCCGTCCGCGGCCAGGACCTCGTCGCCGAACTCGCGCACGATGCGCTCGAGCGCGGGACGACCGGGTTCGACGACCTCACGGGCTATGACGTCGGCATCGACGATGACGGCGCCGAGATCGCGCAGTCGGGAGGACACAAGCGATTTTCCCGAGGCGATGCCGCCGGTGAGTCCGATCAGGGTCATTGTTCAAGACTAGGACGTGTTCTCTGCGGCCCTGAAACGCCCGTAACACCGACAGGCGGTCGTGCCGCTGGGGCACGACCGCCTGTCGACGTGGCGAAAACTGCTCAGTTGCTGCTGGAGAGCTTCTCTCGCAGAGCGGCGAGGGACTCGTCGTCTGCGAGCGTGCCGAGCGACGAAGCCGACTCGTTCGCGAAGCCTGCGGGGTTTCCTGCCGCCTCGGTTGACGACTCCTCTGCAGCCGACGACGCGACCTGCTTCTTGTGGGCCTCCCAGCGAGCCTGGGCCGCAGCGTAGTCCTGCTCCCACTTCTCGCGCTGGGACTCGTAGCCCTCTTTCCACTCGTTGGTCTCTGGGTCGAAGCCTTCGGGGTACTTGTAGTTGCCCTGCTCGTCGTACTCCGTGAGCATGCCGTAGAGCGCCGGGTCGAACTCGGTGCCTTCGGGGTCGACGCCCTCGTTCGCCTGCTTCAGCGAGAGCGAGATGCGGCGACGCTCGAGGTCGATGTCGATGACCTTGACGAAGACCTCTTCGCCGACGGAGACGACCTGCTCCGCGAGTTCAACGTGCTTGCCGCTGAGCTCGGAGATGTGCACGAGGCCCTCGATGCCGTCTGCGACGCGAACGAAAGCGCCGAACGGGACGAGCTTCGTGACCTTGCCCGGTGCGACCTGGCCGATGGCGTGAGTGCGGGCGAAGACCTGCCAGGGGTCTTCCTGCGTGGCCTTGAGCGACAGCGAGACACGCTCGCGGTCCAGATCGACCTCGAGGATCTCGACGGTGACCTCTTGACCGACCTCGACGACCTCCGAGGCGTGCTCGATGTGCTTCCAGCTGAGCTCAGAGACGTGGACGAGGCCGTCGACGCCGCCGAGGTCGACGAACGCACCGAAGTTGACGATCGACGAGACGATGCCCTTGCGGACCTGGCCCTTCTGAAGGTTGTTGAGGAACGTCGTGCGGCTCTCGGACTGGGTCTGCTCGAGGAGCGCACGACGCGAAAGCACAACGTTGTTGCGGTTCTTGTCGAGTTCGAGGATCTTGGCCTCGATCTCCTGTCCGAGGTACGGCGTGAGATCGCGCACACGACGCAGCTCGATGAGCGATGCCGGGAGGAACCCGCGCAGTCCGATGTCGACGATCAGGCCGCCCTTGACGACCTCGATGACCGTTCCGGTCACAACGCCGTCAGCATCCTTGATCTTCTCGACGTCTCCCCATGCGCGCTCGTACTGTGCGCGCTTCTTCGAGAGGATGAGCCGGCCTTCTTTGTCTTCTTTCTGAAGAACGAGGGCCTCAACCGAGTCACCGACGTTGACGACCTCAGAGGGGTCGACGTCGTGCTTGATGGAAAGTTCACGTGAGGGAATGACACCCTCGGTTTTGTAACCGACGTCGAGCAGAACCTCGTCGCGGTCGATCTTCACCACGGTGCCTTCGATGAGGTCGCCGTCGTTGAAGAACTTCAGAGTCTTTTCGACCGCGGCCAGAAAGTCCTCAGCAGATCCGATGTCGTTGATGGCGACCTGCTTGGTGGTCGGGGCGGTCGTTGCGGTTGTCATGTAGTAGTTGCTCCAGTATGGACATGGTTCGGGCCGGCCGCATATGAAGATCCGGTGGATGCTTCAGGATGTTTCTGCGACGGGCAGGCGGATAGAACGTCACAAATGTGACATGTCAGTCTATCGAGGATTGTCTTTCGAGCACAACATCGGCGTGTGCCCGCGCATTCCTGGCCCTACGGCAGAAGAGCGCTGCGCAGGGTGTCGAGGCCGACACCGCCGAGGTCGAGCGCTTTGCGGTGGAATTCCCTGATGTCGAACGTGTCGCCCTCCCGGTGACGGTACTCGTCTCTCAGCTGTTCCCAGATGCGTTGTCCCACCTTGTACGACGGCGCCTGCCCGGGCCAGCCCAGGTACCTGTTCACCTCGAACCGCACGAAGCCCTCGTTCATGTTGACGTTCCGGCGCAAGAAGTCGAATGCGTGATCCGCGGTCCACGCGCCAGACAGGTCCGGCAGCTGTTTCTCGAGATGCACGCCGATGTCGAGCACAACGCGGGCTGCGCGCATCCGCTGGCCGTCGAGCATCCCCATGCGGTCGGCCGGGTCGTCGAGGTAGCCGAGCTGCTCCATCAGCCGCTCCGCGTACAGCGCCCATCCCTCGGCGTGACCGGATGTGCCCGCGAGCTGCCTGCGCCAGGTGTTGAGCTTCGCCCGGTTGTACACCGCCTGGCCGATCTGCAGGTGATGCCCGGGGACGCCTTCGTGGTAGACGGTGGTGAGCTCTCGCCAGGTGTCGAACTCGGTCACCCCCTCGGGCACGGACCACCACATTCGTCCCGGACGCGAGAAGTCGTCTGTCGGGCCGGTGTAGTAGATCCCGCCCTCCTGGGTCGGTGCGATCATGCACTCGATCGTCTTGATCTCGTCGGGAATGTCGAAATGGCTCCTGCCGAGCTCAGCCACAGCGGCGTCGCTCGTGCGCTGCATCCACTCCCGCAGGGCGTCTGTGCCGTGGAGTTTGCGGCTCTCGTCTGCATCGAGGAACTCGATGGCCTCGAGAACCGTCGCACCCGGCTTGATCTCGCGCGCGATGGCCTCCTGTTCAGAGGTCATACGGGCGAGCTCTTCGATCCCCCACTCGTAGGTCTCGTCGAGGTCGATGGTTGTGCCGAGAAAACGACGGGACTGCAACGTGTAGATGTCGCGGCCCACAGCGTCGCGTGTGCTCGCGACGGGTTCGAGTTCATGGGCGAGAAAGCTGGCGAGCTCACCATAGGCGACGGATGCCTCACCGGCGTGCCGAGCCAGGTCATTCGCGAGCGACGCGGGCAGCTGTGTGTCCTGCGGTGTCGCGTTGGCGACGAAATCGACGAAGAACCCGTTGGGCCTCGAGAGTTTCTTCACCTGCTCGAACACCTCGGCCACTTGGCGCCTCGCCGGTGTCACACCACGCTCGATGCCGAGCCTCAGCGTCTCGATATATCCCGCAACGGCCGCCGGGAGGGACCCGAGCCGGGCGGACACGGTCTCCCAATCGGCGATCTCGGCGGTCGGCATCAGGTCATACACCTCACGGATGCTCTGTGCCGGCGACTCGATGACGTTCAGGTCGCGAAGATGCAGATCGTGCTCATAACTCTCGACGTCGAGGGCGAGGTCGTTGCGCAGATCGGTCTTCGTGACGACGTCGATGGCATCAACCGGCTCCGTCGCGTCGAGCGCCGCGATCGTGCGCTTCGTTTCCGCGATGCGGTGTGCATGCCCCTCCGGGGAGTAGTCCCCGTAGCGGTGATTCACCTCGCTCCTGCCGATGTACGTGCCCACGATCGGCTGGATGCCCACGATTGTGTCGACCCAGTCCTCTGCGATCCGGTCGATCGCAGAGGGAGTGCGGTGGTCTTGTTCGGTCATGAGGGTGAGCCTAAGACCAGCGGATCACCGGTGCAACGCGCGGAGCAGCGGGCACACGGCGAACCTCAGTGGGCAGCGGCATCCCAATTGGAGCCATGTCCCACCTGCACGTCGAGCGGAACACGCAGCTCGGCCGCGGTACCCATACGGGACGTGACAATCGATTCGAGGGCATCGTCCTCCCCCGCGGCGACCTCGAACACGAGCTCGTCGTGGACCTGCATGAGCATTCGGGACCGGAGGCCGTGCTCGGCGACGTCTCTCTCGATGTTGATCATGGCTATCTTGATGATGTCGGCTGCCGAGCCTTGGATCGGGGCGTTGAGCGCCGCTCGTTCGGCGTTGTCCCTGAGCACCCTGTTCGGGCTCTTCAGGTCGGGGAAAGGGCGGCGGCGACCGAAGAGCGTGGTGGTGTAGCCGTCGACCTTGGCCTGCACAACGACCTCGCGCAGGTAATCCCGCACCCCGCCGAAACGTTCGAAGTAGTCGGCCATCAGCTGCTTCGCCTCAGACGTTTCGATGCGCAGCTGCTTCGACAGCCCGAAGGCGCTCAGGCCGTATGCGAGTCCGTACGACATCGCCTTGACCTTGGTGCGCATCAGCGACGTGACGTCGGCAGGATCGACGCCGAAGATCCGCGCACCGACGAAACGGTGCAGGTCCTCGCCGCTCTTGAACGCCTCGATCAGTCCGTCATCACCGGACAGGTGCGCCATGATGCGCATCTCGATCTGCGAGTAGTCGGCGGTGAGCAGTGTGTCGTAGCCCTCGCCGACCTCGAAAGCCGCGCGGATGCGCCTGCCCTCTTCTGTGCGCACGGGGATGTTCTGCAGATTGGGGTCGTTCGACGAGATGCGGCCCGTCGCTGTGCCGGTCTGGACGTAGCTCGTGTGGATGCGGCCGTGTTCATCGATGGCCTTGTCGAGGGTTTCGACGATCTGCCTGAGCTTGGTCGCGTCACGGTGCTCGAGCAGCAGGCCGAGGAACGGGTGGGGATTCGACGCCTGCAGATCGGCGAGCGACGAGGCGTCGGTGGAGTAACCGGTTTTGTTCGCCCGGGTCTTCGGCATTCCCAGCTGGTCGAAGAGCACCTCTTGCAGCTGTTTGGGAGACCCGAGGTTGACCTCGCGCCCGATCTCGGCGAACGCCCTCGCGGCGAGATCGGCGATGCGGGCGCCGAGCTGCGCGGACAGTTCTGCGAGTTGTTCGTGATTCACGGCGACACCGCGCAGTTCGATGTCGGCGAGGGCGAGTGTGATCGGCATCTCGATGGTGCGGAGCACCTCGAGCGATCCGGTGTCGAGCGCCTCTGTCAGCGGAGCGACGAGACGCTGCGTGTACCAGGCCTCACCCGCCGCGCCGATGGTATCGGCCATCGGCACGAGCTGGTTCGGATCCGCCACCGGCAGCTGTTCGCCGAGATACCTGGACACCAGGTCTGAGAGCGTTTTGTCCTGCCCACCCGGGCGGAGCAGCCAGCCTGCCACGAACGTGTCGAAGCTGAGGCCCGAGATCGAGAGTCCAGCTCGTCGCACAGCCTTGATCTGATGCTTCGCGTCATTCATGATCTTCGGTGCGTCGCTCGCCAGCCAGGCCTCGAAGGGAGCGTAGTCGGCCCTGTTCGGCTGCCATGTCAGCGCAACCGACTCGGTGTGAGAGGCGATGCCGACAGTCGCGGGCAGGCCACCCATCGTGTCGATCGTCAGGGCGAGGCCGTCTGGATTGGCGGCCTTCTGCCGGTCGAGCCACGCCAAGAGCTCCTCGTCGAGGAGCTCTTGGGGCTTGGGCATCCCCGCCGCAGCCGGAGCCGGCTCAGCCGGCCCGACTGTTGCTCCCTCGAAGGTGAGCAGGCGCTCGAGCAGCGTGCGGAACTCAAGGCGTGCGAAGACGTCGCGCACGGCGTTCTCATCGATCGGCTGCTTCTTGAGGTCGGCGAGATCGACGGGAAGGTCGACATCGGTGAGCAGCCTGTTGAGCCTGCGATTGCGCACAGCGTTCTCTTTGTGCTCACGAAAGCTCTCACCGACTTTTCCGGCGATGTCGTCCGCGTGCGCGAGGATCTCATCGAGGCTGCCGAACTGTTTCAGCCACTTGACGGCCGTCTTCTCACCGACCTTGGGAATGCCGGGCAGATTGTCGCTCGTCTCACCGACGAGTGCCGCGATCTCGGGGTACTGCCACGGCTCGATGTCGTATCGGTCCCTGACCTTCGCGGGGTCGTACCGGGTGAGGTCTGACACACCCTGCCTCGAGGGGTACAGCAGTGTCACATTGTCGTTGACGAGCTGGATGGTGTCGCGGTCTCCAGAGACGACGAGCACACGATAGCCGTCCGCGGTGCCGCGGACCGACAGCGTTGCGAGGATGTCGTCTGCCTCGTAGTCCTCTTTTTGGATCGTCGTGATGTTCATGGCGGCGAGTGCTTCTTGCAGAAGCGGCACCTGGCCCATGAACTCGGGGGGTGTCTCACCCCGCGTCGACTTGTAGTCGGCGTACTCGCGGGTGCGGAACGAGAAGCGGGAGATGTCGAAGGCAACGGCGATGTGGGTCGGATTCTCGTTTCTCAGCAGATTGATCAGCATGGCGATGAACCCGTGGATGGCGTTCGTATGCTGACCGTCCCTGGTCTGGAAACTCTCGACCGGGAGCGCATAGAACGCGCGGAATGCGAGCGAATGACCATCGATGACGAGCAGGGTAGGCTTTTCGGAGTCCGACACATGCCCAGCCTACAAGCGTGCTCAGACACTCGATGTCAGCGTGAGCCGGCGGCGACGAGGGAGCGACCATGAGCACAGACACCGGGAATGCGTTCGCCTATCTGCGAGCACGCGGCATCGGCGCACTCGCCGAGAAGATGGGTATGGAGTTTCTCGAGTTCACGGTCGAACGCAGTGTCGCCACTCTTCCTGTCGAAGGCAACACGCAGCCGGCGATGCTGCTCCACGGTGGTGCCTATGTTGTGCTGGGCGAGTCACTCGGCTCGATGTCGGCCAACCTGTTCGCCGGCCAGGGCAAGCTCGCCGTTGGCATCGAGATCAACGCGTCGCACACGGCGTCTGCCACGAGCGGCCTCGTCACGGGGGTGTGCACCCCGATCCACCTGGGGCGAACGCTCACGGTGCACGAGATCGCGATCACCAACGAGGCGGGCAAACGATGCTCGACCGTGCGGATCACGAACATCATCAAGGATCTCACGACGAACTGACCAGGCGCATGAGCGCCGTCCGGCGATCGACCAGCACCGGGCCTCGACGAGTCCGCCCACGGTGAGGGTCTCGACGACCTCGAGGGTCTCGACGACCGCGAGGGTCTCGACCCGCTTCGCTAGACCGAGCGCTGCGCACTCACTTCTTCGCGGAGAGCTGTTCGATGATCGCCTGTGCGACATCGTGCATGGTCAGCCGGCGGTCCATGGACGCCTTCTGGATCCAGCGGAAGGCCTCTGGCTCGGTGAGGCCCATCTTCTCGTTCAGGAGTCCCTTTGCACGGTCGACGAGCTTGCGGGTCTCGAAGCGCTCGACCATGTCTGCCACTTCGGCCTCGAGCGTGAGGATCTGCTGGTAGCGGCTCAGCGCGATCTCGATCGCAGGCAGAAGGTCGTTCGGTGTGAACGGCTTGACCACATAGGCGAGCGCGCCGGCTTCGCTCGCGCGCTCGACGAGTTCTTTCTGGCTGAACGCCGTCAGGAGCACAACGGGGGCGATCTGCGCCTTGTTGAGCCGCTCGGCGGCTGAGATCCCGTCGAGTTGCGGCATCTTGACGTCCATGATGACGAGATCAGGCCGCAGTTCGGTTGCGAGCGCGACAGCCGTCTCTCCGTCACCGGCTTCTCCGACCACCTCGAAACCGTTGTCCCGCAGGATCTCGACGATGTCGAGGCGAATCAGGGACTCGTCTTCGGCGACAACGACACGGCGGGGGGCTTGGGTGGTTGCTTCTTGCTCAGTCACGGGTAAATCCTACGGTAATCCCGAGCAGGTTGTTGTGCCTGGCCGGTGTGGCGGAACGGGGCGGCATACCGGAGACGTAGGCCTGGTGCTCGTCGAGGGACTTGAACCCTCACGCCTTTCGGCACGCGATTTTGAGTCGCGCGTGTCTGCCAATTCCACCAGACGAGCGAACAGGTCAAGCATATCGTGCGCGATGGGACCGGCGATCGCGTCACACAGTCGTCTGCGCGGTCCTGCACGATGCCCGTGGGGCCGCCTCGCTCTCGTCTGCCGTTCGCGGTGCCGAGGGTCTGAGTCCCACTGGCACAAAAGCTGCGACATTCAGAGCGATGAATACCTTTTATCGTCGCTCGATGAGAACATGGACACATGGGCGAACTCATTTATGGTGCAGGCACCGTGTACGAGATCGAAGACCGAACGCTCGCACATGTGAAGGCCGCAGTCGGAGCGAAGCTGCGCCGACACGAGAGCTTCTACCTCAGTTGGACCCCTCAGGGCAACGACGGGAGGGTCACGCTGTGGATTTCGCCCTCAGTTCCCCTGCAGTTCCACTTCAACGAGTCGGTTCCGCCCGAACTCAGTCGTGACTGGCTCGACGCGCTCGCGCAGTCGTCCCACAGTCTGCGAGGCATGATCATCTCGCCAGAAGCGGATGCCTCAGGAATTCTCGCCAGTGCGCATGAGAAGTCCGGCTCACCGGATTGAGTCCGGAACACCTGACCGACCGGAGAAAACCTGTAGCGGTCAGCGGCGTGTGATCTCTGCAGCAGGTTCGTCTGCGAGGTCCATGCCGTTGGCGCTGTTCGCCGATTCCATCAGCTGCTCGAGCCATTCACGGTTGATGCGCGGCTGCCGGCTGCCGTGGTACTTGAAGTAGAGCGGGATTGCCGTGTCGATCCAGATGGTGCTTCTGCCGTCGCCGGTCTCGGGCGAGTCGCGCCATGAGACGGTGAAGCTCTCTTTGCGCCTGAGCTTCTGCACGATGACTATTTGAAGGTGCGCGAGGGTGCGATCGTCAATCTCGATCTGCATCGAACCATAGTTCAGAACACCCATCGTGCCGCCTTTCCCGTCCTGTCACTGCATCCTACCCACTGAGAGATCACTTCGATGCTGAATCGTGGCGTTCCTCGGTCGCGAGGGCATGGACCCTGCTCTCAAGAAGACGCAGTGCGGCCACGACGGTCGACGCGATGATCTCGTCCGGCTCGCCGCCGAGCTGACGCTTTGCCACGTGCACCTCGCCGTGTGGGGAACGACAACCGATGAACACGGTTCCGACAGGTTCTCCCTCGAGCTCGTCTGGGCCACCGACACCCGTCACAGACAGAGACACGTTGGCCCCCAGGAGTTTCGCCACCCCCGTTGCCATCTCGCCAGCCGCGCGTTCGCTGACGACAGGGCCGGGTGAGACGCCGAGCACACGGTGTTTCACCTCGGCCGAATACGCGACCACACCCCCGAGAAACCACTCGGACGAGCCGCTCGCGGCACCGAGCGTCGTGGCGATCAATCCGCTGGTCAGCGATTCGGCGACGGCGACCCGAAGGTGACTGCCCTTGATGGTCTCGGCGATGCTCGCCGCAAGGCTCTCGGAGTGAATGTCGTCCTCCCCCTCTGGTTTTGCCGTCATCGATTTCTCCCGTCGTGCGCTGGCGGATCCGACACCGTTACGCCGATTGTGTCAGAGTCCCTTGCCCCCCGTGACTGGCAACACGGCTCCTGACACATATGAGGCGTCAGCGGACGCCAGGTACACGTACGCTGCTGCCAGCTCCGCCGGCTGACCCGCGCGACCGAGCGGGGTGTCCTGCCCGAAGCTCGGCAGTTTGTCTGGCCAGGAGGTCGCCGGAATCAGCGGCGTCCAGATGGGCCCGGGCGCCACAGTGTTGACGCGGATCCCCCGTTCGCCGAGTTCCTGGGCCAGCGCCTTCGTGAACGCGACGAGCGCTGCTTTCGTCATGGCATAGTCGATGAGCTGCGGCGACGGGTTGAACGCCTGGATCGACGAGGTCGTGATGATCGAGCTCCCCGGCTTCAGATGAGGTATCGCCGCCCGCGCGGTCCAGATGGTCGAGTACAGGTTCGTGCGGAACACACGGTCGAATTCGGCCGTCGGGAGGTTCTCGAGGCCGTCGCGGTTCTCCTGGTATGCGGCGTTCAGCACAACGATGTCGAGATGCCCGAACTGGTCCACCGTTCGGCGGACGAGTTCTGTGCTGTACTGCTCGTCCCTGGCATCGCCCGGCAGCAGAAGCGAACGTTTGCCGGCGCGATCGATCCACAGAGCCGTGTCCTCGGCATCCTGCTGTTCCTCGGGCAGGTACGCGATCGCGACGTCTGCGCCTTCACGGGCGAATGCGATGGCGGTCGCACGCCCGATGCCGGAGTCGCCGCCGGTGATGAGGGCGACCTTCCCCCGCAGCTTGCCGTGCCCGACATAACTCTCTTCACCGTGGTCAGGGACGGGGTTCGTCTTTGAGGTGAGCCCGGGCTGCTTCTGCTCCTGCACGGGGAATCCCGCTGTGCGGTGCATCGTCTGGGGGTCATCGCCCGTCGTTCCTGCGCTGGTGTTCCCGTTCGCATCGTTCGACATCGAGTCTCTCCTTCGCTCCCGTGGCCGTTCGCCCGCGGGTCCATGGGCATGACGGTACGCGTGGCGGAGAGCCCGCTCAAGGGGTTGACCAACGGCGGTTCACATGACCGTGACCGGTCCCTGCGCGAATCTCCTCGGCCGCGGCGTCTCTATCCGGCCTTCTTACGGGACTTCTTCTTCGACGAACGGGACTTGTCCACGCTCTGCCTGAGCGCCTCCATCAGATCGATCACTTCTCCGTCGCCCTCGCCCTCGGCCTCCTCGCCGAACGTCTCTTCTGTGTCGATGGCGTCGCCCTTCTTCAGCTTCTCTTCGATCAGGGTGCGCAGCTGCACCTGATAGTCGTCGACGAAGCGATCGGGTTCGAAATCGTCTGCGAAGCTGTCGACGAGCGCGCCAGAGAGCTCCAGCTCCTTGTCCGAGATGCGAACGCTCTCGTCGAGCGCGGGAAAATGCGCTTCACGAACCTCGTCGTCCCACAGCAGTGTCTGGATCATCAGCACGTCTCCCATGGCGCGCAGGGCACCGAGGCGCGACTTCTGTCTGAGGGCGAACTGAACTATGGCTGTCCTGTCGGTCTGCTCGAGCGTTCTCCGCAGCAGAACGTATGCCTTCGGCGATGAGGAGTCCGGCTCGAGGTAGTAGCTGCGATCGAAGAGGATCGGGTTGATCTGGTCTGTCGGAACGAACTCGACGACCTCGATCTCCCTGCTGCGTTCCGCGGGCAGCGAGGCCATGTCCTCGCGGGTCAGAACGACTGTGTGCTCGCCGTCGTCATACGCCTTGTCGATGTTCTCGTATTTGACGATCTTGCCGCAGACCTCGCACCGCCGTTGGTAGCGGATGCGGCCGCCGTCTTTGTCATGGACCTGGTGCAGCGAGATGTCATGATCTTCGGTCGCGCTGTATACCTTCACCGGAACATTAACGAGGCCGAAAGAAATCGCGCCTTTCCAGATCGCTCTCATGAGTCAAGTGAACACCCGATGGCCGCGGAATTCCACCGTCAGTGTCGCGGGGAGGCGCCGCCGGCCTGACGATCCGGTTCAGAAGAGCGGCGGGCGGCGAACGGAACCACGAGGGCGAGCAGCAGGATGACGACGGCCGTGACGACGGCTCCGACGATTCCTGCACGCCGGCTGACGACGAAATCGAAGACGAGCATGATGGTTCCGATCATCGTCAGGCTCACACAGATGAACGCCGCACGGAGGAGAAGGTCGCCGAAGGCGACGGTGACCATTTTCATCCGCCGACGGAAAAGCGCGCGATGCAGGACCACCGGCGCGATGCTGAGCGCCGTCGCGAGAGTCGACGCGGACAGCAGAGCGAGGTAGAGCACGATCTGGAACTCGTCGAGCTCGTCGAATCGCGGCTGAAACGCGATGGCGAGCAGGAACGCGGTGAGAATCTGCGTGCCTGCCTGGAGCACACGGAGTTCCTGCAGAAGATCCTTCCAGTTGCGGTCATACCGTTCGGAGGGGGTCTCGTCGCGTTCATCGCGGACGGCGTCATGGGTGTGGGGCGTCGGCTCTTCTCCGGCCGCATGATCGCGATGGTCGTGTGATCCCTGCACCGCCCACCTGCCTTTCGTCTCGTCTCCCGGCCTAGCATCGCGGACGAGCCAGAATCAACCCCCTTGGTCTGGGCAGCGAATCGTGCTTCGTTTCAACGGTACGAGAAATCAGCTCGTGCCCGGCGCCTCGGTGCCATCGCATTCGCGCGACGAGTGCGGGAACGAAAGGAGAGAACATGAACATTCTCATTGCCATCATCGCGATCATCGCGGTTGTGCTGCTGATCACCGGCGGGCTCGTGCAGTCGCTGCAGTTTCTGCTGTGGATCGGGCTTGTGCTCGCGGTCATCGCCGTCATCGTGTTCCTCATCCGCATGATCACGGGGCGCAGAACCGGCGTGTAGCCGGTCTTCACAGCTGACCGAACAACACTCAGGGGGCGCGGCTCAATGCCACGCCCCCTGAGTGCGATCGAATGTGCCCGATCGATCGAATGTGCCCGACCGGATGTGGCCGATGCGTCAGGTTGCGACCTTGTACGCAGGTGCGACCCCGCCGTGGGCGTCACCAACCCTGTGCACACGAAGGTCGTTGGTGGAGCCCGCGATTCCGGGAGGCGACCCCGATATCACAACGACCTTGTCACCGGCCTCCGCCATCTTCTGGCCGAGAAGGATGTCGTCGACCTGACCGAACATCGCGTCTGTGTGAGTGACCCGGTCGACGAGGAAGGCCTCCACCCCCCAGTTGAGCTGCATCCGACGACGAACCGCCTCGTCGGGTGTCAGGCCGAGCACCGGGATGTCCGTGCGCAGCCTGCTCATCCGGCGGACGGAGTCCCCCGATTCGGTGAACACACAGAGGAACTTGGCGCCGACGAAGTCGGCGACCTCGACGGCGGCGAGGGTGATCGCCCCGCCCTGGGTGCGGGGTTTGGTTCCGAGTGGCGGAATACGGTCGAGCCCGTGCTCTTCGGTGGACGCGATGATCCGCGCCATGGTCTGCACAGTGACGACGGGGTACTCGCCGACACTGGTCTCGCCACTCAGCATCACCGCATCCGCACCGTCGAGAACCGCGTTTGCGACGTCAGACGTCTCTGCGCGTGTCGGGATCGGGTTCGAGATCATGGACTCGAGCATCTGTGTGGCCACGATGACGGGCTTGGCCATACGACGGCAGAGCTCCACGGCTCGTTTCTGCACGATGGGCACAGCCTCGAGCGGAAGCTCGACACCGAGATCGCCACGCGCGACCATGATGCCGTCGAAGGCCTCGATGATCTCTTCGAGGGCATCGACGGCCTGCGGTTTCTCGATCTTCGCGATGACGGGAAGCCTGCGTCCCTCCTCTGCCATGATCTCGTGCACCCGATCGATATCGCTCGCGTTGCGAACGAACGAGAGCGCGATGAAATCGGCGCCGAGCGCGAGACCCCATCGAAGGTCGGCCTCGTCCTTCTCGCTGAGTGCTGGCACGTTCACGGCGACGCCCGGCAGGTTGATTCCTTTGTTGTTCGAGACCGGACCGGCGACGACGACCTCGGTGGTGACGACCCTGCCGTCGGTCTCGAGAACGCGAACCTTGACCTTGCCGTCGTCGATGAGCAGGAAATCGCCCGGCTTGACGTCGTTCGGGAGTCCCTTGAACGTTGTAGAGGCGATGTCCTTCGTGCCCAGGATGTCGTCGGTCGTGATCTTGAAGACGTCGCCCTCGGCGAGTTCGTGGGGGCCGTTCTCGAACTTGCCGAGGCGGATCTTCGGTCCCTGCAGGTCGACGAGAACGGCAATCGGACGGCCGGCGTCTGAGGCGGCCTTGCGGACTGTCGCATAGACACCCTCGTGGACGTCGTACGTGCCGTGGCTCAGGTTCATCCTGGCGACGTTGACGCCCGCATCGATGATGGCCCTGACGTCTTCGTAACTCGATGTCGCCGGACCGAGGGTTGCGACGATTTTGGCTCGTCTCATTGCGTGGGTTCTCCGTTTTTCTGCGTGTGAACGCGGTGCTGGGGGGTCGGATTTCTTCGAGTGCGGGCAGAAAATACCCGCGGGGTGAGTCTAGAGCGCGATGGCGTGATCGGTGGGGCGGACAGGGGCGGGAAGAGCGGTCTCGCCCTCGAGGTAGCGGTCGACCTCAGCAGCGACCGCGCGGCCTTCGGCGATGGCCCAGACGATGAGCGACTGTCCCCTGCCTGCGTCGCCGGCGACGAACACACCCGGCTCGGTGGCCTGGAACTCGTCATCGCGCACGACGTTGCCTCTGTCGTCGAACTCGAGACCGAGCTGCGAGCTCAGGTCGTGGGGTTCTGGGCCGGTGAAGCCGAGTGCGAGCAGCACGAGATCTGCGGGGATCTCGCGCTCTGTCCCGCTCTTGGGAACCCGCCGGCCGTCGACGAACTCCGTTTCTGCGACCCGGATTGCGCGCACTTCGCCGTTGTCATTCGGCAGGAACTCGACGGTCGAGACCAGGTAGTGCCGCTCGCCGCCTTCTTCGTGCGCGCTCTGCGTCTCAAAGAGCAGCGGCGCCATCGGCCACGGCTGGTGTTCTGGGCGCGAGGTGCCAGGCTTCCGTCCGATGGCGAGGTTGGTGACGGACGCCGCCTGCTGGCGATGCGCGGTTCCTATGCAGTCGGCGCCGGTGTCTCCTCCGCCGAGCACGACCACATGCTTGTCTTCTGCGGTGATCTGGCCGGGAACGTCGTCTCCGGCCACTGCGTGGTTCGACTGCACGAGGTATTCCATGGCGAAGTGCACACCCGAAAGCTCGCGCCCGGGGATCGGGAGATCGCGTGGAACGGTCGAACCGGTGGCGATGACGACGGCGTCGTAACGCCGCCGCAGCTCATCCCAGCTGATGTCGACACCGATGGTGATGCCCGCCCGAAAACGGGTTCCTTCGTCGGCCATCTGCTTGAGCCGCGTCTCGAGGTGGCTCTTCTCCATCTTGAAATCGGGGATTCCGTATCGGAGCAGGCCGCCGATGCGGTCGTCCCGCTCGAAGACGGCGACCGTATGCCCCGCTCGGGTGAGCTGCTGTGCTGCGGCGAGTCCGGCCGGACCGGATCCGACGACGGCCACGGTTTTGCCGGTGAGTCGCTCGGGCGGGTGCGAGTCGACCCAGCCGTTGGCGAAGGCCTGGTCGATGATCGAGACCTCGACCTGCTTGATCGTCACGGCCGGCTGGTTGATGCCGAGCACACATGAGCTCTCGCACGGTGCAGGGCAGAGGCGCCCGGTGAACTCGGGAAAATTGTTCGTCGCGTGGAGGCGTTCGATGGCCTGCCGGCCCTCACCGCGCCACATCAGATCGTTCCACTCGGGAATCAGGTTCCCGAGCGGGCAGCCCTGATGGCAGAACGGAATGCCACAGTCCATGCAGCGACCGGCCTGACGACGGAGCTGGGTCGGGTCGCCCTTCTCATAGACCTCTTTGAAGTCCATGATGCGCACGGCGACGGGCCGCCGCGGTGGGAGCTCTCGCTCCGTGACCTTCAGGAACCCCTTCGGATCAGCCACCTGTTACCTCCAGAATCCTGCCCCAGACCACGTCGCCGTCCGGGTCGAGCCCTTCAGCGACAGCGTCATCACGAGTGCGCAGCACTGCTGCGTAGTCCCTGGGCTGTACTTTCACGAATGCGGACTGCACCTCGTCCAGGTTGTCGAGCATCTGAGACGCGACAACGGATTCGGTGCGTTCAGCGTGCTCCTTGAGCAGGGCACGCACGACCTCGATATCGGCGCGATCGAGGGGCAGCAGTTCGAGCTCGCCGCTGGCCAGCGCTTCTGTGTTCACGCGATCGGCGGTGAGCCCGTAGACGAAGGCCGTCCCGCCAGACATCCCGGCGCCGAGGTTGCGTCCCGTTTCACCGAGGATCAGCGCTGTGCCGCCTGTCATGTACTCGAGGGCGTGGTCTCCGACGCCCTCGACGACTGCCGTCGCTCCTGAATTGCGGACGAGGAACCGTTCGCCGACGAGTCCGCGGATGAACATGGTGCCGCTTGTCGCGCCGTATCCGATGACGTTTCCGGCGATCACGTTGAGCTCTGAAGCGAATGTCGCATCGCGCGGAGGTCGCACGATGATGTCTCCGCCGGAGAGCCCCTTGCCCACGTAGTCGTTCGCATCCCCCTCGAGCCGCAGCACGATGCCGTGGGGAAGGAAGGCGCCGAACGACTGGCCGGCGGTTCCGGTCAGCGTGACGTCGATGCACTCGGACGGCAGACCGTTCTCGCCGTGCCTCTTGGTGACCTCGTGTCCGAGCATCGTTCCGACGGCGCGATCCGTGTTCCTGATCGGAAGCTGAATGATGACCGGTTCTGCGCGATCGAGCGCCGCGTCGCTCAGGCGGATGAGCTCGTTGTCGAAGTGCCTGTCGAGCTCGTGAAGCTGCTCTCGCGCGTGCTTGCGGGGCTCATCGTCGCCGAAGCGCGGTCCATGCAGGATCGGCGCGAGGTCGAGCCCAGAGGCCTTCCAGTGATCGACGGCCCTGCTGGTGTCGAGCAGTTCGGTGTGGCCGATGAGTTCGTCGAGCGACCGGAACCCGAGCTCGGCGAGATACTCACGCACCTCCTGCGCGATGAACTCGAAGAAGTTCACCACGAACTCCGGCTTTCCGGTGAAACGCTCACGCAGAACCGGGTTCTGCGTGGCCACGCCGACCGGGCAGGTGTCCAGGTGGCAGACCCGCATCATAACGCAGCCGGAGACCACAAGCGGTGCTGTGGCGAAGCCGAACTCCTCAGCTCCGAGAAGCGCGCCGATGATCACGTCACGGCCCGTCTTCAGCTGGCCGTCGACCTGGACGACCACTCGATCGCGCATGCCGTTCAGCATCAGAGTCTGCTGGGTCTCTGCCAGTCCGAGCTCCCATGGAGTGCCCGCGTGCTTGAGGGAGTTCACGGGGCTGGCACCGGTTCCGCCGTCGTGGCCAGACACGAGGATGACGTCGGACAGCGCCTTCGCGACGCCAGCGGCCACGGCACCGATGCCCGACTGGCTGACGAGCTTCGTGTTGATGCGCGCGCTCGGGTTCGCCCGCTTGAGGTCGAAGATGAGCTGCTTGAGGTCCTCGATCGAATAGATGTCGTGGTGAGGAGGCGGCGAGATCAGGCCGACACCCGCCGTCGCGTGTCGCGTGCGCGCCACCCACGGGTACACCTTGGTCGGGGGAAGCTGCCCACCCTCGCCCGGCTTCGCCCCCTGGGCCAGTTTGATCTGGATGTCGTCGGCGTGGGTGAGGTACATGCTCGTCACGCCGAACCGGCCTGAGGCCACCTGCTTGATTGCGCTCCGGCGCTCGGGGTCGAGAAGACGATCCGTGTCCTCACCGCCTTCACCGGTGTTGGACTTGGCTCCGAGCCGATTCATGGCAATGGCGAGAGTGGTGTGCGCCTCTTCAGAGATCGACCCGTAGCTCATGGCCCCCGTGGAGAACCGCTTCACGATCGATCCCACGGACTCGACCTCGTCGAGGGGAACCGGCGGCCGCTCGCCCAGCTTCAGCGAGAACATCCCGCGCAGGGTCATCAGCTGTTCAGACTGGTCGTCGATGAGACGCGTGTAATCGCGGAAGATGTCGTAGCGTCTGCTTCTGGTGGAGTGCTGCAGTCTGAAGACCGTGTCTGGGTTGAACAGGTGGGGTGCGCCGTCTCGCCTCCACTGGTACTCCCCGCCCGTGGCGAGGCGTTCGTGCGCTATCTCGGAGGGATTGAGCGGGAAGGCGGCTTCGTGACGGGCCAGGTTCTCTGCGGCGATCACGTCGATTCCCACACCGCCGAGCTTGGTCTCGGTGCCGGTGAAGTACCTGTCGACGAACTCCTGGCTCAGCCCCACGGCCTCGAAGGCCTGTGCGCCCGCGTAGGACGACACCGTCGAGATGCCCATCTTCGACATGATCTTCAGCACACCCTTGCCGAGGGCGTAGATGACGTTCCTGACGGCCTTCTCGGGGCTGACGCCCTGCACCATTCCTCGACGGACGAGGTCTTCACACGTCTCCATCGCGAGATACGGGTTCACGGCAGAAGCCCCGTAGCCGATGAGCGTGGCGACGTGGTGCACCTCTCGCACGTCGCCCGCTTCGACGATGAGGCCGACCTTCAGCCTGTTCTCGGCGCGGATGAGGTGGTGATGGACGGCCGCGAGCATCAGCAACGACGGCACAGGAGCGAGATCCTTGTTCGAGTCGCGGTCGGAGAGCACGATGAACTGGGCTCCGTTCGCGATGGCCTCGTCTGCCTCTGCGCACATCGCCTCGAGGCGGTTGTGCAGGGCGTCCTTTCCTTCGTCGAAGCGGTAGACCCCCCGGATGGTGGTCGTCGTGCGACTGCCGGGCGTCGGATCGATGTGCTGGATCTTGGCGAGCTCGTCATTGTCGATGACCGGGAAGTCGAGGACCACCTGTCGAGCATGCTCCGGGCCGGAGGTCAGCAGGTTCCGCTCCGGACCGACGGTGAGCTTGAGCGAGGTCACCACCTCTTCTCGGATCGAGTCGAGCGGCGGATTGGTGACCTGGGCGAACTGCTGCACGAAGTAGTCGAACAGCAGCCGAGGTCGCTTCGACAGGACGGCGATGGGGGTGTCGGAGCCCATCGCACCGAGGGGCTCTGCACCGGTCTGCCCCATCGGCATCAGCAGCATCCGCACTTCTTCCTCGGTGTATCCGAATGTGCGCTGACGCCTGGTGACGGACGCCGGGGTGTGGACGATGTGCTCACGCTCCGGAAGGTCTTTCAGATTGATGCGACCGCTCAGCCACTCGCTCCACGGCTTCGACGCGGCGAGCTCGTCTTTGATCTCCTGGTCCTCGATGACACGGCCCGCCTCGGTGTCGACGAGGAACATCTTGCCGGGGCGAAGGCGTCCCTTGCGCCTCACCCGCGCCGGATCGATGTCGAGCACACCGATCTCGCTCCCGAGCACAACCAGTCCGTCTGTCGTCTCGAGCCAGCGGCCGGGGCGCAGACCATTGCGGTCGAGGGTCGCTCCGACGAGAGAGCCGTCTGTGAAGGTGAGCGCGGCCGGTCCGTCCCACGGCTCCATCTGCATGGAGTTGAACTCATAGAAGTCGCGTCGCTGCTGCGAGATGCCCTCCTGCTTCTCCCACGCCTCTGGCACCATCATCATCATGGCGTGCGGCAACGACCTGCCGCTCAGCGTGAGGAGCTCGAGGACCTCGTCGAATGATGCGGAATCGCTCGCTCCGGGCGTGATGATGGGAAGAAGCGGGCGCATGTCTCCGATCAGGTCGGACTCCAGCTGCGACTGACGTGCTCGCATCCAGTTGCGGTTGCCCTCGACGGTGTTGATCTCGCCGTTGTGCGCCATCATCCGAAGCGGCTGAGCGAGAGGCCACGACGGGAAGGTGTTCGTCGAATACCGGGAATGCACGATGGCGAGTTTCGACGCGAAGCGAACGTCGCTGAGATCCGGGTAGAACGGCTCGAGTTGCAGGGTGGTGACCATGCCCTTGTAGACGAGGGTTCTGGCGGACAACGAGATGAAGTATGCGCCCAGCTGCCGCTCTGCGCGTTTGCGCAGGCGGAACGTCATACGATCGAGGTCGATCCCCTTCGCCCCGTTCTCGGCGCTCACGAGGAGCTGCTCGAAGACGGGCATCGCATCGCGCGCGAGCTTTCCGAGGTGGTGCGGCTCTGTCGGAACGAGACGCCAGCCGAGCACACGCAGACGTTCTTCGTGAGCGATCTTCTCGATGCCGGCCTTCAGCTCCGTCCGCTCTGTGCCGTCGGTCGGCAGAAACGCGATTCCCACGGCGTACTCGCCGACGGGTGGCAGGTCGAACTGCACAACGGCGCGCAGGAACTCGTCGGGGATCTGCGTCAGGATGCCTGCCCCGTCGCCGGTGCCCGCGTCTGAGCCGATAGCACCGCGGTGTTCGAGGTTGCGGAGCGCGTCGAGTGCGGAGGTGATGATGTTGTGCCCTGCATTACCGCGCAGAGTGGCGACCATGGCGAGGCCACAGGCGTCTTTCTCGTGGGCGGGGTTGTACATTCCCTGTTTGGCCGGGAACGCACTGAACGGGGGCAGACTTGGGCTGGGCAGCATTAAACCGTCCTCACGAGAGACAAAAGAGAGCTGGGACGTCACTGGCCCGCATGGAGGGGAGCCGCGCGATGGCGACGAGCAGACGGGCGTTACCGAACGCGGCTCGCGTCTGTGTGTGTGCCGTTCTCGCTTGTGGCGACGGCACCAGATGAAGTGGCTGGCTGATCGGGATCGCTCAGGTCGACGTATTCTGAATCACTATTGTCTGCTGATTCTACCCCAGACTCTGCGGGGCTCCACTCGCGGCCGAGCACATAGGGGCTCGGCTCCCGCCCCGTGTGCCGCCTCGATTGCACGGCGATGATGGCGAGACCGACGACGACGGCGACGAGCGCCGCCCAGACGTTGACGCGCAGGCCGAGGAACACCTCGCTCGGGTCGATCCTGATCGACTCCCACACCGTTCGGCCTGCGCCGTACCAGATCAGGTAGACCGCGAACAGCTTTCCCCACTGGAGGGTGAACGTCTTGCCGAGCCAGAGGAGGACGGCCACACCGGCCAGGTTCCAGATGACCTCGTAGAGGAACGTCGGGTGGAACAGGGTCCCCGCGGGCAGCCCGACCGGATATGCCGGGTTCGACGCCTCGATCTCGAGTCCCCACGGGAGGGTTGTGGGAATGCCGTACAGCTCGTGGTTGAACCAGTTGCCGAACCGGCCGAACGCCTGGGCGAGAAGCAGTCCGGGGGCGAGTGCGTCCGCGAAGGTCCAGAATCGGATGCCGGTGACGCGGCATCCGATGTAGGCGCCGATGGCGCCGCCGATGAGGGCGCCGAAGATGGCGATGCCACCCTCCCAGATGTACAGGGTCTTCAGCAGGTCTGCGCCGGGGTAGAAGTAGTCGTTGGGGTGGGTGAGCACGTGGAAGACCCGCGCCCCGACGATGCCGAACGGAACCGCCCAGAGCACGAGATCGAGGATGACTCCCGGCTCTGCGCCGCGCCTGTTGAGCCTGACGTGGGTCAGGACCCCGGCGGCGATGATGCCGGCCAGTATGCACAGCGCGTAGAAATGGATCGTGAACGGCCCGAGTTCGATGAAGCTCACGTCGGGACTCGGGATGCTCTGCCTGATGGTCACCTGGCGTCACGCCTTTCTGAGGGAGCGGAAGTGCAGCGCGTACAACTCTAGTTCGCGTGCGTGGGCTGCGGCGACACGGTTCCTGTGGCGAGTTCGCCTGCAACCGCAGCCACTCGCTCGACGCCGCCCTCACCGAGCGCGGTGACGAGCGCGGATCCCACAATCGCACCGTCGGCGTAGGCGAGCACCTCCCTGACCTGATCGGCCGTCGAGATCCCCAGGCCGACGCAGGCGTGTCTGGCGCCGACCGACCGCAACCGGCTCACCAGCGTGCGAGCGGCGGTGTCGACGTCTGCACGCGCGCCGGTGATTCCCATCGTCGAGACCGCATACACGAATCCCCGGCTCAGCTCGGCCGCGCGGCGCAGCCTCTCGTCGCTCGAGGTGGGCGCTGCGAGGAACACACGATCGAGGCCTGCTCGCTCTGAGGCCGTGAGCCACTCGGATGCCTCGTCGGGGATCAGGTCGGGAGTGATGAGGCCCGCTCCCCCTGCAGCGAGAAGATCGTCGGCGAAACGCTCGACGCCGTACTGCACGACAGGGTTGAAATAGGTCATCATCAGCACGGGGACGTCGACGGCGCTCGTGATGGCGCGGACGGCGTCGAAGCCGTGGCTGAGCCGGAATCCGCGTGCGAGCGCACTCTGCGTGGCAGCCTGGATGACCGGTCCGTCCATCACCGGATCGGAGTACGGCAGGCCCAGCTCGATGATGTCGACACCGCTCCTGGCGATCGCGATGGCTGCCTCGACGCTGTCGTCGAATGTCGGGAAACCGACGGGCAGGTAACCGATCAGTGCCCCGTTGCGCTCGGTGTTCGCGGTGGTGATGGTCGATTCAACGTGACTCACGACTGGCTGGCCCCTTCATCGATGAGGTCGAAATAGCGACCGGCTGTCTCCATGTCTTTGTCTCCACGACCGGAGAGGCTCACCAGGATGGTGGCGGCCGGGCCGAGCTCGGCGCCCAGAGCGAGTGTGCCGGCGAGTGCGTGTGCCGACTCGATGGCGGGGATGATCCCCTCCGTACGGCTCAGCAGGCGCAGCGCTGTCATCGCCTCTGCGTCGGTGACCGGGCGGTACTGGGCACGCCCGATGCCGGCGAGCCAGGCGTGCTCCGGTCCGACGCCCGGGTAGTCGAGCCCGGCCGAGATGGAGTGGGATTCGATCGTCTGGCCGTCTTCGTCCTGCAGGAGCAGGCTCCTGGCGCCGTGCAGAATGCCCATACGGCCTTTGGTGATCGTCGCGGCGTGACGCGGAGTCGAGACACCGTCTCCCGCGGCCTCGAATCCATACAGTGCGACATCGCTGTCGTCGAGGAAGGCGTGGAAGATGCCCATCGCGTTCGAGCCGCCGCCGACACACGCGGTGACGGCATCCGGCAGCGAGCCGGTGAGGTCGAGCACCTGGCTGCGTGCTTCTTCGCCGATCACCTTCTGCAGGTCTCTGACCATCTCGGGGAACGGGTGGGGGCCGGCGACGGTGCCGAAGATGTAGTTCGTCGTCTCGACGTTCGTCACCCAGTCGCGCATGGCGTCGTTGATGGCGTCTTTGAGCGTGCGTGAGCCGGTCTTGACCGCGACGACCTCTGCGCCGAGCAGCCGCATCCTGGCCACGTTGAGCGCCTGGCGCTCGGTGTCGACCTCGCCCATGTAGACGACGCAGTCGAGGCCGAACAGCGCAGCAGCGGTCGCCGTCGCCACACCGTGCTGGCCCGCACCGGTCTCGGCGATCACCCTCGATTTTCCGATGCGCTTCGTCAGCAGGGCCTGGCCGAGCACGTTGTTGATCTTGTGCGACCCGGTGTGGTTGAGGTCTTCGCGTTTGAGGATGATGCGTGCCCCGCCCGCGTGCTCGGCGAAGCGCGGCACCTCAGTGATCAGCGACGGTCGCCCGACATAACTGCGATTCAGCTCGTCGAGCTCGCTGCGGTAGGCGGGGTCGGCCTTTGCCTCCTCCCACGCGACAGTGAGCTCATCGAGCGCTGCGACGAGGGACTCCGGGACGTACCGGCCCCCGAAATCACCGAAATACGGTCCGGTCTGCTCCCGGAGAGGTTTGCCGTCTGGCACGTTATACCGCCAAATATTCGTTCAGGGTGGACACGGGGTCTTGGGTCACGAGTGCTTCGCCGACGAGCACAACATCGGCACCGGCGTCGCGATAGCGGGCGACGTCTTCCGCGCTTGTCACTGCCGACTCCGCCACGCGCACGACTCCCGCCGGAATCTGCGGCGCGAGCCTGGCGAAGAGGTCTCTGTCGAGGTCGAAGGTGGACAGGTCACGCGCGTTGACCCCCACGAGGTTGGCGCCGAGTTCGAGAGCACGCTCGAGCTCGGACTCGCTGTGGGTCTCGACGAGCGCAGTCATGCCGAGTTCGGTCACGAGCCCGTACAGCCCTTCGAGGGAGCGCTGGTCGAGTGCCGCCACGATGAGGAGCACAAGATCGGCGCCGGCCGCACGTGCTTCGAACACCTGGTAGGGCAGCGAGATGAAGTCCTTGCGCAGGACGGGGATCCCGACGGCGGCGCGAACGCTGCGCAGATCGTCGAGTGACCCCTTGAACCGTCGGCCCTCGGTGAGCACGCTGATCGCACTCGCTCCCCCGGTCTCGTACGAGACGGCGAGCTGTGCCGGATCGCGGATCTCGGCGAGGTCCCCCCGAGAGGGGCTGGCGCGTTTCACCTCAGCGATGATCTTCACACGATCGGCGGGCGCAAGCGCGGCGAGGGCGTCGATGGCAGGAACGGCAGCGCGTGCGTTCTGCTCGACGCGCTCGAGCGGCTGCAGCTGCTCGCGCGCGCGCGCGTCTGCAGCGGCGCCGGCCGTCAGCTCGGCCAGCATCGGCTCAGTGCTCCTTCGCCGAGTATCTGGGGCTGTTCGCGCCGTAACCGGCTTTTGCCATGATCCAGCCGATCAGCGCTCCGGCCACCAGCAGGCCGGCCGAGACCCATACGAGCCACTGGAGGTCGAGAAAGAAGGCCACAGTGCCGATGGCGAACGCGATCAGCATCACCACGACGGCCGTCCACGCTGCGGGTGAGTGACCGTGACCGGCTTCAGACTCAGTGCTCATGAAACTCCTTCTGAATAAGACCAGACAAGTCTATCTGGTGGCGAGTGCGGCTCGAGGCGCCGGGCCGGGCCTCGATCAGACGGTCGGGTCGTCTCCGCGGCTGAGGTCGTCCCAGCTGTCGACCGCGTCGTGTTCCGAGACCCGATCGTCGCGCTCGAGCCGTGGAGCGCGATAGCGGCGCGACGATCCTGGCCAGCGTCTGGACGTGGCGCAGACGGCGACCCCAGCGGCGCCGATGCCGAGCCCGGCCGCCAGGGCGAGAACCGGCCATGCCGTCTGCTCGGCGCCGTTGATGAGGGCGGCAACGGAGTCATGGCCGGCGATCCCCGTGACCGCCGTCACCGCCGGCTCGCTCGCGGTGACCGGATCGATGATCGCGAGGAATGCCGAGAGCGCTATGCAGAGCCCGATCAGGGTGGTGAGAACACCCAGAACCACACGGAACAGGCGACCGGCGATGGCCAGCGCCGCCGCGAGTGCGAGCCCCGAGATGCCGAGCGCCATGATCGCGGGCGCCGCGGACTGCCCGTCGACTGCTGTCGGTTCTACGGTGCCTGGCTGCACGGTGACAGCGGCGGTGAACCAGTCCTGCGTCCATGAGATCATCGCGAATCCGCTCAGCGCGAGCAGCACGAGCAGAAGTGAGTATTTGACACGCCCAGAGGGCCGGGTTTCCCGTGCGTCGTTGTGACCGGAATCAGCGTTCGGCGACGGATCCCCGGCGCCCGTGACTCCGCCGGTCACGACACTCTCGTCATGGCGTTGGCAACGGCTACCGCGCGCAGCGGGGCCGCAGCCTTGTTCTGCGATTCCCGGTATTCGCTCTCGGGGTCTGAATCGGCCACCACACCCCCACCGGCTTGGACGTGTGCGATGCCATCCATGATCACCGCCGTGCGGATGGCGATGGCCAGGTCGACGTCACCGGAGAAGGCGAAATAGCCCACCACCCCGCCGTACACCCCCCGCTGCGCCGGCTCGAGCGCGTCGATGATCTCGAGCGCTCTCGGCTTCGGCGCGCCGGAGAGGGTGCCCGCCGGGAACGTCGCGCGGAACACATCGAGCGCTGAGGCGTCTGCACGCAGATCGCCCTCGACCGTCGACACCAGGTGCATGATGTGGCTGTAGCGCTCGATGCGCATGAACTCGGTCACGGACACCGTGCCCGGCTCACAGACTTTGAGGAGGTCGTTCCGAGCGAGGTCGACGAGCATCAGGTGCTCAGCGCTTTCCTTCGGATCGCCCGAGAGCTCGTCTGCCAGCTCGATGTCGTGCTCGGGGGTCGAGCCCCTGGGCTTGGAGCCGGCGATCGGGTGTGTGATCACACGCCCGCCCGTCACCTTCACGAGCGCCTCGGGCGACGATCCGACGATCGAGTACGGCTGCCCGTCTGGCGTCTGCAGAGTCAGCAGATACATGTAAGGGCTCGGGTTCAGCGTGCGCAGTATGCGGTAGACGTCTATCGCGTCTGCGTCGCACGGCTCTTCGAAACGCTGCGACACGACCACCTGAAAGACATCGCCCTCGCGGATGTGCTCCTTCGCCGTGACGACGGCGTCGACGAAGTCCTCTTTGCGCGTTCGCAGCCGCGGATCGGGGGCCCGCTCGAGATCGACGTCGGCGAGCCACGCCTCGCTCGGCCCTCCGAGCAGCCGCTGCATGCGATCGAGGCGCTGCTGGGCTTCGTCCCACATCGTGTCCGCCGTGTCGCGTCCGTCGTTCAGCACGTTCGCGATGAGCTGCGCCGACCCGGTGCGGTGGTCGAGTGCGATGAGCTCTGACACGAAGCACATCGCCTGCCCGGGAACGGCGAACTCAGATCGCGGCCCGTTCGGGAGCCGTTCGATCTGCCTGACCGCTTCCCACCCGATGAAGCCGACGAGGCCGCCGGTCAGCGGCGGATGCTCGGCGAGGGCAGGCGTCTGCCAGCGCTTGTGCATGGCCTCGACGGCGTCGAGCGGTCCGAGTCCGGCGACCGATCCCATGGCCCTGTCCGCGTCGATGCCGTAGTCGAGCCAGTGCGCCCTGTCGCCGGACTGTGTGAGCACGCCGAACGACGAAACGCCGATGAAGGAGAAGCGGGACCAGATGCCGCCCTGTTCGGCGGACTCGAGCAGGAAGCTGCCCGGATTGGACATCGCGACCTTGCGGTAGATGCCCACCGGCGTCTCACCGTCGGCGAAGAGCTCCCTGACGACCGGAATGATCCTGTGACCGCCGATGAGGGCGTCGAACCCCTCGCGGGTCATGCTGCGGCCGCTCATGGCGTCTGCTGCCCGTCCCGTGGCGTGCCGCTTGTGACCGAGAGGTCGGCGACGGGGTCGAAGTCACGAGCGTCGAAGCAGGTGCGGGTTCCGGTGTGGCAGGCCGCACCGACCTGCTCGACCTGCACGAGCAGGGTGTCGCCATCGCAGTCGAGCCTTGCGCCTCTGACGTACTGCACGTGGCCGGAGGTGTCGCCCTTCCGCCAGTACTCACGGCGGGATCGCGACCAGAATGTGACGCGCCCCTCCGTGAGCGTGCGGCGAAGCGCCTCAGCGTCCATGTAGCCGAGCATCAGCACCTCGCCGGTGTCCCACTGCTGGATGATGGCCGGAACCAGCCCATCCGGGCCGAAAGAGACATCCTCGATCTGCGCCCGGCCGTCGGCAGGCCTGACGTCGTGTTCCATCTCGCTCATCGGCGAACCTCGATTCCCTGGTCGGACAGAGACGCCTTCACCTCGGCGATGGTGAGCTGTCCCGTGTGGAAGACGCTCGCGGCGAGCACGGCGTCAGCTCCGGCGGCGACGGCGGGAGCGAAATGTCTCGCCTCGCCCGCACCACCTGACGCGATGACGGGAACCCGGCTGTTCTCGCGCATCAGGGCGATGAGCTCCGTGTCGAACCCCGCCTTGGTGCCGTCGGCGTCGATCGAATTGACGAGAAGCTCACCCGCCCCCCGTTCGACGGCCTCTTGTGCCCAGGCGACGGCATCCAGGTCGGTCTCTGTGCGTCCGCCGTGGGTGGTCACCACGAAGCCGGACTCCGTCGCCTGCGATCGCTTCACGTCGAGTGAGAGCACAAGCACCTGCGCGCCGAATCGGTCGGCGATCTCGCCGACGAGGGCCGGTCGCGCGATGGCTGCGCTGTTGACGCCGATCTTGTCTGCCCCGCTCGCGAGCAGTCTGGCCACGTCGTCTGCGGTGCGGACGCCCCCGCCGACGGTGAGGGGAATGAAGACCTGCTCCGCCGTCTGGCGAACCACGTCGTACGTTGTGCCGCGGTTGTCGACGGTCGCTGTGACATCGAGAAAGGTGAGTTCGTCAGCACCCTGCTCGTAATAGCGGCGTGCAAGCTCGACCGGGTCTCCTGCGTCGCGCAGATTCTGGAAGTTGACCCCCTTGACGACGCGGCCGGCCGCGACATCGAGGCACGGGATGACACGCACAGCGAGGCTCATGGCGTCTCGTCTCACAGCCTGGCGGCGTGGATCGCGCTCACGAGAATGGCGCGGGCACCGAGGTCGTACAGGGCGTCCATAACGCGGTTCGTGTCTTCGCGGCGCACCATAACGCGCACGGCGACCCACTCCGGATCCCGGAGCGGTGACACCGTCGGCGATTCGATTCCGTGCGCGATCGCCGTGGCCCGGTCGAGCAGCCTGGCCGGAAGGTCGTAGTCCATCAGCACGAACTGGCGCGCGACGAGCACACCCTGCAGCCGGCGTCGCAGGGTGGAGAGCCCCGGCTTCTCTTCGGGTGCGCCGATCAGCACGGCCGTCGATTCGAGGATCACCGGGCCGAAGATGTCGAGACCGGCTTTGCGCAGTGTCGCGCCGGTCGAGACGACGTCGGCAACGGCGTCTGCGACTCCGAGCTGCACGGCGGATTCGACGGCGCCGTCGAGCCTGACCATCTGGACGGATATCTGTCTCGCGGCCAGGAAGTCTCCGACGAGACCCGGGTAGCTCGTGGCGACGCGCATCCCGTCGAGATCGGAGAGCTCGCGAAACCGGTCGGCGGGACCCGCGAACCGGAAGGTCGAGTCTCCGAAGAGAAGGGGCTCGATCTCACCGGCCTCTGACCCGGAGTCGAGCAGCAGATCGCGCCCGGTGATGCCCACGTCGAGCGCGCCGGACCCGACATAGGTCGCGATGTCGCGCGGCCTGAGATAGAAGAACTCCACCCCGTTCGCGGTGTCGGCGATGTGCAGCTCCTTGGGGTCCCTTCGGCCGGCGTAGCCCGCCTCGGAGAGCATCTGTGCGGCTGTCTCAGCCAGTGAGCCCTTGTTGGGCACGGCGATTCTCAACATGTGTTCTCGTTCGGTTCGTGTCTGGGGGCTGACATTCAGGTCATGGATGCCGGTGGTCACGGATGCTGGTGGTCACAGGTGCCGGTAGACATCGGCTGTCGTCAGTCCTTTGGCGAGCATCAGAACCTGCAGGTGATACAGGAGTTGCGAGATCTCTTCAGCGGTCTCGTCGTCGCTCTGGTACTCGGCGGCCATCCACACTTCAGCTGCTTCTTCGACGATCTTCTTGCCGATCGCATGCACACCGGAGTCGAGCTCGGCAACGGTTCCGCTGCCCGTCGCGCGCTCCTCCGCCTTCACGGTGAGCTCTCGGAACAGGTCGTCGAATGTCTTCACCCCATCAGGGTACTAGGTGGCGGAGCTGTCTCTCGCCCGCGGCGCGAGCGAGAGCGCCGCCGAATCAGTGGCTGTGACGCGCGGCGGCCTCGCGCAGCGTCGCGATCTGGATGGCGGGGTCATCGGCGCCGAAGACGCTCGATCCGGCTACGAAGGTGTCCGCGCCGGCGGCGGCGGCCGTCTCGATGGTCTTCTCAGAGATCCCGCCGTCGACCTGCAGGCGAACGTCGACGCCGGAACGACTGGCGGCCTCGGCGAGCCGGGTGAGCTTCGGCATCGTCTCTGGCATAAACGACTGCCCGCCGAAGCCGGGTTCGACGGTCATCACGAGAACCAGGTCGAACTCGCCGAGTATGTCGAGGTAGTCGTCTGCGGGTGTGCCCGGTTTGAGTGCGATGCCGGCCCTGGCTCCGATGTCGCGCAGCCGCCTGGCGAGCTGAACTGGACTATCGGTCGCCTCGGCATGGAAGGTGACCGAGAACGCACCCGTCTCGGCGTAGGCAGGAGCCCAGCGGTCCGCGTCCGTGATCATCAGGTGCACGTCGAGGGGAACGGCCGACACCTGCTGGATGCGTTCGACCATGGGGAGTCCGAAGGTGAGATTGGGAACGAAATGGTTGTCCATGACATCCACGTGCACGCAGTCGGCCGTGCCGATGCGCGACAGATCACGTTCGATGTTGACGAAATCGGCAGCGAGAATGCTCGGGTTGATCCAGACGCTCATGCCTTCAGCCTATCGAGCGGCTCTGGGTGCGGCTCTCGGGGTTCGCGCGTCACGACCTGCGCTGCACGAGTGAGATGAACGTCGCGTCGGTGCCGTGCCGATGCGGGGTCAGGACGTGCGCTGCACGAGTGAGATGAACGTCGCGTCGGTGCCGTGCCGATGCGGGGTCAGGACGTGCGCTGCACGAGTGAGATGAACATCGCGTCGGTGCCGTGCCGATGCGGTCAGGACGTGCGCTGCACGGGTGAGATGAACATTGCGTCGGTGCCGTGCCGATGCGGGGGTCAGGACGTGCGCTGCACGGGTGAGATGAACGTCGCGTCGGTGCCGTGCCGATGCGGTCAGGACGTGCGCTGCACGGGTGAGATGAACATTGCGTCGGTGCCGTGCCGATGCGGGGGTCAGGACGTGCGCTGCACGGGTGAGATGAACGTCGCGTCGGTGCCGTGCCGATGCGGGGGTCAGGACGTGCGCTGCACGAGTGAGATGAACATCGCGTCGGTGCCGTGCCGATGCGGCCAGAGCTGCACGGTCGTTCCTTCGCCGTTGTGCTGGAAGGGCTCACCGAGGTCGAGGGGCTCGCGGGTGAGATCACCGAGGACTCGCGCGGCGTCGAGAAGCCGTGCCCGGTCTCCCCAGCCGGCGAGGGCGTCTGCGAGCACAGCCCTCGTCTCGGCGACGTGCGGTGAGCAGGTGACGTACGCCAGGATGCCGTCAGGGGTGAGCGCGTCGAACGCAGCATCGGCGAGCGAGCGCTGCAGGGCCGCGAGCTGAGGCACATCGGCCGGCTGCTTGCGCCATCTGGCCTCAGGGCGCCTGCGCAACGCGCCAAGTCCGGTGCACGGCGCGTCGACGAGGATCCTGTCGAATCGGCCCGAGAGGCGCGGGTCCGGCGCCTGCGGGAGCATGGTTCCGTCGGACTCGGTCACCTCGACCGCCAGGGGCAGCCCGCCGACCGCTCGCCTCACGAGGGCCGCCCTCGCCGGGATCAGCTCGTTGGCGACGAGTTCCGCCCCGGCGCTGGCAGCCTCGGCGGCGAGCAGCGCGGTCTTGCCGCCCGGCCCCGCGCACAGGTCGAGCCACCGCTCCGGCGTTGTGACGGGGCGTGTGCGTGACAGTGCCAGGGCGGCGAGCTGCGACCCTTCGTCCTGCACGCGGATGCGTCCTTCCGCGGGTCGCACGAGTGCGTCGGGGTCTCCCCTGCCCACCGAGAACCCCGTCGGCGCATACCTGTTCGGCTGTGCCGAATCCGGCGCCGCGGCGAGTCCGGGGAGTGCAACGAGATTAACGGCGGCGGGCTCGTTGTCCGCCGCGAGCAGCTTCTCGAGCTCGTTCTCCCTGCCCTCGGCGGCGAGGGCGCGTCTCAGAGCGCGAACGATCCACGCGGGGTGCGAGTACTCCGCGCTCAGGCGGTCGTCCCTGTTCACCGCCGCGTCGAGCACACGCTCACGCCACTCGTCCGGGGTCGCCCGCGTGATCGCCCTGAG
This sequence comes from Okibacterium endophyticum, assembly GCF_054780075.1. Lineage (NCBI taxonomy): Bacteria > Bacillati > Actinomycetota > Actinomycetes > Micrococcales > Microbacteriaceae > Okibacterium > Okibacterium endophyticum. Next base: position 98,597 of record NZ_BAAGXA010000007.1, on the reverse strand, counting down.
CACCCCGTTCGTGAAGCCCGTGGCCGATCGCGAGGCGATCTGCGCGGCGAGTGCTACCGATTCGTTCACCGCGGCGTGCTGTGCGACACGCGTCGAGAGGATCTGGTGGGCGCCGAGACGGAGAACGTCGAGAACAGACGCATCGATCGTGCTGAGATCTCGCGATGACGCGATGGCGATGACGCGGTCGTAGTAGCCCTGCATCCGCAGCGTGCCGTAGGTCAGCTCGGTCGCCAGTCCGGCGTCTGCCGTGTCGAGGCCCGCCCGCCTGATGGCCGCCGGGAGCGCCAGATTGGCATAGGCGTCGTCGTGCGTGACGGCGGCGAGCACGTCGTAGGCGACCCGTCTGGCCGGCTGGACGGCGTTCGTCTGCGAGGGCCGTCCGCCGCCGGCACGCTGTGGGGGTGACGGGTTCATGAGTTCCTGAATGCCTGTGGCGTCTGAGCGGACTGCGGGATCTGTGCTGTCTGTGTCTGTGCTGTCTGGGATGTCTGCTGTCCGCGCCACCAGTCGGCAGCGGGCATCCTGCCCCTGCCCGCCGGCTGGACGGTGATCAGCTCGAGTGCGTGAGTCGATGTCCCCAGAAGAACACGTGACCCTTCTTTCGCGACAACACCGGGCTCGAGGCGGCTCCCGGGCGCGGGCCTGGCCTCGTGGATCTTGAGCCGAGACTCCCCCAGCAGCACGAACGCGCCCGGTTCGGGCGTCACGCCCCTGAACCGGTTGTACACCGACTCCGCATCGTGTGTGAGATCGAGCCGGGCATCGTCGAGCCGTAGTTTGGGTGCGAAAGACGGTTCGCCCGCCTGGGGAATCGCCGTCAGCCTGTCTTCGGCGAGACCGTCGACCACCTCGGCGAGAAGAGCCGCCCCCGATTCGGCGAGCTGCCGGAGCACGTCGCCCGCCGTGGCGTCGGGAGCGACCTGGAGCCGTTCGCTCCCGAGCACGTCGCCGGCGTCGAGCTCTGGCACAAGGCGGAACACGCTTGCGCCGGTCACCGTGTCACCGGCGATGAGCGAATGCTGCACGGGAGCCGCTCCCCTCCAGGCGGGCAGAAGCGAGAAGTGCAGGTTGATCCAGCCGAGGCGGGGGGTGCTGAGCAGCGGCTCACGCACGAGCCCGCCATAGGCGACGATCACTCCGAGATCGGCGTTCAGGGCGTTGATCTCGGCGGTGACGCTCCCATCGAGCCGGTTCGCCTTGATCACCCTGATCCCGAGGGAGGCGGCCGCCGCGGCGACGGGCGACGGGGTGAGAGTTCTCTTTCGCCCCTGAGGGGCGTCTTCACGGGTGACGACGGCGATGACATCGTGTGCCCCTGCCGCGAGGGCGTTCAAAGCGGGAAGGGCGACGTCGGGGGTGCCGGCGAAGATCAGCCTCATACGGTGATGCCTCATGTCTGGATGTCTGGATCGTCGAAACGTAGTCTCAGTGTAGGCGGCGGCCGATAGCCCCCCTTTCCCGCCGGAGCACGTCGCCTCGTTGTCGCGTTCCGGATGACGACCGCCCGCAGTTCGCCGGCGACGAAGGGTCCGGCGGAGTAGTCGAACCGCACGATCGCGCGCACGCCGTCGTCGACGGCGACGGGCCCGAGAATATCGACGCCCTCTCTGCCGCGAACGGCTGCGAGTGCCTCGTCGACGGCGGCGCTCGCGCCGCTGACCGACGCCATGCGCACCATCGGGGGGAACCGCAACGTGCGCCTGTCGACGAGCTCGTCCCTCGCGAACCCGGCGTGATCCCACCGGGCGAAGGCGTCGGCGATCCCGCCGTCGACGCCGACGAGCATCACGGGCGCGCGGGGCGCGGCCAGCGCCGCGGCGTTCGACCACCACCGCAGGCAGTCCTCGGCGATGCGCAGGGATTCGGCCGACAGCATCCGCTCACCGTCGAGCAGCAGCACGGCGGCATAGCCGCCGTCTGCGATGGGCTCTGCGCCCCTGGTCGCGACGACGAGCACCGGCTTGGCCTGCACGTGCGTGACCGTGTGTTCTCCGTCTGCGATCACCACGGGCACACCGGGGAACGCGCGACCGAGCTCTTCTGCCGTACGCGCGGATCCCCGCGTGACGAGGCGGAAAGACGTCGCCTCGCACTCCTGGCACCGCCAGTCACCGGCCAGGGCGCCGCACCAGGTGCAGCTGGGCGTTCGCCCGGCCGCCGTCAGTCCGAGGGGCCCGTTGCAGACCGTGCATCGGGCAGGCGATCCACACCCCTTGCACGCCAGGCCGGGCGCGTATCCGGGCCGGGCCACCTGCACGAGCACAGGCCCGTGCGAGAGGGCCTCTGACGCCTGTCGCCATGCCGCAGAGGGAATACGTGCGGCCGCCTGTGGTGCGTCCTGGTCGCCCTGCCTGGCGGTGACGATGATACGGGGCCTGACCGTGCGCTCCGGGCTCACCTCTCGCAGGTAACCGATCTCGACGAGCCGCTGGGTGTCGCTCGACCTGCCGTGCGAGGCGAGCACGAGGGCAGAGCCGGTGAGCTGCTGGCGCACGAGAGCGGCGTCGCGGACGTGCACATAGGGTGCGAGAGGCTCACGATGGAGCGGATCGGCGTCGTCCCAGACGGCGAGCATCCCGAGCGAGCGGGCCGGCGCATAGACCGCGGAGCGATTGCCCACGATGACGCGTGCGGTGTCGTCGAGGCAGTCGAGGAATCCGCGATATCTGTCTGCGTTGCTCTGTGCGGAGTCCAACCGGGTGATGCGTTCCGCCTCAAGCAGATCGGACAGAGCCGTCGTCATCTGCTCGACATCCCGGAAATCCGGCGCAACGATGATCGCCGACCGACCCCGTGACACGGTGTCTGCCGCCAACTGCGCGAGCGTGACGGCGAACTGGCCGAGCCAGTGACCCGAGCCCGTCGCCACCGGCTGCGGGATGGCGTCGAGGGCGAGACGGGCGCCGGAGGCCACCTGATCCATGAGCTCGGCGGGGTACCCCGAGACCCGCGGTGCGGCCATCGGTGCCGGCTCCTTCCGCTCGCGTGCGAGCCAGGCCCTCTCGACGCGCACCTGCCTCCCGGGGATGGCGAGTCTCAGGATGTCGCTCGCCGAGCCCGCCGCGCGGTCGGCCACGGCGCGGGCGACGCTCCACACCTGGGGGGTGAGCACACCGACCGGCGAGATGACGTCGTCGAGGGGAAGCAGCTCTCCCGAGAACTCAGAGCTGTCGGCCAGCTCGACGATGTATCCGCTCGCGATCCTGCCTGCGCTGCGCAGCGGCACCCTGACCCTCGCTCCCTGAACGGCGTCGCTCGCGAGGGACTCGGGGATGCGGTAGTCGAACAGGTGGTCGAGTTGCGGGAGCGGCGAGTCGATGACGACCTTCGCGACGGCGCCGCCCGTGTTCACATCACTCCGGCAGCGCTCTGCAGTTCGTCGACCCTGTCCAGCCGTTCCCATGTGAAGTCGGGCAGTTCACGGCCGAAATGCCCGTAGGTCGCCGTCGCCGTGTAGATCGGGCGCAAGAGGTCGAGCGACGCGATGATGGCCGCTGGGCGCAGATCGAAGACGTCGGTGATCGCTGCGACGATCTTCTCGTCCGAGACATGATTGGTGCCGAACGTCTCGACATAGAGCCCGACGGGCGCCGCCTTGCCGATGGCATAGGCGACCTGCACCTCGAGGCGGTCGGCGAGACCCGCCGCAACGGCGTTCTTCGCGACCCAGCGCAGGGCGTATGCGGCGGAGCGATCGACCTTGGACGGGTCCTTTCCGCTGAAGGCTCCGCCCCCGTGCCGTGACGCGCCGCCGTAGGTGTCGATGATGATCTTGCGGCCCGTCAACCCCGCATCGCCCTTCGGTCCACCCGTCACGAACCGGCCGGTCGGGTTGATCAGCAGGCTGACGTTGTGCGCGTCGAGGCCTGCATCGTCGAGCACCGGCCGGATCACGGTCTCTTCGACCTCTCCCCTGATCTGCGTGAGCGACACCTCAGGGGTGTGCTGTGTCGACAGCACAACTGTCTCGACGGTGCGGGGCACGTCGCCCTCGTAACCGACGGTCACCTGGGTTTTGCCGTCTGGCCGCAGGTAGGCCAGCTCACCGGATTTGCGCACCTGCGCGAGCTTCTCGGCGAGGCGGTGCGCGAGCCAGCTGGGCAGCGGCATCAGCTGCGGGGTCTCGTTGGTGGCGAAGCCGAACATGATGCCCTGATCTCCGGCGCCCTGGTGATCGAGACGATCCGCACTCGCCTGCTCGCGCGATTCGTACGCGTCGTCGACACCCCGCGCGATGTCTGGCGACTGCTGCCCGATCGAGACGGAGACACCACACGATGCGCCGTCGAACCCGGCATCGGAGTGGTCATACCCGATCGAGGTCACGACGTCGCGGACGATCGCGGGAATCTCGACATAGGCCCGTGTGGTGACCTCACCAGCCACGTGAACCAGGCCCGTCGTCACCAGCGTCTCGACGGCCACGCGGCTCGTCGGGTCTTCGGCGAGAAGCGCATCGAGGATGCTGTCGGAGATCTGATCGCAGATCTTGTCTGGATGCCCTTCCGTGACGGACTCGGACGTGAACAGGCGCAGGTGCGTCATACGGTCTCCAGATCGAGGGAGGGCGGCTGTGAGCTTCAGAGCGAGGCCAGGGAGTCAAGTATGCGGTGAGCCACCGACACTTTGTCGCCTGAAGCCTTCATCACTATATCTCCGCCTCGAGAGAGCATGATCACCGTGTTACGTTCGGCCCCGAAGCCCTCGCCCCCGCCGACCCTGTTGAGAACGAGGGCGTCACAGCCCTTGCGCTCGAGTTTGCGTCTCGCGATCTCGAGCATCTCGTCGTCGTCCGCGACGGTCTCGGCGGCGAAGCCGACGACTCTCTGCCGGGCAGAGCTGTGTGCCGCGAGCTCGGCGAGGATGTCCGGGTTCCTGATCAGGTCGAGCGTCATCCCGTCTCCGGTGGACTCCTTGGCGATCTTCGATTCCTGCACCTGCCTGGGGCGGTAGTCCGCGACGGCGGCGCACATGATCACCACATCGGCCCCCTCGAGCGCCGCAAGCGCCTCTGTGCGCATCTGGGCGGTCGTCGAGACGCGGCGGACATCCACACCCTCTGGCAGGTCGACCTCGAGATGCGCTGCGACGAGTGTGACGTCTGCGCCCCGCGCTGCAGCCGCGGCGCAGAGGGCAACTCCCTGTCGCCCCGTCGACAGGTTGCCGATGAAACGCACGGGGTCGAGGGGTTCACGTGTGCCGCCCGCCGTCACGACGACGCGTCTGCCGGCGAGGTCGCGCACGGGGGCTGGCTCCACGAGTTCGAGGGCTCGCAGGGCGATGACGCGGGGTTCCTCCATACGCCCTTCACCCACGTCGTCGCCGGTCAGCCGTCCGCTGGCGGGACCGATGATCGCGGCACCCCGTGATCGAAGGGTGGCGATGTTCTGCTGTGTTGCGGGGTTCGTCCACATCTCGGTGTGCATCGCCGGGGCGATGGCCAGCGGTGCGCGACTCGCCAGGACGGTGTTCCCGAGCAGGTCGTCGGCGATCCCGGCCGCCAGCTTCGCTATCGAGTTGGCTGTCGCCGGAACGATCACGATGAGGTCTGCCGCTTGCCCGATGGCGACGTGCCTCACAGACGCGACGCCGTCATAGAGGTCGGTGTGCACGGGGTTGCGCGAGATCGCCTCGAGCGTCGGTCGGCCGACGAACCGCAGGGCCGACTCTGTCGCGACCACCTGCACACGGTGCCCGGACACGACAAAAGAACGGATGACACCAACCGCTTTGTATGCGGCGATGCCACCCGTTATGCCCACAACAATGTTCAGTGAACCGGTCATCGTGGGCGACGTCTTCCGTCAGTCCGCGATGGGCCGGGAGACGAGCTTGTCTTCGTTGATCTCATGGAGGGCGACCGAGAGAGGCTTGTCGTCGACGCTCGAGTCGACGAGCGGGCCGACGTTGTCGAACAGGCTGCCCTCGTGCAGGTCAGCGTAGTAGTCGTTGATCTGGCGTGCACGCTTGGAGGCGAAGATCACGAGAGCGTACTTCGATTCGACCTTCGACAGCAGGTCGTCGATGGGAGGATCGATGATCCCCTTGAGTTTGTCAGCCATGGCCAATATCACACTCCTCGTGTGGTTTTTCGTACGGGAAAGAGTTCAGGAGGCCCGTCAGTCGCGCCTGCGCGGGCGCCCGGGACCGCGTGCCTTCATCAAGTCTACGACCTCTTCCGCCGCTTCGTGTGCCTCGGCGTTGACGACGCGGTAGTCGAACTCGTCTTTTGCGGCGAGCTCGACCCTCGCGGTGTTCAGCCGGCGTTCGCGTTCCTCGGTGTCTTCGGTGCCCCGTCCGAGAAGCCTGCGCACCAGTTCGTCCCAGCTCGGGGGCATCAGAAAGACGAGTATCGCGTCTGGCATGGCGGCGCGAACCTGCCTCGCACCCTGGATGTCGATCTCGAGAAGCACGCTCTCGCCCCGGGCGAGTGCCTCGTTGACCGGCTTGCGCGGTGTTCCGTACCTGTGAGCGTTGTGCACCGTCGCGTGTTCGAGCAGTTCTCCTGCTTCGACCATCCGGTCGAACTCGGCGTCGTCGACGAAGTAGTAGTTGACACCGTCGACCTCGCCGGGGCGAGGCCGACGGGTGGTCGCAGAGACCGAGAGCCTGACGTCGGGGTAGTGCTCGCGAATGTACGACGCGACGGTTCCCTTGCCCACAGCCGTCGGCCCGGCGAGCACAACGAGCCTCGAGCGTCTGCGGTACCTCGTCATCGACTCGCGTCGGCGAAGGAACTCGTCCAGCCTCGTCCTCTGGTTCGGGCCGAGCCCGCCGAGTCGCTTGACCGGGGAGATGTCGAGGTCGTGCAGGATGCGGTCGAGTTTCGTCCGGCCGATCGCGGGAACGCTCAGCAGAAAATCGGTGACGCGCATGCGGCCCTCGACGCCCGCGGGATCGGCCGAGGCGCGTTCGAGCACGGAGAGCGCGCTCAACTCCCCCGACGCGATCTGATTCTTGACGACCGCGCGTGCACGGCGGGCCGCCACGGCGGCCTGCGACGCGGCGATTCGGTCTACCTCTGGGGGCAATGGGGCGTCACGCAAAACTGATTTTCACCTTCTCGGCTCGGCGCGAGAGGGCTGCGGCGAGGCCGGTGGGCCCCGCTGACAGCACACTTCGCGATTCTGAAACGATGACACCCCGTGCGAGGGCGCCATAGATCTGTTGTGCGTTCTCGGCATCGGCGCCCTGGTGCCCGAAACCCGGTGCCAGAACGGGAAGGATCGGCCCGTCTGACCCCGTGGCGACGGCGCGGTCGAGCCCGAACTCCTCGAGCGTCAGCGTCGCACCGATGACGACCCCGGCCGATCCGAAGGCGGATCCGCTCCACAGCTCGCGATTCACAGCATCCACATCATCGACAATAGACCGCGACACGGTCTGCCCCGCATGAGGGCCGGTCCGGATGATCGCCTGCTGGCTCCAGACGCCCTCTGGATTGGAGGTGGCCGCGAGCACGAAGAGGCCCTTTCCGTTCGCCGCCGCGAGTGTCGTCGCCGCGGCGATGGATCCGACACCTTGGAAGGCGCTCACGGTCATGGCGTCGGACTCGAGCGGTGCTCCCGTGCTCAACCAGGCCCGTGCATACGCGTCCACGGTGCTTCCGACGTCTCCGCGCTTGGCATCGGCTATAACGAGAAGGCCTGCGGCCCTTGCCGCACCGATCACCGCCTCGAGAGCCTCGAATCCCGCCGGTCCGAAACGCTCGAAGAACGCAACCTGCGGCTTGACGATGCCGACGCGGTCGGCTGCCGCGTCGACGACGCGGAGCCCGAACTCACGCGCGCCGTCCGCATCGTCCGCGATCCCCCACTCCTCGAGCAGCCAGGTGTGTGGGTCGATCCCGACGCAGAGCCGGCCGTGCCGCGCGAACGCCAGCTCCAGACGGTCTCCGAAGGGTGCGCTCATACACGCTCCGCACGATCGGCTGCATACTCCTGCAGGGAACGCACGTCGTAGCCCTCCGTGATCGCCGAGAACGAGGCGACGGCGGCGGTCAGCTGCGCGATGGTGGTGAAGAGGGGTTTGTCCTCTGCGACCGCCGCAGCCCTGATCTCGTAGCCGTCCGCTCGTGAGCTGCCGCCACTCGGGGTGTTGATGACGATGTCCACTTCGTTCCGGGTGATGAGCTCGACGATCGACGGCTCACCGGTCTCCGCCTCGCTTCCCTCGCTGAACTTGCGCACCGTCCTCGCGGTGATCCCGTTGCGATTCAGCACCTCGGCCGTGCCGACGGTGGCGAGGATGTCGAAACCCAGCTCCTGCAGCCGGAGCACCGGCAGGACTATCGACCGCTTGTCACGGTCCGAGACCGAGACGAAGACCGTGCCGCTCGTCGGCATACCGCCGTACGCGGCCGACTGGCTCTTGGCGAAGGCGCGCGGGAAGTCCCGGTCGATGCCCATCACCTCTCCGGTCGAGCGCATCTCTGGCCCGAGCACCGAATCGACGATCGCTCCCTCTTTCGTTCGGAACCGCTTGAACGGCAGCACCGCCTCTTTCACCGAAACGGGCGAGTCCATCGGAACCCGCGAGCCGTCTGACCGTGGAAGCATGCCCGAATCCTTGAGCTCGGCGATCGACGAACCGGCCATGACCAGCGACGCCGCCTTGGCGAGAGGGATGCCGAGCGCCTTCGAGACGAACGGAACGGTTCGCGATGCGCGCGGGTTCGCCTCGAGAACATAGAGGACGCCCGCTCCGATGGCGAACTGCACGTTCAGCAGGCCGCGCACGCCGATTCCGTTCGCGATGGCGTGCGTCGCATCCCTGACCCTGTCGACGTATGCCTTGCCGAGGCTGATCGGCGGAAGGGTGCAGCTCGAGTCGCCCGAGTGGATGCCGGCTTCTTCGATGTGCTCCATCACGCCGCCGATGTAGAGCTCGGTGCCGTCGTAGATCGCATCGACGTCGATCTCGATCGCGTCGTCGAGAAAACGGTCGACGAGAAGCGGATGCTGCGGGCCGATGATGCCCTGGCCGGCCATTCGCGCGAAGTAGTCCTCGAGCGATGCGCCGTCGTAGACGATCTCCATGCCTCGGCCGCCGAGAACGAAGCTGGGGCGCACGAGCACCGGATAGCCGATCTCATCGGCGACGCGAAGGGCGCCGTCGAAGTCGGTGGCCGTTCCGTTGCGCGGCGCGAGCAGGCCGGCGTCGTCGAGGATCCGCGAGAACGCACCGCGCTCCTCGGCCAGGTCGATGGCCTCCGGGGTGGTGCCGAGAATCGTGATGCCGGCATCCTTCAGCCCCTGCGCGAGGCCGAGCGCCGTCTGGCCGCCGAGCTGCACCACAACACCGACGAGTTCTCCGCTCTGGCTCTCGGCGTGGATGACCTCGAGCACGTCTTCGAGCGTGAGCGGCTCGAAGTACAGCCGGTCGCTCGTGTCGTAGTCCGTCGAGACGGTCTCGGGGTTGCAGTTGATCATGATCGTCTCGTACCCGGCGTCGTGCAGGGCGAACGACGCGTGCACACACGAGTAGTCGAACTCCACGCCCTGCCCGATCCGGTTCGGACCGGAGCCGAGAATGACGATCTTGCGTGCGTCGCTCGGCTCCACCTCGGTTTCGAGGTCGTAGCTCGAGTAGTGGTAGGGCGTGAGCGCGGGGAACTCCCCCGCGCAGGTGTCGACGGTTTTGTACACCGGTCGCACCCCGAGGATGTGCCTGACCTCGCGGACCTCCGCTTCACCGAACCCGCGCAGCTGCCCGATCTGGGCGTCGGAGAAGCCGTGGTCCTTCGCGGCGGTCAGCACCTCGGTGTCGAGAACCGCTGCAGACGCCACATAGTCCGCGACGTCGTTGATCAGCGCGATCTGATCGAGGAACCAGGGGTCGATCCCCGTGGCCTCGAAGAGCTGCTCGACGCTCGCACCTTTGCGCAGCGCCTGCTGCACGGTGATGATGCGTCCGTCCGTCGGTGTTCTCGTCAGCTCGACGAGTTCGTCGACCGAGCGGGTCTCTTCTCCCCAGTGAAAGCTGGAGCCGCGCTTCTCGAGCGAGCGCAGGGCCTTCTGGAGCGCTGTCGCGTAGTTCCGCCCGATCGCCATCGCCTCGCCGACCGATTTCATGGTCGTTGTGAGCGTTGTGTCCGCGGCCGGGAACTTCTCGAAGGCGAATCGCGGAACCTTGACGACGACGTAGTCGAGAGTGGGCTCGAAGCTCGCCGGCGTGACCTTGGTGATGTCGTTCGGAATCTCGTCGAGGCGATAGCCGATGGCGAGCTTGGCTGCGATCTTCGCGATCGGAAAACCCGTCGCCTTCGATGCGAGGGCGCTCGACCGCGAGACACGGGGGTTCATCTCGATCACGATGACCCTCCCGTTCGCCGGGTCGACCGCGAACTGGATGTTGCAGCCGCCGGTGTCGACGCCGACGGCGCGGATGATGTCGATGCCGACGTCGCGCAGCCGCTGGTATTCGCGATCGGTGAGCGTGAGTGCGGGGGCGACGGTGATCGAGTCGCCGGTGTGAACGCCGACGGGGTCGACGTTCTCGATGGAGCAGACGACGACGGTGTTGTCGGCGGTGTCTCGCATCAGCTCGAGCTCGTACTCCTTCCAGCCGAGGATCGACTCTTCGAGCAGGACCTCGCTCGTCGGGCTCTGGTGCAGGCCGTCGCCGACGATGCGCCTGAGTTCCTCTTCTGTGTGGGCGAAGCCAGAGCCGAGGCCTCCCATGGTGAACGAGGGGCGGACGACGACCGGATAACCGAGGTCGTTCGCGAACCCGACGGCCTCGTCGACCGTGTGAGCGATGTGCGAACGGGCCACGTCTGCGCCGGCGTCGAGCACAAGCTGCTTGAACACCTGGCGGTCTTCGCCTTTCTGGATCGCCTCGAAGTTGGCGCCGATGAGCTCGACGTCGTATTTCTCGAGCACACCGTTGTCGTGGAGCTGGATCGCGGCGTTGAGCGCGGTCTGGCCGCCGAGGGTCGGGAGGATGGCATCCGGGCGCTCCTTGGCGATGATGGTCTCGATGACCTGCCAGGTGATGGGCTCGACGTAGGTGGCGTCTGCGAAATCGGGGTCCGTCATGATGGTCGCCGGATTGGAGTTCACGAGGATCACGCGCACGCCCTCGGCGCGGAGCACGCGGCAGGCCTGTGTGCCCGAGTAGTCGAATTCGACGGCCTGGCCGATCACGATCGGTCCGGATCCGATGACGAGCACGCTGTTGATGTCGTCGCGTTTTGGCATTAGTTCTGGTCCCCTGTGTCTGCGTGCGTCGTTCGCGCGATGACGAGATCGCGGAACCGGTCGAAGAGATAGTTGGCGTCGTGGGGTCCGGCGGCGGACTCCGGGTGATACTGCACGCTGAAGGCCGGGATGTCGATGCACGCGAGGCCCTCGACGACGTTGTCGTTGAGGCTGTAATGGCTCACTTCGACACGGCCGAAGCCCTGCGGCGAGTCATGAACGCCCTCAACGGGGAGATCGACGGCGAACCCGTGGTTCTGCGAGGTGATCTCCACTCGTCCGGTTGCCTTGTCGAGCACCGGCTGGTTGATTCCCCGGTGCCCGAACGGCAGCTTGTAGGTGTCGAAGCCGAGGGCGCGCCCGAGCAGCTGATTTCCGAAGCAGATTCCGAAGTACGGCATTCCGGCTCGAAGGGCGTCGCGCAGGAGCGCCACATGCTGGTCGGATGCGCCGGGGTCTCCCGGCCCGTTCGAGAAGAAGAGCGCGTCCGGCCGGAGGGAGAGCACGTGCTCGGCCGTGACGTTCTGGGGAAGCACATAGACGTCGAATCCTCTCTCGGAGAGGTAGTTGATGGTCGAGGTCTTCACACCGAGATCGAGCACGGCGACCGATCCGATGCGCTCGCCCTGTGCTTTCACCTCATAGGGGTCGATCGTCGACACGTCGCCCGAGAGGTTGAGCCCCTTCATCGACGCGCCCTGCCTGACGAGGTCGACCTGTTCGCCCTGCGACAGGTCGAAGTCGTCGCCCGAGAAGATGCCCGCGCGCATCGCGCCGGACGACCGGATGTGCCTGGTGACGGCCCGCGTGTCGATGCCGCTGATGCCCACGACCCCGTCGCGGATGAGCTCGTCGTCGAGTGTGCCGTCTGCGCGAAAGCTCGAGACGACCCGTGACGGGTCGCGCACCACGAAACCGGCCACCCACACGCGGCGCGATTCCATGTCTTCGCGGTTCACACCCGTGTTGCCGATGTGAGGGGATGTCATCATCACGATCTGTCCCGCATATGACGGGTCCGTGAGGGTCTCCTGATACCCCGTCATGCCTGTCGAGAAGACGGCTTCGCCGAGGGTGCGCCCCGTGGCGCCGTATGCTCTGCCCGTGTACCTGGTGCCGTCTTCGAGAACGAGCACCGCAGGTTTCTTCGTGCCGAACGGTGTGTGTGTCATGCCTTACTCTCACTCTCGCCCGAAATCGATTCGGACGGTTTCTGCCTGATCGACGCGAGCGCGTCGAGTACGTGTCTGTGGTCGGTCTGGTCTCCGATGCGGAGGTAGCTGTCGAGGAGGTCGTCACCCGCCTGCCAGCGCACCATCACGAGCCCGTCCTTCTCGACGACCCGGTCGATGGTCCAGGTGGCCTCGCCCGAGCCGACGAGTGCTGATGCGCCGATGAAGACCGGTTCTTCGCCCCTGGCCGCGATGACGACGCCCTCTTCGGCGACGGTGACGTCTGCTCTGGCCCGGTAGGCCAGGCCGGCGAGAGCCAGTCGCTCCAGCGGTCTCTCTGCACGCGTCGTGGCGACATAGAGCGCAGCCGCCGCCGCGATCGGATGGATGCCCGCGGCGGGGATCTGTGCGGACGGCGCGATGCTCGCGTCCTTCGCGGTGCGTGATCTCCAGGCCAGCCACATCGCGCCGAGAGCAACAACGATGATGCCGACCACGATGAGTCCAGGCACAAGCCGGTCAGCCATGTGCCACCGCCCGTCCGACGTCCTCGGACGGCTGGACCACGCCGTCGAGCACCGTCGCGTATCCGCCGTGGAGCGTCGCGACGACCCTGCCGGGAATGGTGGTGCCGAGGTAGGGCGAATTGACGCTTTTGCCGGCGAGGTCGCCGGTTCCGAACGACCGGGTGGCCGCCGGGTCGTACAGCGTCAGCTCCGCCGGTTCGCCGGGGACGATCGGCCTGCCGTGGCCCTCGAGCCGTCCGATGCGTGCAGGGGCGCTCGAGAGCACCCTGGCGACGTCGGTCCAGTCGAGCATCCCGGTGTCGACGACAGCCGCCTGCACAACGCTCGCGGCCGACTCCAGGCCCACCATCCCGTTCGCAGCGGCATCCCACTCGCAGTCTTTGCTCTCGACAGGATGGGGGGCGTGGTCGGTCGCGACGATGTCTATGGTGCCGTCTGCGAGCGCCTCGCGCAGAGCCATAACGTCTTCGGACCGGCGCAGCGGCGGGTTCACCTTGTATCTGGCGTCATAACCTGCGACGAGGTCCTCGGTGAGCAGCAGGTGATGCGGTGTGACCTCTGCGGTCACGTTGATGCCGCGTGCTTTCGCCCAGCGGATCACGTCGACGGAGCCGGCCGTCGACACGTGGCACACGTGCAGCCGTGAGCCCACGTGCTCCGCCAGCAGCACATCCCTCGCGATGATCGATTCTTCTGCGACCGCTGGCCAGCCGACGAGGCCGAGCTCCCCCGAGAGGGACCCCTCGTTCATCTGCGCACCCTCGGTGAGACGAGGGTCCTGTGCGTGCTGTGCGATGACTCCGTCGAACGCCTTGACGTACTCGAGCGCACGTCGCATGAGCAGCGGATCCCAGACGCAGAACCCGTCGTCGGAGAAGACGCGCACACGTGCGCGAGACGACGCCATCGCCCCGAGCTCGGCCAGGCGGAGTCCTTCGAGCCCGATGGTCACCGCTCCGATCGGTTGCACGGTTGCGTACCCGGATCGCGCTCCGAGCGACTGCTCCTGCTCTACGACCCCGGCGGTGTCCGCTACCGGAGACGTGTTGGCCATGGCGAACACGGCTGTGAACCCACCCGCCGCCGCGGCTCTGGTTCCGGTGAGCACGGTCTCGCTCTGCTCGTATCCCGGCTCGCGAAGATGGGTGTGCAGATCAACGAATCCGGGAAGCGCGAGAAGACCGTCCGCGTCTATCACGGTTGCCTCGGTGCTGCTGAGCCCGCTGCCGCACTCGGCTATGCGTCCGTCCTTCACGAGGATGTCTGTCCGTGCGCCGTCCGCGAGCGTCGCGCCGGTGATGAGCCAGGTCGTGTCCGTCATTGTGTGTCCTCCCGATCGCCAGACAGCAGCAGATAGAGCGCGGCCATGCGCACCGAGATTCCGTTCGCCACCTGCTCACGTACGGTGGATTGCGGGGAATCGGCAGCCGCGGCCGAGATCTCGAGACCCCGGTTCATCGGCCCGGGGTGCATCACAATCGTATCGGCGTTGAGCCGCCCCAGTCGCGCGTCGTCGAGCCCCCACCGTCTGGCGTACTCCCTGGCGTTCGGAAAGAACGCCGCGTTCATGCGTTCGGCCTGGATGCGCAGCATCATCACGACGTCGGGGACGCTGTCGATCGCGTCGTCGAGGTCGAAGCGGCACACCACCGGCCAGCTGCTCGTGTCGACGGGAAGCAGCGTCGGCGGGGCGACGAGCGTGACCTGGGCGCCGAGGGTCGTCAGCAGCCACACGTTCGATCGCGCGACGCGCGAGTGGAGCACGTCGCCGACGATCGACACGCTGAGCCCGTCGAGGTCGTGACCGCGTGAGGCGGTGCCGTGCACGCGCTTGCGGATCGTGTAGGCATCGAGCAGCGCCTGCGTCGGATGCTCGTGTGTGCCGTCGCCGGCGTTGAGGATGCCCGCAGAGATCCACCCGCTCGTCGCGAGGGTCTGCGGGGCGCCGGAGGCGGGGTGCCTGATCACAACGGCATCCGCGCCCATCGCCTGCAGCGTCTGCGCCGTGTCTTTCAGGCTCTCGCCCTTCGACACGCTCGAGCCCTTCGCCGAGAAGTTGATCACGTCGGCGGACAGCCGCTTCGCGGCGGCCTCGAACGAGATGCGCGTCCGTGTCGAGTCCTCGAAGAACAGGTTGACAACCGTTTTGCCGCGCAGCGTCGGGAGCTTCTTGACCTCGCGCAACTGGGTGGCAGCCATGTCTTCGGCGACGTCGAGCATGGCGATGGCAGCGGCGCGGTCGAGATCGCGTGTTGAGAGCAGGTGCCGCATCAGGCGTCCGCCTCGATGCTCACGTGGTCGAGACCGTCGAGCTCGTCGAGGCGCACGTAGACCCGTTCCGACCGCGCACTCGGAAGGTTCTTGCCCACGAAATCCGGTCGGATCGGGAGCTCTCTGTGTCCACGGTCGATGAGCACGGCGAGACGGACGACGCGCGGCCGGCCGATGTCGCCGAGCGCGTCGAGCGCCGCCCTGATGGTGCGTCCCGAATACAGCACGTCGTCGACCAGCACCACCGTTTTGCCGTTGATCCCGCCGGCGGGGATGAGGGTCGGCGACGGTGCCCGCGTGGGGTTCCGCGCGAGGTCGTCCCTGTACATCGTGACGTCGAGCGAGCCGGACTCGACCTCTGTGCCCGAGATGTCGGTGATGAGCGATGCCATGCGCTTCGCGAGGGTCACGCCCCGGGTGGGAATGCCGAGGATGACGAGGTCGTCTGCACCGCGGTTGGACTCGAGGACCTCGTGTGAGATCCGGGTCAACGCCCGCGTGATGTCAGCCTTGTGCAGCACGATGCGTGTGCCCATGCCGACTCCCTTCCCCGCCTCTCCGGACGGCTTTAAAGGTTGTCTGTCTCTTCAGCATACCAACCGGAACGTCATCGGCGGGTGCTGTTGTCCTGCGCGCGGCTCAGAGAACGGCGTTGGCTTTCGCGATCTTCGCGAGCAGTCCGTTCACGAAACCGGCCGAGTCGTCCGTCGAGAGCTGTTTCGCCTGCTCGACGGCCTCATCGATCGCCACCCCCGCCGGGACCTCGTCGTTGAACAGGATCTCCCAGACTCCGATGCGCAGAATGGCGCGGTCGACAGTCGGCATCCGCGCGAGCGTCCACCCCTGGGCGTACGTCTCGATCTGCTCGTCGATCTCTTCGCGGTGGTCGACCACGCCGTCGACGATGTCCCTCGCATAGAGCCACGACGCCTCGCGCTGCGGCTCGCTCGCGGCGCGCTTGGCCTCTGCGGCAAGCGCATCGGGCACGGGCGTTTCGCGCAGATCGGCGACGTAGAGGATGTCGAGTGCCCGTTTGCGGGCTTTTGTGCGTGCGCTCACTATTCGTTGACGCGGCCCAGGTAGTCGCCCGTGCGTGTGTCGACCTTGACCCTGGTTCCCGTCTCGAGAAAAAGAGGAACCTGGATCTCATAACCGGTCTCGACCGTCGCGGGCTTCGTGCCGCCGGTCGAGCGGTCGCCCTGCAGACCGGGCTCGGTGTAGGTGATCTCGAGCACAACGGAGGCCGGAAGCTCGACATAGAGCGGGTTGCCGTTGTTGAGGGCGATGGTGACGGCCTGGTTCTCGAGCATGAAGTTTGCGGCGTCTCCGACGACGGTCGCGGGGACGGTGAGCTGGTCGTAGTCGGTGGCGTCCATGAACACGAAGCCGTCGCCGTCGTTGTAGAGATAGGTGAAGTCGCGACGATCCACATTCTCGATGTCGATCTTCGTGCCGGCGTTGTACGTGCGGTCGACCGACTTTCCGGTGACGACGTTCTTGAGCTTTGTGCGGACGAACGCGCCGCCCTTGCCCGGCTTGACGTGCTGGAACTCGATTACGCTCCAGAGCTGGCCGTCGATGTTGAGCACGACGCCGTTTCTGATGTCAGCGGTTGATGCCATGAAAGAGTGGGTCCGTTCAGGTGGGTGGGCGTGACCGGGTGCGGCCAGCGTGACGAGTTTAGCGGACGCCGCGCCGAGGCCCCTCTCTGTGCCCTTTCCGGACGCATGGGGCCGGCGGATCGGGCACGTACGTCCGGAAAGGTCACAGAGAGCTGGATGACGGGGCACAGAGCTGGGGCAAGGGGCTGGGGCCGAGCTGGCGCTTGGCGGGCGCGCGCTGGCGGTTGGCGGCCGGGTGAGGGTCAGGACGAGCGTGTGAGCTGCGAGAGCGCGAGTCTGTATGAGTCGAACCCGAACCCCGCGATCACCCCGGTGGCGACGGCCGAGATGACGCTCGTGTGCCTGAACGTCTCCCTGGTGTGGGGATTCGAGATGTGCACCTCGATCAACCGCAGCCCCGCCTTCGTGACGAGGGCACAGGCATCCCTGAGCGCGTAGCTGTAGTGCGTGAACGCGGCCGGGTTGAGAATGACGTCTGCTCCCGTGTCGACGGCTTCGTGCACCCAGCCGATCAGCTCGGCCTCGTCGTTGGTCTGCCGCACGTCTACGGCGACGTCGCCGGATGCCAACGTGAGCTCCGTTCGCAGGTCGTCGAGCGAGGCGCTGCCGTAGACGTCTGGCTCCCTGGATCCGAGTCTGCCGAGGTTCGGCCCGTTGAGGACGAGAATCGTGGTCATGGTCACCTAGCGTATCCGCACGCGGAAGGCGGGCCCAGCAAGTCGTTCCCTGCCCACTGTCCATGAGACAGGGGGCCGCAGCCTCAACACCGCATGGCTAGGACCCGATCTCCTGATAGGCGGCGAAGAGCAGCGCCGGTTCGGGAGCGGTGAGCACTGTCGGCTTGGCGATGTCGTCGAGCACGATGAACCTGAGCATGCCGGCCCTGGCCTTCTTGTCGCGCTGCATCGTCGCGAGCAGCGTGTTCCAACGCCCGACCGGATACGTCGTCGGCAGGCTGAGCAGCTCGAGCACGCTCCTGTGCCTGTCGACCGCGGCATCCGAGAGCCGACCGGCGAGGCGCGACAGCTCGGCGGCATACATCATCCCGACGGCCACGGCGGCACCGTGACGCCACTGATAGCGTTCTGCGTGCTCGACCGCGTGACCGAGGGTGTGCCCGTAGTTGAGGATCTCGCGCATACCTGCCTCGGTGAAGTCCTCACTCACCACACGGGCCTTGAGGCCGATCGCGAGTTCGACGGCTCGCCTGAACGATGCATGCGTCGGGTCGGTCGCGCTGTCGGGATCGGATTCGACGATGTCGAGGATCTCTGGCTCGGCGATGAAACCCGCCTTCACGATCTCTGCGTACCCGGCGAGGATCTCGTTGCGCGGCAGCGAGTCCAGAAGGTCGAGGTCCGCGATCACGGCCGTCGGCGCATAGAACGCCCCGACGAGGTTCTTGCCCTCGTTCGTGTTGATCCCCGTCTTTCCTCCGACAGCCGCATCGACGACGCCGAGCACGGTTGTGGGGACCTGAACGAGGCTGACCCCCCTGAGCCAGGTCGCGGCGACGAAACCGGCGAGGTCGGTCACCGCTCCTCCGCCGAAACCGACGACGGCATCCGTTCTCGTGAAGTCGGCCTGGCCCATGATCTGCCAGCAGAACGCCGCGACCTCGACCCGTTTGGCTGCTTCGGCATCGGGCACCTCTGCAAGCAGCACCTGCTGGTAGTGCTCGGCGAGCAGTTCCCGAAGCTGCTCTGCACGTGCGGCGAGCGTGGGAGGGTGCACGATCAGCACCTTCGTCGTCCCGGTGCCGATGGCGTCGGCGATGAGCGGGAGCACACCGTTTCCGACGGTGATGTCGTAACTCGATGCCCCGGTCACGGGGACGATGGTCGGTTCAGCAGTGTTCACGCGGTCTCTCCGTCGGAATCGATGTCTGAGCGTGCCCACTCCGCGACCATGCGGGCGATGTCGCTGATGCGCCCCGTCGAGGTGTCGAACGTGACGTCGGCGAGTTCCTCGTAGATCTCACGTCGCTCCTCGTAGATGCGTTTCCAGGCCTCGGCACCGCCGTTCGGCCCAGAGAGCAGCGGGCGTTTCGACGTTTTGATCCGCGCCGCGACCACCTCGGCCCTCACCGTGAGAAGCACGACCCTCTCGTGTCGGAGGTCCGCTTGGGTGTCAGGGTGAAGGATGGCGCCCCCGCCGAGGGAGATGACCCCGTTCTCGCGCAGCGCAGCGCTGACGGCAGCTCGCTCGAGGCTGCGGAAGTGCTCTTCGCCGAAGCTCTCGAAGATGCCGGTGATCTCACCGTGTTCTTCGACGACGCGTTTGTCCGTGTCGACGAACGCCAGCCCGAGCGCCCGCGCCACGCGGCGGCCGACCTTCGTCTTTCCCGACCCCATCGGCCCGATCAGCACCACACGCGACACCTGTCGCCCCTCTGATCCCACGATCAGTCCGGGAGCTCGCCGGTCGTCGGCGAGGTTCGCAGCTCGCCGGGGATCGCGTCGAGGTATGCGTGCAGGTTGCGCCTGGTCTCGTCGACGGAGTCGCCGCCGAACTTCTCGAGCACCGAGTTGGCGAGCACGAGAGCGACCATCGCCTCGGCGACCACACCGGCGGCAGGCACCGCGCAGACGTCAGAACGCTGGTGATGCGCCCCCGCTGCCTCGCCCGTCGCCACATCGACGGTTCGCAGCGAACGTGGCACCGTGGCGATGGGCTTCATGCCTGCGCGCACGCGCAGCACAGTTCCCGTGCTCATGCCGCCCTCTGTTCCGCCCGCACGATCGCTGGCGCGTGAGATCTCGCCGCCGTCGGCATACAGCTCGTCGTGGGCCCGGGAACCCCGTCGTGTGGTCGTGGCGAAACCGTCGCCCACCTCGACGCCCTTGATGGCCTGGATGCCCATAAGCGCCTGCGCGAGCTGGCCGTCGAGCCGGCGATCCCAGTGCACGTGGGAACCGAGGCCTGGCGGCAGCCCGTATGCCAGGACCTCGACCACCCCGCCGAGGGTGTCACCGTCGCGTTTCGCGGCATCCACCTCTGCGACCATCAGCGCGGAGGTCTCGGCGTCGAAGCAGCGCAGAGGGTCTGAGTCGAGTGCTGACACGTCGTGCGGTTTCGGCAGGGCGGCGTCTTCTGGCACACGCACGGGCCCGATGGACAGGGTATGGCTGACGAGCTCGATGCCGAGCTCGGCGAGGAACCCGCGCGCGACCGCGCCGAGCGCGACCCTGGCGGCGGTTTCGCGTGCGCTGGCGCGCTCGAGCACGGGGCGCGCTTCGTCGAAGCCGTATTTCTGCATGCCGACGAGGTCGGCGTGGCCCGGGCGAGGGCGTGTGAGCGGAGCGCTGCGCCCCCGCGAGCGCTCCGTGGTCTCAACGGGCTCGGCGCTCATCACCTCGACCCACTTCGGCCATTCCGTGTTGCCGATGCGAATGGCGACGGGGCTTCCGAGGCTGAGCCCGTGGCGCACACCGCCGGAGATGGCGAGGTCGTCCTGTTCGAACTTCATGCGGGAGCCTCGCCCGTAGCCGAGTTTGCGGCGCGCGAGATCGGCGCGGATGGAGTCGAGTGAGACGGGTACCCCGGCCGGGAGTCCCTCGAGTATCGCGATGAGTTCCGGGCCGTGAGATTCCCCGGCGGTGAGCCAACGAAGCATGGTACCCATCCTTCCACAGCCCGCGCGCGCTGCTCGCCGGATCAGCCGCCGACCGGCTGTCCCCGGCGATCGAGCCCCACGACGCTGAGCATTCTGGTGACGATCTCTTCTTCGCCGTCGAGCTCGGCGAAGGGATCGTCTGCGACGAAGATGCGCAGCTGTACGACGGCCTGGTGCACGAGCATGGCCAGCCCGTTTGCGACCACACCGCCCGCAGAGGTCCAGGCCGCTGCGAGGGGGCTCGGCCAGGGGTCATACGCGACGTCGAGCAGCGCAGCGCTCGCCATCACGGTCGCGGGCCATTTCACAGGGGTCTGCACACCGCCGGGCAACGTGCTGATGACGAGTTCGGGTCGCGCGAGCTCTTCCGTCGCGGCAGAGAGCGGGTGCACGCCGACGGTGAGGCCGACGGCGCGGCCGATGTCGACGAGCGCGACGGCCTTCTGGGGATTCCGGGCGAGCACGTCGACGTGCAGCGCCCCGAGCTCCGCTGCTCCGACCATCGCGCTCGTCGCCGTCGCACCCGATCCGACGATGACGACGTGTGGCGCCTCGCCGACGTCAACGGCCCTCAGCGCATTCGTCAGCCCGGCGACATCCGTGTTGTAGCCGGTGATCGTCCGGCCGGCGTCGCGCCAGTTGAAGCGCAGGGTGTTCACGGCGCCGGTCTGCTCCGCGATCTCGTCGACGGCGTCGGCGAGGCGCAGCGCCTCGCGCTTGAGAGGCATGGTCAAAGACAGTCCCCTCCAGCTCCGGTCGAGCCCTCCGACCACACGGGCGAGCGCGTCTTCGCCCACGTCGAGGCGTTCATAGCTCCAGTCGAGCCCGAGCATGTCGAGTGCCGTCCGGTGGAGAAGCGGGGAACGCGAATGCTCGATCGGCGAGCCGAGCACAGCGAGCTTCGCGCTCATCAGCAGCCCTGGCCGGGGTTGGCGGAGCACCACTCCCTGAGCTGGGCGACAGCGCTCTCATGTTGCTCGTTCGTCTCTGAGAACACGGTCTCGCCCGTTTGCAGGTTGACCGTGACGAAGAAGATCCACGGGCCGTCGGCGGGATGCATGGCCGCGTCGATGGCGGTGTCCCCCGGGCTCGAGATGGGCCCGGCCGGCAAACCGGTGTGAACGTATGTGTTCCACGCGTTGTCGTCAGAGAGAGCCTCTTCGGTCGACCACACGGTCTCGCTCGTGCCGACCGTCAGGAATCCGCTCTTCGCCTGGATGCCGTACTGCGCTGTGGAGTCCATCTGCAGGGCCATGTCCTGTGCCAGACGGTTCTGGATCACTCGTGAGACACGGTAGAAATCGTCAGCCAATCGGGCCTCGCGTTCGATGACCGAGGCGATCGTCAGAATGCGCTGGCGGTCCTCGACGGGCACACCGGCGCTATCGAGGGACTCGACCGTGCGGTTCACAAGGGTCTGGATGGCGTCTGTTGCCGTGACGCCCGGGTCGAACGTGTATTGGGCGGGGAAGAGCCAGCCCTCGATCGACGGCGCATCCGCCGGGATGCCGTACTGTGCCGGATCCTTGACGGCGGCCTGGAACTCCTCGACCGGGAGCTCTGTCGCCGTCGACAGTTCTTCGAGGATCTGGCTCGTGGTGATGCCTTCCCTGATGAGGGCTGTTCGTTCGATCTTGTTCGCGGGATCGAGAAGGGCGTCGAGGGCGGCCTGCGCGCTCATACGCTCGGCCAGCCGGTAGACACCGGGGTGGAACACCGGTTCCTCCGGCTGAGCGACGAGCAGGTCATAGAAGGCGTCGTAGGTCTTCGTGACCCCCTCCTGCTGCAACCGGGTCGCGATGTCGGCGCCCGTGTCTCCGCTGTCGATCGAGACGAGCACCTCGCCTGTGCCGATCCCCTCATAGTCGTTCGGCTCCTGCCACCCGAGAACCTCCCGGATCTGGGGCTCGAAGGTGTTCCAGACGTACAGGCCCCCCGCGGCGATCGCCCCCAGCGTGACGAGCACAACGACGAACGCGATCAGGCCTCTTTTGCTTCGCTTCTCTCTCGGCGGATAGCCTGACGCGTCGTCACGCCGGCGGCTGGACCGGGACGATCCGGTGCCGACGGCCTCGTCTGGCGCATCGTCGTCGAGCAGCTGCTGCAGGCTCGGGGCGCTCGCGGCTTCGCGTGCGGCACGCCTCGACTGAGGTTGCCCGCCGCCACTGTGCCCGGCGCGCGTGTGCCCGCTGTTCCGATCGTTCACAGAGGGCGACGTGCGGCGCCCGCCATGATCATCGTCGGCACGAAAGACCGCGTCGAACGGGTCGTCTGGTGAATCCTGGTCTGCCACCGTTTCAGGGCCCTTCGGTTTGGTCGACGAGGTTCCCCGGAGGGGTTCCACTGCCGCGCTCGACATCGAGTGCGTGCTGCAGGATCACGACCGCAGCAACCTGATCTATGATCCTACGGGTCGATTTCTGGGATTTGCCGGAACCGCGCAGTTGCGCGTGGGCCGTCACCGTCGAGAGCCGTTCGTCGACGAGCCGTACGGGAACGCCGCCCGCTGCAGCGAGCGAGCGCGCCCAGTCGACGGCATCCGTCGTCGAGGCCGTGTGGCCGCCAGAGAGCGACAGGGGAAGACCGACGACGAACTCGATGGCGTCACGCTCCCGCGCCAGCTCCAGGATCCGAAGCAGGTCGGCGCGGCCGTCGGCACTGCGCGGGATGGTCTCGACGGGGGTCGCGATCATGCCGTGCAGGTCGCACTGCGCCACGCCGATCCTGGCCTTCCCGACGTCGATCCCGATCCGCACTCCCGAACGCACGATCCGGCCGCTATCGCAGAGCGTCCACGACAGCGGCCAATGCGCGATCGATGGCCGTTGTGTCGGTTCCGCCGCCCTGCGCGATGTCGTCTTTTCCGCCGCCTCCGCCGCCGAGGACTTCGGATGCGGCGCGGACGAGCTGCCCGGCTTTCGCGCCCGCCTGCCGTGCGGCATCGTTCGTCGCGACGATGATCACCGGGCGGTGCTTGATCACGGCGGCGAGGGCGACGACTGACGCCTCGGCGCCGAGCCGTTCGCGCACACCGGTCACCAGCGCGCGCAGATCGTCTGCCGATGCGAGGGAGCCGAGCGATTGGGCGACGACCTGCACGTCGCCGACACGCGCAGCTGTGGTGACGAGGCTCGGCACGCGTTCCGCGCGCTCACGCGCTTCGAACGCCTGGATCTTCTTCTCGGCCTGTTTGAGGTTCGCGACGAGCTCTGAGATGCGGTCGGTCAACTGCTCGCGGGGAACCTTGAGCGAGGACTGGAGCTGCGAGACGATGGCGCGCTCGGCGGCGAGGTCGCGGAACGCCTCGAGCCCGACGAGCGATTCGACACGTCGGTTCGCCGACCCGACCGACGACTCGCTGATGAGATTGATCATGCCGATCTCTGCACTCGACGAGACGTGTGTGCCCGCGCACAGTTCACGCGACCACGGGCCGCCGATGTCGACAACCCGAACGACGTCGCCGTACTTCTCGCCGAAGAGCGCCATGGCGCCGAGCGATTTGGCGTCGTCGAGGGGCATCTCGCGGGTGACGACCTCGAGGTTGTTGCGGATGGCGTTGTTCGAGATCTCTTCGATCTCGGATCTGGTCTCGGAGGACAGCCCCTGGTTCCAGGTGAAGTCGAGGCGCAGGTAACCCGCCTTGTTGTATGAGCCGGACTGGTGAGCATTCGGTCCGAGCACGTCGCGGAGCGCCGCATGGATGATGTGGGTGCCGGAGTGCGCCTGCCTGGCCCCTCTTCTGTAGTCCGCGTCGACGACGGTCCTCGCCGCGTCTCCGACCGCCACCTCGCCCGATCGCACCTGCACTTTGTGGCTGATCAGCCCTTTGATCGGCTTCTGCACGTCGAGGACCTCGAGTTCGAACCCGGAGCCGACGATGAGGCCCTGGTCTGCCTCTTGGCCGCCGGACTCGGCATAGAGAGTGGTCTCGGCGAGAATGACCTCGGCGATGTCACCGGCCGCGGCCGAGGTCGTGGAATGCCCGTCGACGATCAATCCGAGGATTCGCGACTCGGCCTCGAGCTGGGTGTATCCGTGGAAGACGGTCTCGCCGAACGCGCGGAACGCGCTGTACACACTGAGGTCGGCAAGTGCGGTCTTTTTGCTCTTCGCGTCGTCTTTCGCCCGCCGACGCTGATCAGCCATCAGCGAGTCGAACGCCTTCCTGTCGACGGACAGCCCGGCCTCGTCGGCGATCTCGAGCGTGAGATCGATCGGGAACCCGTAGGTGTCGTGAAGCAGGAACGCCGTGTCTCCCGGCAGGGCCGGCGCACCAGAGGCCTTCGACTTCTCGACGGCGACGTCGAGGATCGCTGTGCCGCCGGCCAGCGTGCGCAGGAATGCTTCTTCTTCGCCGTATGCGGCCTGCGAGATTCTGGAGAAGTCGTGTTCGACCTCTGGGTACGAGGCCTTCATCGCATCTCGAGAGGCGGTGAACAGCTCGGGGAAGGTCGCTTCTTCGACGCCGAGAAGCCGCATGGCGCGCACGCTGCGTCGCAGAAGCCGCCGCAGGATGTAGCCGCGTCCCTCGTTCGACGGGGTGACGCCGTCGCTCATCAGCATCAACGACGAGCGCACGTGGTCCGCGATGACCCGCATACGGACGTCGTCGTTGTGGTCGGCGCCGTAACGGCGACCGGACAAGTCGGCGGCACGGTCGAGGACAGGCCTGACCTGGTCGATCTCGTACATGTTCTCGACGCCCTGCTTGAGGAACGCGACCCGCTCGAGTCCCATCCCGGTGTCGATGTTCTTGCGCGGAAGCTCGCCGACGATGCGGAACTCTGTTTTGCTCGTCACATCGGCGATCAGGTACTGCATGAACACGAGGTTCCAGATCTCGACGTACCTGTCGTCATCCGTCGCCGGGCCGCCGTCACGGCCGTATGCGGGGCCCCGGTCGAAGAAGATCTCTGAGCACGGTCCGGCCGGCCCGGGCTGCCCCGTCGACCAGTAGTTCGTGTCTTTGCCGAGGCGCTGGATGCGGTCGTCGGGAAGACCAGCGATCTGCTTCCAGTGCCTGATCGCCTCGTCGTCGTCGCGGTAGACGGTGACCCAGAGGTCTGCGGGGTCGAAACCGTAGCCGCCGTCGTTCTCGGCCGAGGTGAGGAGCTCCCAGGCATACCTGATCGCGTCCTCTTTGAAGTAGTCGCCGAACGAGAAGTTGCCGTTCATCTGAAAGAAGGTTCCGTGACGCGGAGTCCGTCCCACTTCTTCGATGTCGTTCGTGCGGATGCATTTCTGCACACTCGTCGCGCGCGGGTATGGCGCGGGCACCAGACCGGTCAGGTACGGGATGAACGGGACCATGCCGGCGATCGTGAACATCACCGTCGGGTCGTCGCTCACGAGCGAGGCAGAGGGAACGACGGTGTGGCCGCGCGCTGCGAAGTAATCGAGCCAGCGCTGACGGATGTCAGAAGTCTTCATGTGTCCGTTCGGATCGTGCTAGGAGTTCTTGAGGTGATCGATGGTGTCTTCGGCGCTGTCGACGATCTGGTCGATGTTCTCGCGCAGTTCGGCCTCTCGCGCACGATAGGCGTCGGCGACGGACTCGTTGAACTCGCGCAGCCGGCCATCGAGGTCGGCGAAGAAGCGCTGCCCCTTCGCCGTTTTGTTCACCTCGTGTGCGACGACGAAACCGGCGGCTATTCCGGCCACAAGCCACAGAACATTCTTCATGGAGCACTCCCCTGGCGACTGACAAACCAACCAAAAGCACAGTCTACGGGTGGCGGGGCTTCGCTCGCTCGTCAGCGGCATCTCGGCAGACCGCGCACGAGCGGGCCACGGCGATGCCGTGACCCGCTCGTGTGCGATCTCTGGTGCTGTCGATCAGCGAGCCGCGTAGTACTCGACGACGAACTGGACTTCACAGGTCACGGGGACCTCTGAACGCTGGGGGCGACGCACAAGACGCGCCTGCAGTTTGTCGATCTCGACCTCGAGGTATGGCGGAATCTTCGGGAGGACGTCGGCGTGGCCGCCGGCGGCGGCGACCTGGAACGGCTCGATGCCCTCGCTCTTGGGTTTGACGTGGATCATCTGGCCCGGCTTCACACGGAACGACGGGCGATCGACGAGCTGGCCGTCGACGAGGATGTGACGGTGCACGACCATCTGGCGGGCCTGGGCGGTTGTGCGGGCGAACCCGGAACGGACCACGAGGGCGTCCAGGCGCATCTCGAGAAGCTCGACGAGGTTCTCACCGGTCAGCCCCTGTGTGCGGCGCGCCTCTTCGAACGCGATCTTCAGCTGCTTCTCGCGGATTCCGTACTGGGCGCGCAGGCGCTGCTTCTCGCGAAGGCGCACGGCGTAGTCGCTGTCGGTCTTGCGCTTGGTGCGTCCGTGCTCGCCGGGAGCGTATGGGCGCTTCTCAAGGTACTTGGCGGCCTTCGGGGTCAGGGCGATGCCC
This sequence comes from Okibacterium endophyticum, assembly GCF_054780075.1. Classification (NCBI taxonomy): domain Bacteria; kingdom Bacillati; phylum Actinomycetota; class Actinomycetes; order Micrococcales; family Microbacteriaceae; genus Okibacterium; species Okibacterium endophyticum. The sequence continues at coordinate 71,767 of NZ_BAAGXA010000007.1, read as the reverse complement.
AGTGACCTCGACAGGCGGGTCTTGCTGCGGGTGCGTGACTTGGTAGACACGGGTTCCTTTCAATGGTTTCTCTGACAGTGCTTTGCAAGCGCGCGCGAGCGCACGGCAAAAGTAAGAGGGATCAGCCAGGGCGGTTCGGCTACAGAACACATCCCGTCAATCTGAGGTCGTCACGCAGCCGCACGCTCAAACCAGATCCAGGCCAGCGACAATCCTAACACGCGCGGGCTCAGTCGAGGGGTTTCCCGCGCACGATGCGCAGCAGCTTGGCCAGTCGCGAACTCACCTCGCGCTCATTCCCCCGCTGCGTCGGCTCGTAGTAGCGCACGGTGCGAAGCTCGTCTGGCAGATATTGCTGCTCGACGACGCCGACCTCTGTGTCATGCGGATACCGGTATCCCTTGCCGTGGCCCAGCCGCTTGGCACCCGCATAATGGGCGTCGCGCATCGGCTTGGGCACACGGCCGAAGGCTCCGGCCCTGACATCGGCGATGGCGCGGTCGATCGCGACGTACGAGGCATTGGACTTCGCGGTGGTGGCGAGATAGACAACGGCCTCTGCGAGCGGAATCCGGCCCTCTGGCATCCCGATGAGCTGAACGGCGTCTGCGGCCGCCACGGCGATCGGCAGCGCCTGGGGATCCGCCATTCCGATGTCTTCAGCCGCCGAGATGATGATCCGGCGGGCGATGTAGCGCGGATCTTCGCCCGCCTCGATCATCCTCGCCAGATAGTGGAGCGCGGCGTCGACGTCTGAGCCCCTGATGGATTTGATGAACGCGCTGATGACGTCGTAGTGCTCATCGCCGTTCTTGTCGTATCTCAGCAGGGCACGATCGACGGCGGACGCGACGATGTCTGCGGTGATCTCGGGCTTGGATGCGTCGTCGGGCGGCCGCTCTGACCCGGTGGAGGCTGTTCCCTCCGCCTGGGCGCCGTCTGCCTGGGCGCGCTCTGCTTGGGCGCGCTCTGCATGGGCGCTGACGGATGCCGCCTCGAGCGCCGTGAGTGCGCGGCGTGCGTCCCCCGATGCCAGGCGGATGATCGCGTCGCGGGCGTCGTCTGACACGGTGAAGCGGTCGCCGAGGCCGCGTTCGTCGACGATGGCCCTGTCGACCACCTCGCGCAGGTCTGCGTCGCTCAGCTGCTCGAGGGTCAGGAGCAGAGAGCGGGAGAGCAGGGGCGCTATGACCGAGAACGACGGATTCTCGGTGGTCGCCGCGACGAGGATCACCCGGCCGTTCTCGACACCGGGCAGCAGCGCGTCTTGCTGTGCCTTGGAGAAACGATGGATCTCGTCGAGGAACAGGACGGTCGCGAGACCATAGAGGTCTCTCGAGGTCATCGCTTCTTCCATCACCTGACGCACGTCGCGTACACCCGCGGTCACCGCCGAGAGCTCGACGAACCGTCGACCGGAGCTGTGCGCGATCGACTGCGCGATGGTGGTCTTGCCGGTGCCGGGAGGACCCCAGAGGATCACCGAGACGGAACCCTTGTCGGAAGAGGTTCCCGTCGCCAGGCTGACGAGGGGGGATCCCGGTTTCAGAAGGTGACGCTGGCCGGCGACCTCGTCCAGCGACCGCGGCCGCATCCTGACCGCGAGGGGCGCACTGCCCGGATGCAGGCCGGAACCGCTCATCGTCATGCCTCAAGGCTAGACGGTGCCGCCGACATCGACTGCCGCACGGTTTGGTCGGCGAGGTCCGGTCACCGTAAAGTTCTGAGTGGCCGAGTGGCTGCGCCGGCACCCCGACGGGGCGGCGGTCCGTCGGCACGGTGATGAGAAGGGAACGCACGTGGCACCCAGCAAAGCAGAGGAGCGCCAGGCCAGAGAGGCCAGGGAGCGCCTGAAGGGGTACCAGGCTCGCAAGCAACTGCACGAGCACGGGCTCCAGCGCCGTGTCCGTGACAATTGGATTGCAGGAATCGCGATAGTCGTTGTGGCCACCGCTGCCGCGTTCGCCCAGGTGTTCTACTTCTCGGGAGGACCGGGAACCCCGGAGGCCACGTCGACACCGGCGCCGACGGCATCAGAGACGCCTGCCGCCGGACAGAACAGCGGCGATGTGCCGTCGGCCGACATCGCCGAGAACCGCGCCTGGAGCGGGACGCTCACCATCAACGACGTGCCGCTTGAGATCGAACTGGACGGCGCCGCTGCCCCGCAGGGAGTCTCGTCGTTCATCTCGCTCAGCCAGTCCGGTTTCTACAACGGGGTGACGTGTCACCGGCTCACCAACGGCGGATTCTTTGTGCTGCAGTGCGGTGACCCGGAGGGAACCGGGTCTGGCGGCCCCGGCTACAGCTACGGACCGATCGAGAACGCGCCAGAGGACGACGTCTATCCGGCCGGCACGCTCGCGATGGCCAGGGTCGGCAGCGACGCGTACAGCATGGGCAGCCAGTTCTTCATCGTCTACGAAGACACAACGATCCCCTCTGACGAGGTCGGTGGGTACACGGTGCTCGGGCACGTCACGGCGGGTCTCGACGAGTTGAAGGCGCAGGTCACAGACAAGGGCATCGCTGACGGCGCCACGGACGGCGCCCCGGCCATCCCGGTTGCTATCACGTCTGTAACAGTCGAGTAGAACATCGTCGGCGTGCAATGGCGTCATACTAGGCTTGAGCGCAGTTTGAGGTCGCACAGCTGTGCGACGACCGCAGCAAGGTGAGGCACGTGGCAACTTCTGATCAGCAACCCTGGGGCAAAGTCGACGACCAGGGCACCGTATTCGTTCGCGAGGGTGACGAGTGGCGCGAGGTGGGCCAGTACCCAGACGGCACGCCCGAAGAGGCTCTCGCCTATTTCGAGCGCAAGTACACCGATCTCGCCGGACAGGTCACGCTGCTCGAACAGCGGGTCAAGCGCGGCGCACCGGCAGCAGATGTCGCCAAGGCCGTCACCCGCCTGCGCGGTGTGGTCGCCGGCGCGAACGCGGTGGGTGATCTCGGTGCGCTGACAGAGCGTCTCGGCGCACTCGACACCACGGTGGGCGAGCTCACGGAGCAGCAGTCAGAAGAGACGAAGGCTGCTCTCGCCGACGCCGTGGCGGTTCGGACCGCCATCGTCGAAGAAGCAGAATCGCTCGCTGCGCAGGACCCGGCGAAAACACAGTGGAAGGTCACGACCGAGCGCATCAACGACCTCTTCGCCAGGTGGCAGGCACACCAGCAGGATGGCCCGAAGCTACCGAAGTCAGAGGCGAATGACCTGTGGAAGCGATTCCGAACGGCTCGAACGACCATCGAACAGCACCGCCGCGCATTCTTCGCCGAGCTCGACTCCGCGCACCGTGATGTGAAGACGCGCAAGCAGGCGCTGATCGAACGGGCAGAAGCGCTTGTGCCGAAGGGCGCGGACGGGGTGCCGGAATACAGGGACCTGCTCGACGAGTGGAAACGCTCGGGACGAGCGGGAAAACGGCAGGATGACGCGCTCTGGGCACGATTCAAAGCGGCCGGAGACGCGATCTATGCCGCGAAATCCGAGATCGACGCGCGTGACAATGCAGAGTTCCAAGCCAACCTCGCCCAGAAGCAGGAGCTGCTCGCCGAAGCGCAACCGCTCCTGCAGGAGAAGAACCGTGACAAGGTGAGGCAGGTGCTTCTGTCGATCCAGAAGCGGTGGGACGAGATCGGCAAGGTTCCTCGCGACCAGGTGCGAACGATCGAAGAGGGACTGAAGCGCGTCGAGCAGCACCTGCGCACCCTCGATGACGAGCATTGGAAGACGAACAACCCTGAGACGAAAGCACGGACCGAGGGTCTCGCGAGTCAGCTGAACGACGCGATCGCGAAACTCGAGGCTGCACTCGACGAGGCGAAGGCGTCTGGTGACCAGGCGAGGATCGACGAGGCGACAGAAGCACTCGAGGCTCGCAAGCTCTGGCTCAACGCCCTGAACTGAGCGCGCAGCATCGATCGGGTCGGCGCCGGTTATCCCCAGCGCTGCCTGTTCGTCTTCGTTCTCCACCGATTCACGGCGGTCATGGCGTCGGTTCTTTGAGACGGCGAAGCTTGGTGAATGGCCACAGCGATTCCCCGAGTCCTCACCGGAAGCCTGCTTCCGGACGCCGAGCTGCACGCTGCACGCCTCGACGGTGACATCGTGCAGTTCCATGACGCCTGGATCTGCGTCGACGAACCCGATTCCGCCGAGTTGCGTGCGTTGGCGGTCCATGCCGACTCAGTGCGCCGCGGGAACGGTTCCGGAGCCCTGATCGCCTGCGATCTGACGGCCGCCTGGATCCATTGTGTGCTCCCCCGCGCGCCTCGCCGCCTGTCGTTCTGCACGCGCCGCCAGCAGCGTGCGCGAGCATCGATCGATGCGAGGGCGAACCATCCTGAGCGCAGCCTCGCTGACGACGATGTCATCAGGTACGGGGCCATGCGCGTGACGAGCGGGTACCGCACCGCACTCGATCTCTGCAGAATGAGGAACGAGATCCCCGACATCGCGCGCCCGATCGCCGAGTTGCTGCACGCGACAGGCCGCACTCCTGATGCCCTGTCAGAGGCCGTCTCTCGGCCGGGCGTCGCCACGGACGAGATGGCGCGGCGACTGTCTGCCGTCCGCGGGTGCTACGCGGCTCTTGTCTCAGCCGTTGCTCACCCGGTACACGTCGTAGACGGCGTCGATCCGCCTCACAGCGTTCAGCACACGGTCCAGATGGGTCGTGTCGCCCATCTCGAAGACGAATCGACTGATCGCGAGGCGGTTGGACTTCGACGTTGACACCGTCGCAGAGAGAATGTTCACGTGATGCTCGGTGAGCACCCGTGTCACATCGCTCAGCAGGCCTGAGCGATCGAGGGCCTCGACCTGGATCTGAACGAGGAAAACGCTCTTCGCGCTCGGCGCCCACTCGACGTCGATCATCCGCTCGGGTTCTTCGAGCAGCGACGCGACGTTGTGGCAGTCCGATCGGTGAACAGACACACCAGACCCACGTGTGACGAAACCGACGATCTCATCACCGGGAACGGGTGTGCAGCACTTCGCCTGCTTCACGAGGATGTCGGGCGCGCCGCGCACAAGCACACCTGAGTCGCTCGCGGGGGTCGACCGTTGCCCGCGCATGGGAAAGTCGATGGGCGCGGTCTCGGGGTCGCTGTCGCCCTGCAGGAGCGCAGCCACCTTCTCGAGCACGGACTGCGTCGACACGTGGCCTTCACCCACGGCGGCGTAGAGCGCCGAGACGTCTTCGTAGCGCATCTGCGACGCGATCTCGGCGAAGGAGTCCTGTGTCATCAGCTTCTGCAGTGGCATGTTCTGTTTGCGCATCGCGCGGGCGATGGCATCTTTGCCCTGCTCGACGGCTTCTTCGCGACGCTCCTTGGTGAACCACTGGCGGATCTTGTTCCGCGCACGTGTGCTCTTCACAAAGCCCAGCCAGTCCTGGCTGGGTCCGGAGTCCGGGTTCTTCGACGTGAACACCTCGACCACATCGCCGCTCGACAGCTCGGACTCGAGCGGGACAAGGCGCCCGTTCACCTTGGCGCCCATTGTGCGGTGCCCGACCTCTGTGTGCACCGCATAGGCGAAGTCGACGGGGGTCGCGCCGGCCGGCAGTCCGATCACACGCCCCTTCGGCGTGAACACATAAAGCTCTTTGGCGCCGATCTCGAATCGCAGCGAATCCAGGAACTCCCCCGGGTCCGCGGTCTCTGCCTGCCAGTCCGAGATGTGTGCCAGCCAGGCCATGTCGACTTCTTGGGACTTCGCGGTTGCGGCCTTGCCGTTCACCCGCTCCTTGTACTTCCAGTGCGCCGCGACGCCGTACTCCGCGTGCTGGTGCATCTCGTGGGTGCGAATCTGAATCTCGACGGACTTGCCGCCCGGTCCGATCACCGTGGTGTGCAGTGACTGGTACAGGTTGAACTTCGGGGTGGCGATGTAGTCCTTGAAACGACCGGGGATCGGAGTCCACCGCGCGTGGATGGCGCCGAGCACCGCATAGCAGTCGCGCACACTGTTGACGAGAACCCTGATTCCGATGAGATCGTAGATCTCGTCGAACGATCGTCCGCGAACGATCATCTTCTGATAGATCGAGTAGTACTGCTTCGGGCGCCCGACGACTTTGCCGCGGATCTTCTGCGCCCTGAGGTCGTCGTTGACGGCGTCGATGACCTTCTGCACGAACTCTTCGCGCTGTGGGGTGCGTTGCTTGACGAGGCTTTCGATCTCGGCATAGAGCTTGGGGTACAGCACGGCGAACGACAGGTCCTCGAGTTCCCACTTGATCGCCTGGATGCCGAGACGGTGCGCGAGCGGTGCGTAGATCTCGAGGGTCTCCGTGGCTTTCTTCGCGGCCTTCTCCGGCGGAACGAAACCCCAGGTCCTCGCGTTGTGCAGGCGGTCGGCGAGTTTGATGATGAGCACACGGATGTCCTTCGACATCGCGACGATCATCTTGCGCACGGTCTCGGCCTGCGCGCTCTCGCCGTACTTCACCTTGTCGAGCTTTGTCACGCCGTCGACGAGCATCGCGACTTCGTCGCCGAACTCGCCGCGGAGTTCGTCGAGCGGGTATCCGGTGTCTTCCACGGTGTCGTGGAGCAGCGCGGCGGCAAGGGTCTTCGCGCCGATGCCGAGGTCGGCGAGAATCTGCGCGACGGCGACCGGGTGCGTGATATACGGCTCCCCGCTCTGCCGCACCTGCCCTCTGTGCGCGAGCTCCGCGACGGCATACGCGCGCTCGATGAGCGAGAGATCTGCTTTCGGGTGATGCATGCGCACCGTGCGCACAAGCCGGTCGACGGCTCCGACGGGTTGCGCCTTCGAGAAGATGCGCGGCACGAGACGGCGCAGCGAGGCGTTCGACTGCTGCAGTTCCGTCATGCGATCACCTTCTCTTCACGACCTGTGGGTGACCAGGCAGTCTACGCTCACGCGGTGACTGTTTCCTGCTCGCCGGCCTTCTCGCCCGCACGTTCACGCGAGGCGAGCACACGCGCGTCTCGTTTCTTGATCTCGGGCTCTCCCTGGCGGAAGAGCGCGTACAGCGGGGCGGCGACGAAGATCGTGGAGTAGGTTGCGACGAGGATTCCGACGAACAGCGAGAGCGAGATGTCGCGCAGCGTGTCCGCACCGAGGATGAAGTCACCGATGACGAGGATCGCGGCAACCGGCAGTGCGGCGACGACGGACGTGTTGATGGAGCGCACGAGCGTCTGGTTCACCGCGAGGTTGACGGACTCCGCGAACGTTCTCGTCGAGTTGTCTCCGTCCTCGCTCGTGTTCTCTCGGATCTTGTCGAAGACGACGACGGTGTCATAGAGCGAATAACCGAGAATCGTCAGGAACCCGATCACGGCCGCCGGGCTGATCGCGAACCCGCTCAGGGCATAGACACCGAGTGTGATCACGAGGACGTCGAGCAGCGCGATCATGGCGGCGGCAGACATCTTCCAGGTGCGGAAGTAGATGGCCATCACGATGAACGCGAGCGCCACGAACACCACGAGGCTGAGCAGAGCCTGTCGTGTGACATCAGCACCCCAGGACGGCCCGATGTTCGAGACCGAGATGTCTTCTTCAGCCACGCCGTACGACTCGGCGAGGGCGGCGACGACCGCGCGGGAGTCGTCGTCGCTCATCGACTCGGTGCGGATGCGGATGCCGGAGTCGCCGACGACGCTCACCTGCGCTGCGTCGTCTGAAACCACGTCGGCGACGGCGTCTGTTGCGAGGTCCTGATCCGTCGTCTCGGCGCCCGCGATGGAGAACTGCGATCCGCCGGTGAATTCGATGCTGAAGTTGAATCCGCCCTTGACGAGCGGCACAAGGACAGACGCGAGAACCAGCGCGATCGCGACGGAGAACCAGACACGGCGGTTGCCGACGAAGTTGACCGAGCGTTTGCCGGTGTAGAGGTCATTGCCCCAGGTGGTCAGGCTTGCCATCAGCGATCCTTCTCCTCTGCCTTCGTCGAGTCGCCGACAAGGGCGAGATCTGCCTGCTTGCGCTCGGCGATGGTTTTGCGCTTGTTCGCCTCGCGACTGGACGAGGCGATCTTGGCCTGCGTGACGGTCGTGGGTGCTCGGAACTGCGCCCGCCCGCGATACACGGCGCCGAGCGCCGTCGGGTCAAGGCCCGAGAGCGGGTGCCCGCTCGAGAAGAATCTCGTCTGCCCGAGCAACTGCAGAATCGGGTGGGTGAAGAGGAAGACGACGAGGACGTCGATGATCGTTGTGAGTCCGAGTGTGAACGCGAATCCACGCACGTTGCCGACGGCGAGCACATAGAGCACAACTGCTGCGAGAACGTTGACGCCCTTGGATGCATAGATGGTGCGTCTCGCGCGCTTCCAGCCGGTCTCGATGGCCGATTCCAGTCCTCGCCCGTCGCGAAGCTCATCCCTGATGCGTTCGAAGTACACGATGAACGAGTCCGCTGTGAATCCGATCGCCACGATCAGGCCGGCGACACCGGCGAGCGAGAGGCGGTATCCGTAGTGCCACGACAGCAGCGCGATCGTCAGATAGGTCAGCAGCGCTGCGACGACCAGAGAGGCGATGGTGACGAATCCGAGCAGGCGGTACTGGAAGAGTGTGTAGATCATCACCAGCACAAAGCCGATCAAGCCGGCGATCAGACCGATCTGAAGCTGCGACGATCCGAGTGTCGCCGAGATCTGCTCGTCGCTCTGCGTCTCGAAGCTGATCGGGAGCGCGCCGTACTTGAGCTGGTCGGCAAGCGCCTTCGCGCTCTCTTCCGTGAACGACCCGGTGATCCTCGCATTGCCGTCTGTGATCACGGCGTTGCTCTGCGGAGCCGTGATCACGGCTCCGTCGAGCACAACGGCGAACTGGTCAAGTGGTGACTCCATGCCGGTCAGCCGCTGCGTGACAACTCTGAAGTCTTCCGTTCCCCTGTCGTTGAACTCGAGGTTCACTCCCCACTCGCCGGTGGTCGCCCCGCTCTGCGTCGTCGTGAGCCCGGCGTTGGCGTCAGAGATGTCCTCACCGAGAACCTCGACCGGGCCGAGCACGTATTTCACGGAGCCGTCTGTCTCGCAGGTGACGAGCGGTTCGTCCTCCGGCGCCGGTTCGACCCGGTCGGCAGTGCTCGCGCAGTCGAACGCCTGATACTCGGCCTGAAGCGCTGGGGTGAGCTGCGCGAGGTCGCTCGCATCGGTCGGCTCGGCCGTCGGTGTGCTCTCGAGGCTCGGGTCGGGTGTGGGGTACGGCGTCGACTCGCCGTCCTCACCGACGAACGAGTTCGCGGGCGCTCCCGCGATGAGCACGGGCCTGAACTCGAGCTTCGCAGAGGCCTCGATGCGGTCGCGTGTCTCTTCGTCTGCGACCCCCGGGATCGCGACAACGACGTTGCTGCCCTCTGTCGTCACTTCGGCCTCGCTGATGCCGGAGGCGTCGACGCGCTGGCGGATGATCGACACCGCCTGGCTCAGCTGCTCCTGCGAGACCGACGCGCCCTCAGAGACCTGGGGGGCGAGGATGATCTGGGTTCCGCCCTCGAGGTCGAGGGCGAGTTTGGGCGCGTACGAGCCGCCTCCCCAGATGACAGCTCCGATGAGAACACCGAGCATCGCCACCACGACGACCCCCAGCCAGGAGAGGGAGCGCCAGGCGCGACGACCTGGCGTTGACTTCGACTGTGCCAACTGCGTACTCAGCTTTCTCTGCTGCCCCGATGACGGGGGTGCACCGAAGTGCCGGGCGTGTTACTCGTCGTTCTTCTTGTCGCGTGAGTCGACAGCGGTGTCGTCGTCGGCCCCAGGCTGCGACGATCCCGATGCAGACGCCTCGGTGTCTGCATCGGTCGAGCGCTCCCCGAACTCCGGCTCACCGACGTACTCGGCGTTGTCTTCGTTGAGCTCAGCATCAGGGGCCTCGGCCTCGGTCTCTTCGATGACGCGGGTGATCGTCTGGCGGTGCAGGGTCAGCACCTGCCCGGGGCTCGTCTCGAGCTGCACTTTGTTGTCACCCTCGTCGATGGCGAGAATGGTGCCATAGAGACCGAAGTTGGTCATCACCTCGGCGCCGGGCACAACCTTGGACTGCAGGTTCTCCGTTTCGCGCTTGCGCTTCTGTCCATTTCTGAACATAAAGAAGATGAGAACGGCCAGAATGACCAGCATGCCAATTGAAACTGCGTCCATAAGAGGAGAAAAACCTTCCGCGGGGGTGGTACCGCAAGTCTAGGGGGTTGGCCGACGGGCCAGCTTGCATTATAGAACATCGGGCAGGAGCGATTGCTGGGAACGCTCGATGCCGAAATGACGGAAGGCCTGCGGCGTCGCCACCCTGCCTCGCGGAGTGCGGGTGATGAGGCCCGTTCTCACGAGAAAGGGCTCGACGACGCTCTCGATCGTCTCCCCTTCTTCGCCGACCGACACCGCCAGTGTGTTGAGCCCGACGGGCCCGCCGTCGAAGCGCAGAAGCAGGGTCTGCATGACCGCACGGTCGAGCCTGTCGAGCCCGAGCTCGTCGACGTCGTACAACTCCAGAGCGGCGCGAACTGCAGCTTTGTCCGCTGCGCCGCCGTGCACGAGCGCATAGTCGCGCACACGCCGCAGCAGACGGTTCGCGATTCTCGGTGTGCCTCTGCACCGGCCGGCGATCTCGGCGAGTGCATCGCGGTCGACGGTGAAGTCGAGCAGCCTCGCGGCGCGCACCAGCACGATCTCGAGCTCGGACTCGTCATAGAACTCGAGGTGGGCGGTGAATCCGAACCGGTCCCTCAGCGGGTTCGGCAGCAGGCCCGACCGTGTGGTGGCGCCCACGAGAGTGAACGGTGCGAGATCGAGGGGAACAGAGGTCGCACCCGCTCCCTTTCCGACCATGATGTCGATGCGGAAGTCCTCCATGGCGAGATAGAGCATCTCTTCGGCCGAGCGCGCCATCCTGTGGATCTCGTCGATGAACAGCACCTCACCGGGCACCAGGCTCGACAGGACGGCGGCCAGATCGCCCGCGTGCTGGATCGCCGGGCCGCTCGACATACGCAGCGGTTTGCCGCTCTCGTGGGCGACGATCATCGCGAGAGTGGTCTTGCCGAGACCGGGAGGGCCAGAGAGAAGGATATGGTCGGCGGTGCGCTGCTGCATCGACGCCGCGGTGAGCAGGAGTTGCAGCTGACTACGCACCTTCGCCTGGCCGACGAACTCGGCCAGGCTCGTGGGCCTGAGCGCGCCTTCGAAGGCGATCTCGGCCTCGGACTCCACGTCCGTGCTGGTCAGGTCGTTCGTCATGCGCGTCCCGCTGACGACGTGGCGGGGCCGAGCTGCGCGAGAGCCAGCCTCAGCAGTGTCTGGACGGGCGCGATGTGCGCATCCGGGGTCTGGGCGACGACGTCCACAACGGCCTGGGCGGCGACCTTCTCCGACCAGCCGAGCCCGACCAGGGCGACGACCACTTCGTCGCCAACGGCCGCGGATGCCCTCGGTGCGGTCTCGGCCTCGACGTGAGCGGCGAGCTTCCCCGCCAGCGACACGATGATCAGCTTTGCGGTCTTGGGCCCGATCCCGCTCACCCGGCGAAAGGCTGCATCGTCTTCGGCGGCGACAGCGGCGGCGATCTGTCCGGGCCCGAGAGCGGAGAGCACACCGAGGGCCGATTTCGGACCCACACCCGTGACACTCGTGAGCAGATCGAAGACCTGAAGCTGTTCGGCGGTTTCGAACCCGAAGAGCGAGAGCGCGTCTTCACGCACGATCAGCGCGGTGTGGACGAACGCCTGCTCGCCCGTCCGCAGCGCGAGCGCGTGCTCGGGCGTCACCTGAAGCTGGTAGCCGATGCCGCCGACCTCGATGACGACGGAGCCGCCCACCGCCGAAAGTACAGTTCCGCGCAGACTTGAGATCACCCATCCACAATACGTGTGACGCCCGACAGATGACGGCCGCCACGCTCAGCCGCGCCGTTTCGCGGCCTTCTCCGCCGCCTGCCAAGCCCGTTGCGCGGGCGTCTCAGACGGCGTCCCGGTGGCCTGAGCGCCGTCGGCAGTGCTTCCTCTCCAGGCGTGGCAGATCGCGAGGGCGAGTGCGTCGGCCGCGTCGGCCGGCGTCGGCGGCGCATCGAGGGACAGGATGCGCGTGACCATCGTGGCGACCTGCCGCTTGTCTGCGGACCCGTAGCCGGTGATCGACGCCTTGACCTCGCTCGGCGTGTGCAATCCCACTCGAAGCGACCGGGAGGCTGCCGCGTGCAGCGCGATCCCGCTGACCTGCGCCGTTCCCATCACCGTGCGCAAGTTGTGCTGGGCGAACACGCGCTCCACCGCGACGGCGCCGGGGGCGAACTCATCGATCGCGTCGGAGATGCCCATCGCGATGGTCAGGAGGCGTTCCTCGATGGGCAGGTCGGATGCGCTTCGCACGACGCCGAAGTGCACGAGGCTCACCCGTCGACCGGGGAGAGTGTCGATCACGCCGATTCCGCATCGGGTCAGCCCTGGGTCGATCCCGAGAACGCGCACGAGGCGGCCTCAGTCGTCTTCTGCCTCGAGCTCGGCCTGGACCTCGGCTGAGAGATCGAGGTTCGTGTAGATGTTCTGCACGTCGTCCGAGTCTTCGAGCGCGTCGATCAGCCTGAACACCTTGCGCGCGGTTTCTGCGTCGACCTCGACCTTGAGATTCGGAACGAAGGCGACATCTGCCGAGTCGTAGTCGATGCCGGCGGACTGCAGAGCCTCACGCGTGGCGAGCATGTCCGAGGCCTCTGTGACGATCTCGAAGGTGTCGCCCTCCGGCGTCACCTCTTCGGCGCCGGCGTCGAGAACGGCGGCGAGGATGTCGTCTTCGGTCGTGTTCTCCGCCGGAACGACGATGACACCCTTCCTGGCGAAGTTGTATGCGACGCTCCCCGGGTCTCCCATGGTGCCGCCGTTGCGGCTCATCAGCGTTCTCACGTCTGCAGCCGCACGGTTCTTGTTGTCGGTCAGACACTCGATGAGCAGGGCGACGCCCGAAGGGCCATAGCCCTCATACATGATCGTGCTGTAGTCGATCGTCTCGCCGGTGAGACCCGCGCCCCGCTTGATCGCCCGATCGATGTTGTCGTTCGGCACAGAGGTCTTCTTCGCCTTCTGCACGGCGTCTTGGAGCGTGGGGTTACCGGCGAGATCAGCACCGCCGATCTTCGCGGCGACCTCGATGTTCTTGATGAGCTTGGCGAACGCCTTGGCGCGACGTGAGTCGATGACCGCCTTCTTGTGCTTCGTCGTCGCCCATTTGGAGTGACCTGACATGTGCTCCCTTACCGTTGCAAAAGTTCGCGTCCATTCTACGGCAGGGCCAGAGAGGGTCCGCTGCGGCTTGCAGGCGCGAGAAGAGGAAACCGGCGCGAGAAGAGGACGATTTCGTCCCTCAAGGCCTCAGCTCGAGCTGTTTTCCTCTTCTCGTGCTGCTGAGCTATTGGCCGCTCCGGTCGCTGCGTCACAATCGCACTCTCGGCAGAACCCTCGGAACAAACATCGCCCTGAGAGCGCGCCCGGGGGCCGAGGCTCAGCGCGCTTTGCGCACCTTCTTGAGAAAGTACTCGTGGAACCTGGTGTCGCCGGTGACCTCGGGGTGGAACGAGGTGCCGAGCAGGTTGCCCTGCTCGACGGCCACCACCCGGCCGTCGTCGAGCTCTGCGAGCGGCACCGCACGCTCCCCCACCGTCTCGACGATGGGGGCCCGGATGAATACCGCATGCACGGGGGTTTCTGCCACCTGGCGCACGTCGAGGTCGGTCTCGAACGAGTCCAACTGCGAGCCGAATGCGTTCCTGCGCACGGTGACGTCGAGTCCTCCGAAGGTGTGCTGCCCGGTGATGCCGTCGACGATGCGGTCGGCGAGCATGATCAGGCCGGCGCAGGTCCCATAGACAGGCATCCCGTCTGAGATCGCCTGACGAATCGGCTCATCGACGTCGAAGATGCGCGAGAGCTTGTCGATCACAGTCGACTCACCGCCGGGGATCACGAGGCCGTCCACGGCATCCAGATCGCTCGCACGCCTGACAAGCCGCACCTCTGCGCCGAGCCCGGTGAGCACCCTGGCGTGTTCCCTGACGTCGCCCTGAAGGGCGAGGATGCCGACCTGCGGCGTCGTGTTACCAGCCACGCTCTGCGAGGCGGTGCGGTGCGGCGAGGTCGGCGACGTTGATGCCCACCATGGCCTCTCCCAGTCCGCGAGACACCTCGGCGATGGTCTTCGCGTCGTCGTAGTGAGCCGTCGCCTTCACGATCGCTGCGGCGCGCTGCTCCGGGTTGCCCGACTTGAAGATGCCGGAGCCGACGAAGACGCCGTCTGCTCCGAGCTGCATCATCATCGCGGCGTCTGCGGGCGTCGCCACCCCTCCGGCTGTGAAGAGCACAACGGGCAGTGCACCGGTCTCGGCGATCTCGGCGACCAGGTCATAGGGCGCCTGCAGCTCTTTCGCCGCGACGTAGAGCTCGTCTTTCGACATGGCGGTCAGGGCGGCGATCTCTGAGCGGATCTTGCGGATGTGCTTCGTCGCCTCTGAGACGTCGCCGGTGCCGGCCTCGCCCTTCGAGCGGATCATCGCCGCGCCCTCGTTGATGCGGCGGAGCGCCTCACCGAGGTTCGTCGCACCGCAGACGAAGGGCACGGTGAACTTCCACTTGTCGATGTGGTTCTTATAGTCGGCGGGGCTCAGCACCTCGGACTCGTCGATGTAGTCCACGTCGAGCGCCTCGAGCACCTGTGCCTCGACGAAGTGACCGATGCGCGCCTTGGCCATCACCGGAATCGACACCTCCGCCTTGATCGCGTCGATCAGGTCGGGGTCGCTCATACGCGCGACGCCGCCCTGTGCGCGGATGTCGGCGGGCACCCGCTCGAGCGCCATCACGGCCGTTGCGCCGGCATCCTCGGCGATGCGCGCCTGCTCGGGTGTGACGACGTCCATGATGACGCCTCCCTTGAGCATTTCTGCGAGTCCGCGTTTCACGCGGTTTGAGCCGATTTCGCCGGTGGTGGTGCTGTTCGTCATAGTGATCAATCCTACTCGTTGTGCGTGGGTGCCTGGCCGCGACCGGCGTCGTTGCAGCGGGTCTGGCAGGCGATGGACGTCTCTCAGGTCATTCTGCCGCGGGCCAAGCCTCTGCGATCGCCAGCCTGACGTCGCCCAGCAGCTGCGGCAGCGGTTTCGTCTTGGCGATGATCGGCATGAAGTTGGCGTCTTGGGCCCATCGGGGAACGATGTGCTGATGCAAATGAGCGGCGATGCCGGCACCCGCGACCATTCCCTGGTTCATGCCGATGTTGTAGCCGTCGTTGCGTGAGACCGAGCGCAGCACACGCATGGCTGTCTGGGTGAGCGAGCCGATCTCGGCGACCTCGTCGTCATTCGCCAGATCATAGGTCGCGATGTGGCGATACGGGCAGATCAGCAGGTGACCGGAGTTGTAGGGGAAGAGGTTGAGCAGCACGTATGCGTGCACTCCCCTGGCGACGATCAGTGCGTCTTCATCCGGCATCGCGGGCGCGTGGCAGAACGGGCAGTCATCTTCTCCCGGTTGCTGGCCCTTCTGGATGTAGACCATCCGATGCGGAGTCCACAGGCGCTGGAACTCGTCTGGAACACCGGCAAGCCTGGCGGCAGCGATCAGCTCGGGGTTCCCGTGTTCTCCCGACCAGCCGTCTTCATGGTCGTCGAGGGTCAGGCGGGCCATGCGGTCAGAACCTGTTCCTTCGCCTCGATCGACGCCGTGATCCGCTCGATCGCCCGGGCGACGGGCACCCCGTTCAGCTGGGTGCCGTCGCGGAACCGGAAGCTCACGGCGCCGTTGGCGCGGTCCTCTTCGCCGGCGATGAGCTGGAACGGGACCTTGGCCTTTGTATGTGTGCGGATCTTCTTCGGCATCCGATCGTCTGAATGGTCGACCTCGGCGCGGACCCCCCGTAGCGCCAACTGCGACACGATGTCGTCGAGGTAGTCGCCGTACTCCTCGGCGACGGGGATGCCGACGACCTGAACGGGCGACAGCCAGACGGGGAACGCACCGGCGTAGTGCTCGAGCAGGATCGCGAAGAATCGCTCGATCGAGCCGAACAGGGCGCGGTGGATCATGATCGGGCGTTTGCGGGCGCCATCGCTGTCGGTGAACTCGAGGTCGAAGCGCTCCGGCAGGTTGGGGTCGACCTGCACTGTCGAGAGCTGCCAGGTGCGGCCGATCGCGTCGTGGGTCTTGAGGTCGATCTTCGGACCGTAGAAGGCGGCTTCGCCCGGAATCTCGGTGAGGGTGAGGCCGCTCGCCAGGCCGACACGGCGGAGCGCGTCTGTGGACTGGTCCCAGAACTCGTCTGAGCCGATCCATTTCGACTTCTCGTCGTCGCGCATCGAGAGTTCGAGTTCGAAGTCGGTGAGGCCGAAGTCGCGCAGCATCGAGATCACGAACTCGAGCACCTTCGCCACCTCGCCTTCGAGCTGGTCTGGGGTGACGAAGAGGTGCGAGTCGTCTTGGGTGAAACCGCGCACGCGGGTGAGGCCGTGCAGGGCGCCAGAGAGCTCGTTGCGATAGACGGTGCCGTTCTCGGCGAGCCGCATCGGCAGGTCGCGATAGCTGCGCGCACGTTCCTTGTAGATGAGGATGTGCATGGGGCAGTTCATGGGCTTGAGGTAGTAGTCGGCGCCCTGCTTGACCAGGTGACCTGCCGCGTCGAACTCCTCGTCCATGCGGATCGGCGGGAACATCCCCTCTTTATACGTGACGAGGTGATTCGACGTCATAAAGAGGTCTGCCTTGCTGATATGCGGGGTGTAGACGTAGCTGTAGCCCGCCTTCACGTGGCGCGCCCTGGCGTGCTGTTCCATCTCTTGACGGATGATGCCGCCACGGGGGTGCCAGACAGACAGACCTGAGCCGATCTCGTCGGGAAAGCTGAACAGGTCGAGTTCGGCGCCGAGCTTGCGGTGGTCGCGCTTCGCCGCCTCTTCGAGCCGGGTCTGATAGGCGCGCAGCTCGTCTTTGGTGGGCCAGGCCGTGCCATAGATCCGCTGGAGCTGGGGGTTCTTCTCCGAACCGCGCCAGTACGCGCCGGCTATGCGCATCAGCGCGTATCCGTTGCCGATCATGCGGGTGCTCGGCAGGTGAGGGCCGCGGCAGAGGTCTTTCCACACGGTCTCGCCCGATTTCGGGTCCACATTGTCATAGATGGTCAGTTCACCCGCACCCACCTCGACCGCTTCATCGGTCGACCCTCCGGTGGTCGAGCCTGTCGAGACCCCCTCGGTGGTCGAGCCTGTCGAGACCGAGACCAGGTCGATCAGCTCGAGCTTGTACGGCTCGCCGGCGAGTTCTTCGCGAGCCTGTTCTTCTGTCACAACGCGTCGCATGAAGCGCTGACCCTGGCGGATGATGCGGTCCATCTCTTTCTGCAGGGTCTTGAGATCCTCGGGGGTGAACGCCTCTGCGACGTCGAAGTCGTAATAGAAGCCGTCGGTGACGGGCGGGCCGATGCCGAGCTTCGCGTCTGGGTTGACCTTCTGCACCGCCTGCGCCAGAACGTGTGCGGCCGAGTGCCTCAGGATGCTCAGACCGTCTGGCGAGTCGATGGTCACCGCTTCAACGTCGTCGGAGTCCGTGATCGTCGTCGCGAGATCCTTGAGCTCACCGTTGACGCGCATGGCGACAACGTTCCGGTCGGTGAATTTCGCGAATCCGTCAGACACGTCGTGTGCTCCTTCTCATCAAGACTTCAACTTTACGGCAGCATAGAATCGTCGGATGCACGCGAGCGAACTCAACGAGCCGACGATCGACCCGGACGAGCTTGCGGTGACCCTGCGGGTGCTTGGCAGTCTGCACGGCATGAACGAGGAACACCCTGACTTCGTGGCCGTTCGGCACGCGACCGCGCACATGTTCAAGGCGGTGAAGCAGGCCAGGCGACGAGAGAAGCGCGACGCGGTCGCCGAGGCCGATCGCGCGGTTGTGGCCGCCACCGCGACGGGTGCCCCCGACCGCATCGACGACGAGACCCGCGGCGTCTCGCTGGCCGCACGCGTCGACGCACCGTCTGCGGGAACGCTCATCAAATCTCGCGCCTGTTACATCTGCAAGGAGCACTACACACACGTCGACGCCTTCTATCACCAGCTGTGCCCCGCCTGCGCGAGACTGAGCCACGAGAAGCGCGGCGCTCGCACCGATCTCAGCGGCAGAAGAGCCCTGCTCACCGGTGGGCGGGCGAAGATCGGGATGCACATCGCCTTGCGGTTGCTGCGAGACGGCGCCCACACCACGATCACGACCCGGTTCCCCCGGGATGCCGTGAGACGGTTCGCGGCCCTGCCAGACGCCTCTGACTGGCTGCACCGCCTGCGGATCGTCGGCATCGACCTCAGAGATCCCGCCCAGGTCATCAGTCTGGCCGAGTCCGTCGCCGAACGCGGCCACCTCGACATCCTCATCAACAACGCGGCGCAGACCGTACGACGCTCCCCCGGGTCGTATGCACCGCTCGCCGCGGCGGAGTCCGGCCCTCTCCCGGAGGGCGATCTGCCCGAGGTCGTGACGTTCGGGCATACGATCGACGCGCATCCGCTCGCCCTGGCCGCGTCGGTCGCCTCGCACCCCGTGCTGAGCACGGACCTGTCGATGCCGACCGCAGTACGGAGCGGGGACGATCTCGCGAGGCTCGCGATGGCGGCGGGATCGTCGTCGGTCGAGAGGCTCAAGGCCGGGACGGCCATCGACGCCGGTGGTCTCGTCCCCGACCTGCACGAGGTGAACAGCTGGACCCAGAACGTCGACGACGTCGATCCCCTCGAGATGCTCGAGGTGCAGCTCTGCAACACGACTGCGCCTTTTCTGCTGGTGAGCCGGCTTCGGGCTTCACTTGCCGCGTCGCCGGCGCGCCGGACCTACATCGTGAACGTCTCTGCCATGGAGGGGGTCTTCGGGCGCGGGTACAAGGGGCCGGGGCATCCGCACACCAACATGGCGAAGGCGGCGCTGAACATGCTCACCAGAACGAGTGCGAAAGAGATGTTCGACGACGGCATCCTGATGACGAGCGTCGACACCGGATGGATCACAGACGAACGACCGCACCCGACCAAGGTGCGACTGGCCGAAGAGGGGTTCCATGCCCCACTCGACCTCGTCGACGGAGCGGCGAGGGTGTACGACCCGATCGTGCGCGGCGAGAACGGCGAAGACCTCTATGGATGCTTTTTGAAGGACTACGGGCGCAGCAGCTGGTGAGCCAGCGACAGCCGAGCATGCGGGTGCCCGGAATCACGGCATCCTCAGTCGAAGAGGTCGCCCATGTCGCCGAAGTCGTCGAGCATTCCGCCGATCACCAGCCCGCCGAGCACACCACCGAGCATGCCGGCGCCGCCGCGACCTGAGCCCTGCCCCAGCATTCCGCCCCCGTAGCGGGAATAGCCCGGTTGCTCGAGATCCGCTCGGGCGAACGCATCGGCTTCAGCCGCGAGCGCCGCTGCCCTTCTCGCCCGCTGCAGAGCGGTGTCGGGGTCGCGTTCGGTTGTGATGTCTGCCAGCTCTCGCTCCGCCTCGGCCAATCGCGTTCTGGCCTCGGGGCCGACGGGCGCGCGATAGTCTGCGATGAGCCTTCTGGTCATCTCGATCTGCCGCTCGGCGTCGTCGAGTGCAGTGACGAGCTGGCGCTTGGTGTGTTCGCGTCTCGCCTCGCCGTCCCGGTGCTCGCGCACGGCATTCTCGAGGGCCGTGTTCGCTTCGCGCAGAACGTTCAGCGAACCAAGTGGATCGCTCTTCGCCTCTGTGGACGGGAGCGCAGCGAGAGCGTCCTGCAACCGGGCGACAGCTCCGGCGATGCGTTCGTTGCCGGCCTGTGAGAGGCTTCGCGCCTCGGCGATGTCGCTCACAGAGTCCGCGACGACGGCGCTCAGCGTCGATTCAGCGCGAAGCGCGTCCACCTCGAAGGACTCGACGACGGAAGCCAGGTGACCTGCGCGCCGTACAGCCTCGGCGGCCGCCTGGATCGCCTTGTCCGCGTCGGCGCTTCGCGAGCTCTGGCGCCGTTGCTCGGCGACGGTCAGGCTCCGCTCGGCGAATGTCAGCAGGTGCTCCGCCTGATCGGGGTTCATGGCGATCGCCACGAGCGCATCGTCGGTGTATCGCTCCCTCAGCCGTTCGAGGGTCGCTCTCGCCGGCGCGATCGCCGCCTGGGCCTCGACCGCCTCGGCGCGAATACGGGCGATCTCTTCCGGCGCCTTGCGGGCGGCCGAACGCTTCGCGTTGAAGACCGCTGTCTGCTCACCGAGAATCTGTGCGGCCGATTCGCTCGCGGCGATGATGCGTGTGTTCCACTCCCGTCGTTCGTCGACGGTGTCCGGCTTCTCGTCAGACAGAAGCTGATTCAGGTGAAAGGCCTCGCGCAGGCGTTCGCGCGCGTGATGGACTGCTGCGGTCAGCTCGGCGGCCGCGGCCTGGCCGAACTCCGCCACAACGAAGTCGAGCTCGTCTTCTGCCACGCGGATCCGCTCGTCGGTCTGCACAAGAGCCGACCCTGCCCTGAGCTCGAGCTCAGAGAGCTCCGCATGCTGACGCTCTCGCACGGAACGCCGCGACTTCTTGACCGAGACGACGATGAACACCGTCGCCGCCGCGGCCACGACGACAACAGCAGCGACCAGCACGAGCACAACGTCCATTCTGCGAGTCTATTCGCGCTGACGCGTGTGTTCGTCTCCGGCGCGTCTGCGACGGTCAGTCGCCGAAAGAGGTCTCTTTGTACGGTGCGCCGCCCTTGTCGTACGTCGTCCAGATGCCGATCTGCCGCCCACGGTCGAATGTGCCGGAGCGCATAAGGGTTCCGTCGAGGCGGAACCACTCCCAGTAGCCGTGCTCCACGCCGTCGAGCATCTGCCCTCTGGCCCAGGGTGATCCGTCTTTGTGGAGCTTCTCATAGGGAACGGGTGTCTCGTTCGCCATGGTTCATCCTCTCGGTCACCCAGCGTAGATCACTCTGCTGACGTCAGCTCTGAGCCGTCCTGGATGCGGCGAACCGCCGCATCCAGCCATCGACATGCGCACGGAACTCGCCCTCGCGGGAGACATCTCCCCACGCATCGGCGACCATGCTCGCAACGGTCGCAGAGTCGTCGAGCATCTCGAGGAGATAGTTCCGGCCGAGGCTGACAGCTTCGCCGATCCGCGGATCGGCGATCCCTCGTTCGAATATTTCGGCCGCGTTTTCAGGTGCGATAACGAGCAGGAGCCGGTAGAGGTCGGCGAAGTCCTTGGGGCGTAGCCGTTCGGCGTTGCGACGGAGCTCCGTCGGGTCCAGGCGGTCGTGGATCTTGTAGGCCTTGGCGCAAAGCAACGCCGAAGGCCCGGCCACATATGCCTCGGTCGTTGGGCCGCTGTCGAAGGACCGCAGGGTGTGCAGGTGCCGGTCGAGCACGCTCAGCTCGGTGCCCCGGGTCGCAGACACCGCATGCTTGCCGTGAACGCCGACGCGAGCGGCCCGAATCTCACGGCTCGACGTGAGGTTGCCGCGCGCGAGCGCCATGGGGGCGATCAGGTCAACACTGTCCCGAGCGTGGATGTTCCTGTCGCGTTGCGAGATCGGTGACCATACTCCTGGTCGCTCGGGACGGGCGGCCTCGTAGCCGAGTTCTTTCATTCGGTCGCTCAGCTTCGGATTGTCGTTGAGGAGTTCTGGAGTCACTCCCAGGTCCCCGTCGCGCGTGGTATCGTCCGGGGGCAGCGCTGGCACGCCTTGAGTCACCTCAATGACGGCGTGGCCGCCCAACACGGTGAGTGCCTCGCGGTGATCGGCGAGACCGATGATGACATTGATGAGGGCACGGCGTGAGGTGACAACCTCGATCTCGAGGTCACCGTAGCCACCGCTCATGCGCTGACCGCCAACCGATGGCGCAGGGCGTCCTCGGCTTTGTCCGGTTCTCGCCCCGAACCGGCGAAGGCATCTAGCGCGCCCTGAACCCACGACACAAAGCGGATGCCGCCGTCGACCTCGGCACGCGCGAGCTCGTCGCTTACTGGAGCGATCAGCAGCACCCCTCCACCGGGAGTCGTCTCTTGAAGACGGAGTTCCTCTACAGCCCGCGACGGGTCCTCCACGTAGATCACCGGATTCCCGGCCACGGCGGTTGCTCGGTCCTCACGTGTTGCAACCAGGCCAGAGACCGCGTAGTCGATGCCAGCGGCACCCAGTCGCGAGGCCAGCACACGCCACCCATCAGGAGCGACCACCGAGCGTCGAGCAATGTTTCGACGAGAGAGCTTCGCTGCGTTGCCCGCAGAGATCGCCAACGTCACCATGTCGTCGACATCTGCCTTCTCTGACAGCCAGCCCGCGCGCGCCCATCGCGCATGCCACTGCTCCCTCCTTTCGGCTATGGCGTCGACGGTCACGAGCGACGGTGCCAACGCAACCTGAGCCGCTGCAGCCACTCCCTCGGCAGCCGACTGCCCGACATCGCGAATGATCGCATTCGCCGCCGCAGCTGCAGGAACGAGCGCTTCAGAAACCGCTGAGAACGCATCGCGGTAGGAGCCCAGGAACGATTCCAGAACAGGTCGGGCTGCGGTAATCGCCGTCGAGTCACCCGAAGAGACCACCGTGTCACCACTGATCCGGTAGCCCGTCGCTTCGAGAATTCGCGAAAGCGTCCCCCACGTTGGGTCCAGCGTCCCCCGTTCAATCCGACCAATTGTCGAAGGAGAGAGGGCGGCCAGTTCCGCGAGCTCCTTGCGCGTGATCCCACTCAGCGCCCGGACCCGCTTCACGATCGTTGCGGCGTTCACGATCCCACTTCCACTATTTGCGTATACGCAATCCTATCCGAGACGGCTTGGTAAAGCTACTGCAGCTCCACCGCGGCGCTCTCATGACGGGGTCGGCCACAGTAATCCTCGACGTGCTCAGCGGTGGGACGCAAGACCGAGTTCGTAGCCGAGGATGACGGCGTGAACGCGATCACGCAGGCCGAGTTTGGCGAAGATCGAATTGATGTGGGACTTGATCGTCGATGGTGCCAGGGTCAGTTCGGCGCTGATCTCCGCGTTCGTGAGCCCGGCCGCGATGGCGATGAAGATGTCCCGTTCCCGTGGACTGAGTACGTCGAGCACGTCGGTTCTGCCCTCTGTCACGCCGCCGTCGCCACTGTTCCTCGATGAAAGCGGCTCAAGGTGCGCGCTGAGGTAGTGCTCGATGAGCTTTGCGGTCAGCCGTGGGGCGGCGACCGCCGATCCCGAGGCCACGGTCTTCACCGCGTCGACGAGCGCGTCGGGTTTGCTGCTCTTGAGAAGGAATGCACTCGCACCGGCTTTCAGGCTGCCGAAGGCGTAGTCGTCGAGGTCGAAGGTTGTGAGCACGATGACGCGGGTCGTCGGATGCGAGCCGGTGATGATGCGGGTCGCTTCGATGCCGTCCATGCCGGGCATGCGGACATCCATGAGCACGATATCGGGTGGGTTCCTGTTGGTGACGGCTATGGCTTCGACGCCGTTGCCGGCTTCGCCGATCACCTCGATCGCGTCGTCGGAGTCGAGAATCAGGGCGTTTCCTGCTCGTTCGAGCGGTTGATCATCGACGACGACGACACGGATCACCTTTTGGGGCTGCTCGGTCATGTTCTGCTCTCCGTCATGGGAAGTGAAACGCGGGTACGCCATCCCGTTCCCGGGGCATCCTCGCTCGTCGGTATCGGGCCCGCTTCGAGCTCTCCGTGAAATGCCGCCGCACGTTCTCTCATCGCACGCAATCCCACCCCTGCCCCTGCGCTGGGTTGCGGCCCTGTTCCACGCCCATTGTCGGTGACCGTCACGACGAGTCGACCGTCGTGACGTGCGACATCGACTTCGACGTAGGTGACAGCGCGCGCGTGGCGGAGCGCGTTGGTGAGGGACTCCTGGACGACTCGATAGACGGTCGTCTGCAGCGCGGGGTCCGGGATGGAGAACGGGCGGGTCGCTGAGAGATTCACCGGGAGCCCGGCCGTACGGAAGACCTCGACCAGCTCTTCGAGGGATTGCACATTGTAGCCAGAGGATTCGAGGTTCCTGTCGAGGTCGCCATCGTTCTCGCGAAGCACCCGGAGGATCCGCTGCATCTCTTCGAGCGCGTGGGCGCCGACCGAGCCGAGCTGGGCCAGTGCGTCTCGTGCACGCTCCGGATGCTTCTCCCAGCCTGCCGTTGCGCCGCCCGCGAGGGCGATCATAACGGTGACCGAATGTGCGACGACATCATGCATCTCCGCCGTGATGCGAGCCCGCTCCGCCGCCGCGGCCCGGTCTTCGCGCAGGGTGACGAGTTCTTCTATCGCAGTGCGCCGGGATCGGCTCGCGCGCACCGCCACCCCGAGCGCCAGCGCCACCAGCGACGCCGGTTGGAGCAGCACCATCGACCACGTCTCGCGAAATCCGAGCAGGATCGCCAACCCAGAGACCGCGAAGATGACGCCCTCGCTGAGGAGATATCCCAGAATCGCGGTGGGCAGGCGCCTGTATGCCGCAAGCGCATAGAGGGCGAACATGCTCTCGAGGAATGCCGTCGACGTGCTGTTCGCGACGACGGGGTTGAGCGTCGCAATCGCCACGACGACGATGAGCACGGTGAGCGGATGGGATCGGCGCCACCAGAAGGCGACCGCCACGCCCGCCGCACACAGATAACCGAACCAGGTGTGGGCGGGAAGGGTGAGGACCAGCGCCGCGAGAGTCGGCGTGGTGCAGGCGAGGATCACGAGGATGTCGGCAATACGCGGCCGCTCAGCGAACCAACGTACGAGCCGCGGCCGCTGCAACGCAGGCTCATCGTGAACAGCCGTGGAGTTGGCCATCGCTCCCCCTTCTTCGTCCATGGTGCCGTAGTTTTCCGGGTGACAGCGCGTGGCTGGAGTACACATCGCTCGTTCGCCGTCGAAACGCACTCGAGGGCGCGGACAGGCTCGCTGTTGAGGGTAGGCGCCTGCTCAGGTGCCGACCACCAACCACGGGTGGAGATACGGGGTTCTTCAGGGCTCCGAGTTCGACCCCTGGTTGGTGTCGGCGGACCCACGGCGGTCTCTAGCGTGGGGGCATGCACGAGATCACGTCGATCACCAGGAAGAGGCCCGGCAGATGAGCGCACCAGCAGACAACCGCTCGAGGGGCGATGATGGCGTCTCTGCCTCGTGGTTGCTGCGGGCGGAGAACGCCGGAAAATCGTACGGGCAGACGCACGCACTTGTGAATGCGAATCTCACGATCGCTCCGGGTGAGTCTGTGGCGATCATGGGTCCGAGCGGTTCGGGCAAGTCCACGCTCCTGCATGTGCTCGCCGGCATCATTCCCGCCGACAGCGGAACGGTGGTCCTGCGCCGTTCGGACGGAAGCGGCCTTGACGACATCGCATCGCTCAGGGATGACGCCCGCTCCTCTTTGCGGCTGCGCCGCTTCGGGTTCGTCTTTCAGCAGGGCATGCTCCTGCCCGAGCTCACGGCCGCCGAGAACGTCTCCCTGCCGCTGCTGCTCGCAGGGTGCTCCCGCGCCGAGGCCAGCCGACGCGCACAGGCTGAACTCCAGCGACTGGGGCTCTCAGATCTCGGCGGCCGGCGAATCGGGCAGCTTTCGGGCGGACAAGCGCAGCGCGTTGCCATCGCCCGTGCGCTCGCCAACGCGCCGAGCCTGATCTTCGCCGACGAGCCAACCGGGGCATTGGATTCCCGGACCGCTGACGAGGTGCTCGATGCGCTGTTGTCGACCCGTCACGGCGCCTGTCGAGCGGTCATGATCGTCACACACGACGAGCACGTCGCCTCTCGCTGCGACCGGATCGTGCGGTTGCGCGACGGCCGGATCGAGGTGTGCAGATGAACGCCCACGCCGCACTGACGCTCATCCGGCCACGACCGGCATCCGCGACGATCACGTGGCTGCAGATCACCGCGTGCGGAGTGACGACGTTGCTGGCATTCGCCGTGACCATGCTCGCGGTGGTCTTCTGGCGCGTTCCCTCCGACGAGGTCGGATATCGGGTGCTCGCGATCGCGTTGATCGGACTGCTTCTGGTGCCGTTGATCACACTGGGGACGGCGACCGCACGACTCGCGGCCCGCAGCCGCGACGACTGGCTCGCGACCCTTCGTCTGCTCGGGGCGAGTGCGGTGAGAGTGCGGCGGCTCGCGGTCACCGAAGTCACGCTCATCGCCGCTCTCGGCGTGCTCATCGGCACCGCGCTCTCGGCGGCGCTTCCGTTCGCGCTCAGTCTGCTGCCGGTGCATGGAGCACCGTTGTCGCCGGCCGAGCTATGGCTGCCCTGGTGGACCGCGGCGGCAATTCCTCCGGCTCTGGTTGTCATCGCGGCTGTCAGCGCCCTGCTCGGACTGCGTCAGGTCGTCCTTTCCCCCCTCGGGGTGCGCACCCGGCAGAACGCACTCCGAATGAGCTGGATGCGTCCGGTGCTGGCACTTCTTGTGGTCGGGGCGGCCGTGCTCATGGTGCAGCTGGTATCACCGGGGTGGGGTGTCGTCGTGATCGTCGCCGCCCTCACCGCCGTTGTCTTCGCGGTTATGGCTGTGCTCGGCATCATCGGCCCGTTCGTGGTCTCGCTGATCGCGCGAGGCGTCGCCTCACGCACGTCGGACCCCTCCAGGCTCATCGCCGCCCGGGGCATCCAAGACGACCCCCGTGCAGCGTGGCGCAGCGTCTCGACTCTGGCACTGGCGAGCTTCATCGTGATCCCCGCGGGGTCGCTGCTCGGGTACCTCGATGCGATCAGCCACAGCGCCAGCAGAGAGGTGATGACCGAAGAACAACTGTTGCTGTTCGCGGATGCCCGCACCATGCTGCTCGCGCTCGTCGCGGTCTCGTTCGTCGTGGTGGCATGCCAGGTCGCGATCACCCAGACCGCGGCCATTATGGAACGCCGGGAGCTGTATCTGGCACTCGACCGTATCGGCATGCCCCGCGCTGGCCTGAACCGGACACGTCGCCTGCGCGTCGCGATGCCTGCGTACACCGCCGTGATCGGTGCCACCGTGACAGCGCTGGCGATCGCGTTCTTCCTCGTTGTGGCGGCGGTGGTGACCGCACCGCTGTTCACGGTCGCCATCGTCGTCGTCCTTGTGCTGGGCCTGCTCCTGATCCAGGCCGGCGTCGCCGTGACGGCTCCGGTGCTGCATCGAGTGCTCGACACTCCGGCGCGGGGCGAGTGAGGAAGACGCTCGCTCTGAGCAACCTTCCAACTCCGATACGACGAGGTGGCCTTACCGGGTACGTTTCAGTCGCGTCCGTCGAGGATCCCCTTGCCGCGACGGAGGGCTGTGATGGTGAGCACGAGTCCGAGGGCAGTGTGGACGCCGCCGATGGCGAGCCAGGATGTGACGGTGTCGACCTGAGGCAGGGCCTGTGTGGCGAGGTAGTTGCCGACGTGGAAGCCACCATGTACCCCGGCTGCGGCCCACAGCGACCCGGTCCACAGCAGCAGGCCCACCGCGAGCAAGGCGAAGCCGAGCGGCAGCGCGAGATAGAGCACGTGCTCCCAGGCCGACTGCTGTCCGCCGTTGGAGACGAGGTGGATCACGGTGAAGGCGAGTGTTGTGACGACGACGGCGAGCACGGGTCTGTGCCGCATCCGCCACAGCAACCAGCCGCGGAAGAGCAGTTCTTCAGGAATGGCCTGCTGCAAGAAGGCCAAGCCGATGTAGTACACGATCAGCAGGGCGACCGTGACCGGGGTAGCAGTCTGCTCTCCGAGTAGTGCGCCATCGAGCACGGGGCCGGTGGACGGCAGCAGACCCACCACCGCGACGAGTGTGCCCGCAGCGACGACGACTCCGAGCAGCAGCCAGAGAATCGAGCGTGGTCCCCACCGCCAGCCCGCTGCGCGGATCGGACGTCGTTCGACCCACCGCATCCACGCCCACACCCCGACCGTAACGATACCCAGCACGAGCGCTTGTAACACGAGGGCAAGCGCGAAGCCCCACGGAGACGAGCCGGCGAACAGATCAGCTGCACCGGGGATCAAGACGAGCAAAGCGGGTGCGAAGCCGACCGCGAGGTTCGCGACCATCAGAAGACCGACCGCGACGGCGATCCGCACGGCGATGCCGAGAGGGCCGAGGCCGAGTCGTGGGGCGGGGTCAGCGGATCTCGGAACGGAGATGGCAGAAGATGCAGCGGAGTCCATGCCGAGAATGTTATGGACAGCGCCCACGGGTGGGCACTGCGCCGCAGTCACGTCTCTCCCTGACCTCGGACACGACCGAGGCGGGGCAACTCGTGACCCTGGTCATGTGTCGGCATTCGGCACGCTTGCCTACGCTGAGAGATATGCCTCGCATCCCGACCCACCGCGCCAGACTGCTCGACCTCGCCGCGGGGATCGGTATGGGAGGGCCAGCGGTCATGGTGCTGTACTCCTTCGACAGCAGGCCTGCCTGGATGACGGTTGCGGTCACGCTGCTCCTCGCCACCGCCGTCGGGGCCTGGATGCTGTGGCGCCGCTCCGGACAACGCTCACGAGCCGTGGCCGTGTTCTTCGCGCTGGTCGCGACCGCGACGATGGCGCTCGGCAACGGCTCCCTCTACTACGGCATCATCTGGACCGCCTGCCTGGTGCTCGGCGTCACCTTCTCCGCCGGAATCGTGCTCTGGCTGTATGCGGCGGCGCTCGTTGTGATCGTTGTCGCCCTGCATCTGACCTCGGGCAGCGCAGTCGAGCTCACGGCATCCGAGGCGATCGCCGCAGCCTTTCTCGCGGGGATCGCCGCCGCTGTGGCGGGAATACTGCGCGACAGCCTTCGTGTCGGCGACGCCCTGCACGACGCGCTCGTGCAGCTGGACACGACCAATGCAGAGCTGCGCAAACGGATCGACTCGGACCGCGACCTCGTGCTCGCTCGCGAACGGGAGCGCACCGCACGGGAACTGCACGACAGTCTCGGTCATCGGCTCACTGCCATCGGCCTCTCTCTCGACTACGCCACCCGTGTGCACGACCGGGATGCGGCGCGGGCGGAGTTGAGCCGCGCCAGGAGCGTCGTGGGAGAGTCTCTCGACGCCATGCGGCGTCTCGTGCGCGCGATGCATCCGGTGGAACTCGGCACATTGCGCAACGCTGAGGCGTTTCACGCGGTCGCCGAGGCCTTCAGCGGCACCGGCATCGACGTTCGGGTGTCGGTCGAGGGTGATGACGCGGCCTTGACGCATGAGCACGCGCTTCTGCTGCTGCGCTTCGTGCAAGAGGGGCTGACCAACGTGGTGCGGCACTCCCCTGCCACCGCGGCGGACCTGAGCGTGATCGTCGGGCCCGACGGCGTGGATGCGGTGATCGAGGACAACGGACGGCAAGGGCGCTTGCCCATCCCGATCGCGGAGGGCTTCGGCCTGCGTTCCCTACGATCCCGTGCCGAAGCGCTCGGCGGGCGGCTCGACGCCGGGTCGGCGCCCGGCGGCTTCCGGCTCGCGATCACACTGCCCGACGCAGCGGAAACCACGACCGTTGCGACTCCCCCGACCTTCCGGAGCGTCGTGTGAACCGCACCAGGGTGCTCATCGTGGACGATCAAGAACTGCTGCGTCGCGGCCTGCGGATGATCCTGGAAACGGATCAGGGAATCGAGGTGGTCGGTGAGGCCGAGCACGGGATGCGTGCGCTCGCCTTGATCCCCGACGTCACCCCGGATGTTGTTCTCGCGGATGCGCGGATGCCGACCCTCGACGGGCTCGGGCTGGTGCGCCGCTGTGCCGTGCTCCACCCCGGTCTGCCCGTTCTCGTGCTGACCACCTTCGACGACGCGCGACTCGTGCGCGAACTTCTCGACGCAGGTGCGGCGGGCTTTCTGCTCAAAGACGTCTCGACCGACGCTCTCGCAGACGCGATCCGCCAGGTGGTCGCCGGGGGGCTCGTGATCGACCCGCGCGTCGCTCGTGCGGCGCTCTCACCCGCCGCGTCGACGCTGCGGCGACCCGCGCTCACCGACGCGGAGCATGCCGTCGCGAATCTCGTTGCGCAAGGCCTGCCCAACGCCGAGATCGCCGCACGTTTGCACCTCGCCCACGGCACCGTGAAGAACACCGTCTCCGTTCTGCTGCGCAAGCTCGATCAGCCCGACCGCACCGCCCTCGCACTCCACCTCGCCCGGGACCTGCCTGGCTGAGAGCCTGGTGCACAGGCCGCGCATCACCGGTGCACATCTTCATCCGAGTCTCGAACACCGTTGCGCCCGCGGCTCGTGCTCAGAGGGACCGAAGCCAGGTTCTGATGCGGCCGCGGGCGTTGGTGTATGGCGATGACGTGTTGAGCGAGATCATGCGTCCCATGGTCCATGTGCCGTACCAGGGTTCGCCGTAGAGGTCGTCGTCGGAGTAGCCCTGAATCAGGGTGATGATCTGGTTCTTCGCGTCGACGAGCTGAGCGCGCAGGCTATCCCAGCTGTCGTTATGGTGTTCGGCGTAGTAGCGCTGAGCGAGCAGCCCGAGTTCATTCCATCTGATGCCGGGCGCGGGCAACTCGTCAGGCAGACCCGCGGCACGACGATGATGCCAGGTGAGCACTTGCCGGTTCCAGCCGATCAGGTAGGCCACCAGGTCTGCGGGGCTCATCGTCGTGCCCTTGACGTGACCTTCGAGCGCCGGCTTTCGCGCGGCCTCGGCGGGGACCCTGTCGAGATCGCGGTCCAGCTGTTCGAAGGTCTTCTCGATCGCGGCGAGAAGGTCGTCTTTGGACGCTGGAACAGCCATGCGGGCCTCGGCTCTGCGCGGCTGAGCTGATGTGCCCGCGCCTCGTGTCTCACCTCGATTCTATGAGCCCGGCTCTGTCACGCTCGCTGACTTGTGCCGGTGCGAGGCGGCCCATCGACAGAAGAGGGCGCTCCCGCTGTCGACTCGCCGATCTGAGGCTCTCGTGCCCAGACTCGCAGCGCCGTTCAGGGGACTTAGCCCAATAGGGTGAGAGCATGAACCGTTCTCGCCGCTACGGTCTTGCCGCCGGTCTCATCGTGCTTCTGGGCGGAAGCACGATTCTGGCGACGATCGTATGGAGATGGGGTCACCTGGCCTACGGGCTCGGTGTCGCCGTTGTGGTCGCCGGTGTCGTCTGGGCTGTCACACTGGCCGTGCGCGGCACCGCGCGGAGGATAGGACTGAGCGCAGCGGCGGCCGTCGTCGTTGTCGCCGGCGCTGTCGTCGCCGTCACCGGCTTCCCGCAGTCGTCGCCACGGTGGGACGTCCCCGATGATGCGGTCGGCCCTGATGGCTGGTCGGCCCGGACAGGCGATCTGATCATCGTCGAGGGAACCGCGCGAGACGTCGAAACCGGGAAAGTTGTCTGGGCGCATGAAGGACCCGACGCGAGACCACTGCTCGTCGACGACAGCCTGGTCGTCATCGGCACGAGCGATGGCTCGATCGGTGTCGATCCGGCGACCGGTCGTGAGGTCTGGCGATCAGCGGTCACCGGTAGGGGCATCGCACACAACGGCGACGTCTTGGTCGTCGCGGACACTGCCTCCGGTAGCGGAGCCGCTGTGGCCCTCGATCTCGCAACGGGAGCGGCGCTCTGGCAGCAGGACGGTCGTCCGGTGATGGAGTGCGACCTTGGACCTGCCGATCGCTTCTCACCGGCACGTGAGCAGTCGTACGTTCTTCTCGTCAGGGATGAGGAACGCGAAGGGAGCGCTGAGCTCCTGGACCTGGCCGACGGGCGCACGACGATCGCCGATGTGGACTGCTCCCTCACTGCTCGGATAGTGGGTGACGTGCTGCTCGAGGCGAACGGAGACAGTCTCATCGGACGCGTGGCGACCGACGGCAAGCGCCTGTGGTCGACGCCGGTGGAACAGCCCTGGCAGGTCGACGGTGGCGGTTCGATGGTGTTCACGCCTACCGATCGTGCAGAGGTCCCTCCTGTCGACGTCACAGCGATCGACGTCACAACGGGGCAGAGTACCCGAGTCGCCCCTCCGCCGGGGACGAAGGGGCTGCGGCTGCCCACGGGGGTGCAGCGGGCACCCGAGGTGTGGGCCCTGCTCGATCGTGACACCGGAGCCGCATTGTGGAATCCCAGAACCGGTGAGATCGTCGAGATCCCGGATGCCGTCAGGATCGGTATCGACGGCGTCGATGTGTCTTCCGGCTGGCTGGCGCTCTCGGGCACGACTCGCGACCTCACCGGGGTGGAGTCCGACCAGTGCTGGGCGCTGTCCCAGGATGGGCGGCTCGCCGGACCGATCGCAGGGAGAAGTTGTGACGTCGCCGAGGGACTGCTCACGGTCCAACAAGACGTGTACCCAGTTTCTTAGGCGCAGCGGGGACTCTCGCAGGCAGAGGCCGTTCGCGTCTGCTCAGGAGTGGCCCGATCGTTCCTGAGCACGTGCGTGCGAGGATCGGAGGATGACGAGCGCGCGCCCCGGCACACCTTCGCGACGATCGGGCCACCGAGGCTCACGGCGATGAGCAAGAAGCGGAAGGACCCCGGCCCCGATCCCCGGGTGTTCGTACAGGTCGCCTCGGATCCGAGTATCGGTGTGGAGACGACCACGGGCGACGCCTGGATCGGCATCGACCAGCAAGTGGGGCACGGCTCCGCGGACGCGCTCTACCGTCTGACTCCGGAGCAGTACGCGCACGCACTCGTCTCTGGTTGGGACCTGCGACCGTTCATCGGTGAGTGCTGGAGCGGCAAGCATCCAGAGCTCCGACTGCACGAGCCGGGCGGAGGCCGGTGGCGGCCGGAGCAGTGGCATCCGGCCAGGAAACGTCCGCTGACACCCCGGTTCGCCGGGGAGATCTGGTGGCACGTAGACGCGCTCGGAGAACCCGCGGAGAGCCGTGCGGTTGCGCTCTCCCACGCGCTCTCCGGTGGACGAGCGGCGACCGAGACCGACGACGACGACGCACCCGCGGAGATCACCTTCCCGTTGACCGGGAACGAGCCGTATCCCCGACCGTCCGGTCTCGTCGCGGGCCTGTCGGCCGGTAGTTCCCATGCAGACGCAGTGGCCGTGCTCGGCGCACCAACGTCGGCAGACCCCGACACCTTCACGGTGGAGAGCGCGTTGCTACGGCTTGAATTCGCCGATAACGGCCTGGTCGCGATGGTGCTGCGGCGGGCACCCGCCGCCTCCATACCCGGCGGCGTCCTCGGGGCATTCCTCGCCGCGGTCGGCGGGCCCGAGCACGGCCCCGCGTACCGCGTGGCCGCCGCTCATGCTGGCAGACGCAGACACCGGTGGGCGGCGTCCTCGGGCGTCCGCCGCCGTCTGCTGACGTTCGACGGCGGCGTCGACATGCAGGTGGAGGACGGATACGTGATCGGCGTGCTGATCGGAGCGCCAGACACCGGCATCTCCGCGCGGCTCCTCACGGCACTGCTCCCCGACGTCACGGCGCCCGCGAGCCGTGCCGACATGCACAGCGCACTCGGCTCTCCCACCACCTCGGCAAGCAGGACCGACCTCTACCGGTACGACCGTCGGGAGCTCACCGTGCTGTACTCGTCCGCGACCGCCGACGCCACCCTGACCGCTCTGACCGCGACGCCCTCAGGCGTCAGCGTCTCGTCCGGTTTTCATCGTTGGCGCTCCGGCGAGTTCACAACGTTCCTCGACACACTCGGGCTCGCCGCGTCCGCACCGCTCGTCGCCTACGCGCAGGGTCTCCGGGGTGTGCGTGTGCGCCTGTCCCACGGCACTGTGCGTTCCGTGGAGATCGACGCACCGTTCGAGGGCTTGTTCGATGGCATGCCCGCATGGCCCGCCGTCGTGGACACCCCGACCGCCACGGAGGTGCCCATCAGCCGGCCGTATGAGATCGACGACGGGCACGCCGCATGGTCCTTCGCACAGGGCGAGCTGCGCGCGACGATTTCTCGCGGCACGATCACGAGGATGACCTTCGAGGCGTGAGCCGGTGATGCCGGTGCGGCCTCGCCCTGTCCTCGAGCAGATCAGGCGGCGCGGGCGTCAGAAAACGTTCCAGAACCAGGTTGTTCCGGCCTACTGGGTGTAGGCGGCGTCGTGGAACAAAGGTACTGCCTGGGATGTATCCACCCCGTTCAGGGTCGCTTTGTGGGCTGCAAGATCGGTCTGGTATCCCCAGATGACTTCTGGCCCGCTCTGCCAGAACATGTGCTGAGCCTCGTCGAGAACAGCCCTACGTTGGTCAGCGTCAACCAGAATCTGCCCCTGCCCCAGCAGTTCGTTGTATTCCGGGTCTTTCCAGCCGCTGAAGTTGTACGGGGATTCTGCATTCGTGTAGGTCGGCAGGATGGTCGCCACGGGTCGGTTGGTGAAGTATGTCGCGAACATCTGAGACTGTGTGATGGCTTCGAAATCTGTGTACAGCGTCGCTGGGTCTGTTTCAGTGATGTTGACGGTGATTCCGACGTCGGCGAGTTGCTGTTTGAGGAGCTCGGTGGCGTCGGTGAGGCCGGGCGCGACTTCTGCGACCAGGATCCCGAGTTCATCGATGCCCTTGCCAGTGAAGACTTTTCGCGCGGCGACGGGGTCATACCTCTGCTGGTCAAGGTTCTCGTTGAAACCCGGGAGTGCTTTGCCGAGTGCGTCGTTGCCGACGTCACCTTTGCCTCGGAAGACGATATCGACGAGTTGTTCGCGGTCGACGGCGAGTTTCATCGCTGCGCGGACCTCGGGGTCGTCAAAAGGCGCCATCGTTGTGTTCAGGGTGAAGGTGAACGCGCGGGAGCTCTGCGCTCCGTCGTCAGCCACGGCGAGGTCGGTGCGATCAGAGAGGGTCTCTGCGCCGGTCGCGGTAATGCCCATGGCGTAGTCGACCTGCCCGTCCGTCAGCGCAGCTAGCCGGGCGGAGTTCTCGGCGACGGGAACGATGTCGATCTCTTGGAGCGCCGGCGCGCCGTCCCAGTAGTCGTCGTTTCGGATGAGGACCGCCCCCGTGTCGGCGGAAAAGCTCTGCAGCGAGAAGGGCCCGCTGCCGATTCCGTCATCCATGGTCTTTCCTGCCGGGAAGATGGGGCTCATGTGCGCAAGCACGGCCTCCATGAAGTCCGCGCGCGGTCGGGTGAGCTGGAGGGTGACGGCCCGGTCACCATCGCTTGTGGAGCGTGCGAAGTCGACGTCACCATAGCTGGGGGTGTAGTTCACCGTGCCGGCGACATACTCCAGGCTCGCCAGCACGTCATCGGCTGTCAGAGCGGAGCCGTCG
Organism: Okibacterium endophyticum; assembly: GCF_054780075.1. Classification (NCBI taxonomy): domain Bacteria; kingdom Bacillati; phylum Actinomycetota; class Actinomycetes; order Micrococcales; family Microbacteriaceae; genus Okibacterium; species Okibacterium endophyticum. The sequence continues at coordinate 36,657 of NZ_BAAGXA010000007.1, read as the reverse complement.
TGAAACGTGACCTTGTCTCTGATCGTTATCGTCCAGACGGTGGCGTCGCTGTTGGGTTCCACTGATTCGGCCAGTTGCAGAGCGAACTCGCCGTTGCGCAGCATAACAAGCGAGTCGAACACGTTGTAGCCGATCGCGAACGGCACCATGGTGACTGCACCGGTGATGTCCAATGTGTCGGCAGGAGAGCCGAGCACCGCTACTCGCACCGTTTGGTCAGTGCTGTGAGCGCCCGGTGCGGCGGCCTCGTCGGATGTGCCAGCGGCGCAGCCGCTCAGGGCCACTGCTGCGGCAAGCCCTGTGGTGACCAGGAGACGGGTCCGTACCCGCCGTGGTTCTGTTCTCATTTGCTGATCTGCCTTCTCGTTGTTCTCTGGTGGTGGAGGGTCTTCGGTGGTCGTTGGGGGCTGTACTCGCTGTCAGGTCGGGCGCGCAGACGAGGATGCAGGAGGACGAAGAGGAACACGGCGAACATGATCCCGCCCCCGATCGCGATGGGTAGCAACGGATCGATGGAGTACAGGACAGTGCTCAGGGTGGGGGCGATGACGAAGGTCAGCCCGTTGGTCGCGCCGATGAGGCCGGCGAGTCCGCCCTGTTCGTCGCTGCGCATCAGGAGGGATGCCCCTGCGGTGTAGCCAGGCATCGCGGTCCCCAGCCCCAGCCCGATGAGGAGGATCGCCAGCACGAACACGGCCATATTCGCGCCGATGAGGAGAACCGCGAATCCTGCCGCAGCGATCAGCGTCCCGACGCGCAAGAGAGTGCGCGGTGCCCATCCGGATTTCGGCACGATCACCGACTGCGCGAGGACCATCCCGAGGCCTGCGGCCAGCAGCGCACCCCCGGTCACGAGCCCTGTCGTCTGAGCGTCGAGCGCGAACCGGTCTTGAGCGATGAACCCGGTGATCACCTGGATGAACCCCAACGCGGTGAACATCCCGAATCCGGCGACCAGAAAGGGCCACACGCGTGTGTCTGTCGGACTGATCCGTGGCGGGTCGGGAATCAATTCGATTCGAGCTTCACGTCGCAGCCCCAGAGCGACGATCAGCACACCCCCGAAGAGCAGAATAGGGACGGCGATGAGGGAGGCTTCGATACTGATGGTTGCGAGCAGTCCTCCGAGGACGGCTCCAACGACCATCGCGACACCCTGGACGGCTCCCACCCCGGCCATTCCCTTCACCCGCGCTTCTTCGGTCTCGGTGACGTTCGCGATGTAGGCCTGGGCGGTGGGAGCAACAGCGGCGAGGGCGCCGCCGAAGACAATGCCGCGGGTGAGGACGAACAGCAGGAACAGCGCGGTTCCGGTCAGCAGCTGCTGCATGCCCAGGATGGCAAGCACTGTGAACGTGAGCATCGCGGCTGTTGCCGATGCCAATGCCGCGATCAGCACAGGCCTGCGTCCCCAGGATTGAGATCGGCGTCCCCACATCTGGCTGGTGAGCACGATCATGATCGCTGCTGTGCTGATCATCACACCGATCTGCCATTCCCTGAGTCCCACTTCTCGCGCAAGCGGAGCGATGATGGGGTTGAGAGTCATCTGCGCGAGGTATGCGAGAAAGACCGCGACGAGCAGGAGCCGCACCTGCGGCGGTTGCGTCTGTGTGGGAGGGACGGTGTCAGGCACGGGCGTGCTCCGTTTCATGGGGTGTTCCTCGGTTGTGTGCTGTGGTGGCGGGCCGGATCGTGTAGTGACCCGCGGGTGAGAGTTCCAGGACTCGATCGCACGTGTAGGCGGCTACGTTCGGGGAGTGGGTGATGACGATCAGCGCGAGTCCGGTGCGGGCTCGAAGTTCGTTGAGCGTGTCGAGGATTCCCCTCTGCGCTGTCGGGTCGAGTGCCGCCGTGGATTCATCGCAGATCAGCAATCGGGGCCTATGTGCGAGCGCGCGAGCGATCGCGACGCGCTGAGCTTGCCCTCCAGACAGGCTCGGGGAGCGCCGCTGCAGAAGATCGGAGGGCAGATGGACCTGCTGCAGGATGCTCTCGATGCGGCGGTCGACAGCGTGTCTGGTCAGCGTGGGTTCGGCGCGGCGTACTGCGCGTTGAAGCTGAGTGCGCACCGTCAGAGCGGGGTTGAGGCTTGCTGCCGGGTCCTGCGGGATGAGCTGGATGGCGCGCCGCAGCCCCCGGGGTCGCAGTTCGAAGCGAGACGCCAACGGTTCTTCGCAAAAGAGGACGTTGCCCGCGGCCTGCGAGTGTGATCCGATGATGGTGCCGGCGAGTGTGCTCTTCCCGATCCCGGATGGCCCGAGTATGGCGACGCCTTCACCGGGCCCGATGGTCACGTTCAAGGGTTCGGTCAGTGGTGCGCCCGCGGGGGTGACGATTTCGAGATCGCGTAGCTCCAGGATCGGAGCGTCAGCCTGGCGAGTCGGCGCAGGACCGTGTGCATTTGTTCGCAGTTCGGCCGCCAAGAGGGTGCGTGTGACCCCGCTGCGAGGTGCGGTGCGGAGGTCAGCGGCGGCTTTCGTTTCTACAAGGCGGCCCTGGTGGAGAACGGAGATGGTGTCGGCGACTCGTTCGGCGATAGCGAGGTCGTGGGTGATGAACAGCGTCGTCACGTTGCTGTGGGTTCGCAGCATCGAGAATGCATCGAGGACGTCGTTGATCGCCTGCTGGTCGAGTCCGGCGGTGGGTTCATCGAGGATCAGCACTTCAGGTTGCCGGGCGATCGCCCGGGCGAAGGCGATACGGCGTCGCTGCCCTCCAGAAAGGTCCGCCGGCCGACGATCCAGAAGGGTGTGGGGCTTTTCCAGGCGCAAGGGGGCAAGCAGATCAGCGAGGCGCTCGTCAGGCATACGTCGGGCGTCACCTGCTTCGCTGAGAAGCTGTCGTACTGTCAGCCACGGGGTCAGTGACAGACCCGGATCCTGACCGAGCCACGCCACCGTCTTCCTCCGATATGCGCGCAAGGCCATGGTGTGCGCACGGAGCGGGTCGAAGCCTGCGACCGCTACCGAGCCTGAATGGTGGTGCAGGCCCGGGCGGATCTGGCCGAGGATGGTGAGAGCAAGGGTGGTCTTGCCGGATCCCGACTCACCAACGAATGCGCGAACCTCGCCTGTGCCGACGTGGGTGCCCAGGCGATCGAGCACGGGCAGACCAGCCTCGTTTCGAACGTCGATCTGGTCGAAGACGATCATCGATTTGTCCTTCGTACGATGCGGTCGGCGAGAAGGTTGGCTGGGACGGTCACCAGTGCGATTGCGATAGTGGGGGCGAGGCTCGCCCATGGGTTGAGTGCAAGCCCGTCAAGGCCGGATTGGATCATGCCGGCCCAGTCGCTGTCGGAGCCGAGCGGATTGAACCCGAGGAACCCGGCCGCCGCGACCAGGTAGAGTGCCGCGACGAAACGGGCGCCGGCATCGGCTGCGATCGGGCCGGTGATGTTCGGGAGGATCTCGAGTGCCGCGATCCTGGGCCAGGAATCTCCAGCTGTGCGGGCGGCGAGCACGAACGGGGATCCCAGCAGCGGGGTGACCAGGGATCTGGTGTAGCGGGCGATGAACGGGGCGCTGACCGTGGTGGTGATAACGATCATGGTGCCCACCCCGCCGCCGAGACCGAAGATGAGAATCAGCATGGTGAGGAGCGATGGGGTCACCAACAGCACATCGAGGGCGCGGCCGAGTATCCGCCCGATCCCTCGGAAGATGCTCAACACCATCCCGGTGACCACCCCGACAAGAACGGCGGTCACGGTCGAGATTGCGGCGACAGCGAGAAGACCGGCCCCGCCATGCAGAAGTCGTGCAACCACATCCCGGCCCAGCCCGTCACTGCCGAGCACCAATCCCTCGCCGCGCGGTGCATACCCGGCGGCGACCGTGCGGGCAGCATCGATCGGCACGAACGGACCGATGATCGTGACGGCGATCACCAGCAGGAGGAGAACCGTCAGGATCGTCTCTGCCCGCCTGCGAGTGGATTGCCGTGTGAAGAGTGAGGGGTTCTGCGTTGTCGCCTGCAGTGCGCCGGTCATGACTGGCCACTCCGTCCGCGGATGTCGGCGAGGAAATACGCCAGCAGGGTGAGGGCGACGATGACGAGGACACAAGCCATCAAGACGTCTGGTTCGCGTTTCGACACTCCCGCGACGAGTGCGCCTCCCAGTCCTGGGAAAGAGAACACCCGCTCGATGACAACAGTCCCTCCGATCAGATACGGCACGACCGCCGCGGCGGACTGCAGGATCGCCGGTGCTGCGCCGGGAAGCAGATGGCGAGTGAGGACTCGTGTCTCGGGCAGCCCTGACAGGCGGGCGGCCTCAACGTGGGGACGCGCTGCTTGCTGTGCGGTGATCGCCCGCACCTGGCGCACCAAGACGGCCGACCCGATCAGCACAATCGAAAGGCAGGGCAGCACAAGAATCTCTGGCCGCTCCCACACACCGCCGGCAACAGGGAGCAGAGATACCGCGGGGAGCACGCCGAGACCAGTGGAGAACACGAGGACCAGAAGAGTGCCGATCACGAACTCGGGGGCGCAGATGACGGCGAGTGCAAGTGCACTCACCATGCGGTCGGCTCCTGTGCCCGCGTGCACACCGACGAGGATTCCCCCGCCGATCCCGACCACGATGATGCCGATCCCGGCGATCAACAACAACATCGCGCTCCGAGATAGCGGACCTGCCAGGAGCTCTGCGACGGGCTGTCCGGTGCTGAGCACGCTGCCGAAGTCACCGCGGAACAGCCCGCCGAGCCATTCGGCGAAGCGGAGGACGACAGGCCTGTTCAGACCATATTGTTCCCGCAGCGTGGCCAAGGCTTCCGGTGTGGCTCTCGGCCCGAGTTGTCCGCTTGCTGCGTCGCCGGGGAGAAGATCGACGACGACGACGATGAGGAAGCAGACGGCGAGCACGGTGGCGCCCCATGTGACGATGTGACTCGTCAGGTGCCGGAGTGCTTGCCGTTTATCCCGCAATGCACGTGTCGTCACTGTCTGAGTGCCGGGGAACAGTAGTGCTGGATCAACAAGGTTTGCTTTCACTGTTCAGGCTACGAGCCATACTGATAATCGTTCTCAGTAGAATACACCGAACAGCGTTCTAGTCAATTCTCTCGGCACACGGTGTCGAGTGATCGTCCGGTCACACGACGTGGCGCTCCCCCAGTCGTCCCGCCGGGCTTGTTGACAAACCGAGATACTGTGGAACACGTGGCGAAGGCGGTTGGAGAGACGAAGGGCACGGATCGACGCGCCGGCCTCACACCCGCGCGGATCATCGATGCCGCCCAAGAACTCTCTCGTGGGACCGGCCTGAACTCGTGGACTCAGCGCGATCTTGCGGCGACGTTGAACGTCGCGCCTTCTGTCCTCTATCACCACATCGGCAGTCGTGGTGAGATCGTGCGCGGGGTCGTCGAGCGCATTCTCACAGAGATTCCGTCACCCGATCCGTCCCTTGAATGGCAGGAGTGGTTCCGGAGACTGCTGTACCCGCTACGGCCGATCGTGCGGGAGTATCCGGGGACCGCCAAGTGGCTCTTGATGCATGGCCCGTCATTTCCGCGCGTCGCAGCCACTTTCGACGCAGGCATCGCGTCGCTCTCTCGTGCCGGATTCGGCCAGCCTGCCCTGGCCTACGCGCTGCTGATCAACTCGGCGATGCTCACGGTCACCATCAGCGATGATCGTCTAGAGCTTGCGGACGATGGCCCGCGCGATCATGGCTCGATGCTCGAGGAATTCACGGTCCTCGCGGAGGAGAGCACGGGTGTCTCCCAGGTCATCTCCGAGATGATCGCCCCGCTCGCTGACACCGACGAAACGTCGGGAGAATCGGTCAACGACGCGTACTACGGACTACTGGTCGAGTCGCTGCTGGTCGGACTCGGCGCTCAGCTCAGGCCGTCCTAAGCCCGATGACGACATGTGGCTCTTCGCCTCGGTGAGCTGAGCGCGCTGCTTATCCGGCTCACGTGACGGATATGCCGCTTGGGTCAGCCATCGTCGGCTTCTCATCCCCTGACCGGTACAACACCTGGTGGACGAAGGCGCGCCTGCTCGGTCTGATGGCATCACCCACGAGCAGCAGGCATCAGAAACCCAAACCGCGGCACATGCCCCGGTGCCGGCTGACGCATACCGCCTCAGTCCCGACGTGTTCTCAGCCGACTTCGACGAACGGTACGCATTCGGTATCTCAGCGCTTCTCGCCCATCTCCGCGGGTGTTCTTCCCATTGGAGAGGAGTAGGCAACGGCACAGGCCGTGAGCTCGACATCAAGCGAGCGGCACGCGTGCGGTCAGGACACACATCGACCTCACGTTCACCCTCCGCCGCCGACGGACACACTGATTCTCTCAACGTGTACGGCGAGTTCTCGCGCGTCTCGAATCCCCCGTGTGCCGCCCCGCCGCTTTCAGCCCTCGGGGTTGATCCGCCCGGCGGCGAGCCCGCGTCGCGCGTTGCTCCGCCGTCGGGCCACGACCACCATGGCTGTGCCCAGCAGCAGCACCAGAGCTGCGACGGCGAGCGGCGCACCAGGTTCAGCGCCGGTGTTCGACAGCCTCGCCCCCGCCACACCAGTTGCGATGGTGTTCTCAGGCTCACCCGGATTCCCCGAGTCGGTGCCGGCGCCGGCGCGTGTGACAGCGAGGGTCACCGGGTCGGTCGTGGCCTGGCCCGCAGCGTTGGCGAACACGGCGCGGTACTCGGTGCCTGTTGCCGATTCGGGCACAGCGGTGGCGGTGTAGCTGGTTTCCGTTGCACCGGGGATGTCGTTCCAGTCCCCGCCATCGGGGAGCAGCGACTGCCACTGGATGCTCGGGGTCGGTGTGCCATCGGCGGCTGCGGAGAATGTCGCGTCGGCACCTGCGGTGACCCTGACCGACTGCGGCTGAGCCGTGACGGTGGGAGCGACAGTCACCGGTTCTTGCGGAGTGGTTGCATCGGTGAAGCCGACGGTGAATGGCGCCGGCGCCTTGTGCGGGTCTGCCGCTCCGCCGGAGGAGTACCAGTAGGAGGACAGTCCGGTCAAGAAGTGCACGTCGACCCAGGACTGCGGCCAGGATCCCCAGCCGGCGCCGGTGCGGTCTTGTGCCGTCTGGTCGTCGGGCACGGACAGCTCGACACCCTGATAGTCGGGCGTCACGGTGAAGCCGTGTTCGATGTCGACGGTCACGCCCGAGAACGTGGCGATGACCACGTCGGCGACGGGGGCGAGCGGGGTCTTCTGCCCGGGGTTGTCTTGGCTGGACGCGTATCCGCCGAGGTCCGCGGTCAGGGTGCCTCCCCCGCGCTCGTCCAGGGTGAGAACCGGGTCGGTGAGAGTGAAGGGCACCATTCCGCCATAGAAGTTCACGCTGAACGACCCGGACCAGGCGATGCTGCCGGATCCGTCTGCTGCGAGCGTCGCGGTGCCGGCGCCGAGCCGGACGAGTTGCACGGCATCCGCATCCTCTTTCGTCTGCACGGCACGGGTCTCCCAGCTGGCCGGGGTCTCCGTTCCGTCGGCTGTGCGATGGATGACGGAGACGTCACCGTCGGTCGCGCGGTAGCCGCTCTCGGTGCCGTCCGACGTGCCGGCAGAGAAGAAGTTGCTTCCGCCCGCAGGGGGAACACCCTGGATCTCTTCGCTGCCGAACCATTCCAGTGTCACCCCGTCGAGGGTGACACCGTCCTCTGGGATCGTCGGCGGTGCCGTGACGGTGAGAACGGCGTCGTCGCTGTAGACGGTTCCGACGGAGTTGACCAGTTTGACCCGGAACCGGGTGCCGTCCTGCTCCCTGCTGACGCCGGTCACGGTGAGGTATCCGCCGTCCACTGTGAACTGGTCCCCGGCGACGGATGTCCAGCCGTCGCCGGCGTTCGTCTCCCAGGTGATGGTGGGTTCAGGGTTTCCCGACGGCATGATCTGGAACTCCGCGGTTCCGTTCTCCGTAACGGTGATCGATCCGGGCGCGACGACGATGCCGGGGGCGGAGAGCACCGTGAGAGTCGCCGGGTCGCTCGCGAGCGCGCCCGCCGAGTTGGTGAACACGGCTCGGTACTGCACACCGTTGACGTCGTCGGTGACGGGAACGGACAGGGTCTGCTCGGTGGCAGAGGAAATGTCGTGGAACTTCTGCGAGCCGGGCTCCTTCTGCTGCCATTGCACGGTCGGATCCGGGCTGCCGGTCGCGGCGGCGGTGAACATCGCTGTGTCGCCTTCTGCCGCGTTCCTGACGATTGAGCTGGGGTGAGTCTCGATCGCCGGCGAGTGTCCCGTGATGGCGTAGCGTCCGAACCCGAACCAGAGCGGTTGTCCGGTGCTGTAGGGGGTGCCGTCTCCGCTGAGAGCGTACACAGCGCGATCCGGCCCGATCAGCACGCCGGCCGCACGCGGGTGGACGGTGGCGAAGTAGTCGTCGGAGATGACCCCGGTCTCGCGAATCGCGGCGAGGTGCTGGCTCGAGGATGCAACGGCCCACGCCGTGGCCTCCTGGTCGTCGAGCGCGAACTCCGTCAGCAGCGTGTCAGGCACCTCGACCGGATCGGCGACCCTCGCTGTGCCGTCGGTGCCGAGGCGCACGAATTGCACCATCGCGGTTCGGGATGCCGTCGCGGTGCGGGCGAGAACCGCGAGGCCGTTCGCGCCGGTGAGTACTTTGGTGAACCCGGTAGAGGTGCGGCTCCCGACATCGGTTCCAGGGATCTCGGTGACGGTAGCTGTGCCGTCGGCGATGCTGATGCGTTGCACGTCGAACTGGTCGACGGGTGCCGGGTCGGTGCCGAACGGGGAGATTCCCGCTCGCCGGGTCAGGATGATCGAACCGTCGGAGGCGACGGAGGCGCTGTTGGCGCCGTCGACCGGGTACCAGCGCAGATTCCAACCCTTCGGTCCGCTCGGCAGCGGGTATCGCTGCTCGGTGTACGAGCCGTCGCCCTGCTGAGCGTACTGGTTCAGGTGCCAGACCATGTTGTCGGGATCGTCGGCCGCGACCCCGTCGGGGATGTCGAGGCTCAACGTGTATGCGGTGTGACGCTCCTGGTCCCAGATCAGGGTTCCCGCGTCTCCCCGCGGGGCGAATTGGGCATCCGTTCCGCGGGAGTAGCTCTGCGTGGCAGGGTCCCATTGGACCCAGAGGTCGAGTGGCGTGCCCTTCGCGCCGGATCGGAAATAGGCCCGGTGCGTGTCGGCGTCGACGAAGAACGCCGTCTTCGCGAGGGATGAGCCCTCTTCTCGCGGGAGCACGAGCGGTTCGCCGACGTCCTTCAGCTCTGTGAGCGAGTATGCCTGGAAGACGTAGGACTGCCCGCTGGCGTCGAGCACGGACTTGCGGCGGTGCACGATCCCCGCCTCTGCATCGGTCCACCAGGTCGTCCACGAAGTGTCGAGCGTGGCCATCCCGGAATCGTCGAGCGCTACCGTGGGGGTGTTCGGGGCGGTCCACCGTTCGTCGTAGACCGGGCTGCCCCCTTGCCCGTGGTAGTCGATGCTGACCGGGTCGACGGACTGGCCCGTCTTGTATGAGCCGCCGAACACGCCGGTGGCCGCAGGCCGGGAGATGAACGCCGGAATCGCCGACCAGTTCACCGAGCCGTTCTGCACCACCGGATCGATGTCGTCGATGTTCAGGGTAGCCATCACGATCCGGCCGTAGTCGCGCAGCTGCCAGGTGGAGACATCTCGCGAGACGACGTCGGCGCTGAGGGTCGCCTCGTCGGCGTTGATCGTGATCGAGGGGCGCGTCATCGTCACATCGAGAATGTAGATCTCGGTTGGTCCTTGGTAGCCGTCGGGGATGCTCACTCCGCCTTCGTCTGGGAACCAGTGCCCCTGCCATTGCACCGTGCCGTCGAATTCGAGCGCCGTCGCGCCGGTTTCTGGGTCGTAGCCTCCGCTCACCAACGGGAACACGTACTCGCCTGCATCGGTCTGGGTGACCTCGGGCGACAGGATCGTCTTGCCGACGTAGGTGCGCCACGAGGCTTTCATGCCCCAGGTCAGTGCGCCGGTGGTGACAGGGGTCTCTTCCGCGTGCGCCGCCTGAGGCTTGAGCGTGCTCAGACCGGTCAGGGCGAGAAGCAGGGCGATCAGCACGGCGACGGTGCGGTGGGCGAAGCGGCGAACGGATGTCATCAGCAGGGCTTTCGGGTCATCTACGGGAACGGGAGGTTGGGGGCGACAGAGGGCGGAGCCGGGATGCCGCGACGCTGCGCGGCATCCCGCCTCCGGTCGTTCAGAAGGAGATGTTGATCAGCTTGTCGTCGAGGTGGGTTCCCGTGGAGCTGTACGTGGACACGTACACCGCGCACTGGGACCCGCCGAGCGCGGGAAGGCAGTCGGTTGTTCCGCCGGGACCGCTCTCTCCCGGGATGAAGCTGCTGTTGTCGAAGCTCGACGCCACATCCAGGTCGAAGACGAACGTTCCCGTACCGGGAACCGGAACCAGTCCGATCGCCGTGTCGGCGTTGCACGCCGTTCCCGGGTCGTAGTCGACGTTGCACTCTGCGAGAGCGAAGAACGCCTCCCCTGTCACGAAGGTCACCGAGGCATTCACCGTGTCGGTGCTCGAGAGCCCGCTGTCGGGAGTGACGCTGTTCAGCGAGACCGCGCTCGCGGGCTGCGCCCCGAGAACGGCCAGTGAGACCGCCGCGAGAAGCGCGAACAGCATGGCCGGCATCCGGCCACGTGAGCGTGCTGCGCGGGTGTGCTCCCCTGTCATCTGATTTGTCATGTGAATCGTTTCCTCCGTAGAGTGTCGGGCAGCCTCACGGCCTCGCCCATTTCTCGTCCGCACAGCGCTCGCTGTACGACTTGAGGCCGCGCGGCGGCCGGGACGAGTCCTTTCGACAGCATTCGTCCCGGCTCTCCTTCTGCGTAGTCGCGCGTTCGGGTCGCCCGGCTCCAAGACTCTGGTGACGCATGATTGCGTCGATCGTCGACACCCTCTGGTTGCCGAAGCGGCCAGGCATCGACGGCCACCGAGTGACTTAGGGTTGCCTAACTTGCTCAGACGCTATCGCAAGCGAGTTAGGTTAGGCAACCCTTTTCTCTCTCTTTTCCGGACAGCAGCGAAGGGCAGCTCTCCAGACACCGGGCCGATCACCGCCGAGACGATCGATTCCACACTGTGCCGGCCATGCGTCTCACGCATGACCTGGCTGCCGAGGAGCCAGCCCACTCAGCTGTGAGCCGGCCCGCGCCCTCAGCGGAGGGTCGGGATGGCGTACGCGTTCGTCCCTGGGTCCACGATCGCACCGAGACGGTCGCCGACGGTCACAGACGAGTCGTAGGCGCACGTGAACCTCGTGTGGAACGGTGAGACGCCTGGCCCGCTGATCTGCACCGTGAGCCGCATGCCCGACTCTTCTCCGTAGGAGGCCGGTGTGAGGTCCAGCACCTCCGCGGATGCCGGGACTCCGACTTTGCGGAGCCGGAGTGACTGCTTGTGCTCGTGCGACATCCACACCCACAACCAGATCCCGAAGGGAAGGAGCACGACCGACACAACGAGATCGATTCCGAGCGAGATCCAGCGTTCAGCGCCCTCGACGAAGACGAGCGTGGTGACGATCATCGCCGGGCCGGCCAGGATCACCAGGGCAGCGAGAAAGCGGAGCGCCACGCGCCAGGGCCAGGCTGCGGGTTTCGCCGGAACAGGTCCTGACTCGTCGACGAAGGTCATACCGCGATGATATCGATCGAATCGGGCGGGCTGACGTTCGACGGCGTCACCCGGCTCGGCACCGGCACCGACCTGTCCCGGATCACACCCATCACGGTTCGGTGGATACCAGAGGGTTTCCTCGAGATCGCCGGCCTCCGCGACGACTTCGGTCAGGACACCGTCGCGGTCTCGGTCTCTGCCGATGTCTTTATGGACAGTTGCGATGCCGAGCGTCTGCTCATCTTCGCTGTTGTTCTTCCACTCCTCTGCGATCCATTGTGCTATTGGTTACTGAAGGCGGCGTCGAACGAGACCTCCGGCAGCTTCCACAGGAGTGAGCGGATGTAGCCGACCGCCTCGGCAGCGCCGCGCAGCCGGTCCATCCCGGCATCCTCCCACTCGACCGAGATGGGCCCGTCGTAGCCGATGGCGGCGAGCGCACGGAAGGCATCCTCCCACGGGATGTCACCGTGGCCGGTGGAGACGAAGTCCCAGCCGCGTCGCGGGTCGCCCCACGGCAGGTGCGACCCGAGGATGCCCTGACGACCCGATGCGGTGCGGATCCGGGTGTCTTTGCAATCGACGTGGTAGATCCGGTCGGCGAAGTCGGTGATGAACCCAACGGTGTCGATGCCTTGCCAGGCCATGTGGGAGGGGTCCCAGTTGAAGCCGAAGGCCTCGCGCCGGTCGATTGCCTCGAGTGTGCGGACGCTGGTCCAGTGGTCGTAAGCGATCTCTGACGGGTGGACCTCGTGGGCGAAGCGGACACCCTCGGAGTCGAACACATCGAGGATGGGGTTCCACCGGTTCGCGAAGTCCTCATACCCGGCGTCGATCACCTCGGCCGAGACGGGCGGGAACATCGCGACGTATGGCCAGATCTTCGATCCCGTGAATCCGACGACCGTGTCGACGCCGAGCTTGCGGGCCACGCGCGCAGACCGCTTCATGTCCTCCGCCGCGCGTTGCCGCACTCCCTCGCCGTCGCCGTCGCCCCAGACGTAGTCGCGCAGGATGGCCTGGTGGCGGAAGTCGATGGGGTCGTCGCACACAGCCTGGCCGGCGAGGTGGTTGGAGATCGCCCACACTTTGAGGCCGTACTTGTCGAGGATGTCGAGCCGGGACTGCACGTAGGCGTCGTCCTCGTCGGCGCGTTGCAGGTCGAGGTGGTCACCGGAGGCGGCGATCTCGAGTCCGTCATAGCCCCACTCGGCCGCTCGGCGGGCAAGCTCATCGAAGGACATGTCGGCCCACTGGCCGGTGAACAGTGTCACCGGGTGACGTGTTGTGCTCATTGTCGTTTCTCCTTTTCACCGGTGTGTGGTGCTGTGTGTCAGGCCGGGATGTCGGTCCAGGTGCCCTTGGCAGCTGATTCCAGGACGGCCGACACGATCTGCACGGAGCGGAGTCCGTCGGCCACGGTTGGGAGGCCGTCGGGTTCCTGTCCGCGGACGGCGGCGTAGGTGTCGGCGACGAACGCGTCGAAGGCATCTGTCCACCCCTGCGGATGCCCGGGTGGCGTCCGGTTCAGTCGTTCCTGGTCCGGGGCGACCGTTCCCTCCCCACGGTGGAGGGTGAGCGCGCCGTTCTCGGTGCCAAGCCAGATCGATTCGGGCTGCTCCTGGTCGAACACCGCGGAACCCCTGGTGCCGTCCACTTCCAGCCAGAGCCGGTTCTTCCGGCCAGCCGCGACCTGCGAGATCACCGTGTTCGCGGTGATGCCACGGTCGGTGCGGAACGTGGCCACGGCGATGTCCTCGGTCGTGACCGGCACCCGTTCCGAGGAAGCCCCCACCGTCGAGAACGAGGCTGTGCTGCCCGCGGGGCGGGTGGGATGTGTGATGGTGGTGGCGGCTGTCACTGTGGCGAAGGTCTCGCCGGAGACGAATTCGGCGAGGTCGCACCAGTGCGATCCGATGTCGGCGAACGCGCGGGACGGACCGCCTTCGGCCGGGTCGACTCGCCACGTCGATGCATCCGGCGACAGCAGCCAGTCCTGCAGGTAGGAGCCGTGCACGAGAGCGATCTCTCCGAGATCGCCCGCGATCCGGCGGGCGCGGATCTCGCGGACCAGCGGGTGGTATCGGTACACATACGGAACCGTCGCGATGACGCCCGCCGCGGATGCTGCGTCGACGATCCGTCGCGCATCGTCCACGGTGGTGGCGATGGGTTTCTCGATGACCACGTTGACGCCCGCTGCGATGATCGCCTCTGCATAGGGGACGTGGGTGCTGTTCGGCGTGCAGACGTGCACCACGTCCGGCCGGTCGGCCAGAAGCGCGCCCAGGTCGGGATATCCCGCCGCCACGCCCCATGCGTCAGCAGTGGCGGTCGATTTCTCGGGCCGTGACGCGAGCACGCCGATCACGTGGCCACCGGCGTTGCGAGCGGCGCGCAGGTGGGCGGCCGCGATCATTCCGGTTCCGATGATCCCTACCCGTGGAGCGCGGGCTGGTGATGTGTGGCGCATGGGGCAGGTTCTCCGTTCGTCGAGGGGGCAGCGGCGTCAGCGGGTGCCGCGGATGGGAAGGATGAGCACGGCGCCGATCACGGCGAATATGGCGGCCGCGGTGAACACGGCCACGTAGTTGTCTGCCGTGCCACCTGAACCGATCATAAGGAAGATCGGTGCGATCGCCGGCGCGATGGACTGCGGCAGCGAGTTGGCGATCTGGAACACCCCCATATCCTTCGCGGTATCGGCCTTGTTCGGCAACACCGCAGCGACCAGCGCCAGGTCGACGGCGAGGTACAGCCCGGCTCCGGCGGACTCGATCGCCGCACCGATGAAGAACTGCGGAAGGTCGGACGCCGTGCCCAGAACGAGCAGGCCCACACCGGCGACGATCGCGGCGGCGAGAACGAACGGTTTGCGGCGCCCGGTGCGGTCGGACAGCCAGCCGCCCGCGATCGAGACCAGCACGGTCATCGCGGCCATGATGAGGCCGGAGATCGTCATCAACCCGGCGACATCGTCTGTCGCCACACCGAGGTGGTCGGTGAGGAAGTACACCTGATACGTCGTCAGGAAGGAGATTCCGATGAAGAGCAGGAACCGGGAGGCGAACGCCCACGCGAAGTCGGGATGCTTGCGGGGACTGATCCAGAACGTGCGCCCGAACTCCTTCCACGAGTAGGGCCGCAGGGCCGCAGGATCGGCGGGACTGTCCGTGAACGATGCGAACAGCAGCCCGATGGAAGCCGCGCTCACTGCCCACGGTACGAGGAACATCAGCAGGTCGCTGCCCGTGGTGTATACCGTGACGAAGGTTCCCGCGAGGGTGGCGACCCGCGAGGACAGCCCGAGGAGGCCTGAGACGCGTCCGCGCTGATGATCGGGTACCTGATCGGGCAGCAGCGCGTTGAGCGCGGCCTGGTTCGCGTTGAACGCGATCTGGCAGATGAACCAGCCCACGCCCAGCACAAACAGGTTGGGTGAGAGCGCCACGACCGTCAAGCCGATGCCGCCACCGATCACACCGATGAGCATCCAGGTCTTGCGGCGCCCCAGCCGGGCCGTGGTGCGATCTGAGAGCGCGCCCCAGATCGGGGTGGCGATCACCGAAGACAGAGCGCCGATGGCGAGGACGATGCCCAGTTGCGCGGCTTTCTCCTCGGGGGTGGCGATGGTTGCGACCTTCAACGCGATGGTCACGACCACCGGCGTGAGTAGTGCCATCCAGTTCGCGAACTGCGCGAACCAATACGTGAAGATGAACCAGTTGCTCACCCGTTCGACCGGCTCGTCTTCTGCTGCGCGTGCGTCGATGGGTGGGGTTGTTGAGGTTGACATAATTGTCCGCTTCGTTGAGGAATCGATACAGGATGGGCGCAGAGTCGGCTTACGTCGCCTGATCGCACCCGGGTGAGGAGCTGGTTCAGCTCAGTACGCCGCGGACGCGTGTGACGTCTGCGGCGAACTCACGGAGCACCGTCGTTGTTCCGGGGGTGCTGTTGGTGAGGGCCTGGTGGGCGTAACGCCAGGCGGCGCGGTGGGCGTGTTCGTAGATCGTCGGCAGCTGGTGCGCACCGGTGGTGTCGGTATAGACGACCGATGCAGGCTGCGCTGTGTCAGCGGCGGGGAGCGTGAGTTCCACCGCTCGCTCGGCCGCTGCACCCCTTACCGACACCTGCGGTGAGGTGGCATCGCTGAGCGCGGTGATGCCGTTGAGCAGCACACCTCCGTCGGCTGGTCTCCCGTGTGCCTCGCCGGCCCAGATCACACCGCGCTCGTGCGCCGTCGTGGCTGTACGGATGACGACTTCTGGGAGGCCGAGAGCACGTAGCACCCGCAGATGGGTCAGCAGCTGGTCCGCGGCGCTCCCCCCGGCGACCACGCTGTCGATGAACACCGCACCCAGTCCGTTCATGGCATCCGGGCGTGCATCGAGGAGCGGCCGGATGGCGGGATTGCCGGCGAAGGTCTCGCTCAGCACTGTGACCGCTTTCTGCTTCTCCGCCTGTGCGGCGAGTGCTTCGATTGCGGCGGGGTCGTCCGCGGTGGGGTCGATCACGATGATGCCGTGTGCGCCGCCGGTGAGAGCGTCGCTGGCCAATTGGGGCCATCCGGGTGCGCCGGTGACGGCGATCAGGTCCGCCGGCTGATCAGACGCGTGAGCGAACGACACGGGGAGTGTCGCGACGACGTTCGCGGTGAGGGCCTCGGCGCCGGGCCGCGCGGAAACGGTCACCTGGGCGGCCTGGGTTTCGAGAGTGGTCATGCTGCGGTCTCCTCGGCGAGTAGTGCGGTCGCGGCTTTCTCGGCGATGTCGACCGCGAAGGTGAGGTCATCGATCAGCGTCGCTAGGGGCGGGACGGCGGTGAGATCGCCGGTCGCCACGCGGTGCATCGCCTGCCACTCGCCCTCGTAGCCGTTGAACCCGAACGGCCCGAACCGGCGTGCGCTCCCATCCGCAGCCCTCAGGGTCGATATTGCTGAGCCGGCGTGCACATATGACGGCGTGAAATCGATGTGGAGCGACTGGTCGTCGGCGATCACCTCGAGCTCCCAGCGCGGTTTCCACTGCTGGTGCATCGACGCGGCCAACAGCACGTTGCGGTCGCCTGCGGTGAAGGTGATGCCGTAGCCGAACGGGGCGAGCCGTTCGGCCGAGTGCACCTCGACGTCGGCGAACGCGGGCAAGAACACCCGGATCAGCGGAAGGTCATGAATCGCCAATCCGAGCACCCCGCCACGGACAGCGCCCGCGCGCACCTCAGGGGTGATCGGGCCGTGCGGTGGCCGCATCGGCACCCGTCCCTGCACCTCGGTGGCGAGGTCCTCATAGCGCGGGTTCGGCGGCAGCACGATGCTGGAGCGGATCGTATGCGCCTTCTCCGGCAGATCGCCCCACGCGGCCGCGGCCTGCGTCCAGCCCGGGTCGAAAGTATGCATGGCACCGACGATGACCGGCACACCGGTCTGCTCACTGACCGCCGCGATCTCCTCCGCCTCGGCCCGGGTGGTCGCGAACGGCTTCTCGCACAGCACAGCGCGTTTGCCTGCCCGCATCGCCGCGATCACCTGCACGGCGTGGAACTGCGACGGGCTGCAGATCGCAACCACCTCCACCGCCTCATCGGCCAGCAGCTCTTCCACCGTGGTGGAGTGCGCAGCCCCGACCCGCGACGCTGCAGCGGCCGCGACATCCGGGTCGACGTCCATGATGTGCCGGACGGTGAATCGGTCGGTCAGCCGAGCCAGGGTCGGCAGGTGGATCGCTTGGACCACGGGGCCTGCGCCGAGCAGGCCGACACCGATCGTCTGCGCGCTCATGCGTTTACCCCTTCGGAGGCGAAGAACGGCATCGCGAGCAGGTTCTCCCGCGACGTGCGTGCGCTCTGCACAGGTGTGGGCAGGTTGGGCACGTCGACCTCGACCACGCTCCACCCGTCGAACCCTGCCGGCAGCGCCGCGAGGACGGCTGCGAAGTCGATCCGGCCCCGGCCGGGCTCTGTCCACACGTGATGCATGTTGGTTGCCTCCCAGTAGTCGGCTTCCGCGGCCCGCGCGGCGCCGACGGCCGCGCCGTCCACGTCTTTCAGATGCAGCGCGACGACACGGTCGGCATAGTCGGCGATGAGGGTCTCCGGTGCTGCGCCGGCCCACGACAGATGCCCCGTGTCCGGTCCGAACGCCAACGCTGCGCCGGCGGTCGCGTCGAGCACCTGGCGCGTCTCGTCCTCGGTCTCGACCCAGGAGCCGACGTGCGGGTGCAGGGCATATCGGACCCCTTCGCCCAGCGCAGCCTCTGAGACCTTCGCGAGACCGTCCGAGACGATCCGGAGCCGGTCAGCGGAGGCATCGGTGCCCTGCGCCGGCCTGGCGATTCGGGCGGGCGTGAGATCAGAGGCGACGAACGCCACGGTCAGTCCCAGCTCGGCCTGAGCCGCGGCATGCCGACGTGCAGCCTCGACGAGCGCCGGGTGCTCTGTGGGATCGTCGAACGCGGCCCCGAAATACCCGGGGGCGGGACGGAACCCGTACTCGTCGAGCAGGTCACGGTACTGAGCGACCGTCCAGGCGCTCGGGATGTCAGCTTGAAGAGCGTCAAACCCCGCCTCCCCCAGCTCGGCCAGCGCTGGCCGCAACGTCCGCTCGCTCAGATCGAACCCGTCCGAGCCGATCACCCACGGCAGTGGGTTCACGGCCAGCTTTTCCCTCTTCGCCATCACGGCATCTCCTTTTCCGATACGCACCATCACCGCCCCAAACGTGATGGCACTGCCTCTCCACCACGCCGGGGAATGATCGAAGTCATGAAACTTTACCATCGATAAGGATTCGCGCAAGAGGCGCGTGCTCCTTGCCGGTACGCTGGGGGGCATGGCGGGACGAGGACAGTACGCGAAGGGCAGGGCTCGGCGAGACGAGATCCTCGAGACCGCCCTGCGTGTCCTCGCCGAAAAGGGCTATCGCAACACGTCACTGCGCAAGATCGGACGCGAACTCGGCATCCAGCCCGCGCATATCCTGCATTACTTCGCCTCCCGGGAAGAGCTGCTCGAAGAAGTCCTCCGGCTGTGGAGTCCCGACATAGACGATCACGAGCAAGTCCCCGCGCACATGCTCGACAACTGGGTCGAGGTCGTGCGGCACAACGCGACGATCCCGGGAATCATCCACCTCTACACCGCATTCGCCGCCGAAGCCGCGGACCCCACCCACCCCTCCCACGATTTCTTCCAACAACGCTTCAGCCGACTACGCACCCGAGTCACCGACGCGATCCGGCACGGCCAGCAGACCGGGCGCTTCGATCCCTCCCTGAACCCCGACACCACGGCCACGAAACTGATCGCCGTCTCTGACGGCCTGCAACTGCAATGGCTCATCGACCCGAGCATCGACATGGCCCAAGAACTAGCCGAGACCATCACGCTGCTGGAGCAATGACCCCTGGAGCAAGATGCGCGGAACCGACATGTGCGGAACGCAGTCGTAGGTCGCGCGGCAGAAGTCCTACCATCGAGGTCTAGGCGGTCGCGGCGGCGTTCCTCGCGGATTCAATCTTGCCTCGGTCCTGACTATGAGCGGACGCATGATCGTCGCGAATGACGCGTCGGCTCATCCGAATCGGTCCACCGTGATCGTCAAATCATTGATCAAGGAATGACGATGGGCAGATCTGTGACAGACAGAGTTCGCGATATCGTCGATGCCGCAGGCTTTGCGGTAGGACCAGCCGAGATTGTCAAGGCGCCGTCCCCGCGGACGTTAATCCGTCAAAACCGCGACGCGAGCGTGGAACTCATCAAGCGAGTGCGGCGTGATGCTGCCCAGCTGCCAGGCCTCTTGAGCGACCGCGAAGATGTTCGAACGCCATTGTCGATCACGATCCGAGGTCGGCGCGTCATAAACCACGTCGATCAAGGCGTCCGCGGGCAGGGTCATCGTTCGAGACTTTCCGAGTTGCAGTGCCGCCCCATCGGACCGGAACCTGCTCACGAGGTAGCTCCACGACTGGATCTCGCGCTCAAGCACGTCCAGCGTGGCGGCATTGAAAGCCCAAACATTGGTGAGGGCATTCGCAGGGCCATCGGAACGCATCAGGTCGAAGCTGCCACGCTGCTTTCCGATCTGCACCCGAGGCTGGACGAACAGGTCATGCCCCGAGGCTGAGGCCGGTCTCATAGAGAAGCGTGTCGCGCACGTCCACACGCAGAGACTGTCGAGTGAGGTTCCGCTGCCGCCGTGTTGATATGCCTCTTGACCGGTCACTTCCTTTCCGATGCGACCGCACGATCGTTCTGCCAGCTGCGCCATCGCGGCGACCGAAGCTCGGCGCGTCGAGCAAGCCGCCGCCCGCCGAGACGCCGCCGGAAACGATCAGTTTCGAGTGACGGCGGGAATCTACAAGCTTCGACCAAGCCACAGCGCGGTGAGATTGAACATCGAAACCCTCATCCTTCTGCCAACGTCACCTGACGGCCGGCCTGCACGAAGATGCCACGCCCGTTCGCGAAATCGGCGCGCTAGATCGTTTGGGAGAGCGCCTTCCTTTCACGCTCGGCAAGACCATCAGCGTAGTGCCGAACATCCTCAACGGCGATGAGCGTCCGTCCCGGAACCGCCCCATCGGCAGTGATCTCCGTATTCTCATTCGCGTCTTCCCGCGGAATCGCATTGTCAGTAACGGTTGCGAGATCCACACCGGCGCGGATTGCCCTGGGCACTCCGGCCAGCGTATCTGCGCGTTCATGCCGGAATCCTCAGCGTCCAAGTTCGCGAGGCCGCTGATCTCGTTGAGGCCGTCGACGAGTGCCATCCAACGGCCGTCCGCGTGTGCAGCGCTCAGGGCGTCCACCAGCTCCGGGTCATCCTCGATCAATGCACAGAGCGTGCTCCAGGCGTCACCCACGGACATCGCCGTCACATCCATCCCGTCAGGGCGTGTCGTCGCCGTAGGGGGCTTCCGGCACCTCGGTCACAACAGGCTGTGGCAGGATCGGCGTGCCGTCCTCGTCATAGAAGAGCGGGCCGTCGGCGGGAAAATAGAACTGGGGGACGGAGTCCACCCCCTCGGTGGCCGGCACTCGGAGCGCGGCGCCCCTGTCCACGTCTCCACCGAAGATCATCTCGGAGAGGTCTGCAGCCACTCCCCGCTCGCACTCAGGGCGGGCGGTCACTCGCACCCACCCGGTCACAGGGCGAATCGTCACCACAGCTCGACCCACATTCCCGCCTGTGGCAACGATGTTCTGCTCTTGCGCTTCGCCCTCGCCGAACGTCGCGACCTCAGGCTCGAGACCCAGCTCCTTGAAGGCCGCGACGGCCGCTGCGGTGAGTGCATCCGCGTCGACCTGCTCGATCGTCACCGTCCGTGCATAGTCAAAGAAATACCCGAACTCGTCGGCACCGATCTGGCACGATGACGGATCGGCTCCGTATGCGCCCTGATCGACAGCCCAGTCCCCCTCGTGTACCGCCATCAGCACCATGTGCATATCGGCCGCGTACCCGTAGTAGCGTCCTGCCGCCGCCTGGTAAAGAGCGTCTCCAGTGAGTGCACTCGGGCTGCATCCGGTCATCATGAACACCAGTCCAACGGTCATCGCCGCCATCAATCGAGCACGTCGCTTGCGCATCGTCACGTCACAATCTGTATGGGATCACCGGCAGCCAGTCTGACACGGTCTTCGATTTTGCCCCCGCTCATTTACGCAACGCATTCTGAATGCCCGAGGGCCGCCGCCGAGCCTCCGGGCAGTACGGCGATGAGCCGGGTGGTTTCCGCGCTGACACCGGTGGCGCGGGCGGCATCGTCGCCGAGTTCCGTAGTAACGGCCTCGTGTGCAACACCATGCCCCGTGAACGCCCGCATCCGCGGCGGGCGTTCACGGGGTGCCATGGCCGGTCACGCGCTGTCGAGCGTGAGTGTTGTTCGCAGGGTCGTCAGTCCGGGGGCGAGATCAATCGATCCTCGATCCGTTGGAGCCGGTGCTCCGACGGATAGCCGAGCACCGCGAACATGATCAGCCGCTCCCGCAAGGCCCCCGAGGCGGAGTCCTCACCACCGGGACGCTCTCGCGAGCGACCGACTGGACGAACTTGGTGCAACGACTCGGCCACCCAGGTCTGCGACGACACGATCTCAGACACGCCGGAGCCACATGGTTCGCGAACGCGGGCGTGCCATTGCACATCGTCAGCGACATCCTCGGTCACGCATCGATCGAGAACATGCACCCCGACGTGACGGAGCTTACGCGAGCTGCCGAGCAGGTGAATCGACGGCTCCTGCAGACCTGAGGTTCCCGCTAACCCCTTTGACCGGGGTTTGAGACTGGGAACGAATCGGGAACAGACGCGCTCACACAGCGAACGCAAACCGGGACCATAGATTGTTCAGATCTTCGCCGGCTACCTGCGAGAATCGGACATCCATAAATTCTGTTCTACCACGAGTTTTCTGTCGGGCTGACAGGATTTGAACCTGCGACCCCTTGGAGGATCCGGCCGATTTCCGGTCTCCGCCGATCGTCTCGGGAACTCACGGATTCCCTTGTGTTTACAGGGAACCGGACGGTTCGCTTAGTCCGAGTGTAGCCGGTTGGCGGTGGGTCGTGGCGGGTGATTTAGGTGGGCTTTCGATGGCCCGAGCGCGATACTCGAACAACAACTGATGGGCTCGGAGCAGGCGACGTGACAGCGCCGGTAGGGTGAGAATCCGCATGATTCCGCGGTTCTCATGACCACAACACGACCGGCAAGCACCGGCTCATGCCGCCCTGCCTTTGGGGGGTCTTAGTCACCGTCCGGTCACCCGTTGTAAGTCTGGAGGGACGAACTCAGCGAGTGGTTCGGGCCGGTGATGAGGCGACCGCGAGCCGATCCGTTCGGAATCAGGGGTTAGCCGGTAGGTTGACCAGAGATACTCCCGGAAGGAAACGAATGGTCGCGTACGGATACCTGGCATACCTGATCCGGGTTTCGCCTCCTTATCGGCCCCGGGAGCTGCAACGACTCAGTGCGATCGGCGAGCACAAGGTCGATCTCCTGGCGTCGTTGGAGGCAGAACTCGACAAGGTAGGGCCAAGATTCCACCAGAATCCGGGTCTGGCTGAAGGCTTCCGCAAGCACTCCCACGATGTCCGAGGTCGGTCGATCTTCATCCGGCTTCGGAGGGGGCCGGTCGGAAACCCCGGCGAGACATTCGACACCGAATCCGAGGAGTCCGTCGAGACCGGGCAGACCACAGCGCTGCTGAGTGAACTCCGAGCGGTCATCTACGTCCCGCGCGACAGCTACTTCGGGTTCCTCTTCGTCGAGCGGGTCGGCGGGAGGCATCTGAAGGACCTCATCCACAGCCGAGTCATCCGCCCGATCTCACTCAGCACTCAGATGGGCATTCGCGTCGAAGCGTTCGCGCTCACGGACGACTGGCGGAAGGAACTCGCAGGCAAGCAAGTGCTCCGAGTGACGGAGGTGCTCGAACAGGTCGACAGCGGCCACGACCCCTCCACCGTCGACGACGTCACTGTTCGGGTGTCTGCCGAGGGCGCGGGGCTATCCAGCCGCGGAGACGACCTCAAAGCTCGTGTCTTCGACATCCTCGACCGACGCCATCTCGAGTACCGGAAGCTCGCTGAGATCGCTCCGCTCGAGCAACGCCGCATGATCTGGGCGGAGAGGAAGAAGCGCGATGGCTCCATCGTGCCCCAACGCAAGAAGGCGCCGCGCAGCGCGTTCAGCGTGTCGGATGAAACTGAATGGGAGGCGCTCGTCGCTGCGATCGAAGCCGCGCGGTCGGGATCGTTGAACGACGACCTGCTGGGTGAGCTCCAGGAGTTGCTGCCGGTCAACCGCGACGAGTACGAAAGTCGGAGGGTGGAGGTATCGTTCGGCACAGAACGACCTGAGAAGACGTTCGTCGTCGCAGGCGATCGCGTCCCTCAGCTCGTGTACGAGTTCGGAGGCTGGCTGACCGACACTGAGTTGCGACAAGCTTGGGATGCGACGGCCGAGCAGTTTCTCCGAGGCCTCGGTGTCGACCTCCCCAGCGGTTGGCCACTCGAGAAGACGTAGAGGAAGCGATAGCGAGATGGTGGTGAACACGATGAGTCCGGGCCAGTTCAGGACAATCTTCCGGGACTATCGTGACTCCTGGACTTCCCTAGTAGGGCAGCCCGCCAAGCGGGCGCGACGCAGGGCCGTAATATACTACTACGGCCTCCCCTCCACTGTGGCCGCCGCGCTTCTGTTCTGGCACATCGAGTTGACGTCCGTCACCCCGTACCTAACCGCCATGTCCGTCTTCACCGCACTGCTGTTCGGGTTGTTGTTCCTCGTTTTCAACCTGGCTGTGACCCTGCGCAAGGACGGCGGCGCGATCGGGAACGCCCATGGCCTGGGGACCGTGATCTCAGACCTGCGCGCGACGATCAGCTATACGATCGTCGTGGCGGTCGCGCTCGTCGTCCTGCTTGCGGTCGCCACAGGGTTCATGGCTCCGGACGTGTCCGTCACGCCGACGATATCGACTCCTACACCTACGACGGCACCAGCTCCGGCTGCGACCGCCGGCGACTCCGTGCTTCATTGGGGTTGGACGCCAGCGCTGGCATGGCTGGCATTGCATCTTGTCCTGAACGTCCTGAAGATCCTCGAGCGATTCCGGACGGCCTTCAACCTCATCTCCCGGTGACGATCCAGATCCACGAGCAATCGAGCAGCCCGGAGGAGCCATGATCGAGGCTTCCGGCGTCAGAAGCGGGCATCTCGTTGCCCGGAGGCACCTCGGTGTATAGACCGCCGAGTTCGGGGCAGTGACACGAGGCACCGCGCCTGTAGCCTCGAAGCGAGGGCAATGTGCCCGTGTGGTCTCGGCGACCGGGCAATTCTGGCGCGGGGGCGGAGCACCAAACCCATGCCTGCGCGGGCGAGAGAGCCGATCGCTACGACTCACCGCAGGGTGCCGCAGGAGTCAGGCCGCGGATGGTGAGCCAGTCGCGGACGATAACGCCGGCGCCGAGGAACCTGATCCCGGAGACAACTTGCGCCGCAACCCGGGTTGGGTGGGCGGAGCAACGCGCTCTTCGGACTAGGGTTCGCTTGGCCACGGCTCGCCGGGTGGCCAAGGATCGGGCAGACCGAACAGAGCTGTAGGCGACGTCGGCGTGGGCGTGATCACCACCCTGTCGTCAACTAGTTCTTCTGCTTCTCCCGGGAACTCCGGGAATGGTGAGATGCTCATTCGGGTACGGATGCTTCCAGATGGTCACCTCGGCCTTATGAACGTGGTAAGGCTTAAGCTGGTTGACGAGGAGCACTGCCGAGACGTTGCGGGCCGTCCAACTGCGGGGGTGCCGAAGTAGCCGTCGGCCATGCGAACGATACGAGTCTCATCACTGTTCTCAGACCACTGGACTGATTCGTGGCCATAAAACGCGTTTCATACTGTGCCAGTGATCGCGGTCGTGCATATACAGGCCGATTGCGATCATGAACGGCTTGCCCAGGTCGCCGTACTCGCTGTCCTTCGATGCCAGGGCTTTGCGTATGGTACTGGCGTCGTCGACGCCTTTGGCGGGTTCGTGTGCGTAGATCCCGATGGCTCGCCGATCGCTGCCGCCCTTGCCCCGGGCTTCTTTCTTCTTCGGCACGGCAGAGAACACTGCCGCCCAGTCGCCGTGCTTCCACTCGTAGCGCGGCGCTAGGGAGAGATCGTGAATCGAATCTGGGCCAAGCCCCGCCAACCACTTCCGTAGGTCCTTCCGCAAGGCTGATGCTGCAGGATCGGTGAGCCCTTCATGGAGGGAACGGAGCATGAGAACGAAGTTTGGGCTCTCCAATCGGTTCACGACGTCGAAGAAGCGGTTGAGTCGGGAGCGCGCTGCGTCCTTCTCACGACTCCTACCTGGGGCGACAGCTTCGACGAAGAAGCCGATTCCGTCTTTCTCGGCATAGAAGTCTGGGAGCCGGGTGGTGTGCGGGAGATATGGATGGACCGTGACCGTGTGGCCTGTTCGCAGCAGAATCTCATGGAGGTAGAGCTCCAGGAAGGCGCTGTTGAATTGTCGGTTGTCGCCCGAGCGGAGGCGTGCCCGAATGTCCATGTAGTCGTCCTCGTTCTCAAGGCGACTAGACCATTCTTCGATGAGACGACGCGGGTGCTCCCAGTATGTTCCAGCTACCCGGTTCAGGAACGCGAATGACGACTCCTCATGGATCGCGGGCGCGCCGTTGGTTCGGACGCTCAGGTCGAAGACCGGCGGTCGGTGAGAAGTCATATGCCAGCTTCTCACCCTGACCACGTTGCGCGTTCAATTAGCACACGATCGATCTAGCCGTCGAGCTCGGCCGCCAGTTGTTCCAGCATCTCGCAGGCAGACAGCATCGCCACGAGAGCCTCTTCGCTGCTTCGGACGCCTAGCATCTCTCTGATTTGGCGGGCTCTCTCCGTCTCCTCTGCTGTCTGGAGGACCGGCTGAGGCGAATGAGTGGTGCTGGTTGCGGCTTCGGCGAAGGCTCCGCGCGGTCGCCCAAGCTGTTCCCACAACGCCAGTACAGCAGTGCGCGCCTGCGCTTCTCCAGCGCCCATCTCGAAGTTCGTGATCGCGATCGCGGAGATCCCCTCGACAGCGATGCGATACTGCTCGGGATCGAGAGGCTCGTCGTTGTCATGAATCGAGAGTATCCGCGGCAAGACAGACGTGGTCGCGAGCCCAGGCCCCGCCTGCGCCGTCTTCTCGAGCCGCTCCATGGTGTCGTTCTCGCCTGACGCGCGGCGCTATGCACGTACTCCTCCGATTAGTCTGTAGACATGGCACGCGTCCGGAGTTTCACACAGGCGAGTTCGAGCGGCTCGCCTCACCCGACGGAGACCGATGCTCAGTGGAGCGTCGTCCGGGCCGGGGAGGCTTCGCTGCTCCAGGTGTCCACCTTTGGGTCGGATGTTCGGGTATCGCAACCTAAGGTGAGCCAGACTCTCCAGTTTGACAGATCGTCAGCTGCACTGTTGAAGCAGGCCATCGAAGCCGCATTCCCGGGGCTCTAGCCTCCTCACGGTAGCGGCGCTAGAAGATCGGAAGTTGCGGACGGGTTATTGGCCTGCCGTGCGGTCAAGCAATCTCGGAACGCAGCGGCGCACCTATCCGATGGGGCGTTTCCATGACGCAAGCCGAGCGATTCCGAGATGTTGTTCACGGTTGGGACAATTGCGTCTGCGACGCGGCCCGGGTAGAAGTTCGAGGTAGGGAGCGCGCGTCGCACAAGAGCGGCCGCGGAAGGTGGGAGCGTACAGGGCTCGACGGGAAGGAGTGTCAGAGTCCGAGTATCACCTGGGCCACTTGGTTAGCACCTTCGACTGGGTTCCCGGCGCTGATCGGCCCATTCGTGGAGAGGTTCACCCGAAATCTCACCGAGTCGTCAGCGACGTGTCGAAACGCGGCAACGTCGTGACGACGCAAGACACCGATAGTTGTGTCATCCATGTCGTAGGCGCGGAAGAAAGTCGTAAGAAATGGAATTGAGTAGGTCGGATCGGCTGCCTGTGTGGTGTGGTTATAACCGATCCACGAGCTCGCGCCATACTCGGCAACGTGTGCGACGAAACGCTCGATGACCAGAGGCGATGCTCCGGTATCGGCCATGCGCATGGTGATGCGCTCGACGAGACTGGGGACTGTGAAGCGGTTGCTGGCGTCGCTCTCGGCTCGTTGGAGACCGATGCTTAGCAGGAACAGCCGGTGCTCGTCGCCCTCCTCGTCGCGTTCAAGCTGATGCACGCCCTCGACGAGGTGGGATGAAGCGTTGCCCGTCGTGGTCTTGACCTCAATCCCCGTGCCGTCAAGGACGAGGTCACGTGAGGATCTCTGCCAACCGCGCCAGCCGGCGATGATCTCTGCGACGCGAGCGTCATCGGCTCGGCGGCATAGCGCCTCCAAGAGGAGCAACTCGCCCGCGAGGCCGAGGAGCGCCTGGTTTGAAAGCGTGAGGTTCTTGATAGCGAGTTCGATGATCGGTTCGGTGAGGGCGAATGCGCGCGGGAGATCGCTGTCTGCTCCATTCCGCAGGAGCTCAACGCAAATGAACGCCGCTACCTGGTCGAAGTGCGCGAGTGCGGGGAAGACGAGGCGCGTGGCTTCGAATGTCGTCCCGTCGTCCTTATAGATCGGTCGATGTTCGGACGCGTCCTTGACGGTCCGGGAGACCGGTACGAGCTCGACGCCGCGGAGAAGGAGTTCCACCTTGCCCTCGGCGTCACGAGCCACGCCAATGATCTCAGCCGAGGTGATCCATTCGACGTTCCGCGACCCGGCTTCCGGCGAGACCGGGATGCGTTCGATCCGCTGCCGAGCGTCTTCGTAGTTCGTCATCTGGCTTTTCTCACGCTGCGATCAGCGAGCCGGCTCGCGTCGCGGCGAACTGCTCCGGGCCGCCAGAGGGGATGCACACTCCGACAGCGACTGCAGGATGCGGTTGCCCGGGCCGTTTGTTGACGTAGAAGAGGATCTGCCCGTGCGACCCTTGCGGGCGCCAGGACGTCGTCCCAGCCGTTGTGGGCAGGGCTTCGCCGCGATGGTAGTAGTCGAAGAACTCGTCGCCGCGGTAATCGAGAGGGCCCGCATTCGGGTCATTCGTGCCCCAGGTCGTGTCAAGGTTCCCCTGAGCGTTCAGGCCTTTCTGGGTGGCACGGATGCTGAAACCGAGGCCGGAGAGCGGTCCATCAGTGATCCTGTCGCCATCGCCGTATCGGATACCGACGGAAAACCGGGGCTGATGCAGCGCTTTGGCGCGCAGGTCGGCCATTGCCCATCGGCCGGACGGAACTCCTGTGACGAAAAGGCCTCTGACGGCACGGGTGAGGCACGCTTCCCACAAGCGAAGGTATGCGGCGATGGCGTACGGGCATTCAAAGCGGGCGTCCGAGGGCGTCCCGTCGATGGGGCTTGGGGCGTCGTAGAACTGTGTCCCAGCGGGCAGCGGCAGGGTTGCGTCCACGCGGGCCTGGACTTGCTGCCACAACTCCGCCAGGCGGCTTCCGCCGCCAGGGGCATAGGAGTCAAACGAGAGGCTGTCGAGCAGGTCAGCAGCCTCTGACAGCGACAGTGTGCGGTCGAGCGCACGTCCGCGCATGGTGCGCCCTACCAACAAGTCGGAGGAGGGGCCGGAGAACACCTCAGCGACAAGCTGCGCGTTCGGGTCGGGCTGCTGTCCGTCGTTAATGAGCGTGATGAACGGTTTTGCGCTCGGACACAGCGGCACGCGGCCGATACTGGCGATCTTTCCGGTGGCCAGAAAACCCATGCCGTGCAGGACGACCGGAGAAGGCGCGGCGCCAGCCATCTTCGCCGCGATGCCTTCACGGAGCGCCTCGTCGACATCGTGGTAGGCGCCGAAGAGGTCGATCTGCTGCCGGGTGGCGAACATGCGGCAGAGCTCGATGTATTCTCCGCGGTAGCCGAACCAGCGCTGCATCTGCATCTGGGTGTCGGCCACTGGGCTAGCCGAGTTGCGCCGGAAAAGTGCCGTCGTCATTCCCTCCAGTGTCAGCCCGCGCGCCATTACGTTGCCGGAGACGAAGATCGTCGAGAGGTCAGGGGCCGCGCGCCAACGCTGAGCGGTCTCGTCGACGACTGGCTTGTACTCGGGCCGGTCGTCCGCGCTGGGGTCGCTGTTCACGACGGACACGCGCGTGCCTGGGATCACCTCGGTCTCCAGGATGTGGAGCACGGTCGGCCAGTCGGGGATGAGTCGCGGGTTCATCACGTTGAACTCGGTAGCGATCGCATTTGACGATGACCGGTAGCGATCGATCCATGCCTCCCAGAGGGGTTCCTCACCACGCATCTTCGCGATGAGACTGTCCGGGAGGAGTGCATTGCCAGACTCGATCAGATTGCGCGCCGTGATGCGGTCTGGCACGCCGGCCCAGACGAGCACGTCCTCCGCGGCTGCAAAGTGAGAGCCGATGTCTGCGGAAGGGTGGAGCAGCATCGAGTGGGTGGGCGGCGAAGCCGCTTTCGCATCGTCTCTCCGGGGGAAGTCGGCGCCCCTGATCGAGTGTGGCCCCATCACGGTGGGGTCAGTTACCGAGGCCCAATGCAACCTAATCGCACCGGCAACAAGGAAGGCGCGGATGGAATCTGCGAGATCGTCGTCGGCTTGTCCCGATAGCTCGCGGCAGAGGCCGGCCCCGGCGCCGCGGTCGTAGTAGATCTCGCCGCCGGTGTAGTAGTTGTCGATGCCGTTCGGTTCTGGGTATGTCGACGAGCGCGGGGCATCCAGGTCACCAAGGTCTGCGGGCTGGCCGACATCGAGCGGCGTCCGAAGCGAGATCACGAAGTCTCGGGGGGCGAGCGGATTGTGGTCTTCTTGCAGCAGGCTCGCCTGTGGGGTTGCCGTGTACCCGACGTAGGTGGCGAAGAGGTTGTCCGGCGCTCCGCTCGATCTCGGCTCCCATAGATCGGCGATCGCGCGGGGAATCTGTTTGAGAGCTGGTGAAAGGGGGCCTTGGGATTGCTCTATGACGGCGTCGAGCACAGAGCCGTCATCCGCTTCATCGTCGAGGACGAGCATGTGCACGGCGCGGTCGAGTCGCGCGACCTCGCCGAACACGCTCTGACGCAACTCGCGTCCGAGCGCGTAGAGATGATCGGTCTGCTTCATCGCGACGACGATCAGCGGCTGTCTCTGCGACAGCTTGCGTCTCACCTGCGCGGAAGGGAGTCGATAGGTGCTGTCCAGTGTCGCGGGCGCCCCAGAGAGCACGACTCCCGGAGTTGGACAGAGCAGCCGCCGCCGCGCTTTCGCGACCCCGTCCTCCCCCGCATCGAGCTGTTCGACCATGCGTTCGTAGGTCTGACGCCAGAGCGACAGGCGTGTCCCCGCAAGGATCACCACGATGTCGATACCTTGGTCGAACGCCAGCGCGGTCACGCCGAACATCGAGGCTGTCTTGCCTGACTGCACTGAGCCCATGACCAGCCCAGTACGGGTCCGGCTCTCGGGCCACGTTGCGGCATTTGGCGGCCCCGCACCGAGCATCCCTCGCTCGACGATGTAGGCGCAATCGGTCTGGAGCACTCCTCGCGCGGTCGAGGTCATCTGCCCAAGCTCGGCAGCGTACCGGCTCCACCATGTCTCTTCCGCGCCAGACGGCGCATCGAAGTGCACCCGTTCCACGTTGATCGGTCACGCACCCTTCGGTGGGATACGCGATGCGAGCAATGACTCAACGCCTGATGAACCGAACCGTGCACGGATGGCTTCGGAGGCTGACTCGATGTCTATCCCGAGCTTCTCGACAACGCCTGCGCTGATGCGAGCGATGAAGTCCCACTGCGTGCGGGTCTGAGTCTTCTCGGGACGCGTCCACTCGTTCAGCGTCGCTTGGCGGATCGTCGCGGCGTTGGCCTCGAGACGCTCCTCGATATCTTCCGGCGCTCCGGCGGTGGCGATCGCGACGCCGACGAGCGACCCGACCAGCTGCAAGTCCTGCCATCGGCTGCTTTTCCCATCACCGCGAAACTTGTCCGGCCAGAGCTCGTCGTAAGCCGCGTGCAGGCTGGCGGCTGTCGTCACAAGTCCGAAAAGGTCGGAGAGACGAGAGGAGGCGCGCAACGCATGTGAGCCGTCGTCCTGCACGCGCTTGAGGAGGTCGTCAGTGTGGCGCGAGGTAGAGGGAAGAAGCTTGCCTCCCGAGTCGTTGACGAGCGTCGCGATGATCCATCCGAGCACCTTCGTTCGACGGTAGCGAGCCTCACCGAACCCGTAGTCTGCCAGCGTCTTGCCGAGCTCACTGATGCCCGGAACTTCGAGCAGCGACGGGGCGATGTCTGCGATGCTGGCACTACCGCTGGCGTCACCAGCCGCAACGAGGATCGCGCGCGTGAGCTCGACATCGTGGAACACTGCGTTACGGATTTCCTCGGCGTTCAGGTGCATGCCTTGTTTGTTGTAGAGGTTGAAGACCTCGTGAATCTGCCGCTGACTCGCCTTCGTGTATTCGATGACGGGCACCTTGTAGTCGGGGGCGCCTTCGAAGAGTTCCTCGACCGTCACCTCCTGGTCGGCGACGTGGATCGTGTGTCCCTTGACCTGGGTGTAGTACTTGCCACGTAGAGGCTCCAAGTCTTTGCCGACGAGGACCCCGTTCTTGTCGTTGCGCAGCCGGAACGGGAAGTAGTAGTCGTCTTCGAGCTTTGCCGTGAGCGGTTCACCCATATACCTCTTCCATGCCAAACGGAATTTGGGGTAGTCGTTCTCGAACTTGTCGCGAAGACCGGCCTCAGGCTTCGCTTTGTCAGCCTCAGCGACCCTCGCGAGCGCTTCAGGATGCTTGCCCACAAAGCGCAGAATCGCAGTCAGGCGCTGCTTGCCGTCCACTACATCATCGGGGGCAGCGCCGCCCTTCCGAAGCAGGATGATCGAGGGCAGGGGAATCCCGCGCAGGATCGACTCGATCAGCTTCTGCCGATCCCCCGTGCGCCACACGTCTCCTCGCTGGTACGAAGGCGTGAGGTTCAGCTTCTTCTTCGTCAGTTGGAAGATGTGCCACACGTCAGCCTTGGCCGTGACGGGCTCCGGGGAGATGGCTTCGTCGTCACCCCATTCGGCTTCCCAGCGGTCCGCCCAGGAAACGGTAGCGGACGATGGGGTACCACCGTCGAAATTGAGTTCTGCGATGAACTCGTCCTTGAGTCGGGTCGCTGCCTCGGCTCGCTCAGCGAGGCGCTCCAGCGCCTCGCTGGTCAGCCGCGTGGCCCCGCCGGTCTCCTCGAGCCCTTGAGATGCCGGGACAAAGCTGAGGTTCGCTGCGAGGCTGAGGACGAACGCGGCGAGGTCTGCGTCGGACAGATCGTCATCGAAGTGCAACCACCCTTGCACGTCGGCCAGCCGGGATATCCAGGCGTCGGACTCGAAGTCCACGTCGGCAGGTGAGAAGCCGGCGCAAGCCGACACTCCCTCGGGGGTGTCGGGCGCGTCAGACAGTTCCGCAATTGCTTCCGCGATGCGATCCTGCGCCTGAGTGCGCGGGCTCTCCTCGGGAGTGTCCTCACTGGGCTCTGCGACGTTCAGACTCATTCGTGGCGCTTCCTTCTCGATGCTGCCTGGACCTGCCATTAGGCAGCCTCAGGAGCGACCGTGGTTCTGGGCCTTGCGATGTCAGATGGCGTTTCGCGCGGGGCCAGAGCCTTGAGGAGCGGCTCTGCGATCTTGCGGACGACCTTCGCGTTGACGGCGTTGCCGAGTGCTTTGTACGCAGCGACGTCGCTTGCAGGAAGGGTGATGCCGCCAAGGCTCTGCAATCTCGCGCATTCTGCCGGGGTCATGTAGCGCCGAGCGCCGGTGCCGGAGATCTTCGATCCCAGGATCGGCACTTGCGTCTGTGTCATCGCGATCAGAGCCGGCGCGGTCGTGGGCCGCTTCACACGGACGCCTGAGGCTCGTACTTGTATGACGTACTCGTCGATGTCCCGCACGCCGCCCTGCGCGTTCCATTCGAACTTCTGGAAGCTGGACAGGAACTCCCACGGCCGCCACTCATCAAGCCACGGGTCGATCCATCTGCGGTTTTCCGAGTAGAAAGCACGGTTCTGCCGAATGAAGGCCCGCTTCCAGCCAGGGAACTCGACGTCCCCGTCACGCCGGGAGTGGCTTGGGATTAGCAGCTTCTGCCCGGCGATGCTCAGTCCGTCGAGCGGGAATCCGAACGATCCCGTGAACTCATCGAGCTTTCCTGGTCGCCGCTGGGACCACGCCCGCGGCGGTGTCATGCCCTCGTACGGGTAACTCGCGCGGAACTCCATCGACCAGATCGGGAAGGATGGGAGCTTGATGTCCTTCGGAGCACGACGCAGGAAGTCCCGCCACATGTCAATCGCGTCCTGCGTCCTCTCCGGCACCTCGCGAACAGGCGGCGCCTCGGGGTCAAGAGCGGTGGCAATAGTGGTCTCTTCCTTGCTCTCGTCTGGCCACTCGAACCCGGTTAGCCCGCCCTCAGAGATCAGCGCTCCGACAAAGTAAGCCCGCTCACGCACCTGCGGGATGCCGAACTGGTGCGGCGACAACCGCCGGATGTCCACCTCGTATCCAAGATCGACGAGCATCTTGATGATGGTCGCCTTCGTCTCACCACCATCGTGGCTGAGGATATTCGGGACGTTCTCCAGAATGAAGCGACCGGGCCTCTTTACGCGCAGGATATCGTGCACCTTGAAGAACAAATGACCTTGCAGAGTGTGCTCGAACCCCTGCTGCTTACCTGACTTGGAGAACGGCTGGCACGGAAAACCTGCGGTGAGGACCTCATGGTCGGGAACGTGCTCGGCGATCACCCCATCCGTGTCCAACTCGTTCACGTCGGACCACGGCGCAATGCCGAAGTTGGTCTCGTAGAGAGCGTTTAGCCCCGGCTCCCACTCCGCAGCGAACACGCCCTCGCCACCAAGCCCCCGGAGGGCCACGTGAAAACCACCAAGTCCAGCGAACAGGTCGACGAATCGGAAGGTGAGAGGCTGGCCTGCCATCGTGGGCGTTCTCCTTCAGATTCCAAGGTCTAGTTCAGTTCTGCGTCCAGCCGAGTGGCTCCAAGCCACGTAGCAGGAAGGCGTGCTTCACCGCTGACACCACGGTGGGCTCTCTACAACAATAGGAGGAACGGCCGACATAACGAGCGCCCCGCGCCGGCGTGCCTGGTCCCGCAAGGTCACCCCCTCAGGCAAGCGCCGGTCCAGCCGATCACCGACGACTGGGCTGCAACCTCCCGCCGATCAGGCGCTGACCAATGCGCGACGCTTCCGCACTCGCTCCACGATGCTGGCCGCGACTGTCGCTGGAGGCTCATGCTCCCAGAAGCGCAGCACGAGCCAGCCGCTTGCTTCGAGCAGCGCCGTCGTCTCCAGATCACGCGCTCGGTTCCGGCCGATCTTCGTGGTCCAGTAGTCGACGTTCGTGGCGGGCATCGTGAAATGCTCGGGGCATCCGTGCCAGTAGCAGCCGTCGACGAACACCGCGACCCGAGCGCGGGTGAACAGCAGATCCGCCGTCCTCCGAAGCTCCGGCTCCGGCCGCGTGTTCACTCGATAGCGCAGCCCAGACGCGTGAACGAGCCGCCGCACAGCGAGTTCGGCATTGGTGTCGCGCCCACGATTGCCCTGCATCTTTTTGCGGACCGCGTCGCTGGAAGCCCACGGCGTGTACATGCTCCGAGGCTACGGCCGCGAGCCGCTGACGCCCAACGGCTAAGGTGCAGCGAACGAACTCGCAGGGGCCGCGTTGACACCCGCTGCCCATCAAGTCAACCATTGCGCCCACAGCTCGCACGTCAGATCGCTCAGCCCTCTACCTAACTGTTTCTTCGGTCACTCATGCATCAGGATCGATCTCGTACCGCACAGGCACTCGACCACTGTTGGCTGAGTGAATGAAGTCTCCGATCTCCTTCAAGTTGCCGCTTCGATCCTTGACCTGTCTCCGCCGCAGTCGGCCGTTTCGTACATCCGTGTCTCGACAGTTCGCCAAGCTGCCCGTGGAGACATGCGGGACGGCTTCTCCATACCTGCTCAGCGCGAGGCAAACCGAAGACAGGCACATGCGCTGAATGCTCTCGTCACAGCAGAGTTCGTCGATCGTGGACATTCAGGACGGAGCATCGATCGCCCCGAACTGCAACGGATGCTCGCCTACGTCCGAGAGCACTCCGTTGACTACGTCATCGTGCACAAGCTCGATCGGCTGGCGCGGTCCCGAGCCGACGACATCGTGATCACCCAGGCGGTTCATGCCGCAGGTGCCCGTCTCGTCTCGAGCACAGAGGGCATCGATACAACGCCGAACGGTGTGCTCTTACACGGGATCATGGCGTCGATCGCAGAGTTCTACTCGCGCAACCTCGCGCAAGAAGTCATGAAGGGCATGCGGCAGAAGGCCATCCAAGGCGGACACCGGGCCGGGCGCCGATCGGCTATCTCAACGTCCGCCGCCAGACCGAGGACGGACGCGAGTATCGAGCGATCCAACTCGACCACGAACGGGCGCCACACATCACCTGGGCGTTCGACACCTATGCCACTGGGGAGTGGAGCGTCGCTCAGCTGGTCGCAGCACTTCGGGACGGAGGACTTCGGACTCGGGCGACCGCTTCCTGCTCCCCCGCGGCGCTGACAGTCGCGAGCCTTCATCGTGTGCTGACGAATCCCTACTACAAGGGCACCGTCACGCTGAACGGCGCGCAGCATACAGGAAGCCACGAGCCGCTGGTCCCGGCGAAGACCTGGGATACCGTCCAACGTCTCCTCGCCTCTCGGCGTCAAGGTGAACGCAGCCGCATCCACACGCACTACCTCAAGAGCACGGTCCGCTGCTTCAACTGTCAACGCCGGCTGCTGGTCCACAAAGCTCGGTCGAAGAGCGGGCGCGTCTACGACTACTTCGTCTGCTCCGGCCGCCAGAACGGCACACCGCGATGCACACAGAGCGCACTGCGCATCAGCGATGTGGAGCGTCGCGTCGAGGACGCCTACGAACGGATCCAAATCTCCACGCACCGACGCAAGGAGATCGAGCTGCATTGGCAGGATCGGCTCGCGGATGAAGCATCCGGCTCCGAGCAGAAGCGATCAGACCTCGCCCTACAGGCCCAGGAGATCCGGCTGCGCCAAGAGAAGCTCCTCGAGGCTTACTACTCCGACGCCCTGCCTCGCGACCTGTTCGTCAAGGAGCAGCGCAAGTTGGCCGATTCGCTCTCCCGCACCGAAACTGAGCAGGAGCGCCTGAGCGACGACGTCGCGTTCCAGATGAAGCACTTGGCGGAATCGCTCGATCTCCTCGAAGACGCCTGCAACCGCTACCTCGCAGCGACTCCCGCAGATCGCAAGCAGCTGAACAAATGCGTTGTTGGACCGTGTACTCATCGGGCCCAACCCGGAGGACATCTGCGTCGAGCTTCGGCCGGAGATCGCCAAGCTAGGGCTGCGCGGCGCCGCCGAAGAGGATTTCGTGTAGGGCTACTTCGGTGGACCTAAGGGTGTCTGGTGTCACGACATAGGCGACAGATGATCGGCGACACGTGAGTCGGGTCATAGGCGACAGACT
>NZ_BAAGXA010000006.1:0-270899 GCF_054780075.1 Okibacterium endophyticum | reverse complement strand
ACATCACAGAGTCCGTCGAGCTTGAGGTCAGACCGGCCCCGAACCACGACAACCATTCTTCAATGTCGAGCTCGTCGAGACCCGCTCACGGATATCGGATTCAGCGCGGGAGTCTCGCGCTCGTAGTCGGCTCTGACTCGCTCGTGAAGCCCGTCTCGGGTCGAGTCTGTTCAGGCGCCGCTGCGCCAGCGCAGAATAGCCATATGTCAGAACGATTCGAATGGGTGCCTGACGCCACTCGCGGGGAGTGGCTTCGACACATGGAAGCTGAGCCGTTCGGCAGCATCCTGTCAGTTGTGCCGCGGGGATTCGAGGCATACGCGCGTCTGTTCCATCCTGTCGACCGTGATCGCCCGCACGACACGAAGACGTGGCAGGGCATCGATGAGGCCACATACGTAGATGGCGTCGACGATATTGCGGCTTCGCTCGAGACGGAGCGCGCGACGTGGGCGCAGGCCGCGGCATCGTTCGGCACCACCATGCACGCAGAGGCACAGTACGCACGGCTCGTGCGGCGCGACCATGGAAACGTCCACGGCGCGATCGCCGCAGACGGCTGGCGCTACGGTGACACGTTCGAGGGCTGTCTTGACGCCGCGTCGCTCGCAACGGCATCCGCGGTTCTCGCCCGTCACACAGCTACTCCGGATGCCGGCATCGCCGCGATCTGGGAGGGATGGGGTGGACTTACGAGGTCGGCAGGGGTGGCGTACGTGGTAGCCGAGTCGAGCGATGGACTCTCTGCGCACCACGCCGACGAGGCTGCAGCACACACCGGCCAACCGTCGCTTCGCGAGCGCCTTGCTGCCGTGGCGCGGCAGGGGATGACGAGGGCCCGTTCCGCGATCGAGGCGCTTCCGGGCCGTGCTCACGGCCAGCCGGAACCCGGCTCTGGAGTGCTCACACGTGACGTCGCAGTCGGGCCCCGGTTCGATCTGCATGGGGACACCGGGCGGCACTACATTCTGTTCGAGGCGGGGGCGAATGACTTTGCGGGTGCCGCGTGGCCAGGTCGTGCGCCCTGGGCCGACGAGGTCATGGGGGCGCATTCGCCCAGCATTCTGTGGCCCGACGATCACTCATGGGTGCTCGCCACCGAGATCGACTTCGACTCGACGCTCGTTGCGGGGACGAATGCACTCATCCGCGAACTCGTGCAGACGCCGGCTCTCGAGGTGCTGCCGATTCGCACCGACGCCGACCTGACATGGGATGGGGACGGGCTCAATCGCCCAGAGTGATGTCGCGCGCCGAGCTCCGTGCCTCTGTAGCCTGAAGACATCATGAAAGACGACGAGGTAGACCTGCTGGTGGACGCCTGGGCCGATCGTGTGCCCGGGGTGGACTTCACCCCGTTGGATGTCATGTCCAGACTCCGGCGCGTTGCGCTTCGGTTGAACGAGCTTCGTGCTGCCGCATTCGAGAGCGCCGAACTGAGCAGCTGGGAGTTCGACGTTCTCGCGGCGCTTCGCCGAGCGGAACCGCCCCACGAGATGAGCCCGATGGAGCTCTCGCGATCGACGATGGTCGGTACGGCAGCGATGTCGAATCGACTGGAGAACCTCTCCGCGCGGGGTCTTCTCGAGAGGAAGGCGCACCCGAAAGACGGCAGGAGCAACCTTGCACGGCTGACTCCGGCGGGCATCGAGCGGGTCGATGCCGCCATGGTCGAGCTGGTGCGGCTTGAAGCGGAACAGCTTCAGATCCTGACGAGCGCACAGCAGTCTCAGCTGGCCAGCCTGTTGCGACAGCTCGGCGATTCGCCCGCGTAGCACGCCGCGGTCATACCAGAGCACACAGCACCAGGGAAACGCCACACCCGCCCTGCCCAAGGGCACGCACAGGCGAGCCCGATAGAGTGAGCCCGGCCAGAAGCCGGCACCACGTCAGGTGCCGCCTGGCAGATCGCGTCGGCCAGAGGCATCCGTCTCGCCCGATCGCCTCGTCTGAAACGCCCCACCTGATCCGAGGACACCTGTGAGCCTGATTCGCCTGAACGACGTGAGCATGGAGTACGACGGTCGACCCGTTCTGCGCGAGGCGTTCCTCAAGCTGCGCCGGGGTGACCGCGTCGGTCTCATCGGAAAGAACGGCACGGGCAAAACGACTTTTCTCGAGCTGGTGCTCGGGCGCCAGCAGCCGACGGGTGGCACAGTCGATGTCACCCTCGGCACCACGATCGGCTACTTCTCGCAGTTCTCTGAGCTCGACGGCGAACAGAGCACGTGGCAGACGCTGAGCGGCCATTTCGCCGCTGTGCACGAGGCACAGGCACGCCTCGACGAGATCGGGATGCAGCTCGCGGAGCCTATGGACGACAGCGAGATGACGCGTATGCTCACCGAGCAGGGCGAGCTGTTCGAGCGAATGGATGCCATCGGCGGCTGGACCTACGAGAACACCATCGACACCGTGCTCACGAGCCTCGGCTTCGACGAGGAACGGCGGCACCTCCCCGTCGACCGGCTATCCGGCGGGTGGCGCAACCGTGCGGCGCTCGCCCTGATCCTGGTGCAGGCGCCCGACGTTCTGCTGCTCGACGAACCGACCAACTTTCTCGACCTCGACGGCGTGCGCTGGATCGAGAACTGGCTGGCCGGGTTCGACGGCGCGGTGCTCGTCGTCTCGCACGACCGCCAGTTCCTCGACGCGATGGTCACGCGCATCGTCGAGATCGAGAACTACCGCCTGCAGGAGTACGACGGCAACTACTCGGCCTACGTGCCCGCCAAGCAGTCGCGGCTCAAGATGCTCGAGCGCCAGTTCGCGCACGAAGAAGAGCTGCTCGCCTATGAACTGGCCGCGAGCACGGCCAGACGCGAGGCGGCACGCAATCCGGCGAACGCGGCATCCCGTCGCCTCGCCGACATCAAGAAGCGCCAGGCGCCGCGTCCGATCGACCAGATCATCACGGGCATCTACGACGGGCTGCGCTTCAGCAACGACCTGCTCACCGTCGACAGGCTCACCAAGGGCTTCGGCGGCACCCCCCTCTTCGACGGCCTGTCGTTCAGCCTGCACCGGGGCGACCGTGTCGCCGTGCTCGGCTCGAACGGTTCTGGCAAGTCGACACTGCTCGACGTGCTCACGGGCGAGACACAAGCGGATGCCGGAAGCGTGCGCTGGGCGCGCGGCGCGCGGTTCGTGTCGTACAACCGCGTGTATGCCGAGCTGGACCTCACCGACACCGTCGGCCACGCCGTGAACGCGTACCCCGACTCGCTCGCGCTCACCGCGACGAAAAAGAGCGTCAACCGGTTTCTCGCGATGCTGCAGTTCTCAGACGCCGATCTGAAGCAGAAGATCGGCACGCTGTCGGGCGGACAGCGCGCTCGCGTCGCGATCGCTCAGTGCCTGCTCTCCGGCGCGGGCGTGATCGTGCTCGACGAGCCGACGAACCACCTCGACATCACGAGCACCCAGGTGATGGAGCGGGCGCTCACACATTTTCCCGGAGCCGTGATCGTGGTCAGCCACGACCGCTTCTTCGTCGACAAGCTTGCCGACCGACTGCTGATCTTCGACGGCACGCCACGGGTCACCGAGACGGCGGCCACCGGGGCGCTCTGATCTGTTCCAGGTGCCGACGAGACGCCCGATGCGCTCGCCGTACAGCTCGACCGAGAACTCAGGCATCGTCGTCCGTCGTCGTCGGATCAAGCTCGGCATACAGCCGAACCCCTGTGGCGTCGAGCATTGCGAAGAGTCGCTCGGTGAGCTTGCCCGGCTTCCCGGCTTCGATCTCTCGGTAGACCATCGGATCCCTCCGCTCATTACGATCCGTAATGAGTTCAGGTGACTACGTTTTCGTCGTCAAGCGGTCCAGTACCTTTTCGTCGTCATCTATGGCGCGTTCATCGCGGAACGCGCCGTACGAAAGTGCCGCTGATCTGAACCCTCAGGCGTTCTCGAGCTCGGAGATCACGATCTTCTTCTGACGCATCATCACCTGTACCTGCTCTGGACGCCGGATCAGCTCGCCCATATTGGCGGGGATGATCTGCCAGCTGACTCCGAACCTGTCTTTGCACCAACCGCACTGCTCGGAGCCGGGCACGTGTGAGAGCTTCGCCCAGTACCCGTCGATCTCGTCCTGATCGGCGCACGACACAACAAAAGAGATCGACTCGTTGAAGGTGAAGAGTGGTCCGCCGTCGAGGCAGACGAAGTCCACGCCGTTCAGCCTGAACTGACCGTTCAGCACCTTGCCAGACATACCGGCGAAATGCTCGTCGGGGTATTCGTCGATCGAGATGATCCGTGAGTTCGGAAAGACGTCGACGTAGTACTCCATCGCCTCACGCGCCTGGTCGTCGAACCACAGACACGGCTGGATCGGTGCGAGCTCGGCCATGGGAACCTCCTTGTTCGGTGCCGCCCACTCTACGCGGATCCGGCACGCTTTCGCTGCTCGAGTATGCGCGAGCTCGAAGGACGGACGCCGTGACGGTCTCAGTAGCCGAATCGACTCCGACGCCGACTCAGTGGCCGGATGGAGGCCGCAACACGTCCCGGATCAGGCCGGATGCCGCGCTCGTGTCTTTCTTGCCGGCTGCTGCGGCAGTAGCGGTCACCTCCGGGCCGAATGGCCGCTTGTCATTTGCCTGCTCCTTCGTCGAGGTTGAAGACGACGGATTTGGAACGCAGGTAGGACTCAA
Organism: Okibacterium endophyticum; assembly: GCF_054780075.1. Taxonomy (NCBI): domain Bacteria; kingdom Bacillati; phylum Actinomycetota; class Actinomycetes; order Micrococcales; family Microbacteriaceae; genus Okibacterium; species Okibacterium endophyticum. Next base: position 266,238 of record NZ_BAAGXA010000006.1, on the reverse strand, counting down.
GAGCTTCGGGGCCGTATTCACGACCGAAGCCGCTCTGCTTGACGCCGCCGAAGGGAACGGACGGGTCAAGCATGGCCCATCCGTTCACCCAGGTGATGCCGGCGTCGAGCCGCGCGGCCACACGATGAGCCTTCGCGAGGTTGGTCGTCTGGATGCCCGATGCGAGGCCGTAGGGTGTGGAGTTCGCGAGGCGGATCGCTTCTTCCTCGGTGTCGAACGCCTGAACCGTGAGCACGGGACCGAAGACCTCCTGCACGACGGCCGGGTTGTCGTTCTGCACATCGGCGAGGACTGTCGGTGCATAGTAGAACCCGCCGTCGCGGTCGACGGGATGCCCGCCGGTGACCACCCGCGCGCCGGCGGCTTTGGCCGCCTCGACGAGCCGAGTCACCTTCTCGAGCTGCTTGCGAGATGCGAGCGGGCCGATCACGGTGGCGGGGTCGTCGATGTCACCGAACGGGACGCCGGGGACCGCCTGCTCAAGGATTCCGAGCACCACGTCATAGAGCGGTCGTTCGACGAGCAGGCGCGGCCCGGCCATGCAGAACTGTCCCGCGTTGAAGACGAATGCGGGGATGACGGCACCGATCGCCTGATCGAGGTCGGCGTCGGCGAAGACGATGTTGGCGGCGTTTCCGCCCAGTTCCGCCGTAACCGGCCGCAGGGCGCGCCCGGCGAGCTCCGCGACATGCGCACCGATTTCGGTCGACCCCGTGAAGGCGACCTTGTCGACGTCGGGATGTGAGACGAGACGATCGCCCAGGACCGATCCGGCCCCTGTCACAACGTTGAACACCCCGTTCGGCACTCCGGCCTCTGCGAGAATCTCGGCCATGATGAGCGCCGAGAGCGGGGTGTCGGAGGCCGGCTTGTGAACGACGGTATTCCCCGCGATCAGCGCCGTGGCGATTTTGGTGGACGAGAGAATAAGCGGAAAGTTGAACGGCGTGATGGCGGCGATGACTCCGAGCGGCTCACGGCGCACGTAGGCGTGGGTGTTCCCCGGAGTCTCGCGCACCGACCCGTCGAGATGCTGGCCGAGACTCGCCGCGTACTCGTACTGGAGCGCTGCGTGTTCGACGTCGACGACACGCGCGAAGGTGATCGGTTTGCCGGCATCCTGGCTCTCTGCGCGGGCGAGCTCCTCGGCACGTTCGCGCATCAGGTCGTGGACCTTCATAAGCACTCGTGAACGCTCGCGCCCAGACAACCCCGACCAGCGGCCTGAGTCGAATGCCCGTCGTGCAGCTGAGACGGCATCGTCGACGTCCTGCACGGTGCCGGCAGCCACCTCGGCGATCTTCGCGCCCGTCGCTGGAGCGATGACACTCGCTCTGGCATTGTCTGACGCCTCTCGCCACTCCCCGTCGATGAACAGGCGGTCTGGTGCGAGTGTCACACTCTCTGGCATGGTTCTCCTCCTTGAGCTTGCCGGTCGTCGAGTGCCGGTCGTGGAGTTGCCGGTCGTCGAGTTTGCCGATCGTCCTTGATCGTTGGTGAATTATAGGCGTACCGATGGTGTCTCGGCGACGAACTCGTCGACGACTGAGAGCAGCCGGGGCAACGACTGCGTCGCGCACCCCGGCTGCTGTCGGTCGGTCGGCCTGCCCTCAGCCCGCGAGCGGACCGTAGAGCGGGGGAGCCGTTCGAGCGTGAACGGCCTGCTCGAATGCGTAGCCGAGACCGATGATCGTGCCCTCGGCGTAGTCCCGTCCGAGGAACTCGAGGTTCACGCCGGCCCCGGTGATCGTGCCGTCCGCCGCGGTCGCCTGGCCCATCGGCACCGTGACCGCCGGCATCCCCGTGTTCGGGCTCAGCCTCATGTTCGTGCCCTGGGTTCCGTACGGCGTGCCGGAGGGATACACGAGCGTATCGAGATCGAGGTCGTCGAGCATGCTCGTCACGAGCGCGTTGCCGTTCGCGATCGCCCGCGTGTGCGATCCGTTCTCACCTGCCCACGCCTGATAGGTCTCTTCGGTCACCTGATCCCTCGACTCGTAGACCCGCTGGCGTGAGGTGACGTAGTTGCCGCCGGCGAGGATGTCTGCAATCGATCGCTGCGTCACCTCGGGGGCGAGGTGCGTGTCGATGTAGTCCTGCAGGTCGTGCTTGAACTCATTGGTGCTGCCGCTCGGTTCGCCCAGCACGTCAGAGAAACCGGCGGGCGGCGTCACCTCGACAACCGTTGCGCCCTGTGCTTCGAGCGTCGCCCGGGTTTCTGCCCACAGCCGCACGTTCGTCGGATTGTCGCCGATCATCGAGGGAACGAACCCGATCCGGGCGCCGGCGAGGGCATCCTCGTCAAGATATGCGGTGTACGACTCCGGAACGAGTCCCTGCTGCTCGGCCGTGACCGGGTCAGCGGAATCGATGCCGGTGACGGCGTCGAGTGCGACCGCGGCGTCGGTGACGCTGCGCGCCATCGGACCACCTGTGTCCTGGCTCAGCGCGAGCGGGATGATGCCGTCACGGCTGGCGAGCCCGACCGTGGGGCGGATGCCGACGAGCTGGTTGTAGGTCGACGGAACCCGGATCGAGCCTCCGGTGTCTGAGCCGAACCCGATTCCCGCGAGGTTCGCGGCGATGGCGGCCCCCGTTCCTCCGCTCGAGCCACCGGCGGTCTTCGTTGTGTTATACGGGCTCGCGACCAGCACTGTGGAACCGGCCGGCTGGTACGACGAGAACTCAGAGGCGAATCCGTACGCGAACTCGTCGAGGCTCGCCTTCGCGAGGATGACGGCTCCCGCGTTCCGCAGACCGGCGACCATGGTGGCGTCCGTGTCTGTCCGATTGTCGTTCCAGCAGCCGCAGCCACCCGTCGTCGGCATGTCGACGGTGTTGTAGTTGTCTTTCACCGCGATCGGAACACCGAGCAGCATGCTCGTCATGCCGGCGGATGCCCTGGTCGCGTCGGCCTCGGCGGCGGCGGCGAGTGCCGCATCGCTCACGGTGATGATCGAGTTGAGTGCCCGGCCGCCCGCCTCGGTGTCGACGATCGTGCGGTCGTAGGCGGCGATGCGATCGAGATACTCGCCGGTGATCTCGGCAGAGGTGGTCACGCCGGCGTTCATGGCCGCCTGCATGTCGATGACGGATGCCTCGACCAGCTCGAACGCGCCGTCGTCATAGATCATGCGCTGCGAGAGCGACGCGAGGTCGCTCGTCGTGAGCGTGTTGTCGCCGTCTACGTCTGCAACGGCGACGGCATCCCAGCCAGGGGCATCCGGAGTCGCGCCGAGATTCTCGGCGAACACATCGAGGTCGTCACGCGTCACCTGGCGGTCACCGGTCAGATCGAGCTCGGTGTAGTGCGGAGCGAGAAAGACACCGGCCTCAGTGGGTGCTGCGGCAGCACCTGTCGAGACGAACGCTCCCGTGCCGAGCACGGCGAGGAGTGCTGTGGTGCCGGCGAGTGCCGTGCGTCGGCGGTGGTTGTTCATGTCTGAGGTCCTTCGGGAGACAGGCTGCTCAGTGCAGCGGGCGGTCGGTGCTGAACGGCGGGTGGCGCTCATCGCGAACCTGCGATCCGTCGGCGGGCGACGAGCGCGCCGACTGTGATGAGGGCGACCGCGGCTATGGCGTACGGGAGTGCGTCGAATCCGGTGGTGGCGAGCGGGTCCGACCCGCTCGGGGTGTCTGTGCCGGCCGGCAGCGGTGTCGCAGAGGGAGAGGGCGAGTTGCCCGGGCCGCCACCGCCGTCGTCCGGGTCTGCGGGGTCGACAGGCGCCGCGATCACTGTGACAGCTGCAGGTGTGGTGTCCGCAAGGGTTGTGCTGACGTGCTCGGTGTCGATGAGCACACCGCTCGCGGTGAGTGTGGCCTCTCCGGCTGAGATCGCCGTCAGCTGCAGTGTGGCGCTGATGTCGCCGGCGAGAGCGGGCGAACTGCCCAAGCGGGTGTGAATGAGTGTGACCGCGCCTGTTTCCGGTTGCGCCTCGGCGATGTCGTAGCCGCCCTCCGGTCCGGTGGCGCTGCCCTCGACGTAGTCGAACAGCGCAGGGTCATAGGCGAGGGTCAGCTCGTAGGCGTACACATCGGTGACGCCCGTCAGATCGAGCTGCACGTCCACGGTGTCGCCGACGTCGGCGGTCGGGGTGACGGCCAGGTCGAACCCGGCCGCGACGGGCGCAGCGAGGGCGGGAGCAGCGGTCAGGCCGACAAGGCCCAGGGTGAGCGCGCAGGTCGCGAGCACGGAGTGTGCGAGCCTCTGGCGCGAGACAGTTTTCTGCATGGGGCAGTGATCTTCTCTCGGTGTCGAAGACCGAGCGTCGAGAACACGAGTGATCGAGCGGCGGCGATTCTCCTGGCTGTGGAGGGACCGCCGGTTCGGCATTCGAGTGCAGCGTATCGACGTCGGTCCGCTCGGGTGATTCAGGATGAGCTCACGCTATCCACGACGTGTTTCGCGCACTCATGCGTTCTATTACGACGAGGTTTCATCTCTGCCCGGTCGAGTTTTTTCGTCGAAAACCCCGAACGGCGTCATCAGGGATGCGCATGTCGCTCTTTCAGAGGGAACCACACTGAAAGGACCGATATGCAGAAGTCGTTCACCGGCAGGGACTCGGTGCCAGGCGTCGCCGTGTGGTCGGGCAGCGACTCATGACGATCCATGCGAGCGTCGGCGTCTCCCACACGGCGAATCGACGAGTGCGCGCCGCCGTCGGCAGCTCACTCACAGCAGTCGCGCTTGTGGTCATCTGGTGCTGCCGGGGAGCGCTCGAGGGGCACCTGTACGTCAGTGCGATGGGAGCGCCGGATGTCGCAACGGCTCCGTGGTTCAACCTCGCGCTGCTGATGCTGTCCGTCGGCGCGATCTTCATCGCGACGGCTGCGCCGTCCACATCACCTCGACACAGAGTCCTCGCGTGGTGGCCGGTGGCAGGCACGCTGTGTGTGACCGCCGCCATGTTCGGGTTCGCCTCTGCGGTGACCTGCACTCCCGGATGCCCGGTTCCGCTGACGGCCGGGTCGACACCGCAGGACTTTCTGCACGTCACGGCAGCCGTCCTCGGCTTCGTCGGCGCACTCGTCGCAGTGCTGCAGGTCTGGTCGATCACACGGTCTCCCCGGGCGCGGTGCCTGTGTCTCATCGTGCTCGGTGTTGTTGCGATCTGCGCGGCGTTGGGTGCCGTCGCTTCTCTCGCCTCGTGGGAAGGCGACGGCGGGTGGTTCGAATTCGCCGCAATGACAGCGGCGATGTTGTGGTTGACCGGCTACGGGATCGCGTTGACACGCGAGAGCCATCGTGTCGGCGCGTCGGATGACCGGCGGCGTCCGATCATGCCGAGAGGGTGAGACACAGGGTGAATTCGTGTGCACCCCCGTCATCGATGGCAGAACCGCTGGTCTCTCAGTCGATGAGGGTTCTGTATGCATCTGTGTATGCGCCGCGGAATCCGTCTGTACAGAGTTGTCGAAAGGACCGGAGTGAACACATGCTGAAAGTCAAAGGAACCGTGCGCCGAAGAGGCGCCGCGGTGGTGATTCCCGCACTGCTGGGGACACTGTTGGTGCCCGCAGCCGGACTGGGCGCCACCCCCGCGTTCGCCGCACCCGGTGATGGAACGCTGAACGTCACACTCGCGCAGAAGACCGGAACCCCGGACTTCGACGCCGACGACGCACCCGGCAACGACTCGAGCGCAGACAACGACATCGTGCGCACCAATGACACGGTCACCTACACGGTCGGCGTCCGTTATGAGGGCGAAGACCAGACCAACCCGGCGATCTCGTTCACGTTGCCGCAGGGCGAGGAGCTCGTGCAGCTTCCGCCGTTCTGTCTCGCGGGCTCATCGGTGACGCCTGAGAGCATCGGCACACCGGTGATCCCTGTGACCGGCACCTCGTACCAGTCGTTGCCGACCCAGACCGTCGTCTGCGTTGTGGCCGACCAGAAGCAGGGGACGTCGCTCGACTACGACTTCGTCTCGAAGGTGCGCCCAGAGGTTCCGAACGGCGTCACCCTGGATCCGATGACGGCGAGTGCGACCTCGACCCAGGTCACCGAGCCCGCGGTCTCGAACGCGGTGGAGCACACCGTGTCTGCCGTCGCGAACTTCGACGTCTCCAAGCGTGGTGCAGCGGTGCCCGAGAATGCCGGTCCCTACACGCAAGACCCCTTGCAGGCCTGCTCCTTCGACGCCAGCCGACTGTGCCGTCCGGTCTACTACCCGCTGACGGTGAACGCACCCCCCGGTGGAAAGGGCATCACTCCGCTGGCCTCGCCGATCACGCTCACCGATGACATGACCCCGGCCTCGTTCTTCGGTGCGACGGTCTGGGCGCAGGCTGTCGCGCTCGCCGGATCGGAGAGCGCCGCGCTCGAGAAGTACGCTCCCAGGTTCGGCGCCTGCCAGGACGTCAGCTACGCCACGTGGACGCAGCTGCCCTGGAGCCGGTCCAACCCTCCGAACGTCGACTCCGCGTCCGACTCCGGCGTCATCGACTGCCAGCAGCCGGGCGGTCTCGGCGCACCCGTGAGCATTACCATCACAGACGCAGACACCACCGGCTATCACTACCCGACCGAGCTCCCCGGAAGCTCTGGCACCCCGCCGGCAGACGTCGCATACGTCGTGATCTACGAGATCAAGATGGAGATCCCTCAGGACGCGGTCACAGAGCTCGGGACGGTCGGCGCCGACGGCGTCACAAAGACCCTTGCGACGGAGAACACCTACGAAGACGTTGTGATGACGGACATCGCGGGGAACCCCAACACGGGTGAGGTTGTCGAGAACAACAACCGCACGGCCGTGCTCTCCATGCGCGGTGGCAGTGGGGCCGCCGGTGAGCACTTCGACAAGTTCTTCTCGAGCCCGTGGGGCAAGAAAGGCAACACCGATACCTGGACCTTCAGCCGCGGCTACTGGGAGGGACCTCCCGGATCATCAGCGGTGCGCGACGGCAACACCGTCGTGCTGCCGGGCCAGGTGGTCCTCAGCAACCTGATCATGGAATCCACAGGTGGTGTGCCGCTGTCTGACACCCAGTTCTCGCGCAGCTACCTGGCCTGCGACGTCTGGGACGACACCCAGCTCGGGCTGACCCCAGGCGCCTACGCGTCGCCAGACCAGCCGTACATCAGGCCCTCCAACGGCGACGCCGCATGGGTCTCCTACTTCCGCAACGGCAACGGTGATCGGGCGCCGCTGTCCGAGCTGCGCAACCTGAAGATCGAGTACTCGAGCGGCCCGGCCGGTGCCGGCGCCGACTCGGACTGCTCGACCGGCACCTGGTACGACAACCCGGCCGCTGTGCCTGGTGCGACGCTGGACGCTGAGGGTGTGTACTCGGGAGTCAACCGGGTGCGCGTCTCCTACAGCTCTGACTTCGTCGGACTCCCCGATTCGTTCGTGGTGCACCTCACGATCGGCCAGACCGTGCGCGACACCGCGGGCGACCAGGGCGACGTGATCGGCAACTGGGGCTCGCGCAAGTGGGTCGAGGGCCTGACCGACGGCGACGGAGTGATCGCAGACCCCAAGGCCTACGACACCTCGAGTTATGACCCGGCGACGCACCAGTCGTCGTGGGGTGACCGCCTCACGATCGGCGGTGTCAGCGCACGCATCAAGAAGTACGTCAAGCACCCCGGCACCGGTGACTTCACCGACACGGCGGTTCCGCAGTACACCGCGGGCTCACAGGTGGACTACCGCCTGAACCCGACGCTGACGGCCGACGTGCCCGCCGGTGTTATGGCAGAGGCCATCGTGGAGGACTGCCTGCCGGAGTACCAGCAGTTCGTGTCTTCCGTGCGTGCGAACGGCGACCCGATCACACCGGCACTGGTGCAGGCCGGTGCCCCCGCGGGATCGGAGCTGGCGTGCCCGGCGAACCAGACCTACGTGAAGTGGGATCTGGGCTCGCTGGTGGTCAATGACCCGATCGATCCGATCATCTACACGGTCGACATCCTCGAGACCGCGCGCAACGCGACGTACACCAACGTCACGCTGATCAGCTCTCCGCAGGACCCGTCGCTCGCCTCGGCGCGTGACGACGAAGCGCAGATCCAGCTGGTTCTGCCCACGGGCATCAAGATCGCCAAGTCGACACCGAGGCCCCTGGTCGAGATCAACCCCGACGGTGTGCAGACGCCGCGGACGCTGACCTGGACCGTGGACTTCGCCAACATCGACTCACCGGTCGATGTGTCGGATGTCGATGTGATCGACGTGCTGCCGGCCAACGGCGTCGGCACCACGAACTTCACGGGCGACCTGACGTTCACCTCGGCGACGGTCGCCGCGGGCACGGGCATCACGATGCTCTACACCGCAGCGGCTCCGGCCAGCCTGAACGCCGACCCTGACGATGCGTCGAACGGTGCAACGGGTGCGACGGTGTGGTGTGACGCGATCACGGGTGGCAACGTCGTGTCTGGCAACGGCACGGCATCCGACTGCCCGACCGCTCCTGCGGACGTGACCGGTCTGCGGTTCCTGCGCCCGGGTGCCTTCGCCCCGGCTGACCAGTTGTCCGTCGACATCGTGATGACGCCGACGAACAACGACGGCGGTGACGTCTATGAGAACACCACAGCCGGTCGTGCTCAGGGCGTGACCCAGCCCGTCGGACCTGCTTCGCGCGAGATCGCCATCATCGAGTCATCGGTCGGCGACTTCGTGTGGGAGGACCTCAATGCCGACGGCATCCAGGATGCCGGTGAGCCGGGTGTTGCGGGCTTCCCCGTGACGCTGGTGGGTGTGGACCTCGACGGCAACCCCGTCAGCCTCAGCACCACAACAGACGCGGACGGGAAGTACTCCTTCACGGGTCTGGCCTCTGGCACCTACAAGGTCACCTTCGATCCGAACGCTCTGGCGTCGAACACCACGTTCACACAACAGAACATCGGATCGGACGACGCGCTCGACTCCGACGGCGACACCACAACCGGTGAGACCGCCGAGTTCGCGCTGGCGCCCAATTCGGACGACCCGAACTGGGATCAGGGCCTGATCATCGACCGCAATGTCGACATCACCGTCGACAAGAAGCTGGTCGAGCAGACCGAGCTCGACGAGGACAACCGGGCGACCGTGACCTACGAGATCGTGGTGGCGAACGCCGGCACGGCCGAGGGAACGTACGACCTGGATGACCAGCTCACGTTCGGTGGCGACATCGAGATCGACAAGGTGACGGCGTCGAACACGGCTCCCGGCGACATCGTGATCGATCCGGCGTTCGACGGGATCGACAACAGGATCCTCGTCGCCGGCCAGACGATCGCGGGTGGAGAGACCCACACCTACGAGGTCGTGGTCGAGACGACAGTCGCGACGACGATCACCGCAGAGCAAGGCGACTGCGAGCTGACCGAGTCCGAGCGGGGCACCGGTTTTCTCAACGAGGCCCGGCTGACGGTCGACGGCGCGACGGTCACCGACACGGCCTGTGGCGAGGTTCCTCCGGAAGACCCGAAGGACCCGCCGACAGAGCCGGAGACACCTGCGGCAGCGAGTGACGACGACCTGGCACACACCGGTGGGTCGTTGGCCACGGGCGCAGTTCTCCTCGCCGTGCTGGCGCTGATGGCAGGAGCAGCACTGCTCCTTCGTCGTCGCCGTCACGTCGAGGCGATGCCCGAGGACTGACGCCGTCGGCTCCTGAGAGATTCCCCGGGCACCCGTCCCCTTAACGGTGTCCGGGGAATACCCTGAAAGAAGAGCCGGCCCGAGTGATCTCGGGCCGGCTCTTCGGTCGACGTGCCGGTCGTCGCCTATGCGATGGACGAGACCAGGGTCACAAGACCGGCAACGCACAGGATGACGCCGAAGACGATCCACCCGAGCAGTCCGATGGCGATTCCGCTCGCGAGTACGAGAACCGTTCCCGCGGCGACCAACACCGTGGATCGCTGGTGAGTCGCACCACTCACGACGTTGCGGGCTCGGCCGACAACGGCATGCCGAAGAGATGAAGGCGTTCGGTTCTCGTGATGAGGCGTTCGAGAGGCAGATCCTTGGTGATGGTTCGAAACAGCAGCCCTCGACCGGCCGGGGTGTCGTTCCGCGGTCCCGTCGCCTCATCGAGGGTGGTCACACATGCATCTGCACCTGACGCCCCTGGCTCACCCGAGTCGTCAGCGTGCGAACTCGTCGCCACATCAATCCTCACAGCATGTTCCCTTCCACCGCGAACGTCGTTCCCGGTACCTATAAGACGGAACAGACCGGCATCCATGACGCCGCTGACGACTGATCGTCGCGAGGGAGGGGTCCCCGACATCGATGACCCGATGTCGTGCGTCCCCACCGTGGACATTCTCCGAGTCTCTCGCGTCACGAACCGTCGCTTTCGTGGTCTTACACACAAACCCATGTCCGTTTCTCACATCGGAGGCTTATGAACAAGCCCGGCGCGGCGAACGACGCCGCGACGTGTTCTGACGCGGAACTCATCGAGCGTAGCCGCGCCGGTGACAGCGACGCCTTCGGCGAGCTCTGGCACCGCCACGCATCTGCCGGTCGAGCGCTGGCCCGGTCGGTGACGACCACCTTCGACGCGGATGACCTGGTTTCCGAGGCGTTCGTTCGCATCTTCCACACACTCAGACGGGGGAAAGGACCGACGGGTGCTTTTCGCCCCTACCTGTACACGGCGATAAAGAACACGGCAGCTTCCTGGGGCAACGCGCGGCGGGAGATCGCCTTCGAAGCCATAGACACGTTCGAAGATCTGGAGAGCAGTGACGCCTCGCTGAACGACGCGTTGGACCGCAGCCTCAGTGTGCAGGCGTTTCGGAGCCTTCCGACCCGTTGGCAAGAGGTTCTCTGGTACGTCGAGGTCGAGGAAATGCCGCCCGCCGACATCGGGCCTCTTCTCGGACTGAAGGCCAACGCCGTTTCGGCGCTCGCCTACCGTGCTCGGGAAGGTTTGCGCGAGGCGTGGATCCAGGCTCACATCCAATCTGTGGACGACGAATCGGATCATGCGCAGGCGATCAAGCGCCTGGGTGCATACGCTCGGGGAAACCTCGGTGCCCGGGCAGCGGCTCGTGTGGATGCTCACCTCGCCGAGTGCACCAGATGCACGATCGTGGCGGCAGAGGCGAAGGACATCGGCTCCCGCTTGGCGCTCGTTCTTCTTCCGCTCGTGGCGGGCGCCGTCGGGGCATCCGGCTACACCGCGTGGCTTCACATGAACGGCGCTGCAACGAGCGTCATGGCGTCGGCGATGCCCGCTCGGGTGATCGCCGACGTGTCGACAGCCGGGCTGGCCGGCGGATCGTCTGCGTCTGGAACCGGCGGCGGTGCCGCTCTCGGGGCATCCGGAGCCGGCGTCAGCTCGGGGGCAGCCGTCAGTGTGGCCGGGGCATCGCACACCACGGCGTTCGGGACGATCATCCTTGCGGCAGCTGGCGCCGGGGCCGCCGCGGCTCTGGTCATCGGCGCCGTGCTCACAGCGCCTCCACCCAGAGCCGTGGTGAACACGTCGGCCAGCACCCCGAGCGTCACTCTTCCGCTGCAAGAGGCGCCGTCGCAATCGGCGTCGTCATTGCCATCGACGGGATCTCCCGTGGTTCCCGTCGACAGCGCACAGCCGCCGGATGATCCGGAGTCTTCGCTCCCACCGCATAACGATTCCCGTGAAGAGGATGTCCCGGCTCCGGCTCCGGCTCCGACTCCCACCCCGGAACGGGCTCCGGCACCGGAACCGCAGGAACCGGCCGCGGAGGCTGCATTGCCGACACTCGCTGCGCCCTCTGTCGACGACGGGGGTGGTTACGTCCAGGCGATCGTATCCGGTGAGGGGGCGCATCCAGGTGCGACGGTGGAAGTCGTCGCGTACGAGACGGTCCAGGCCGCCGCACAAGCCGATGAGTCCGGGCAATGGTCGGTCACTCTCGCAGACCTGTCACCCGGCAGTCATGCTGTGGCGGCGCGGCAGGTGCGAGCCGACGGCTCGGGCGGGTCGGCGCTGTCGCCAGTGGTTTGCGTCGCCGTCGTCGAACCGCCGGTTCTGACGGGAATCCTCCACGGTGAGACGATCGTCAGGGGAACCCAGCGCAGTCTGTCGTTCGGCGGAGATCCCGGGCAGACGGTCGGGCTTGTTCTCGACGGTGTCGTGATCGCGACAGCCGTTCTCGACGCCGACGGGCACGCCGACCTCGGTGTGGAGTTCGTCACCCTCAACGACAGAAGAATCGGCGCTGCCTACCTGCGCGACGACCGTGTGGGCGTCGTCTTCACCGTCTCGGTCTACGTCGTCGAGTCGACGGTGCCGCCCGAGCCTGCCGTGTTGCCCGAGCCTGCCGTGTTGCCCGAGCCTCCCGTGTTGCCTGAGCCTGGCTCAGCGCCTGAACCTGATCCCGCCCCTTCAGAGGCGACTGCCGGCCGTGAAGAGAATCACGTCGACGTCGCGGATGAGGAGCCGGTGCCCTCCGCTGAGCCGGACCCGGTAGAAGGGTGAGCGTGATGAGTCGAGCACCGTTTCGACCTCACGTGAGCGGCCTTTCCGTGCGGCTGGTCGACCTGCTGCTCGCCGCACGGGCTCTGGAGCAGCAGGCCGTCGGCTCCGACCGTCGTGCGGCGTTCCGCACCGGGCGAACCGTTATCGGCGCTCTGCTCGACGAGGGCTACACGGCCAGCGCCGTCGCGGCGGTTCTGGGTGTCGAGGCGGCTACCGTCAGAGGCAGAGCGCAGCGCAACGGCTGCCTGCCGCAGGAATTCGTCGACGCTGTGCTGTCTGACGCCGAGATCGCACTGCTCGACCCTGTCTGGTATGAGCAGGACCGCGGCTGGGGTTATCCCGCCGCGCGTGTTGTGCAGGCACTCGAGCACCCGCTGTAGCTTCTGCGGTTTCTGCGACCAGTTGCTCCACCCGGTGTGCGAGCGCGTCTGCTCTGAGCTGACGATGTGAACACAAATTTCAGGTGAACGTAAACGCTGAAATTAACGTTCATCATTCACCTTCGGTTTCATCTTCTGTCACATTCCGCTTCTAGCGTCGAAGACATGACCGATCTCGAGGCACCCCAGACACGCGCAACAAGCATTCTCGAACGCGTCAGGGCGAACGCTTCCGTGCTGAGCCCGGCCGAACGCCGAGTCGCCGATGCCGTGCTCGCCGACCCGTTCGCGGTCATCCACCTCTCGGTCACCGAACTGGCGCAGCAGGCCGAGTCGTCGGCGGCGAGTGTCGTGCGAATGTGCACGAGCCTCGGGCTCCGCGGGTTCCAGGAGCTCAAGATCCTGCTCGCCGGAGAGGCGGCATCTGCCGAGAGGCCGTCGCTCGGGGCGATCGGCCCGGAGGACGGCGCCCAAGAACTCGTGCACAAGGTGCTCGGCGCCACCCGTCAGGCGCTCGAGCGCACGGCTGACGCGCTCTCGCCGGCTCTCATCGATGACGTCGCCACGCGTATGCTCGCGGCACCACGGGTTCAGTTCGGCGCGGTCGGGACCTCGGCCCCTCTCGCGGCAGACATCTCCTATCGGCTCGCGACCATCGGCATCAACGCGACGTTCCTCGCCGATGTTCACGCGCAGCACGTCTCGGCACGGATGCTGGGGAGCGCAGACGTCTTCTTCGCCATCAGCCACACGGGATCGACCTTCGAGACCCTGGCCGCAGCACGCGCAGCGAAGGCGGCCGGGGCGACGGTGATCGCGGTGACGAGCTTCGTGAGCTCGCCGCTCACCGAGATCACCGATCTCGCCATCGTCGCGGGCAGTGCCGAGACGGCATACCGGGTGGAGGCCATGGCGAGCCGCATCGTGCACCTCACGGTGCTCGACGTCATCTATTCGCTGCTCTCCCTGCGCTCGCCCTTCGCCACCGAAGCCCAAGCGCTCGCCGCCGACGTGCTCGTCGAGCACCGGCTCTGACCCGAACCCGAAAGGACGCGCATCGTGTATGGAATCGTGGAAACGGCTGACGGAGAGCCCTGTGTCGGCATCCCCGTCAGCAACGGCCGGGAGGTCGTCGCGACAGATGCTGATGGGAGCTTCGCTCTCGCGGACGAGGGCCGGTTCGTTGTTGTGAGCCGCCCAGACGGCTTCGCGGCCGAGCCCTGGTGGGTGCCGGCCACCGACAACGAGATCCACTTCACGCTGGTCCCCGAACACCAGCCGCTGCCCTATGAGTTCGTGCACCTCACCGACACGCACGTGACCATCGCCCCGGGCGAGCCCGGTCGCGAGCAGGTCGACCGGGCGTCGCTCGGCATGGGCATCGAAGGCAGCTACCCGCACCAGCTCACCGACTTTCTCGCGCGCCTCGACCAGCTGGCGCCCGGCGCGCGCAGCGTTATGATCACCGGCGACCTCGTCGACCACGGGCTTCCCGTCGAATACGAGGCCTACCAGCGCGCGCTGTCGGCGAGCCCGGTGCCCGTCCACCTCATTCCCGGCAACCACGACCACATGAACGGCGCACACGGCTTTGTGCTCAGCCGCAACAACTACCTCACGAACGAGGGCACCACCGAGAACTACGAGCGGTTCATCGGCCCGCGCTGGTACAGCTTCACGGTGGCCGGGCTGCACGTCGTCGCCATGGACTGGCACAGCCACGAACTCGGCCTCGACCACGAGGTGCAGAACGAGTGGATGCGCAACGACCTCGCGATGCTGCCGGAGGGGAGCCCGTGGATCCTGCTCTTCCACGATCAGGCCAACTTCTCGCTGCTCGACCACGTTCCGTGGCTGCCGATCGCCGCGTTCTCCGGCCACTGGCACACGTCACGTGTGGTGGAGGTCGACGGCACCCTGCACGTGAACAGCCCCACAACGTTCTTCGCGAGCCTCGACTACAGCCCTCCGGCCTACCGACGGGTGACCTGGGACGGCGAGTCGATCAGCCTCGCGACGCAGACCCTGCTCAGCACCACGCCGTCACCCGCCCTCGGCGACGTGAACCGGTCGACCTTCGCGGCGACGCCCCGCACGCTCAGCGAGACGAACGTCGTCTGGCACGCCCAGCTCTCCGGGGCGGGACACCGGCAGCCCGTCGCCGTCGCAGGCGACCTTGTCCTGGCCGGTTCGCAGATCGAGGATCACCCGGCCGGCACCGTGGAGGCGTTCGACCTGCGCACGGGGGAGCCCGCCTGGCGTGCGGCGACGCCGTCCGCCGTGAAGACGGCACCGGTCGTCTTCGGCGATCTGGTCATCGCCGCGGAGGTGAGCGGTGACGTCGCCGCCTGGGACCTGAAGACCGGAGCACCGCGGTGGCGTGTGCCGTCGAGCGATCCGCTCCGCCGGTTCGGCTGGGGCGCGCCGACCCTCGCCGCGGGCCGGGTCTACGTCGGGGATCAGGCCGACCTGCGCTGCCTGGATGCCGCGACCGGCGAGGTGCTGTGGCGCCGCACAGACCTCTCGCCGCACCACAACCTCGTGCACCACGCCGCGCCTCTCATCGTCGATGGTCTGCTCGTTATGGGGTTCTGGCCCACGCCGAGCTCCCCCATCGGGATCGACGCGGCAACCGGCAAGGCGATCTGGTCGACGAGCGACGAGCCGGACGAGGCTGAAGAGCAGACCTTTATGTCGGCCAAGCAGCTGCTCGTGATGGGCACCGCCTCATACGACCCAGAGGCCGACGCCGTGGTCATGCCGCGGTTCGCCGGCACCGCCAGCGTGCGGCGAGACTCGGGGGAGCTGCTGTGGAACGTCGATCACCCCGGCCGGTTCAGCCCGGCGACTCCGCTGGTCACGCCCGGCGGCTACGTCGCGACGGTGGCCGGACACGGCATCCGTATGCTCGACAGCGAGACGGGTGAGACCGCATGGGAGCTCACGATCACCGGCGACGCACCGTTCCCGATGTCGTCGTACGCGAAGCTCCCGCACCCGGTGATCGCTGCACCGCTGCTCGTGGACGACACGCTCCTGCTTCCAGGGCTCGACGGCACGATCCGCCGGATCGGCCTCGACGGGCTGGAGACCGGACGGGCGCAGCTGAGCGCCCCGATCGCCGCACCGCTCACCGAGGCCGGTGGCCTGCTGCTGGCCGTCGGGGTCGACGGAGGCATCCGCGCGGTGCGACGGGAGATCGCATCGTGACCGCCAAGACGCTCGAGCGGCCACCGGCGCCACAGGCGGCCCCTCGCCCGCCCGTCGCCCTGCAGGCGGTGCGCGGAAGCCGCTGGGTTCCGGCGCTGATGATCACTCCCGCGATGATCGGCATCGGCCTGTTCGTGCTCCTCCCCGCCGTGCTCGCCCTGGTCGCCAGCTTCTTCACCGTTCCGCTCGCGGGCGGCGTATGGGAATTCGTCGGCTTCGGCAACTTCCAACGGGTGCTGACCGATCCGGCCGTGCTGCAGTCGATCGGGAACACCGTGATCTACTCGCTGCTGACGATCATCCCCGCGCTCGCGATCGGCCTCGGCCTCGCGCTGCTCGCCGACAGCGTGTCGCGAGGGAAGGCTCTCGTCCGCACCCTGCTGTTCCTGCCGATGACGGCGAACCTCGTCGCGATGGCCGTCGTCTTTCGCTGGGTGTTCGCCTACCAGGGCGGATTCGTCAACCAGATGCTCGGTCTGATCGGCATTCCGGCGGTGAACTGGCTCGGCGACACGTCGACGTCGCTCGTCACCGTCGCGCTCGTCGGCATCTGGCGCGCGGCATCGTTCGCGATGATGATCTTCTTCGCCGGACTCTCCACGATCCCCGGCAGCATCACCGAGGCGACTCGCGCCGAAGGCATCAGAGGCTGGACCAAGCTCACCCGAATCACGCTCCCGGTGATGAAGCCGACGGTGGTCTTCGCCGTGGTGATCACCGTGCTCGGGTCTGTGCAGGTGTTCGACACCATCAACGTGATGACCCAGGGCGGCCCCCAGGGCTCCAGCGAGACCATCCTCACCATGACCTGGCGGCTCGGCTTCGGGTACTTCGACCTCGGCGCCGCCTCCGCGCTCTCGCTCCTGCTGCTCGTCGCCCTCATCGGCGTCGGACTGCTGCAGCGCCGGGTGCTCGCAGGGAGGGCACGATGAACGTTGTGTTCCGGGTGCTCCGCTGGGTGCTCCTCGCCCTCGCGATCACCATCTCGGTGTTCCCCTTCTACTGGATGCTGCGCACCGCCGTTGCGCCCGAGGACGAGGTCTTCTTCGAGGGCATCTCTCTGTTCCCCTCACGCTTCGACCTCAGCAGCTTCGCCCGAGCGTGGGAGGAGGGCGACCTCGGCCAGGCGGTGCTCGTCGGAGGCGGGGTGACAGCGCTGATCCTGGCCCTGCAACTGCTCACCTGCATCCCCGCCGCCTACGTTCTCGCGAAAGTCAGGATGCGCGGCTCCGGTGTGGTGCTCGGGATCGTGCTCGCATGCCTGCTGGTGCCTGCACAGGTCACGCTCATCCCCACCTTCATCGGCGTGAACCTCGCCGGCCTCGGCGACAGCATCGCCGGCCTGGTGCTGCCGTTTATGACGAGCGCGTTCGGGATCTTCTTGCTGCGCCAGCAGATGATGGCGATTCCGGACTCTCTGATGGAGGCGGCTCGCACCGACGGA
Source organism: Okibacterium endophyticum (assembly GCF_054780075.1). Classification (NCBI taxonomy): domain Bacteria; kingdom Bacillati; phylum Actinomycetota; class Actinomycetes; order Micrococcales; family Microbacteriaceae; genus Okibacterium; species Okibacterium endophyticum. The sequence goes on along the minus strand of NZ_BAAGXA010000006.1, from coordinate 248,775 downwards.
CTCGGGCACCTGCGCATCCTGCGCAGTGTGGTCGTGCCGATGGCGGCGCCCGGCATCGCCGCGTTCAGCGTCTTCAGCGTCTTCGTGCACTGGAACGACTATCTGTGGCCGCTGCTCATCGCCAGAAGCCCAGAGCTGCGCACGCCGCCGTTCGCGCTTGCCGTCTTTCAGCAGGCAGAGATCGGGTTCGACTACTCCGCCCTCGCCGCCGGAGCCGCGATCGTCACCGCCCCCGTCGTCATCCTCTTCCTCGTCGCCCAGCGCCGCTTCGTCCAGGGCATGAGCGGCGCGGAGATTCCCGGCTAACACAGTTTCCGCCTAGACCGCCTGCCCAAAAACCACCACAACCTCCGCACAACACACCCTTTGAAGGAGAAACCCGACATGTCCAGATCCCGCCTTTTGCTCGCGGCCGGAGCCCTCGCGGCCGGCACCGCGATCCTGCTGAGCGGTTGCTCACCGAGTGCTACGAGCGACCCGGACGCAACCGTCGCCGCCGCAGCCGACATCGACGACTGCGACCCCGCCGAGTCCACCATCGACGCGGTCTTCGGCCAGCAGGCCAGCGAGGCGATGTCGGTCGCGTCCGCCAGCCTGAAAGAGCAGTACCCCGGTCTCACGATCAACGGCGAGCCGCAGGCGACCACGAGTTATGACGATCTCACCAAGCAGGTCGTCGCAGACATCGCAGTGGGCAAGCGCCCCGACCTCACCATGAGCGGTCTGGGACAGGTGCGTTTCTGGGTCGACACCTATGACTCGCACCCGATCGACCCAGAGGCCCTGGCCGACACGTACCAGAAGCAGTTCCTCGGAGCCGGCACGATCGACGGCGAGGTATACATGGCGCCGGCACAGATCTCCGCGCCGGTGCTGCTCGTGAACGAAGACCTGCTCGACGCCGCCGGCGTCACCGGCGACATCGAGACCTTCGACGATCTGGTCGCCGCAGCTGAGAAGGTGAGCGCGATGACCGGAAGCCCGTCAGTCACCATTCCTACAGACTCTCTCGCGGATTGGTTCAGCCAGGCCTTTGTGCAGGGGTCAGGAGAGCCGTTCGTCGGCGAAGACGGCTCAGCCGCCTTCGACACGGGCAAGGCCGTGGAGGCGCTCTCGATCTGGTCGACGCTCGCGCAGAAGAAGCTCGAGCTGGGTGTCGGCTTCCAAGACGCGATCGCTCAGTTCACCGGCGGCAATGCCGCCTTTATGGTCAGCACGACCTCGCTCATCGCGTCTCTCGGCACGAGCATCGCCGGCGCATTCGAGTGGGCGCCCGTCGACCTTCCGAGCGTCGGTGGCGAGGACGGTCCTCTGCCCGCCGGTGGCAACGGCTGGGTGGTGCTGAGTGAGGATGCGTGTGACGCGGCCTTCTCGACGGCCCTGATCTCTGAACTGCTCTCGACGGAGGCCGTGCTCAAGGCGAGCGGCACAGGCTACAGCTACATTCCGGTCGACTCGGCCGCCGCCGACGAACTGCTCTCCAGCGAGGGCGCGACTCCGCAACTCACCTACGCCTGGAGCTACGACAAGACGCTGACCCCGTGGGGTGGCTTCCCCGGCGACGTGACGGTGCAGGTCAATGACCTGCTTCGTGCGATGGCCCAGAAGCTCGCCACAGGCGCGGACCCCGAGCCGACGGTCTCGGAGGCCGTCACCGCAATCGACGCGATCGCGGCCGAGTAGTCCGATGAGCACGGTCAGCCTCAACGGCATCCAGAAGAGCTTCGGCTCCGTGCGGGCCCTCGACGGCATCGACCTGCGGATCGAGGATGGCGAGCACGTCGCCATCCTCGGTCCCTCGGGATCGGGCAAGTCGACGCTCCTGCGCGTGGTCGCGGGCCTCGAGAACGCGGACGGCGGTTCGGTGCAGGTCGGTGGTGTGCCCCAGGAGGGCATCCCGGCTCACCGCCGCGACATCGCCATCGTGTTCCAGCACTTCGCGCTGTATCCCCACCTCAGCTCGCTCGAGAACATCACGCTGGGCCTGCGCCACGGTCTCGGCCTTCCCAAGAAAGAGGCAGAGGCACGCGCCCACGACATCGCGGGGCGTATGCAGGTCGAGCACCTGCTGCAGCGCAAACCGAGAGAGATGTCCGGCGGCCAGCGCCAGCGCATCGCGCTCGCCAGAGCTCTCGCCCGCCGCAGCGGCATCGTGCTGCTCGACGAGCCGCTCTCGGGCTTGGACGCGCAGCTGCACGCGGTGCTGCGCCTCGAGATCGCCTCGCTGCTGCGATCGGTTGGTGCGACCGGACTGAACGTGACCCACGATCAGCTCGACGCGATGGCGATGGCGGATCGCATCGCCGTCATCAATCTGGGGCGGATCGAGCAGCTCGGCACTCCGGACGAACTGTATGCCGAGCCGGGGTCGCTGTTCGTGGCCGGCTTCATCGGCACACCGCCGATGAACCTGCTCCCCGTCGACCCCGAGACCGACTCCTCGGTGTTCGGGCGCCACACGGGCATCACCGCGGGCACCGTCACCCTCGGGGTCCGTGCGGAGCATCTGCATCTGGGAACCCACGCGGACGCCGGGCACGCGTGGGCGATCGAGGGCGAGGTCGTGCTGCTCGAGCCGACGGGCAAGGATCGCGTGGTGCATCTGCGCTGCGACGACGGCACCACCACCGTCGCCCTGCGCTGCGACCTCGCTTCCTCCCCGCACGTGGGCGAGCGTGTGACCGCGCTGTGCGCCCCGGAGGACGTTCACGTCTATGCGTCAGACACCGGTTGGCGGCTGGGGAACGCCCGCAGCGAAGGCATCGAACGCGCCGCTCAAGCGGTCGCCGCATGAGGCGGCTCGACGACACAACGATCCTCTTCGACTGGAACGGCACGATCGTGCTCGACGCCGACCGCGCCAGGGACGCCCTCAACGGCGTGCTCGCCGCGCGGGAGCTGCCCGGGCTCGACGCACAGCAGTTCGGTGATCGATTCCTGCTGCCGATGCGGGAGCTGTTCAGCGGACTCGGGGTGGAACGGCACCAGCTCGCCGACGCCGAGGCCGAGTGGAATCTCGGTATGCAGGCGGGGGAGCCGGTGGCTCGGGCGGGGCTGCGTGAAATGCTCGTCGGGATGCACCATGCCGGCGCCCGTCTCGGTATCGTCTCCGCGGCATCCGAGGCGTCGATCGCAACCGATCTGCGGGCGCTGCGGCTTCCGGACCTGTGGGCCTGCGTACACGGCGGGGTGGCGGACAAACCGCGGGTTCTGCGTGAGGAGCGCAGGGGACGTGCCGGGGCGATCTATGTCGGCGACACCGTGTACGACATGACGAGCGCCGTGAGCGCAGGCTACCGGGCGATCGGAGTCACGGACGGCTACACCTCCGCCGAGCGACTGCTCGCGGCCGGCGCCGAGCTGATCGTCTCGGACCTCAGAAAACTGGAAGACCTGTTCGAGAGGGTGGCCTGACGGCACCGCGTCGTCATTCCGGCGGTCGAGCGCCATTCGGGTGGTCGAGTCCGTTCCGGTGGTCGAGCCCGTCGAGACCCCATGCATCAACCCACCGACGATGAGCGGGGTTTCGACACGGTCGCGCGTCGCTCTTCGACGTCTCGCCCAAGGCGCCCGTCACCGGTGTCGGAGACCGGTTGCGAGGCGTGAACGCCTGGATTCCGCACGCTGCCCCAGTGTCAGTGGTTGCTGCTTGAATAAGCGGTATGACCAGCCCGATCGATGCCGTGGAGCGAGTGCTCGCCGCGCTCCGGGATGTCGATGGATCGACCGCTGTCAGAGGTGACGATGACGAGCTGCTCGAGTTCATCGTTGCGGTCGAAGAGGTCGGACGCTCGGTCGACGCGCTGCGGGTGCAGGCGGCGGTCGAGGTGGAGAAGCGGTCAGACCGGGTGTTCGGTGACGAGGGCCTGTCCGCTCGGCACGGCTACCGCACCGGTGCTCTGCTGGTCGAACAGCTGACGGGTGTCTTCTCGTCCGCGGTGCGCCAGCGCATCCGCGTCGGGCAGCTCACGCAGAGCCGGGCCTCTGTCACCGGTGTCCCTTTGCCTCCTCTGTTCCCGCAGGTCGGTGCCGAGCTCAGGTCCGGTCGGCTCTGTCTCGATGCAGCGGATGCGATCACGCGTGAGTTGCGCAAGGCCTCACCGAGAGCGGATGTCGTTATGCTCGCCGACGCCGAGCGCAATCTGGTCGCTCAGGCGACCGGTTCCGAGACCGGGGTGCCGCTCTCGGCCGATCTCGTGGCCGGTCAGGCTCGTCTGTGGCGTGACGCGCTCGATCCGGACGGAGTCGAACCGCGCGCGGACGAGGCGTTCCAGGCACGCGGCATGTGGGTCAGTCGCACGACGCGTCACGGCGTGCATCCGGTCGGCGGTGCGCTCACGCCCGAGGTCGCGGCGCAGTGGTTCACGCTGGCCGGTGCGGTGGCGACCCCGAAGTCCGCACCGAAGTTCCTCCCGACAGAACCGTGCACCTGCCCGGGCGGTGAGTGCGTCTGCGAAGACCCGGAGGTTCGCGACACCCGCACGCCTGAGCAGCGGGGTCATGATCTGTTCGCGACGGTGCTCACGACCTTCGCGAAGACCACCGATGAGCTCTCCGTCGCGGGTGCGTCGCCGACCGTGGTGGTCACCGTGCGCGCGGAGGATCTGCTGCGAGACGAGGGCTCCGGGCGGATCGTCGGGGTGACCGATCCGGTGCCGATGTCCACCGTCAGGCAGCAGCTCTGCGACGGTGCTGTGCAGCGTGCGATTCTCGGTCCGTTCGGCAAGCTCGTCGCACTTGAGCACGATCACAGGCTGTTCACGAGGGCGCAGCGGCTGGGCATCGTCGCCCGCGACGGCACAACCTGCTTGATCCCCGGATGCGGCTTCCCCGCGATCGGGTGCGAGGCGCATCATGTGGTCGAGTGGAGTCACGACAACCACACCGCGACCGACAACGGCGTCCTCGTCTGTTACGGCCACCATCGTATGCTCGAACGCGGGCAGTGGAGCATCGAGTTCATCCGGGGAAAGCCCAGGGTGAGAGCACCCGGTTGGCTTCGGCGACGAAAATACGCGAACACCGGATGACGCGCACCACCTGACCGCAGGTGCCCGTCGGGTGCGCGGGGCTCGGATGCTGCAAGCGCCACGCGGACCTCACAGGGGAGCCGGTGCGTCACGCGACAGAACAGGGACGATCAGTCGACGAAGGCATCTTCGGCATCCCCCGACTGCCCTCGGGGATCGTCGTGCGCCCTCGACTGCTCGATCGTCTCGACACAGACGCAGACACAGACGCAGACACCGGCGTTGTCGTCAGAGGATCGTTCGGAAGCGGAAGGACTGGAGCGCATCGCGTAACCTGAACCGCATCGGTGCATCGTCGCACCGGACAGTCGAAGGGAGCGCCATGAGACTCCAGGGAATCACCGCCGTCGTCACCGGCGCCGCCTCAGGGCTCGGCGCGGCAACCGCTCGTGAACTCGTCGCCAGCGGAGCCACGGTGCTCGGACTCGACCTGCCTGCGCAGATCGAGAAGGCCGGCCGGGCGGATGGCATCCGTTATGCGGCCGCAGATGTCACGAGCGAGGCAGATGTCCGGGCAGCGCTCGACACCATCGACGACACGAAGCCGCTGCGACTGGTGGTCAACTGCGCGGGGATTGCCCCGGCGAAACGCATCCTCTCGTCGAAGGGGGTGCACGAGCTCGAGGTGTTCCGCACGACCATCGAGGTCAACCTTCTCGGCACGTTCAACGTGCTCCGGCTCGGCGCAGAAGTGATCGCGCAGCAGAGCGCCGATGAGCACGGGCAGCGCGGTGTCATCGTCAACACGGCTTCGGTCGCCGCCTACGAGGGCCAGATCGGCCAGGTCGCCTACTCGGCGTCGAAGGCTGGCGTCGTCGGCATGACCCTGCCCGCCGCCCGCGATCTCGCCCGCTCGGGCATCCGGGTCAACACGATAGCGCCAGGCATCGTCGACACACCGATGCTCGCCTCACTCGGAACAGAGGTCGTCGGATCGCTCGCCGCGGGCATCCCCTTTCCGCAACGCCTCGCCCGGCCGAGCGAATACGCACAGCTTGTGCTTATGCTCGTCGAGCACGACTACATCAACGGCGAGGTGGTCCGCATGGACGGCGCACTGCGAATGGCCCCGCAGTAGACGCAGGGCTACCACACGGAAGGCGGATCATCGATGACCACAACTGTTCTCGTCGCCGGAGCTCGAACACCGGTCGGGCGACTGCTCGGATCGCTCACGGACTTCTCGGCAGCACAACTCGGAGGCATGGCGATCGCCGGGGCGCTCGAGCGGGCCGCGATCGCCCCTGATTCCGTCGATGCGGTCATTATGGGCCAGGTGCTGACCGCCGGTGCCGGGCAGATGCCCGCGCGGCAGGCGGCTGTCGCGGCCGGTGTGCCGATGACGGTGCCCTCGCTCACCGTCAACAAGGTCTGCCTCTCTGGCATCCAGTCGATCATCATCGCAGACCAGTTCATCCGCACCGGCCTGTATTCGACTGTGGTCGCCGGCGGGCAGGAGTCGATGAGCCAGGCCCCGCACCTGCAGCTGCGCTCGCGGGCCGGCCAGAGATACGGCGCCATCACCATGGCAGACCACATGGAGGTCGACGGCCTCTTCGACGTCTACACCGGGCAGTCGATGGGTCTCTTGACCGAGAAGCACAACGATGCGCACCCGCTCTCGCGTGAGTCGCAGGATGCCTTCGCGGCGCGGTCGCATCACCGGGCGGCAGACGCCCATCGTGCGGGACGCTTCGTCGGCGAGATCGTGCCGGTGACGATTTCACGGCGGAGCGGTGACGTTGTGTTCGACCGTGACGAGGCCGTGCGCGACGACACGTCCGTTGAGGCCCTTGCCGGGCTGCGCCCCGCATTCAGGGCAGACGGCACGGTGACCGCGGGCAACTCGTCGCCCATCTCCGATGGCGCCTGCGCCGTTGTGCTTATGAGCAGAGACGAGGCAGAGGCCCGCGGCTTGGACTGGATAGCCGAGATCCACTCGGCGGGAATGGTGGCCGGACCAGACTCGAGCCTGCAGCATCAGCCGGCCAACGCCATCCGGGTCGCATGCGAGAGAGAGGGGATCGAGCCCGCCGATCTCGACCTGGTCGAGATCAACGAGGCATTCGCCGCTGTCGGTCTCGCCTCGGCAGCCGACCTCGGCATCGACGCGGAACGGGTGAACGTGAACGGCGGCGCGATCGCCATCGGGCATCCGATCGGAATGTCGGGTTCCCGGATCGTGCTGCACCTCGCACTCGAACTCGCCCGTCGCGGCGGGGGCATCGGCGCTGCCGCCCTCTGCGGCGGTGGCGGGCAGGGTGACGCGCTCATCGTCAGGGTTCCGAAGACCACATAGGGGGCACGATCATGGAACGCGCGGTCATCGTCGACGTCATCCGCACGGCATCCGGCAAGGGCAAGAGGGGCGGGGCGCTCTCGGGCACCCACCCGACCGACCTGCTCGCGAGCGTGCTGTCTGCCCTGATCGAGCGCAACGGGCTGGACTCCGCGCAGGTCGACGATGTGCTGGTCGGATGCGTCAGCCAGATCGGCGACCAGAGCGCCAACGTCGCGCGCAACGCCATGCTCGCGGCGGGTTTCGACACGAGAGTGCCGGCCGCGACCATCGACAGGCAGTGCGGATCGAGCCAGCAGGCGGCGACGTTCGCCGCGCAGGGTGTGATGGCTGGGTCGTATGACATCGTCATCGCCGCGGGCGTCGAGTCGATGAGCCGGGTGCCGCTCGGCACGGCCGCCGCCGGCGGGACTCCCTATGGGCGCGGCGTACGAAGCCGCTTTCCAGACGGGCTCGTGAACCAGGGTGTGTCAGCGGAGCTCATCGCGAAGCGGTGGGGTTTCAGCCGTCGCCGGCTCGACGAGTTCGCAGCCGAGTCACATCGTCGCGCGGCAGAGGCCGCCGGGAGCGGTGCGTTCCACGCCGAGATACTCGCCGTGCCGGTCACGGATGCCGATGGCGCCGAGGTGATGTTCGCCCGTGATGAGACGGTCCGGACGACGACGACCGTCGAGGGGTTGGCGGGCCTTGCCGCTGCGTTCAGGACAGAGGATCTCGCCGAGCGCTTTCCCGACCTCGACTGGTCGATCACGCCGGGCAACTCCTCTCCGCTGACCGACGGGGCGTCTGGCACGCTCATCATGAGTGAGTCGATGGCCATGCGGCTCGGTCTCACCCCGCGTGCCGCGTTCCACAGCTTCTCTGTCGTGGGAGACGATCCCCTTTATATGCTCACCGGTCCGATTCCGGCCACCAGGCGCATCCTCGAACGATCGGGGCTCGTCTTCGACGATCTCGACGCCTATGAGGTGAACGAGGCGTTCGCATCGGTGCCACTCGCGTGGGCAGCCGAGTTCGACGCGGACCCGGCCAAGCTCAACCCTCGTGGCGGCGCGATCGCACTCGGCCACGCCCTCGGTTCATCCGGAACCCGCCTTCTCACAACTCTCGTGAATCACCTCGAGGCGACGGGCGGCCGCTACGGCCTGCAGACCATGTGCGAGGGCGGAGGAATGGCCAACGCAACGATCATCGAGCGGTTCTGAGGCGCTTCGCGTTCATCCCCTGGCCCGCGGGAATGCGGCGTGCCAGGACCTCTGACCGTTACGACGGGCTACTCGCTGATGACGACGGCGCGATCGAACGCGACGAACTTGGAAAAGTCTCTGCCGACCTGCTTGACGGCATCCGCGTTGGGTGCAACGTACGCCCAAGCGACATCCTTCGGGCCGCCGACGAGGGAGTAGTACTCGGCCTGCCCCTTCCAGGGGCACGTGTACACCGTTGGGCTCGATTCCAGCGCCGACCACGTGATAGAGCTCGGAGGGAAATACCAGTTCCCCTCGATCATAACGAGATCTTTGGCGTCCGCAGTCGCGATGACCTTGTCCCCGAGTGTGGCTTTCATGTCGTCCTTTCGATAAAACGTGATGGATACTTCTTGCGGCTGTTGCCAATACCCATCATTCCCCGCGCTGGGCGTATAGTCCATAACGTGGAATCCAGTATTTCTTATCGATCGTCCAGCGCTGAGGTCCTCCTCGATGCACATGACCCCTTCCGTGATGTCCTGGCGTTGGCGCGACCCCAGACCGTTGTTCCCGTCCCACTCCGCGCGACGGCGCCCTGGAGGGCTCAGTTCTCGCCCTTCCCGCACGTCAAGCTCGGCGTGATAGTGCACGGCGAGTGCTGGCTGTGCGTCGACGGACTGGAACCACTTTTCCTGAGCGCTGGAGACTTCTATCTTCTCGGAAATCCGCCCCCTTATGGCCTCGGAAGCTCGATTGAGGCAGCCAGAGCTCGCGACTCGAACGGGCCGGTCGGCAAGGAAGTCTCCGCGAGCGGGTCCGAGATTTCTCAAGGTTCTGTCACGTACACCTGCAGCGTCGACTTCACGTTTCAAGATTCCGATGCATCGACCCTCTTTTCATCCCTTCCCGCGGCCATGCTTGTGAAAGCAGACGACACTGACGGAAGGCTGCTCTGGAATATCGCGACCCTTCTCGTCCACGAGATTGAGACGCACAAGCCGGGCCGGTCTCTTGTCCTTGAGCATCTGGCCCAGATCCTCCTGGTGCATATGCTGAGGTCGCACGCCGGTTCGTCCCATAAGCCACTGGGATGGCTTGCGTCGGTCTCCGACGATGGGATCGGGGCAGCGTTACGCGCTATACATGCTGAGCCGCGCCATCGCTGGACGCTCGAAGAGCTCGCCAAAATTGCGATGATGTCGAGGTCAGCCTTCGCGGCGACCTTCAGAGCCAGAGTGGGAAGACCTCCTTTGGACTACCTCATTGAGTGGCGAATGCAGCTAGCGCGTGGCGCACTGCGCACGCAGGACTCCCTCACGGCCATCGCAGGGGCCATCGGATACCAGTCCGAAAGTGCCTTCAGCACCGCTTTTCGGCGTGTTGTCGGGATGTCGCCACGTGAGTTCCGCGTCTCGCTGAATGCGCAGCCGAGGGACCGTGGATCGGTAGCCCTGCGCCGGTGAGGTCGCCCGAGGTTTATGAGCCAACGTCGCCTCGGTCACCGTGTGCTCATGGGAACAACGAACTATTACGGGGGCTCGTCGAGCCTGCAGCAGACGCGGTTCGGATGAGCCACAACGAAAGAGTGCCTAGACTGGAGAGCACTTGTGACACGGGGTGCCCGCGAGGGCTGAGAACACACCCGTCGAACCTGATCTAGTTCGGACTAGCGAAGGGATGTCGCGTATGTCGCGCACGCCAGAAGACCTCATTTCATTCACCCAACGTGCTCTCGCCCGATTGCGGGGGAATCCACCGCTCGTGCAGTGCATCACCAACAGCGTCGTCACAAACGTCACGGCGAACGCACTGCTCGCGATCGGAGCGTCGCCCGCCATGGTCGACATCCCCGACGAGGCCGATGCTTTCGCTCGCGTCGCCTCCGGCCTTCTCGTCAATCTGGGCACACCGACGACGGAGCAGCGTGAGGCGGCGATCGAAGCGACGGCCGCGGCCGTCGATGTGGGAACACCGTGGGTTCTCGACCCTGTCGCGGTCGGTGTGCTCCCGGTGCGCACCGCGCTCGCGCATCGCCTCGTCGATGCGGGTCCGACGATCATCCGGGGCAACGCCTCAGAGATCCTCGCACTCGCGGGCGCCGGGGGCGGCGGTCGTGGAACGGACAGCACAGACGAAGTGGATGCCGCCGGCGAGCACGCCAGAGGGCTCGCGATCGCAAGCGGTGCCGTCGTCGCGATCTCTGGACCGGTCGACCTCATCTCGGACGGCCGGCGCACGATCAGGGTGGGCAACGGGCATCCGCTTCTCACGAGAATCACCGGAGGAGGGTGCGCTCTGGGAGCCGTGATGGCTGCGTTCGCCTCTCTCGACGACGACCGGCTGGCAACCACCGCTGCTGCGACAGCGGTCTATGGTGTCGCCGCCGAGATCGCCGCCGTCCGCTCTGCCGGGCCGGGCAGCTTCGCTGTGGCGTTCATCGACGCGCTCGCTTCCGTCGACGCCGAGGTCATCGCCGAGCGGGCATCGTTCTTATGACCCGTGTGCGGAACGCCGACCTCTCGCTCTATCTGGTGACCGACTCGGGGCAGTCGCTCGCTGCCGGGCGCGCGATCGACGACACGGTCGCAGAGGCCGTCGCAGGCGGCGTCACAGCTGTGCAGGTGCGTGAGAAGGATGCCTCGGCGCGCGACATGCTCGACACCGTGCTGCGGATCGCGGAGCTGATCCCAGACGGCGTGTCGTTGTTCGTGAACGACAGGGTCGACGTTTTTCAGGCGGCGCGCGCCTCCGGGGCACGTGTGACGGGTGTCCACGTGGGCCAATCAGACCTGTCCGCAGTTCTCGTGCGCCAGCTCATCGGGCCGGAACCGGTGATCGGGGTGAGTGCCGCGACGCCGGAGCAGCTGCGCGACGCCGCGGCCCACCCCGGTGTCGTCGACTACGTCGGTATCGGGGCGCTGCATCCCACGAGATCCAAACGGGACGCGCCCGCGGCACTCGGGCATCGCGCCGCCGCGCGGCTCATCGCCGCGACCACTCTGCCCGCCGTTGTGATCGGCGGGGTGAACGCGAGCGACCTGCCCCGGCTTCGAGCAGCGGGCGCCGCCGGCGCCGCCATCGTGTCGGCGATCTGCGCGGCCGACGATCCGAGGGCGGCGGCCGCTCATCTTGTCACAGCATGGAAAGAGGGAACGACTGCATGAACAACATCCTTTCGACGGGCGTCGCCCGGTCTGCCCTTGTGCCGGGCCCTGTTCTCCGTGTGCCCCGTGTGCTCTCGATCGCGGGCACAGACCCGACAGGGGGTGCAGGCATCCAGGCCGACCTCAAGAGCATCGCCGCACACGGCGGATACGGCATGGCGGTCGTCACGGCGCTCGTCGCCCAGAACACACAGGGTGTGCGCTCGGTGCACCTGCCGCCTGTGTCGTTCCTCGTCGAGCAGCTCGACGCGGTGAGCGACGACGTCGAGATCGACGCCGTCAAGATCGGGATGCTCGCAGACGCCGGAATCGTCGCGGCCGTCGGTGACTGGCTGCGCCGTGTTCGCCCGCCCATTGTCGTTATAGACCCGGTGATGGTCGCGACGAGCGGTGACCGGCTGCTCGACCGCGAGGCGGAGAGAGCGCTGCGCGAGCTCGTGCGGCTCTCAGACCTGGTGACGCCGAACATCCCCGAGCTCGCCGTGCTCGCCGATGAGCCCGTCGCGGCGGACTGGGCAGGCGTGCTCGAGCAAGCGCACCGTGTGTCTGAGCGGTATGGCGTGACGGTGCTGGCGAAGGGCGGACACCTCGCCGGAGAGAGCGTTCCCGACGCTCTCGTGGATGCCGCGGGCCGGCTCGCGGGGGAACGGACCCGTGTCGAGTTCACCGGTGCGCGGATCGCGACGGCCAACACACACGGAACCGGATGCTCCCTGTCATCGGCGCTCGCGACGCTCCACCCGGTTTTGGGCGGCTGGGAGCCCGCCCTGGAACGGGCGAAGGCATGGCTGACCGAGAGCATAGCCTCCGGGGAATCGCTCGCCGTCGGTGAGGGCAACGGCCCGATCAGTCACTTCGCAGACCTGTGGGAGCGTGCAGGCATCGCGCAGGCGAGCGCCGATGACCTCGCCGAGCAGTGGTGGGCCGACATCCACGACATCCGCGGGCAGATCGACCAGCTCGATTTCGTGCGCGCCCTCGGGGACGGCACCCTCGACCGTGAGGCGTTCCTCTGGTACCTCGCCCAGGACGCCCTCTATCTGCGCGACTATTCACGAGCACTGGCCGAGGCGAGCAGGCTCGCACCGACACAGGCTGAGCAGGCGTTCTGGGCGGACAGCGCGAGGGGTGCGATCGTGGCCGAGCTTCAGCTCCACGAGAGCTTTCTCTCGGCTGACGGTGGCGTCGTCGAAGCGTTGCCGAGTCCCGTGACCACTGCCTATCTCAATCACCTGTTCGCGGCGGTCGCGCGCTCGGACTACAACGTGCTCGTCGCCGCGTTGCTCCCGTGTTTCTGGCTCTATCACGATGTCGGCACACGGCTGCACACGATGTCGTCTGCGGAGCATCCGTACGCGCCGTGGCTCGATGCCTATGCGGATGCCGTGTTCGCGGACAACACCCGTCGAGCGGTGCAGATCGTGTTCGACGCCGCTGCGGCAGCCACACGGGACAACCGGGCTGCGATGAAGGAGGCCTTCCGGCTGGCGGCCGAGCACGAGCTCGCGTTCTTCGCCGCGCCCCTGCTGCGCCCCTGATGCGCCTGATGCGCCCCTGAAGGCTGCGATCATCACGCGCTACTCCATTTGTGACGCGCTACACGAGATAGGGGCGCGCGTCACAAATGGAGTAGCGCGTGGTTAAGGATGCTCCGCAGGCTCGACCACGGTCGGGCTCTTCCGCCAGCAGGGCTCGACCGCACACCACTCACTCCCGGGCCCGTGATTCGTGGGCGATGATCGCCAGCTGCACGCGATTGTCGATCCCCAGGCGCGCGAGAGCGCTCGAGATGTGCGCCTTCACGCTGCCCACCGAGAGATAGAGCCGTTCGGCGATCTCGCCGTTCGACAGTCCGTCCGCGACGGCGAGCGCAACGTCTCGTTCCCGCTCGGTGAGCTCTCCCAGGCGGTTCTGCACGGGGGCGGACGTCTCGTTCCCGCTCCTTCTCACATGGTCGATGAGCTGCCCGAGAACGCTCGGCGAGACCGTCGGCATTCCCGTGGCGGCGGTGGTCACGGCGGCCAGGATCTCTTCGGGAGGCGTGTGCTTGAGCAGGAATCCGGCGGCACCGGCCCGAAGCGCATCGAGCACAACGCTGTCGGCACGGAACGTGGTGAGCATCACGACCGCCGGCGCATCACGCTCTTCGGCGCGCAGGGCGCGAAGGGCAGTGACGCCGTCCATTCGAGGCATCCGGACGTCGAGCAGAACCACGTCCGCACGTGTCGTCCGCACAGCGGCAATCAGCTCGTCGCCGTCGGACGCCTCGCCGACGACCGAGACACGCGGATGCCCCTGAAACATCAGGCGAAGGCCGGCGCGAACGAGCGGGTCGTCGTCGACGAGCAGAACCGAGACGCGTTCGCCGCTCATCGTGTTCCTGCCGGAAGATCGACGATCACGCGAAAGCGCCCGCCCTCGATGCCAGAGACGAGGGTGCCGCCGTCGACGCGGACGCGTTCCGCCAGGCCGATCAATCCGCTGCCGCCCGCGGGCAGGTCGGTGTCTGAGACCCCGACGGGAACCGCGTTGTCGATGAGAACCCGGATGCTGCTGTCGTTCTCTGTCACCTGCGCGCGCACCCGCGCGAGGGGAGCGTGTTTGCGGGCATTCGTCAGGGACTCCTGCACCACGCGATAGATCGTTCGCTGCACGGATTCACGCACCCCGGCGGCATCCACGTCGATCGAGAGGTCGACCTGCTGGCCGGCCGCGGCGGCCTCGGCGGCGAGTCCCCCGATATCGGCGAGGCGCGGCTGCGGTCTGCCCGTTCCGAGTTCGTCTCCGTCGGCCCTGAGCAGCGCCAGAAGCTCTCGCAGGTCCTCGACGGCGAGATGGGCGTTCTCGCGGATCACCCGGGCGGCGGCCTGAACCTCGTCCGGAGTGAGCGCAGCCGTCGAGCCGGCTCTGAACTCGAGCGCACCGGCATGCACAGAGAGAAGCGAGATGCGGTGGGCGAGCACGTCGTGCATCTCGCGGGCGATGCGCTCCCGCTCGTCGCGGCGGGTGCTGATCAGCTGCTCTTCATATCGCTCACGGTCACGCGCCGCCGACTCCCTCAGCCCGGCGATCACCTGACGCCGCGCGCGGCCCAGCAAGCCGATGCAGAGCGCCAGGGCGTAGAGCAGCGGTATCACCACGACCCACATCTCCCAGGGCATCGCCGGGATCGGCGCGACCAGGTGATAGGGGAGCGCACAGACGATGTGCACGGCCGTGATCAGCAGGGCCGTTGCCGGCCTGGCGGCCAGGAGGCCGACGCGACAGACGCCGATCAGGGTGGGAAGACCCGCCGTGATCGCTATCGAGCCCGGAAGAATGAACAGCAGCGCGCAGACCACCGGGTAGCGTCTCGTCCACCAGAGCAGGCAGCAGGCGAGAAAGCCGACGGTCCGGTCGATCGGCCAGAACCAGTCAGCGATCTGCGGATGAATCTCGGGAAGGCCGTTCACCCACCATTGCACGAGTGCGAGGGCGAAGAACACCGTGTCGCTGCCCCACTCGCCGGGACTGCGAGAGACGGCGAACGGCGACAGACGTCGGCCGAGACCGTGCCAGGCAGGCTCGATCGTGACGTTCGACGCCGTCTCCATGGTCCAATGATAGGGATGCCGCACCCGCGTGATGAGCGTGCGTCGCGCATCGTGGCCGGTCGTCGATCGGTTCTGGCCAGTCGGCCGATGCGGTCGAGCAGCCACCCCGCCACGCTGGACGACATGACTGAGAACACAACGAGCTCGACCGGGTGGGCGCTGGAGCTGAGGGGCCTGCGGCGTGTCTTCGGAGACAAGGTCGCCGTCGACGGGATCGATCTGACGGTTCCCCACGGATCGTTCTTCGGAGTGGTGGGCCCGAACGGCGCGGGAAAGACCACTGCCCTGTCGATGGCCGTCGGCCTGCTGCGCCCGTCGGCGGGGAGGGCATTCGTGCAGGGCGTGGACGTGTGGTCGGACCCGATCGAGGCCAAGCGCCGGCTCGGTGTTCTTCCCGACGGTCTCGCTCTGCCCGAGCGTCTGACCGGCGGGGAGCTGCTCACATACTGGGGTCGCTTCAGAAGGATGCCGAAAGAGATCGTCGCCTCGCGCACCGCTGAGCTCCTGCGCGTTCTCGAACTCGACGAGGCCGAGCAGCTCGGCACCCTGGTCGGCGAGTACTCGACGGGCATGCGCAAGAAGATCGGTCTCGCCACAGCCCTGCTGCACACCCCTCGAGTGCTGGTGCTCGACGAGCCGTACGAGGCCGTCGACCCGGTGTCGGCCCGCGTGCTGACCCGCATCCTGCGTCGTTTCGCCGACGCGGGAGGGTCTGTGGTGATCTCGAGCCACGTGATGGCCCTCGTCGAGCAGCTCTGCGATCGGGTGGCGATCGTGGCCAACGGAACTGTCGTCGCACAGGGGCCTCTCGACGACGTGCGGGCAGGCGCAAGCCTGGAAGACCGCTTCGTCGAGCTTGTCGGCGCCGCTCCGATCGACGAAGAGGAGCTGACGTGGATCGGGCAATGATCTCTCTGAAGTTCGCGATGCTCCGCAACAGCTCGGCGGGACTGCGCAAAGCGGGATGGATCATCGGCGCATTATTTGTGATGGCCACCTGGGTCGCAGCCGCCATCGTGCCGGACGAAGGCGTTCGTCACTCGGTTCTGGCGTTGGGCTTCGCCGTCTGGATGGTCGGCGGAATGGTCGGGCCCGTTCTGATGAGCGGGGCGGGTGTGTTGCGCCCCGACTATTTCTCGTTGCTTCCGCTGTCGAAGGCGACGGTCGGGCGCGGTCTGCTCGCCAGCGTCTTTGTGAGCATCGCGTCTGGGTTTGTGCTGCTGGCCCTTCTCGCGTCGTCGTGGCAGGCTGCGGTCATCGCCCCGGCCACCATCGTCATCGCGGTTCTCGGCGCGGTGCTGAGCTGGATTCTCATCATCACGCTGTCGCGCCTGGTCTATGGCCTGCTCGGCGCGGCGATGCGAACGAAGCTGGGCATCGAGATCGCCGGTGTGCAGTTCGGCATCATGTTCGCCGCGATGTTCGCCGGCTGGATGATCGTCTCGGTGGCCGTGCAGAGCGTTCCCCTGCTGCTGTCGCAGGGTGTGCCGCCCGGGCCGATCACCGACGTGCTCAACGCCTTTCCGACATCCTGGCCCCTGCTGGCGATCGACGAGGCCGCTGCGGGCTCGTGGGGCAATGCGCTGCTGCTTCTGCTCGCACTCGCCGCGCTCGACCTGCTTCTTGTGATCGCCACCATTGCGCTCCTGGTTCCGCGTTCCGCGCGCGTTGTGCACCGCAGAGGGCGGCCTCGCTCCATCAGGCTTGTCGCCGGCGGCGGGATGATTCCGGCCACGCAGACCGGAGCGGTCATCCTCAAAGAGGTGCGGCAGTGGCGACGAGACGCGTGGCGTGCGCTCGAGAGCTCAACGGCGGTCTGGACGGGTGTGGCGATCGGCATCTTCGCCCTGCTCGGCGGCTATACCGCCCCGGTCGCGGCGTTCTCCGGGGTCATCGTCGCCTTTATGCTCGGTCTCAGCGGATGCAACCTCTATGGCCAGGATGGATCGGCTGTCTGGCAGAACGTCGTCGGCGAAGACGAGACCTCGGTGCGATCGGATGTTCGCGGTCGCCAATGGGCGATGGTCATCGTGTTCCTGCCGCGCGCGGTTCTCGTTACGGTGGTGTTCCTTCTGATCGGCCAGGCGTGGTGGGCGGTTCCGTATCTGATCGCGGCGATTCCGGCGACGATCGGCGCCGCTGCCGGTGCCGCCGTTCTCACCTCGGCGGTCGGTGTCTCTCCCGGTGTCGACCCGCGCCGTCGTGTCGGCCCGAACGACGCCAATGGCAACATCTCGCTTCACGTGTGGGTGGTCATCGCGGCCTTGAGCCTGACGGTGCTGCCGACGGTGGCGGTCATCGTGTGGGCCGCGATCAGCGGCTCCGGTCTGGTGACCGTGCTTGCCGCGGTCGTCGGGGTCGCGAACGGGTTCGGCGCGGCCTGGCTGCTCGGTGCCATCGCGATCCGATACCTGCGCACCAGAATGAGCGACGTCTTCAGCCGCATCCGTTACGGCACGATCTTTCGCGAAGGCGAATCGAACGGCATCCTCGACTGGATCGCACGGACCACGCTGAAGGGCGAGCAGCAACTGGTCGCGGCCAGGCA
The DNA here is from genome assembly GCF_054780075.1 of Okibacterium endophyticum. Classification (NCBI taxonomy): domain Bacteria; kingdom Bacillati; phylum Actinomycetota; class Actinomycetes; order Micrococcales; family Microbacteriaceae; genus Okibacterium; species Okibacterium endophyticum. The sequence continues at coordinate 230,951 of NZ_BAAGXA010000006.1, read as the reverse complement.
GAAGGAGCGGAACGAGAAACTCGCCAAAGCGGCCCGCCGCTGATGCACACGTGAGGGGCTGCGGGCGTCACGCGCTACTCCATTTGTGACGCGCTACACGAGATAGGGGCGCGCGTCACAAATGGAGTAGCGCATGGTGGGAGGATGTGCGGCTACCGGCTACCGGCCGCTCGGATAGGGTTGTGGCAGAACATGCCTGCCTCTCTGTCGCCGTATGAAGCGTCTGCCGCTGAGACCATCAGCCGGCTTCCTCGGAGTATCGCCACCGTGGTCACACTGATCGAGAGCGCGGATTCGGCGAGCATCGGGCAACGAATTGCACTGACCCTCGTGCATCCTGTGTTCGGAACACTCTACGAGTACAACGGCGTCTTCCACTACGAGGTCGCGCCCGAGGCACAGAAGGAAGGCTGACCATGAGAGACCGAATCGTCATCGCGGGCGCGTCAGGGTTCATCGGACGGTATCTGGTGGCGGCGTTTCGCGCCGACGGCGCCGACGTGACGACGATCGGCCGAAACGGCGCCGACGTCGGGTGGGGCGACACCGCAGCCATCACCGACCTTCTCGACGGCGCCGATCTCGTGATCAACCTCGCAGGCAAGAGCGTGAACTGCCGATACACCGAGGCGAACCGCGCCGAGATCCTGCGCTCGCGGGTGCAGACGACCCGCGCCATCGCCGAGGCGATCGCCCAGTGCGAGAACCCGCCACCGCTCTGGCTCAACTCGTCGACGGCGACGATCTATCGTCATGCAGAAGACCGGGAGATGACCGAGGATCACGGTGACATCGGAACCGGTTTCTCGGTGAACATCGCCACAGCCTGGGAGCGAGAGTTCTTCTCACCCGACCTGCCCGGCACCAGGCGCGTCGCGCTGCGGATGGCCATCGTGCTCGGCGATGGCAGCGCCCTCCTCCCGCTGATCCGGCTCACCCGGTTCGGGCTCGGCGGTCCACAGCTCGACGGTCGCTGGCCCTCGACGAAGGCCAGGCGCGACGCCGGAACGTTCCACGAGGTCGGCGCTCGCGGCGGGCGGCAGAAGGTCAGCTGGGTGCACATCGCCGACGTGCTCGGCGTCATCCGATTCCTGCGCGAGCGCGACGACATCAATGGGGTGATCAATGTGTCGTCACCGAATCCCTCTGACAACAGGAGCATGATGCGGATGCTCCGCCGGGTTCTCGGGGTGCGCATCGGCCTGCCCGCGTGGCGGTGGATGCTCGAGGTCGGCTCTGCAGTGATCCGCACCGAGACCGAACTCGTGCTGAAAAGTCGGTGGGTGGTGCCGGCGCGTCTCGAGAAGGCGGGGTACCGGTTCTCGCGCCCCGATCTCGAACCGGCGCTTCGCGAGATCGTGCGTGAGCGCGCGGGTGGCTCCGCACAGCACTGAGTCCAGGCGCGGGTTGCCGTGTGCCATTCCGATGACGTCGCCGATGGGTCACCATAGAGAGCGGGAGGCGATCGACATGGCAGGCATCTGCTCGAACCGCACGTCTCTGGCAGCTGCGGCAGCCTCTGCAGCCGCTCTGGCTCTGATTCTCGCCGGCTGTTCGGGGAGTGAGCCGCAACAGTCCGGCTCGGCTTCGCCGCCGAGCGTCAGCAGTGCACCGACGCAGACGGCGCAAGCAAACCTCGCCCTCGGCGAACCCGAAGAACTCGTCACAGGACTCGAGACCCCCTGGGGTCTCACGTTCTTGCCAGACGGGTCAGCGCTCATCTCGTCGAGCACCACCGGTGAGATCCTTCGTCTGCCAGAGGGCGCCAGTGAGGCCGAGACCGTCGGTGTTGTGCCCGGTGTCGAGGTGAGCGCAGAGGGCGGCCTTCTCGGGATCGCCGCGTCTCCGGGATTCGACTCGGATCGCACCGTGTTCGCCTACGTGTCGTCGTCGCAGAGCAATCGCGCCGTCGCGCTGAGCATTGCCGAAGACTTCGGTTCCCTGACCGAGGAGCGCGTGTTGCTCGACGGCATCCGCACGGCGGACCGGCATCATGGCGGCCGGCTCGAGATCGGGCCGGACGGATACCTGTGGATCGGAACCGGCGACGCTGGTGAACGCGAGAATGCCGCTGATGAGACCTCGCTGAACGGCAAGGTTCTTCGGGTGGCGCTCGACGGTTCGATCCCAGAGGACAACCCGTTCGGCACCGCCGTCTTCTCAACGGGGCATCGGAACGTGGAAGGGATCGCCTTCGGCCCCGATGGCACCGTGTATGCGTCGGAGCTGGGCGAGAACACCTGGGACGAAGTGAATGTGCTCACTCCCGGTGCCGACTACGGCTGGCCTGAGACCGAGGGCGTCGAGGGCGACACCGGCCAGCCTCCGATCTTCACCTTCCGTCCAGAAGAAGCGTCTCCATCGGGCATCGTGTATGCCGGTGGGTCGCTCTGGATGGGCGCTCTGCGCGGCGAGCGGCTCTGGCAGCTCCCCGTGAACGGCCCGAACGCCGCCGGGGATCCGGTTGCGCACTTCGTCGGCGAGTACGGTCGCATTCGCACCGTCGACGTCGCCCCGGACGGTTCCCTGTGGCTGATGACCTCGAACACGGATGCCACCACGGGAACGGGCGGTGACCCCGGCGGCGACCGTGTCATCCGTGTTCCCCTCGTCGAACAGCGGTGACTGCGGCGCGGGCCGTGGCGCGAGCTCTGGCGTGAGCTGTGGCCCGCGCACAGGTGCCCGCAGAGACGGAGCCCCTCCGGTGTGATCACCGGAGGGGCTCCGTTCAGTACGGGTTGTCAGACCTGACTAGCTCTCGAGTGCCGCCTTGCGACGGGCAACCATCAGAGCAGCAGCGCCCGCGGCGAGGACGAAGAGAGCGAGTCCTCCTCCGACGAGCAGACCCTGGTCGTTCGCACCGGTCTCGGCGAGAACGGGAGTGGTGCCGCCATCGACCGGTGCCGTGGGCGCCGGGTCGACAGGTGCCGGGTCGACCGGAGTCGGTGCAACGGCACCAGCGGTCACGAAGTACCAGGTCGCGACGGCACCCGAGGTGTCGCCTGTGACGACGACTCGGAAGCTGCGGCCGGCTTCGATGAGGCTGCCGTCGGTGTACGAAGCGGTGACCGACACAGCGCCGGCGCCGTCGACGACAGGCTGGTTGGTGGTCGAGAGCACTGTCCACTCGTTGGTGTCCGGGTCGAGGATCTCGAGCGAGACGCTCACGGTGCTGTCATCGCCGAATCCGACGATCTGTGCCTCGACGCCGTCTTTCAGCGCCTGCGGGTCGACCTCGGCCGGGCCGGTGATCGCGGTTCCGGGGAGGATCGTCAGCTCGACGCCCTCGCCGAAGACGTACTCGCCCTCGCCGTCCTGGTACGAGTAGTTGACGGCGTAGACCGGGAAGCCGTTCTCGTCTGGCGAGACCGGCGGGTTCGATGCATCGGGAACGATGGTCGCCACGAGGTTTCCGTCGGCGTCCGTGGTGACGTCGACGCCGGCGATCTCGCCGCCGCCGTTCTCACCCTGTGCGCCCAGGTAGACCCTGACGTCGGTGTCGGCCGGGAAGCCTTCACCGGTGACCTCGATGCCGTCGCCCCAGCTGCCGGCGGTGAACGTGGTGTCGGCAACGGCGATCGTGGCCTCAGGTGCAGGCGCTGCCATCGCGGGAGCCGAGCTGATCGCGACGCCGCCGAGAGCGAGTCCCACGGCGGCGATGCCGCCGCCAAGACGTTTCATAAGGTTTCCAGACAAAGAAATACCCCTCAAATTGGTGACAAGTAGGTCTTCACCCTATCGCATAGCTCGCACACAGGTGCAACGGTTATGGCACCGGGGCGGATGGACTCGAGGATGAAGCTCCCCTGACGTCGCGCCATCCGGCATAGAGAGGCCTCCGGCCTCACTGCGGAGCATCCGGCAGGTGCCGACGCCGCTCGATGATGCGCTCGACTCCGTCGAGTAGAACGCCGAGCCCGAACTCGAATCCGAAGTCGGGGCTCGAGGGGGACTGGTAGGCCTCGCCGGCGGCGGTTCCGACGCGACCAGACAAACGGAACCGCTCGGCATCCATCACGGCATCCAGCACAGTCGCGTTCGCCTCCCACCACTCCAGGTCGCTCTGTCCTGACAGACTGGCGCCGCGCCGCGCGTCGACCTCGGCTCTCGCTGTGCTCTCAACGAAGCTGCCGACGAGGGTGATGACGCCGTCCATCTCGAGATCGGTGAGGCCGATCCCTTCGACCGCTGAGAGCTGATACTCATACTGGTCCGAGATTCCCGGCCCCAGCGGTGGGCGTGAGGTGTTGACCTGAAACAGCCACGGATGCCGTCTGTAGTGCTCCAGCTGCTGGCGAGCGATGCGCTGCAGGCGAGCCCGCCACGGCAGATGGTCGAGCGGCTCTCGTGGCAGCCACGACGTGACGCGATCGATCATGAGGTCGATCAGAGCCGATTTGGAGTCGACGTAGGTGTACAGCGACATCGTCGAGACATCGATGCGCTCAGCGATCTTGCGCATCGAGATGGCCTCGACTCCGTCGTCGTCGGCAACCGAGATCGCTGTGTCGACGATCTGGTCGACGCTCACCTTCTGGCGAGGTCCTCGGGTCCCGCGCGGTTCTCCCAGTTGCTCGCGCCACAGGAGCGCGAGGGTGTTGTCGCGATCAGAAGCGCCGGTGAACTCGGTCATGAAGGTTTAGTCTAGCTTTTCCGTACGGCGTACACTATAGTTTTCCCCCAAGGCTGTACGCTGTACAGAGAAAAGAGGAACGAATGAACCATTCGCTTGTAGCCACAGGCCTCGGCAAGCGATATCGGAACGTGACAGCTCTCGACGGTTTCGACCTCACCGTCACGTCCGGAAGCATCCACGGTCTGCTCGGGCCGAACGGAGCAGGCAAGAGCACCGCGGTGAAGGCGCTCTCGACCCTGATCTCATTCGATGAGGGAACGGCGACCATCGGAGGGCACGATGTGAGGACCTCTGCGGCGCGTGTGCGCAGAGAGATCGGACTTGTGGGCCAGAGCCCCGCTGTCGATGAGATTCTGAACGGCCGGCAGAACCTCGTGATGTTCGGGCGCCTGTTCGGCTTGGGCAAACGCGCTGCGACCGCACGCGCAGACGAACTGCTCGACCAGTTCGGGCTGATCGAGGCGGCTTCGCGTGCGGTCTCGGCCTATTCCGGGGGGATGCGCCGCCGACTCGACATCGCAGCCAGCCTCATCCTGCGGCCCTCTGTGCTCTTTCTCGACGAACCGACCACCGGCCTCGACCCGCGCGGGCGGAATGAGGTCTGGGTCGGCATTCGGGAGGTGAGTGCGGCCGGAACCACCGTTCTGTTGACCACTCAGTATCTCGACGAGGCAGACAAGCTCGCCGATCGCATCTCCGTGATGAACCACGGCGCGGTGATCGCCGAGGGCACGCCAGACGAGCTGAAGCGAGAGACGGCTCCAGACCTGCTCGAGGTCAGCGTCTCGGACCCCTCCAGGCTCGCTGAAGCCGTCGAGATCATCGGGCGGGTCACCGGTTCGATCGCCACTGAAGATCCAGACTCCGCATCGGCCAGCGCCACCGCTCACGGTGCTGCGTCACTCGTTGAGGCCGTGCGGCAGTTCGACAGCGCGGGGATCGTGCTCGACGACCTGTCGATCAGGCGACCGACACTCGATGAGGTATTCCTCACCCTGACCGGTGCTGACGAAAGGACGGTGTCCGTATGAGCGCGCTTCGCGAAGGGTGGATCATCACCCAACGAGACCTGATTCACTGGGTGCGGCAGCCGGCATCCCTCATCTTCGGCTTGCTGTTCTCGATCATGCTGCTGTTGGTCTTCGGCCTGTTGCTCGGCGGAGCGATAGATGTGCCGGGTGCCGGCTCCGAAGCATATATGGGCTTTCTGCTGCCGGGCATGTTCGCGCTCACCATGCTCTTCGGTCTTGAGAACACGATGGCCGCGATGTCTGCGGATGCGGCGAAGGGCGTCACCGACCGGTTCCGCTCCATGCCGATCTCAAGTGCGGCGGTGGTGCTGGGCCGCTCCGGGGCCGACATGCTCTATTCGGCGCTCACACTCGTGGTTCTGATGGGCGGTGGACTGCTCATCGGCTGGAGGGTGAACAACGGGCTGGGGTCCGCGTTGCTGGCCGTGGCTCTGCTGTTGTGGCTGAGATTTGCGCTTCTCTGGGTGGGCATCTTTCTCGGGCTGACGTTCAGGAGCCCTGGTGCGACCATGATGATCCAGGTTCTGGTGTGGCCGATCGGCTTTCTCTCGAATGTGTTCGTCTCACCCGAGACGATGCCGGGCTGGCTGGCGGTCATCGCGCAATGGAATCCGGTGTCGGCCACCGCGACGGCGGCGAGACAGCTGTTCGGAAATCCCACCGGGCTGACGGGAGGCTGGTTCGAGTCGAACGCGCTCACCCTTGCGGTGGTGCTGCCTCTGGTGCTGGTGCTGGTGTTCCTGCCGCTGTCCGCGCGGGCCTACCGCCGGCTGCGTCGCTGAATCGAGCCGATAACGACCCGGTTGGGGTGCAGGACCACCGATTGCATCCCGTTCGGACGCATTCACCGGGCATGATGGGTGAATGCGTCCGAACCGGGTGAACGCTCGTCGGTGAGAGGTCACCCAGAGAGAAAGGCCCCACTGTGCAGCACATTCCCTCGACCATGCGTGCAAGTGTTCTGCTGAAAGCCGGCGAGCTCGAGATCCAGAACCGGCCGGTGCCCGATCCCCAGCCGGGCGATGTGCTTGTGAAGGTGGGCTCTGTGGGCATCTGCGGCTCAGACACCCACTTCTATCACGACGGCAGGCTGGGAAACTTCGTCGTCGAGAAGCCGATAGTGCTCGGCCACGAATGCGGCGGCACCGTCGTTGCCGTCGGCGAGGGCGTCTCGTCGTCGCGAGTGGGGGAACGCGTCGCCATCGAACCGCAGCGCCCGGACTTCACCTCAGTCCAGAGCCGCACAGGTGTGTACAACCTCGATCCGAGCGTCGAGTTCTTCGCCGCTCCGCCCGTCGATGGAGCGTTCCAGGAATATGTCACGGTTCCCGCCGTGTTCGCCCATCCGATTCCGGACAGCATGACCGAAGACGCCGCCGCTCTGATGGAACCGCTCTCGGTGGCGATCCAGGGTGTGCGCAAAGCCCAGGTCACAGCCGGTGATCGTGTGCTCATCTCCGGCGCCGGTCCGATCGGGATCATGCTCACCCAGGTCGCCCTCTCGTTCGGCGCGACAGAGGTCATCGTGTCAGACATCGATGCGGCCAGGCGGGAGCGCGCCCTCTCGTTCGGCGCGACCGAGACGATCGACGCCGGCTCTGTGGATGTCTCCGGACTCGGCCTCGGGGTGGATGCGTTCATCGACGCGTCGGGCGCGACGCCGGCCGTGGTCTCTGGCATCAAGAACGTGCGTCCGAACGGGCGTGCGGTGCTCGTCGGGCTCGGCGCGACCGAGATGCCGCTCCCGGTGATCGACATCATGAACCTCGAGATCACCCTCACCGGAATCTACCGGTACGCCAATACCTGGCCGACGGCCATCGCCCTCACCGCCGCGGGGCGTATCTCGACGGGCAGGTTCGTCACAGCCCGCTTCGGGCTCGACGCCGTCGCAGCGGCGTTCGAAGAGTCGACGAAGTCCGAGAGCCTGAAGGTGATCGTGCGCCCGGGGGAGTAAGCGGGTCTGCATCGCCACGCCGCGGCATCCGATTGCCGGCCTGGCGCCGCGGTTCGGCGCGTGCTCGTGCAGACGTGGGGATGTGCGGCGATCGGGCTCAGCGCAGCCGAAGCCCCTTCGCCGCAGGCCCCTCGAGCAGGCTGCCGTCCGCTGCGAAGCGCGAGCCGTGGGCGGGGCAGTCCCAGGTCCGCTCCTGGTCGTTCCACGAGACGATCGCGTGCAGATGTGAGCACACGCCAGACACACGACAGGTGATGCCGTCGACCGTCGAGACGCCGGTCGGCATCACACCCTCGCGACCCATCGTGCCCGTGCCCTCGGCCGGGGGATCCTCCGGCAGCCTCCTGCCGAGGGCACGGGCATAGCCGACGGCATAGTGCTTGGCGACGGCTGCGCCCATGCCGATGCCGACGGCGAGGGCCACCGGCGTGGTCACCCGTTTGTGCAGCACAGACGCCCAGCCCGGGGTCTCGCCGAGCAGGTCGCCGACCAGTGTGAGTGCGCACTGCGCCGCATTCGTCATTCCCCATTTGTCGAAGCCCGTGGCGAGGTAGATCCGCCCGCGCCCGCGAGGCAGCCACCCGACGAACGGCACACCGTGCGGTGACTCGTAGTCCTGTGCGCTCCACACGTGAGTCCGCTCACCGCCCGGCCAGTGCCGGTTCGTCCACTCGGTCAGGTCGTCGACGAGCGACGCCGGTGACGGATGCCTGCCCACGCCGTGCCCGTTGCCGCCGATGAGCAGAAGCTCGCCGTCGGCATCCGGCGTCGTGCGTATGGACCTGGACGGGCTGTCGACGCTGAGGTACATGTCTGGCGGAAGCTCGCCGGGCACCCGGAAGCTCATGGCGTACGAGCGCTTGGCGGTGAGCTTCGCCCAGTACAGCCCGCGGTCGAGGACGGGGATGCCGGTGGCGAGCACCAGGTGATCGCCCTCGAACTCGCCCTCGGTGCTCTGCACGAGAACCGGGCGGGTCGCACGTGCGCCTGTCACGCGCACACCCTCGTAGATGACGCCTCCGAGGCGCCTGAGCTCGGCGGCCAGGGCGGCCAGAACGTCGAGGGGATCGAACTGCGCCTGCCCGTCGAGAACGACGGCCGCATAGGTCTGGAACGGAAGACCGGCATCCGCCGAGAGTCTCACCGGCAGACCCGTCGACCGCGCCACCTGGTACTCGCGCTCGAGTGTCGGCACACCCTCACGGGTCGACGCGTAGCTCACCGCCGCGCGCCTCTGCACGGCGACGCCGTTCTCGTGGGCGAAATCGAGCATCCAGCGTTGCCCCGCGAGGTTCGCGTCGACGTAGGCCTGCACGATCTTCTGGTAGCTGCGCCGCTTGATCTGCTGCAGCCGCGACCCCTGCAGCACGCTGAGCTTGGCGGTGGTGTTGCCCGTGGCGACCGCGCCAACCCGCCGCGCCTCGAGAACGGCGACGCGGCGACCACGACGCGCGAGCATCACGGCGGCGCAGAGACCGGTGAGACCGGCACCCACGACGATCTCGTCGAACCTTCTCGATCCGCGGGGCACGTCTGTCTCGACGACCGGATGCCTGTCGAGCCATAGCGAGGTCACGGGCTACTCGGGGTCTTGTGGGGTGTGCTGCACAGTTCCGGGCTTGTGGTCCGCGGGGCCATAGACCGAATAGAGCTTCAGCGTGTCATCGCCGGTGTTGGTGAGGTTGTGCCATGAGCCGGCGGGAACGAACACCGCATCGTCGGCTCCTGCCGTCCACTCGTGCACGAGCTCGTTTTTCTTCGGGCCCATCTGCACCTTCGCCTGCCCCGACTCGATGCGCAGGAACTGGTCGACCTCATCGTGCTTCTCAAGGCCGACCTCACCGCCGGGCTCGATCGCCATGACCGTCACCTGCAGGTGCCTGCCCGTCCACAGGGTGGCGCGAAAGTCGGTGTTCGACAGGGTGGCGTCTTCAATGCTCGTGACAAACGGTTTGGGACCGTGATCGGTGATCGACATCATGCTCCTCTATCAGGCGTGCGGTTTCTCAGGCGTGCGGTTTCTCCACCGTACGCTCGGGGGCCGATGCCGCACAGGGTCGCGCGACGTGAGCTCCCGCCAGTTCACCCCGCGCCACTCGATTTGTGATGCGCTACACGAACTCGTGTAGCGCATCACAAATCGAGTGGCGCGAGGCGCTCAGGGCGGTTCTCAGAGAGACGGCGGGCTACGAGAGCTCGGCGAGCAGGCTCGCCTTGCGCTCGTCGCTCGCGAACGAGCCGGTGATCGCGTTGCGGGTGAGCGTGTCGAGCGCATCGGCCGAGAGTCCGAGGCTCTGCTCGACCGCGTTATAGACGTCGTCGATGTAGCCGCCGAAATAGGCCGGGTCGTCGGAGTTGATGCAGACGGCGAGCCCACGCTCGAGCATCACCGGCAGCGGGTGCCCGGCCAGCATGTCGACGGCACGAAGGCGCACGTTCGAGAGCGGGCACACCGTCAGAGGGATTCGTTCGGTGACGAGACGCTCGACGAGGGCATCGTCGTCGAGGCAGCGGATGCCGTGGTCGATCCGTTCCGCGCCGAGCAGGTCGAGAGCCTCGACGATGTAGCCGGACGGCCCTTCTTCGCCCGCGTGTGCGACGAGCCGCAGGCCGGCATCCTTCGCCCGGGCGAACACCTCGGTGAACAGCGATGGGGGGAACCCGACCTCGGCAGAGTCGAGCCCGACGCCGAGCACCGGAACACCGGATGCCAGCACCCGCTCGAGCACATCGAGAGCCTCTGCGGGTGGACGATCGCGCAAGAAGCAGACGATCAGACCCGTCGAGATGCCGAACCGCTCTTCGCTCGTCTGCAGCGAGGTCGCGACGCCTTCGAGCGCCGTCCCGAGCTCCACTCCGCGGGAGGTGTGGGCCTGCGGGTCGAAGAAGATCTCTGCATGTCTGACCCCGGCGGACTGCGCTCTTGCCAGGTAGGCGTCGGTCAGCTCCGTGAAGTCGACAGCGTGCTGCAGCACCGTGAGGTTCGCGTAATAGAGGTTGAGGAACGACTGCAGGTCGCTGAACTCGTATCGGCGTTTCAGGTCGTCGATGTCGGTGTATGGCAGCCGCACGTTGTTGCGCTCGGCGAGCTCGAAGATGAGGTCGGGTTCGAGTGTGCCCTCGATGTGGATGTGCAACTCGACCTTGGGCGAGCCGGATGCTCGTGGCGGGGAGTGGTCCATATGTCACCTTCTCGTCGCGGCGGTCGTCGACACGATCAAACGCCTTTCAGCGTATCGCGCGTGCGACGCGCAGGCTTTCGTCAGAAGCCGTGAGCATCGTGATGCAGACGCGCAGAAGGGGGTGTCGGGCACGTGCCCGACACCCCCTTCTGCGTCAGTGACTACTTCTGTGAAGCAGCGCTCTTGCGGTTGCGGATCACAACGAGCGATGCGCCTGCGGCGAGCAGCATCATCGCCGCGAGCCCGAGGGCCGGCGTGAACTCTGCACCGGTCTCGGCGAGGTCGCCAGAGCCTGTGCCAGAGCCCGCTGGTGCCGGGGCCGGTGCAGGCGCTGCCGCGACGACGAACGACACCTGTGCGCTCGACGAGACTCCGTCGATCGACTGGGTGACGGCGATCGTGTTCGTGCCGGTCTGGACGCCCGCTGCGAGCGCGAGCTCCCAGGCGCCGTCCTCGGCGGCCGTGGTCGAACCGAGGTCGACGCCATTGATGGCGGCGGTCACGGTCGCGCCCTCGACGCCGGTGCCGGTGACGGTCGTCGGTGCGGCATCCGCGGCGAACTCAGCACCATCGGCCGGAGACGTGATCACCGGAGCTTGGAGAACAACATCGAACGCAGCTGTTGCGGCCGGTGACGTTTCACCGTCGAGTGCCTGCACAACGGTGATCTCGTAGCTGCCATAGCCGAGGTCTGTCTCGATGGACCAGGTTCCATCGGAGCCGACAACAGCCGTGCCCTCGACGTCGCCCGAGACGGTGACCGTGGCGCCGGGACGGCCGGTGCCGGTGATCTCGGTCACCTCGGTGACGACGTCTGAGCCGTCAGCGGGGTTCGTGATGACCGGAGCGGTCAGCGGAGCGGGAACGACGTCGAGTGCGTACTCGTTGACGGTCGACTCGTTGAAGCCGTTCTTCGCGAAAATCGAGAAGCTGTATGGTCCGGTAGCGCCCGGGGCGGGGAAGCTCCAGTTGCCAGAGGCATCCGTGGTGATCTCGAACGCTTCTGCGCCGGTCGGGGTGACGACGATGGTGGTCGATGCGGGGCCGGTTCCGCTGATCGCGGCGCCGGTCTGCACTTCGCCGCCGTCAGCGGGGCTCGTCAACACGGGTGCGTCGACGTGCAGCTGCAGGGTGTAGCCGCCGGTGTGGGCGAGGCTGTTCTGCAAGTCGGATGCCCAGATGAAGTTCTCTGAGTCGCCTTCAGCGATGCTTGAGCCCCCACTGAGAATTCCGACAGCTGTGTTGCCCTGGTACACCGCCCCTCCCGAGTCGCCGGGGCCACCGACGAGCTCCGAGCCGAAACCATAGACAATGCGATCGCCGATCTCTGCCCAGCCGTTGACCTCAGTGACGGTGCCTGTGGTGTTACCGGTGGTGCGACCGCTCTTGGCGACCGGCTGGTTGATCTGAGCGGACCCGACGCTGGTGATCGTGGTCGTCGATTCAGAGAGGTCGGCGGTCGTGGACCAGTCCGTGACCTCTGGCTCGAGGTTCAGGCTGCCGTTGGCGACGTCGATCACGGCAACGTCGATGGAATCAAGGTCATTGGTACCGATGGTGTTGTCCGGTCCGCCGTGCTGCGAGAAACCGAATGTTCCGAGGGCTGCCGTAAGAACCACAGGTGAGCCCTCGGGGGCGCCACCGGCAATGTCGCTGGTCGGAAGCGTGAGGTCGGTTACAGTGTTGTCGCCGTTATCTGTGCAGTGACCGGCGGTCACAACAGCAGGGTCGCCCGCCGGTGTCCATGCGGTGAATCCGATGGAGCATGACGACCCAGATAGCGCGTCTTCACTCGTTCTGGTGAAATAGCCCGCTCCGCCGACGACGTCGTTTGTGTCGTACGCGCGGAGTTCGGAGCTGACCTCTTTGATGACGACGTTCGCGTAGCGCTCGTCGAATTCGTCGACGGCCTCCACGTCGGAGTCAACGGTCTTCACCACGACGATCTGCCCGTCAGCGTTTTGTGCAACAGCCTGAACGCCGTCTTCGCCGAGAAGCTCGAAGGCATTCGCCTTGTATTGCGACCCGCTGAGTGGGGCGAGCTCTTCGCTCTCGTTGGCGAAGGCGGGCGTGGCGACGAGCATGCCGCCGAGCCCGAGAGCCGCTGTTGTGCCGATGGCCAATGAACGGCGTAGCCGTCTACCGCGTTGCTGCATACGTGTGTCCCCCAGGGGTAATGTGCGAGAAGTTCACTCACTGACCAGGTGCCAGCAGAGCGCAGAAATGTCCCCGGAAAGGGGGACATGTTGACGGTATCGTTCATCGATCGGTCACAGCAACCTTTCTCGAGGGGTAGTTCTCCCCATAGGCGGCTGTCCAGCGCGTTGGCCTCTCAATCTGTTCACTCATCAGCCGACACGCATGATGCGGTTATACCCTCGACGCATGATCGCTCCAGCAACGCGCAAACGACGTATCACGGCCGTTCTCATCGGGGCGGCTGCCGCAGCGGTGCTCTCGCTTTCGGCGTGCGGACAGGGAAGTCAGCCCGGTGGTGGTGGCTCGTCCGGCGGCTCGACGGGTGATTCTTCGCCGGTGACGGTCATCGGCGAATGGGGCTCAGACGAGAAGGGTCAGCCACGGCTCGAACTCTACGATGACAACACCGCGACGGGCCATGACGGCTGCAACGGGTTCTCGACGACTTACGAACTCGAGGGCGAAACGGCCACATTCGGTGATCTGTTGTCGACGATGAAAGCCTGCCAGGGGGTCGACACCTGGCTCTCGAAGATGAAGACGGCCACTCTCGAGGGTGAGACGCTCGTGATCATGAACGCGAAGGGTGAAGAGATCGGCACGCTCGAGCGCGCCGAGTAGCCCCTCGTTGCGTCACCCTGCCGACGGAGTCCATTCATCGGTTGTTCATTGGTGCGCGGTAGCGGGGTAGTACCTCGATGACACAGGATGGGCACGCTGCGCTCAGGCACCATTGGACCCACGGGGGTTTTTGTGTTTCGGAAAGCATCGTTGTACACCGCACTTGGAACATTTATCGGTGTAGGAAGCTTGCTCGCGGCGTCATTGCCAGCGACGGCATCAAACCGTGCAGAACCTGCAGTCGAGATGCCAGAATCGTCGGCCTTGGCCTCCACGCCATGGACGCCGTCGGCAGAGGCTTCAGAGGTGGTGCCGCCGGGCGATGAAGAGGGCAGCGAACCTGTCGCCCCGGATGGTGATTCGACTGTGCCGCCCGATGCAGACGGAGAGGTCAGTCCTCACGGTGCACCACCTGGCACTCCTGTGGGTGCGCCCGGTTTGGGTTCCATGCCGTATTTTTCGTTTGAAGAATTCGACCTGGGAGATAGGTCGACCGCGCGCGTGAATATCGCCAACGGAAACCTGCTTGTCGAATCATCGGATATTGCGATCGCCGGGCCGGGTGTTGGGATCGATCTCGGCCGTGTGTACAACGGACTATCGTCGCTTGACGGCGCACTTGGCGGCGGTTGGGACTTCTCGGTTCCCGATCTCACGGCCACCTTCAACAATCAGACAACGGCGACGTTCACGACCGCCAACGGATTCAAAGTTGAGTTTGCGAAGAACTCGAGCGGCGTGTGGGAGAGCGCGCCGGGAAGTAACCTCACCCTGACCGAGGATCAGAACCAGAAGCTGGTTGTGACCTCGAACCAGACGGGGGAGAAATACACGTTCGGCAACTTCGGCCATAGAGCAACTTACACTGATCGCAACGGTGTTGGCATCGACTACGACGGGAACACCTGGGGCGATTTTGAGGGCATGGTTGATGCGGCGGGTCGTGCTGTGAATATCACCACATACTTCGGTGCTCGCACGGGCTTGGCAGATTCGGCCGGCCGAACAGTTGCATACTCCTGGGACAACGAGAATCGACTTGAAACAGTGGTCGGCGCGGACGGCAACCTCACAACGACTTATACATACGACAGTGAGGGTCGGCTCGCGAGCATCTCCTCAAGCTTCTCGGGAGGATCACAGCCGCAAGATCTGGTCACCGAGTTCACGTACGATGCTCAGCATCGGGTCACCGAGGTTCGGGAAGGCCTCTCGGGTAGCACGGACCGGATCGTGACCGGGTTCGCCTATAGCTCTGCCCAAACGGTGGTGACCGACCCCAACGGCAACGATTCGACGTTCGAATTCGACAATGAAGGTCGCGTGGTGAAAACGATCGATCCCCTCGACCGGGAGCGGTCACAGACGTGGACATCGAACAGTGACGTGCAGACGACGACGGACGCCTTCGCAAGCGGCGGTAACGCCGGAAACACCACCACGTATGAATACGACGCGAACAACAATCGGACGAGCGCAACCCTCCCCACGGGCGCCGCGGCAACCGCTGCCTATGCGCAGGGCGTCGACTGTCCCAACGGCGGAAGTGGACACCCGTATCTGGCCAAGTGCAGCACCGATGACGCCGGAAACTCGAAGTCCTACGAATACGACGCAGCCGGTAACCCCACCAAAGTCACGAACTCCACTGCCGGTGCCGTGGAGCATGAATACACGTATGAAACAAGCGATCGCACCGTGTGTGGTGGGTTCGCCGGACAAGTGTGCACCGCCAAGGACGGAAACGGAAACGTCACCGCGTACTCCTATGACGTCGATGGCAACCTGGCCACGGTCACTCCTCCCGCACCGCTCGGGACGACAACGTACGCCTATGACTCGATCGGCCGAGTGACGTCGGTCACGGATGGCAACGGTGACACGACCGGCTACGCCTACGACGTCTTCGACAGACTCGTCAAGACCACATACGAGAACAACGACGAGCAGCACGTCTCGTACCGCGGGAACGGCGATGTCGCGGACGAATGGGACAACGCTGGCCGAGAGCGGAGATCCTTCTTCGATGCGTACGGTCGCACCGACAGTTACTTCATGGACCTCTATGGCGAGTCCCTTGTGCAACAAACTCAACTCAACCTTGATGCGACCGGGAATCTGGTCGCGTTCCGAGACCCACAAGTTGGCCAGCACGTGTTCTATGGGTACGACGCAGCCAACCAGCTGACGTCTGTACGCGACAATGACGGGGTTTGCCCGACGAGCGGGGCTCCCACTGCAGGGTCGGAATGCGTGCTATTCGAGTATGACCTCAACGGCGCAGAAACCAAGCGCATCTTTCCCGGCGGCGCTGCCCAGGAAACGCAACGCGATGCATCGGGACGCCCCACCCGAATCACCGCAAAAGACTCCGGCGGAACTGTCGGCGTTGACATCGGCTACAGCTACAGCGCCGGCACAGCCTCTCCAGCCAACGACCGCAGCAACGTGCAAACTCGCTTCTCAGCAGTTGAGGAAGGCGTCTCAGCTGATACGACAACGCAGTACGTCTACGATTCCTACAACCGGCTTACGCAGGCCAGTTCCTCCGCGGGATTCCCCGGTATAGGCATCATGTATAAGCAGTGGACTTATGACTATGACAACGCCGGGAACCGCATTCAGCAAGTACAGCGGGGTCTCCCTAGCCACCCGACGACCACGATCGACTACACCTACAACGCGGCCCATCAACTCGTTTCGACTACCACCGACGTCGCGAGTTGGGAGTACGACGCCGCTGGCAATCAAACCGCCAACGGCACCACCGGTGCGACGTTCGACTACGGGGATCGTCTGCAGGTAACCGCAATCGGCAGCACCCCTGTGACCAGCTTCGGACAAGGGAACACCGAACAACTCACCATCGGAAACGACCGCACGTTCAGAACCATGCCCATCGGCCTGACACGGGAGACGAACGGCGCGGGTTCGGTCTCATACATCCGAACCGCGGACAACGACCCAGTCGGCTACGCCAAGGGAATCTCCGAGTACTACTACGCGAAGGACCACCTCGGTTCCGTCGTCGGGATATTCTCCGAAACTGGAGCCTTTGAGGGCGGATACAGCTATTCGCCGTACGGAGAGACGCAAGCCACTGGCACGAGTACTGCTGTGACCGACAACCGGCTCCGCTATATCGGCGGCTACCAAGAGTCTGACAACGTGTACAAGCTCGGCGCACGATACTACGACGCCACTATCGGCAGGTTCACGCAGATGGACCCCTCCGGGCAGGAAGCGCACCCCTACTCCTACGCCGCCTGCAACCCGATTAACGCGAAAGACCCTACGGGCACTGATTGCGCAGGAGCAATTTTCACTCTTGTTCTCGGATCCGTGTCTCTCGCTGCGTCCACGATCGGATTGATCGTGGGCGCCCCCACGCTCTTCTTAGGTGCCGTCGCTGCGATTGGATTCATCGCCTCTGTCACGGGTGTTGTCTACAGTGTCGGTGACATCATAAATTCGTGCGGTTGAGCAATTTGTGCGTACTTGGTAGCGCCGAGCAAATTGGAGTAGTCAATGACTGAAGAGTCTCGGGCAAGAAAGCGCATGTTGGGTTGGCTTGCGTTGTTGTTCGTTCAAGTCGTCGTCGTCGTGGCCTGTGTGCTCTTTGCAAATAAGCCGGCCGGGTGGTATATCGCGGGTGGAAGCGCACTCTCGGCGATCCCCGTGACCTGGCAGGTCATCAGGCTGACGACGCGCATCGGCTCCCTACGTGACGATGGAAATTAGGGTGGGATTGGCGGGGTGCACGGTTGACCCGGCGGTTCCAGGTGATCGCCTCGGGCGGGCGGGCGTTGTTGTACTCGATCCGGTAGCTCGTGGCCCGTTCGATCAGCTCGATCCCGTCGGGGATATCGTGGAGGAAGAGCCGCTCGTACTTCAGCGTGCCGAATCCGCGTTCGCGTGACCCGTTCTGTCTCGGGCGCGGACCTTCGTGCGCACGTGCCGCAGCTCGGGGCGGGTGGTGATGAACAACTGGAAGTTCAATGACACGGAAGGGGCCACCGTTATCGGTCGCGTTCCGCCGCACGCCAACGAGGAACGGCGGCGTGGGACTGAAAACCGCCGTGGCTGGGGCCTACAGCCCGGCGGCGATCGAGGGCGCATACAGCTATTCGCCATATGGAACAACACGAGTGACTGCCACGAGCGCTGCCGTGACCGACGACGACTTCTCTACATCGGCGGTCAACCACGACTCGTGGAACGACAATAGTGATGAGCGAGGAAGGCAAGAGCGCAGAGTCAAAGCCCGGGAGATACAAGTGGCGCTATGGGCCTCTCCGCCTCGTTATGCCTTGGCTTTGTATCGCCGCGGGAATCCTCATGGCGATCAAGGGTGTTCTCGATCTCGGCGCGAAGAGTAGTGGCGACCCCTTTTTCTGATCTTGGGCTCGAGTCTCATCGTGCTCGGGATCGTCGCGTTCTTCGTTTACCGGTGGATGGCGAAGCGAGGTATCTGAACGTTAAGCGCGGTAGGGCAGTAGCCGAAGCATTGTCGTGACTGTCATATTACGGAGTAGTCAACTCGTAGATGTTTAATGTTGCTGACCCGCGTCGTGGTCCGGTTCGTATATGCGACGCCAGCCAGCAAGTTCGCTTCGTCTCCGTCTGGCGACCTGTCCGGGTGTAACCCGATCGACTCGTTGGATCCCAAGGAACAGGTAATGAGACTCAACCGCAGGCCCAGGAGAATCCTCAGTATTTTGCTGAAGTTTGGCGTTCTGATTATTGCCCTGACCATCCTTATCGGTCGACCCGAGGGGGTCCTGTTCTCGGCCTTGCTGGTTGTAGCCGTCCTGATGATCGCCGCTGACATCGCTACGTATTACGCCGCTCGGCGCGCAAATAAGTAGTCTCTTGTCCCTCGGGTTGGAGTCGCTGTTTGAAAGGCCAGCAATCCGAGGCCCATTCCGCCGCGTGTCAGCGCGAAAGCCATTAATTTGCTGCTGGTTGTATGGACGATCACCGTGCGACTCACGCAGTCGAGGTGCGGGGCGAATTCGCCACGCGCGCCTCGATTTGTGATGCGCTACACGAAATAGGGTGGCGCGTCGCGAAAGGAGTAGCGGTCGGTGCCTGAGGCGGCCGCGCGCCCTACAGTCCGGCGGCGATCGAGCCGGCCACCTTCAGCCACGCCTCGCGGGTCTCGGGCGACAGTGCCTCCATGTTCACGGCGCCGCCGTCGACGAGCGACGAGTCATAGGGAACGGCGACCACGTCGCGCGTCAGCGCACGGAAGTGGGTCATCAGACGCCGCTGAAGAGCCTCATCCGACTTCTTCGACGGTGACGCGAGCACGGTGACGGCGTGTGCGACCTTGTCTCCGTAGCCCTTCTCGCGCAGGCCGTCGAGCAGCCAGGCAGCACTTGCCGCGGTGTCTTCGCGCACGGTCGACACGATCACGAGCTGGTCGGCTGCCTCGATCGCGGCCTCCCAGTTCGAGGCGCGCATGTTGTTGCCGGTGTCGATGACGATCAACCGGTAGAACCGGCTGAGCGTCGCATGCAGCCGGTTGAACGCGGCTGCATCGATCGTCGACGAGGCGGCGGCGTCTTCGTCTGAGGCCAGCACGTCGAACTGCGAGTCCGCCTGGGCGCGCACATAGTTGTCGAGGTCGCCGACACGTGCCCGGCGGGCATCCGCGAACCGGTCGAGATCGTTGAGCAGGTCGACGGCCGTGCGGTGGTGATGAGCGGACTGCGCCCGCCAGCCGAGAGTGCCGCGGGTCTCGTTGTTGTCCCACGCGAGGGTCGATCCGCCGCGATAGGTGCCGAACGTCGCCGAGAGCAGAACCGTCGCCGTGGTCTTGTGCGCTCCGCCCTTGGGATTCACGATCACGATCGTGCGCGGACCCGCGAAGATCTTCTGCACGTTCTCGATCGTCTCGCGCCGAGATCGCTCGGCTTTTCCCGGACGAGGTGAGATCGCGCCACCGGTCATCCGGTGAATCGAGCCCTGCCATCCCATCTTGGCCGGGCCGCTGGCGACCTGAGGCCTGGAACGCAGCAGGTCGTCGAGCGTCGGCAACGCTTGACCGTTGGGCCCGACGGATGCCTGGGCCGGCCGGTACGCGGGTACCGCGGGCTCAGGTGCAACGGGTCCAGGTGCAACGGGCTCAGGTGCAACGGGCACTGGTGCGGCGGCGGGCAGCGGTTCGCCCGCGCTGTCAGCCGCTGCCGCCGCCGCCGGAGGAGGGGGCGGAGGAACGGCAGCCGTCGACGCAGCAGCAGCAGCAGGAGCGGGTGCGGCAGGCGCAGCAGCAGCGGGGATCCCGACGGTGACCTCGTCCACTCGGCCGTCTGGGTGCACAAGCAGCGGCCAGCGCTCGGAGTTCTCGTACAACACCACCTGGAGTGCACGACCACGGGCCTCCGCCTCACGGGCGACGAGCTGCACAACACGTGCGCGAAGCCGCTCGGGGTCGTCTGCCGAGAGCAGCTGCTCCGTGCCGGCGATATCGACGACGGCGGTCAGATCGTCTTTGACGCGCGCGATGATCTCGCGGTCTTCGCGAACATCGTTTGTGGTCATTCGTTCTCCTGTTTCATGCGTTCATCCGTTCCGAACGGCTGCCCGGCATCGCTCCGAACAGCCGTCTGAAAGCGGGCGACGTTCGTCACTGAGCCTGCCTATGCGCCGATGAGGCGTGCCGCGAGATATGCCTCGAGCTGATCAAGGGGGATTCTCTCCTGTTGCATGGTGTCGCGGTCGCGAACGGTCACCGCGTTGTCTTCGAGGGTATCGAAGTCCACGGTGACGCAGAACGGTGTGCCGATCTCGTCTTGCCTGCGATACCGGCGGCCGATCGCCTGTGCGTCGTCGAAGTCGATGTTCCAGTGCTTGCGCAGTCTGTCGGCGAGCCCGCGAGCCGTGGGAGAGAGGGTTTCGTTGCGCGACAGGGGAAGCACGGCGACCTTCACGGGTGCCAAACGGTGGTCGAGCTTCAGCACCGTACGCGTGTCGACTCCGCCCTTGGCGTTCGGCACGTCCTCCTGGTGGAACGCGTCGACGAGAAAGGCCATCAGGGCGCGGGTGAGCCCGAACGACGGTTCGATCACATAGGGGATGTATCGCTCGCCCGACTGCTGGTCGAAGTACGACAGCTCTTTGCCCGAGTGCTCCGAGTGCGTCTTGAGGTCGTAGTCCGTGCGGTTCGCCACACCCATGAGCTCGCCCCAGTCGCCACCGACGAAACCGAACTTGTATTCGATGTCGACGGTGCGCTTCGAGTAGTGCGCGAGCGACTCCGGCGAGTGCTCGAGGCGACGGATGTTCTCTGGATCGATCCCGAGATCGGTGAACCAGTCCCAGCAGAGGTCGATCCAGGTCTGAAACCACTCCTCGTCTTCG
Source organism: Okibacterium endophyticum (assembly GCF_054780075.1). Taxonomy (NCBI): domain Bacteria; kingdom Bacillati; phylum Actinomycetota; class Actinomycetes; order Micrococcales; family Microbacteriaceae; genus Okibacterium; species Okibacterium endophyticum. The sequence goes on along the minus strand of NZ_BAAGXA010000006.1, from coordinate 209,960 downwards.
CCCGGCTTCACAAAGAACTCGAGTTCCATCTGCTCGAACTCGCGTGTGCGGAAGATGAAGTTGCCCGGTGTGATCTCGTTGCGGAACGCCTTGCCGATCTGGCCGATGCCGAACGGCGGCTTCTTGCGAGAGGTCTGCAGCACAGCGGCGAAGTCGGTGAAGATGCCCTGCGCGGTCTCCGGCCGCAGGTAGTGCAGACCGCTCTCGTCTTCGAGAACACCGAGGTACGTCTTGAGCATGCCCGAGAACTGCCTGATCTCGGTCCACTGTCCGATCTTCTTGGGGTGCTCGGGGTCTGGGATGTCAGCGAGACCGTTCGTGGGCGGGTGCCCGTGCTCCTGCTCATACGCCTCGAAGAGGTGATCAGCCCGGTAGCGTTTGTGGGTGATGAGCGACTCGGTCAGCGGGTCGTTGAACACCTCGACGTGACCGGATGCCTTCCAGACGGCCGTCGGCAGGATGATCGCCGAATCCAGGCCGACGACATCGCCCCTGCCCTGGACGAAGGCTTTCCACCACTGTCGCTTGATGTTCTCCTTGAGCTCGACGCCGAGGGGCCCGTAGTCCCAGGCGGAGCGCGTGCCTCCGTAGATCTCGCCCGAGGGGAAGACGAAGCCGCGATGCTGCGCGAGCGTGATGACGGACTCGAGGCGGGACTGGTCTGACAAAATTCCTCCGAAACGTGGGCACGACTGCACGTAATCCTAGCCGCAGGGCGTGAATTGCCACTGCTGGGGCTGTTGAGAGGAGCCCTCCATACGGAATGATGCGGTGTGTGCGTCACAGCGGATGCACCCGTGCAGGAAGGCAGACATGCGAGACCTCGTGAGACTGTTCTGGCGTTCGCTGCGGAGCACCCCCGTGAGCATCGCACTGGCGGCAGTGTTCGTCGTCTGCGCCGTGCTTGCGGGGTCTGCGCTTGCTCCGATCGGTGACGAATCGTCGCTCTGGTGGGGAGCCGGCGTCTCATCGACGGTCGGTGCCGTGCACTGGTGGACGCCTGTCACAGCGCTTCTCATCGCAGGCGACCCTCTGCAGCTTGTTCTGTCGGTGCTCGCAGCGCTGGCGGTCTTCGGCGCTGCCGAACGCCTGATGGGGCCGATGAGGGCGGCGTTCGCGTTCTTGGCGACCGGCGTGGTCGGCGTGACGATAGGGGTGCTCCTGCAGACCCTGGGGCAGAGCATCGGAGAGTGGTGGTCGACCGCGACGGCCGACGACCTGTCGACAGACCCGTTCGTCGGCATCGCGGGCGCCATCATGACCGCCAGCGCGTTCGCATCCGTGCTCTGGCGACGGCGCATCCGTGTGGTCACGCTCGCCTTCATCCTGATCTTCGTGCTCTACGCGGGCGATCCGGTCAACATGTACCGCTTGCTCGCCGCCCTCGCGGGGCTGTTGCTCGGTGCGATCCTCGCGCGCGACCGGTCGACCCTCAGGCTCACCCACAGCTCGCACATGGAGAGACGCGAGTTGATCGCCACGGTCGTCGCGGTGAGTGCCGTCGGCCCTCTCGTCGCCCTGACCAACCCCACGAGCTTCACTCCGCTCGCGCTCGTCTCATCGCTGTTCGGCGATACATTTCCCGACCGTGCGGAGACCCTCGCCCGCTGTGCCGACGATGCGACCGCCGCCTGCGAGCATGACCTCGCTCTCGTGAGCGCTGCCGGGGTCGGGCCGGTGCTGCTCTCGCTGATGCCCCTGTTGCTGCTGATCGTCGCCGCCATCGGGCTGCGCAAGGGCCGCAGAGCCGCGCTCTGGCTCGCCATCGGCGTGAACGCCGCCTTCGTCGTCATCAGCTTCGCCGGACTCGACGTGGCGACAGACATCCAGCAGGCCCTCGCCGACTCCGGAACCGCCGTCGACGTTGTCGAATGGGTGGTGTGGGTCGGGTCAGCCGTGCTCGTTCCGGTCGCGATCGCGGCGTTGCTGCTGATCAACCGCGGCGAGTTCGCCCTCGTCGCTCCGCGTGAGGCACTCATCGGCTTCGGCTCGGTCACGGCACTCGTTTTCGTTGTGCTCGCCGTCGTCTACTTCGTCGTCGGGTTCTTCACCCTCGGTTCGTATGTTCCCGCCACAACACCGCCCGAGCTCGCGCTCGACACGCTGATGCGATTCGTGCCCTCGAGCCTGGCTTCTGGGCTCGACACCGTCATCGTGCCGACGGATCCGATCGCGATCGTCGTGTATCGCTGGGCCGGAGTGGTCTTCTGGGTTGCGGTCATCGTCGGGCTGCTGCGGCTGTTCCGGGCGACGGATTCTCGTGCGCGCCTGACAGATCACCACCGGGTGCAGCAGCTTCTGCGCCGCGAGGGCGGTGGAACCCTCGGTTACATGGCGACCTGGCCGGGGAACGTGTACTGGTTCAGCGACGATGGCGACGCGGCAGTGACGTATCGGGTCACCGGCGGGATCGCACTCACCCTGTCTGACCCGATCTGCCCGACGGGCCGAGAGGAACAGACGATCAGGGAGTTCGCCGCGTTCTGCGACACCCACAACTGGACTCCGGCGTTCTACAGCGTGCACGAAGAGCATGTGCCGGTCTTCGACCGACTGGGATGGCAGTGCCTGTCTGTCGGCGAAGAGACGCTGATGCACCCGCAGCAGTTCGACCTCGTCGGCAAGCCATGGCAGAAGGTCAGACAGGCGCTCAACAAGGGGATCAAGGCGGGAATCACCACCGAATGGACGACCTACCGTGAGCTGTCGGTCGTGCGGACGACGCAGCTCAAGGTGATATCGGAGCAATGGGTGTCGGAGAAGGCGCTCCCCGAGATGGGCTTCACCCTCGGCGGCATGGACGAGCTGAAAGACCCCGAGGTCAAACTGATGCTCGCGATCGGGCCGGATGATCGTGTGCAGGCGATCACCAGCTGGCTGCCGATGTATCGAGACGGCCGGGTCGTCGGCTGGACCATCGACTTCATGCGGCGTGCTGACGACAGCATGCCCGGCATCATGGAGTTTCTCATCGCGTCGGCCGCACTGCACATGAAAGAGACGGGGATCGAGGTGCTCAGCCTCTCTGGCGCACCACTCGCCAAGAAGCCGGGCGACGTGCGCCAGGAGCCCACCGCCATGGACAGACTGCTCACGTTCCTCGCCGACACACTCGAACCGGCATACGGGTTCTCAAGCCTGTTCCGGTTCAAGGCGAAGTTCAACCCGACCTATTCGACGATCTATCTCGCTTATCCCGATCCGCTCGCCCTGCCGGCGATCGGCACGGCCATCAGCAGGGCCTACCTTCCCGACGTGAGCCCGAAGCAGGCCGCAGAGCTGGTGCGCACCCTCGTCGCTCGGTGACGGTTGGGGCGTCAGGTCGCCCGGTTATCATGGGCACACAGGAGCGTGATCGTGGCAGAACCACCGAATGTAGAAACGATAGGCCTTGTTCTCGGCGGACGTTACCGGGTTGAGTCCCTGATCGGACGAGGGGGCATGGCGTCGGTGTATCGAGCCCGTGACGAGGTGCTCGACCGTGATGTCGCGCTCAAGGTCTTTCGGTCCGACGCGACTGACGCCGAACAGCTTCTGCGTCAGCAGGCCGAGGTCCGTATGCTCGCCGCACTCAACCACCCCGGGCTTGCGATGCTCATCGACGCCGGTGTGGACGACCAGCCCGACGGCCCGCCCCACGCGTTCGTGGTGATGCAGCTGATCGACGGGTCCGACCTGCGCTCCCGGCTCGAAGACGGCCCGCTGGCACCGCCAGAGGTCGCGCAGATCGGCGCCGACCTCGCCGACGCTCTCCACCACATCCATTCGCACGGGATCGTGCATCGCGACATCAAGCCCGCGAACATCCTGATGGCTCACGCCGTCGGGGCCGACACCCGGATGCACCCCAAGCTCACCGACTTCGGCATCGCCCGCCTCGTCGACAGCACGAGGCTGACGGCGACAGGCACCACGATCGGCACGGCGAACTATCTCAGTCCGGAGCAGGCAAAGGGCGAGCACGTGGGGCCGCCGAGCGATGTCTATTCACTGGGGCTCGTGCTGCTCGAATGCCTCACCGGTGAACAGGCCTTCCCCGGCCCGGCCGTGGAGTCCGCTATCGCCCGTGTTCTCGCCGAGCCGCCGATTCCCGAAGACGTCGGTCCACGGTGGACGGAGACGATCCGCTCGCTCACGGCGAAGAACCCCGAGGACCGTCCGACGGCGCACGAGGTCGCGATGGCTCTTCGCACCGACCCGCAGGCGATGGCAGCGTCGTCGGCAGACGAGGCGAAAACGGTGGCATTCGCCGCCCACACACAAGCCGACGCTCCGACGGTGGCGACGGAGCTGCTCTCGCACATCGAGAATGACGAGAACGATGGGTCTGGCGCCCAGGCGACGCCAGAGGAGCCGAAAAACGAATCGAAACCGGCGCGCAAACCGAACTGGGGCATCCGCATCGGCCTCATCGCCGCAGTGCTTCTGATCGCGGCGATCGTCACGATGATCCTGACCGGGTTCCCCCGCGGGGGCGAGGTCGTGGAACCGCCGCAGTACCCTGCTGTGCCCGGTCAGATCGGTGAAGACCTGAAAGAAATCCAAGAGAGCGTGGAGCAGTGAAGGCATACGGAGCAGTGAACGCACGCAGGTGGCGCCCCGCGGTCGCCGTCTCGGCCGTGCTGGCGGTGTTCGCCCTCTCGGGCTGTGCCCCGCAGGCCGATCTCGATGCCGAAGCCGCCGGGATCCTTCAGCAGAACGTGCTCGAGGTGACCCAGGCCGTTGCCGACGGCGACTTCGCGGGCGCGATGACCGAGCTCGACGAACTGGCCGCTGCACTCGACAAGGCGGCGTCCGACGGCTCGGTGTCATTCGCACGTCACCAGGACATCGAGCAGGCTCTCGAAACCGTGAGAGCCGACGTTCAGGCTGCCCTCGATGCGGCAGAGCCGCCGCCCGTCGAGGAACCGCTGCCTGAAGACCAGGCGACCGACTCCGGCACCGAGGGCAACGTCGACGACGGCAACGGCAACGACGGCAACGGCAACGACGGCAACGACGGCAACCAGGGCGACGGGAACGGCAACGAGGGCAACCAGGGCGACGGGAACGGCGACAACGGGAACGGTGGCGGCAACGAGGGCAACGGCAACAGTCCGCCGCCCAGCTCAGAGCCCGAACCCACGCCCGAGACAACCTCAACACCCTCGTGATGCCGCAGGCAGGCTCCTCGATGTGACCCGTTGGGAGCACTGACGCGCCGGGCCACACTGGGGCTATGACAGAAACCTTGAAGGCTCTCGCGCTCATCTGCACGCTGACTCCCTCGCCGGGGGCGTCAAGCAGTGAGCTCATCGCCCAGCAGTTTATGGGTGAGCTCACCCGGCACGGTGTGACGGGCGACCTGATTCGTGTCGTCGACCACAACATCGCGCCCGGCGTGCAGACCGATATGGGAGACGGCGACGAATGGCCCGCCATTCGACAGCGGATTCTCGACGCCGACATCCTGATGATCTCGACACCGACCTGGCTGGGCAATATGTCGAGCGTCGCCCAGCGTGTGCTCGAACGGCTCGACGCCGAGCTGAGCGAGACGGATGCGATGGGTCGCCCGATCCTGTTCGACAAGGTGGCCGCTGTGGCCGTTGTGGGAAACGAGGACGGCGCTCACGCGATCACCGCGAGCCTCTACCAGGGCCTGAGCGACCTGGGGTTCACCGTGCCGTCGCAGGCCGTCGCCTATTGGAACGGTGAGGCGATGCACGGCACTGACTACAAGGACCTCCCGTCGATTCCAGACCCCGTTGTGGCGGCGATGAGAACCGCCGCGGCGAACACCTCCCATCTCGCCGGGCTCTTGACGGCGAGCCCGTACCCGGTTCTCGAGGGATGAGGCAGACGATGCGTGCAGTTTTCAGCGGTTGGCTCATCGTGATCGGCGCCGGCCTGGTGTACATGCTGGTCATCGCTTTGTCTGGGAGGTGAGTGAGATGTCCACACAGCTGAAACAGCACCGACTGAGCCTGGCTTTCGCGCTGATATTCGTTCTGGCCCTCATCGGCCAGGCATTCGCCGGACTCGGCGTCTACAACGAGGAGCAGGCGTCGCACGGGCAGGCTACGGTCTCTCTCGGCCAGTTCGTGACGTCGTCGGACTTCGTGGTCGATGTCGCCGAGAACTGGCAGTCGGAGTACCTGCAGTTCTTCCTCTTCATTCTCGCGACGATCTGGTTTGTGCAACGTGGATCGCCCGAGTCGAAGAAACCGGGAGACGAGGGGGTCGACAGCGACGAGACAGAGCTGGTGGGAGAATATGCGCGGCATGATTCGCCGCCGTCGGCGAAAGCCGGCGGGTTTCGCCTCTGGCTCTTCTCGAACTCGCTGCTGCTTGTGATGGGCGCGATCTTTCTGCTCTCGTGGTGGGCGCAGTCGGTGGCGGGCATGGTCGTCTATAACGAGGAACAGGTTCTGCACGGCGCATCGCCCGTGGACTGGCTCGGCTACGTCGGATCGGCTGATTTCTGGAACCGCACCCTGCAGAACTGGCAGTCCGAGTTTCTGGCCGTCGGCAGCATGGTCGCGCTCTCGGTGTACCTGCGCCAGCGCGGGTCGCCGGAGTCGAAGCTCGTCGGCGCGCCGCACGACGTGACGGCTGTGACCCCCGACTGATGAAGTGACCCGACTGATGAACGGTGCGCGTGTGCACACACGGAATGGAGGCAGACGTGAGTGATGCGATGGTCGACGCAGACACCGGAACCGGTCTCTCGACGAACTACAGCGAGCGGGTCGGCAACATCGGCCCGAACGTGCGCCGGCTCAACATCGAGGAGCAGCGTGAGGAGCTCGCCGCGACGATCGCGGCGATCAGACGCAAGGTCAACGCGGGGATGGCGGTCGCTGCGCTCGGCGCGATCGTCGCGGCCGCACTTGCCATCGTGATCAGTGTGGGGTCTCTGCGAAAGCACCGTGACGCCGAAGCGCAACTCGCATCGCACCGAAGAGGACGGAGCCGTCGTGGCGAAGAAGGCTGACACAACGCAGAAGGCTGACGGTCCGAAGAACGCTGCGGGCAGTGCCGTGCCGTCTGCCAGCGCACCGGTCAAGGCGAATTCGCCCACGGGCATCCGTCGGGCGAGTTGGTTCGCCGTCTTCAAACGCGCCATCCGCGAGTTCGGAAAAGACGAGGCCGTCGATGTCGCGGCGGCGCTGACGTATTACGCGGTTCTCGCGATGTTCCCGGCGCTGTTGGCCATCGTCTCGCTGCTCGCCCTGGTCGGCCAGGACGAGAACGTGATCGACGGCATGCTGGAGCTCTTCGGCGCCCTCGCTCCAGAAGCCACCGTCGACACGCTGAGGGGGCCTCTCACAGAGCTGACGGCGGCGCCCGGGGCGGGTCTCGCGTTCGTCATCGGTCTGGGCGGGGCGATCTGGTCTGCCTCTGGATACGTTCGGTCGTTCTCTCGCGGCATGAACCGGATCTATCGTGTGCAGGAGGGGCGGCCGTTCTTCAGGCTGCAACCGGTCATCCTCACGATCACCGTCTTCGCGATCGCGCTGCTCACGGTGATGGCGCTCCTTCTGATCGTCACCGGACCCATAGCCGAAGCGGTGGGTTCGCTGATCGGCCTGGGCGAGACGGCACTTCTTGTGTGGAACATCGCCAAATGGCCGGTGCTCGTGCTGCTCGCCGTCATCATCATCGCCGTGCTCTACTACTTCACCCCCAACATCAAGCAGCCCAGGTTCCGTTGGGTGAGCGTCGGCGCCGCCGTTGCGCTTCTGGTCTGGGCACTGGCAACCACCGGGTTCTTCTTCTATGCGGCCAACTTCTCGAACTACGACGAGACGTACGGTTCGCTCGGTGGGGTGATCATCTTTCTGCTGTGGCTGTATCTGAGCAACATGGCGCTGCTCTTCGGGGCAGAGATCGATTCAGAACTCGAACGCGTGCGTGAGCTGCAGGCCGGGATCAAGGCCGAATACACCGTGCAGCTGCCGCTCAGGCACACCTCTCAGATCGACAAGAACATCGAAGCCGAAGCCGCGGCGGTGCTTGAGGCGCGCAACCTGCGCCTCTCAAGCGGTCATAACAGGGGTTGATCCTCGCGCCGCACGGCTTCCCTGTCGAGGAGCGACTGTTTCACGTCGAGTCCCCAGGCGAATCCGCCGAGCGACCCGTCGCTGCGCAGCACGCGGTGGCATGGCACGAAGAGGGCTGGCGCGTTCGTGGCACACGCGCTCGCCGCGGCTCGCACGGCCGCCGGGTTGCCGGCCTCGGCCGCGAATTCGGTGTAGGTGAGTGGCGAACCGGGCCGGATGCGCCGCAGCACCTGCCAGGCCCGCACACGGAACTCGCCGCCGGATTGCGCCACCGGCACGGTGTCGATGGTGTGCAGTGCGCCGTCGTAGTAGGCCCGCACGGCGTCAGCGGCCGGAGTCACGCCCACGGCTGTGCTCAGGGGGCGCAGAGCCGACGAGATCCGCGACAGAAGTGCGTCGGCGTCTGGTGTCCAGCCGGATGCAAGCACCGCGCCGTCGTCTCGCGCGATGATCGTGAACGGGCCGTCCGGTGTGTGCACGGTCTGTCTGATGGCGACGGTCTCTGGGGTCATCGTGCTCATGATGTGGAGCCTTTCGGTGATGCGGATGAGGGGTGCGTGCGTGAGACGGGCTGTCGCGCTGGGCGGGGCGGGGCTGTGCCCGCCGCTCGCCAGAGGTGCATTGAGAGGTAGCTGCGCCACGGCGAGAGCTCGTCGACCGCGGCGGCGAGCTCACGCGGGGTGTCAGGCAGTCCGAGCGAACGCGCGCCGGCTCTGAGGGCGACGTCACCGGTGAGCAGAACATCGGTGCTGCCGAGCACCCGCATGCTCACGTAGCCGGCCGTCCAGTCTCCGATGCCACGGAAGGCGGTGAGCGCCAGGTGCTGATCGTCGGGATCGTCTGCCCAGGAGATCTGCAGCGCCCCGGTCGCCAGAGCGTCGGCCACGCGCATGATCGTGGTGATGCGTGCCCGCGGTCCGACGAGAGCAGCTGGCCCGTGTTCGAGAATCTGCGCGGCAGTCGGGAACAGCCGGGTGACGTCGTCACCCTCGAGAGAGGCCCCCGCCGCTTCTGTGAGCCTGTTCAGCTGAGTTCGGGCAGCCGCAACGCTGACCTGCTGCCCGATGAGGGCGCGGAAGAGCATCTCTTCGGGGTCGACGGCACCGGGCAAACGGATGCCGGGCGTCGCCGCAACGCTGTCGGCGACGGCCGGGTGGGCCGAGAGCGCCCGGTCGACGGCGACCGGGTCCGCATCGAGGTCGAACAACCTGCGCACACGGGCCACAAGCGAAGCGAGATCGGCGAGCGCTGTCAGGCGAGCGGTCAGGCGCAACTGCGATGCGGCATCCGCACCGCGCTCGACGGTGAAGACTGCCGGCCCGGATGCCAGTGAGATCGTGCGTGTGTAGCGCGCCTCTTCTGCCCATTCGACGCCCGTGACCGCCCTCGGTCGCAGCCAGGCGAACACCCCAGCCGAATCGAAGGGGGCGCGGTAGGGCAGCTGCAGGCTGATGGTGCCGGGGCGTTCGGTTGCGCGCGATGGGGCGCCACCGCGTCGTTGCCGGTGGCGGAGCTCGGTCGGGGTGAGCTGGAACACCTCTGCCACGGTGTCGTTGAACTGGCGGATGCTCGTGAAACCCGCCGCGAAGGCGATGTCGGAGAACGCGAGGTCTGTGGACGTGAGCAGGGTTCGAGCCGTTTGCGCACGGTTGGCCCGAGCCAGAGCGAGCGGCCCCGCGCCGAGTTCTGCCGTGAGCAGGCGAGTGAGGTGACGGGTGGAGTACCCGAGCCTGGACGCCAGGCCGGGAACGCCGTCGCGTTCGATGAGGCCGTCGGAGATCAGCCGCATCGCACGACTGGCGACGTCGCTGCTGAGATTCCAGCGGGGAGTCCCCGGCACGGCGTCTGGCAGGCAGCGCTTGCACGCACGGAAGCCGGCTTCGTGTGCTGCGGCGCTCGTCGGGTAGAACGTGACGTTCTGCGGTCTCGGGGTGCGCGCCGGGCAGCTGGGGCGGCAGTAGATTCCGGTGGACCGCACGGCGGTGATGAACTGCCCGTCGAACCGAGGATCCCGTGCCTGGATCACGCGGTAACGCTCGTCGAAGCTGAGCTCTCGTGCTGCCATTCCTCGAGTCTCGCACTCCGAGGTCGAGACCGCTAGCGGGAATCGGACACGGCAGTTCGTGGCCTCGGCACGTGGCTGCGGCTCGCGGGCCTGCTCCCGTACAACCGGTCGGTGAGTGACCTGAGCTGCTTGAGCTCGTCGTCGCTCAGACGGTCGCCGACGACATTCGCGATCGTGTCGATGTGTGCGGCGGCAACGCGCCTGTAGGCATCGAAACCCGCGGCGGTCATGCGCACGATGGTTCCGCGGCGGTCATCCGGGTCCTGCTCCTTGATCACGATTCCGCGCGCGACGAGCCGGTCGACCAGCCGGCTGACGCTCGGCTGGCTCAAGAAGACGAGCTCGTTGAGATCGCGAAGACGAGCGGCGCGCTCCGGCTGAAGCGACAGGTTGAAGAGCACGTCGTACTCGTTCAGCGACATCTCGTGTGTGGGAAAGTCGGCCGCGAGCCTTCGCATCACCTGCACTTGAGCCCGAAAAAGAGACTCCCAGGTGGCAACCGCTTGCGACTTCGACGCCATCGCTCCTCCGCTCTTCTCCTCGAGGGTACCCCTCCACAAGGGGGAGGGACCGATACGGCGTCGATGTCCTGCTCGATGCGGGGAACATGCGCACGGCGTGCCTGGCGCCGCCTGCTGGCGTGACCGGAGCTGAGAAATCGACACGCGTTGTCGACGAGGGCCTGTGACCGCGGAGCTGCGAGCGGCAGAATCGGACTATGCTCCCACGTTCGTTCCGGCCGCTGGTCTCGCGCTTCTCTCGATCGCGCTTCTTCCGTCGAGTCGGCCCAACGGTGATGCCGCCCCTCGAGCGGATGATGGCGTGGCTGACCCGAGGACGTGTGCAACTGAGCGGGCTGCTCCTTCCCTCGCTCGTCCTGCACACGATCGGCGCGAAGTCGGGAGCCGAACGCGAGACAGTTGTGATGTACTGCCCCGAGCCCGGTGGGCGGATGCTCGTGACCGGAAGCAATTTCGCCAGGGGCGGGCATCCGGCGTGGACCTGGAACCTCATGGCGCACCCCGACATCGAGGTGAGCGTGCGCGGACGGCGCATTCCGGTGCACGCGACGTTGATCGAAGACGCTGAGCGCGAGGAGGTCTGGACGGCCCTCGAAGAGAACTGGCCTCACTATCGCGACTACGAGCGGGCGTCGGGTCGTGTGCTGCGGATCTTTCGGCTCGTGCCTGTCTCGGAGGCATCGCACCCCGAGACCCTCTCTGAGGGTCCGGTGCGACGATCGTGAAACGGAGGCCTGGCATCGAGATCGATCTGAGCGCGCGTCGATCTCGATGCGGCGGCGCTTCACGAGCTCTCTACTCGATCGGCTCGGCCTCGTTGTCATCCGCGGGGCGGGTCGGGCCAGGCGGGATGACGATCGAGCGGTAGAGCAGCACCAGACCCCAGACGTTCACCACGAAGCCGGCCACGAGGGCGAGGATGCCGACGAGCAGCAGCAGGTCGCCCCGCACCAAACCGAGGACGGCGAGGAGGATGCCGGCGGCGACGACGAGAAGGCCGCCACCGAAGCAGATGAAGCCGAGCACACGCTGAGACCGGGCCTTCTGGGTCGGAGGCCGGCCCGCGGCATCCGCCCTGTCGTCGCTGGCGCTCATCGTCCCAGGGTACTCAGTGTGCATTGCTCGGTGCGCGTTGCTCGACGCGGTTGCAGAAGGCGATAATGCGGAAAAGCGGGGTTATAGGCAAGAAATAGTGGATGGGATTTCGGTCTAGCCGCGTGATCGTGCGGTAGGACGGGGATTGTTATGGTCCGCGACCCTTAGTCGTGGACCTTCCCTCGAATTCAACGACCTGCATGGTATGTGGATCGCATCTTGTGAAGAATGGCCGGCACCCGTCAGGGACTCAACGCTGGCGGTGCCGAACCTGCGGCTCGTCCGCGACTCGCACGCGCACGGACGTGACCGAGCGCGAACAGCTGCGACGGTTTCTGTCCTGGCTGACCGGGAAAGCGTCACAGGCCGAGTTCGGCGGTGGAACGGGCCGGTCGTTCCGACACGAAACAGCATGGTGCTGGCAGCTGGAACCACGCCTACCTGTGACCGGCGAAGTCCACGATGCAGTCCTCGTCGACGGGGTCTGGATCGGATCCTGGTGTCTGCTGATCGCCCAGTCCAGTACCGGACATGTGATCGCCTGGCAATGGGCCGCTCGTGAATCCACCGCCGCTTGGGAAGCGCTGTTCGAACACGTTCCGCAACCAACCGTGGTCGTCACCGACGGCGGAACCGGCATCCGCTCAGCACTGGCGAACACATGGCCCGAGACCGCGATCCAACGCTGCATCTTCCACCTGCAACTCAACGTCACCCGCGAACTGACACGGAAACCACGACTGAAAGCAGGCCGTGCGCTGAGACAGATCGCGTTGAACCTCACCGAGGTTCAGGACGTGGACGCCGCGATTACCTGGCGCCTCACACTCGAACAATGGTGGCAACAGTTCGGGTACCTCACCAAAGAACGAACCCTGTACGACAACGGCCAGTTCGGCTACACCCATCTCAAACTCCGCCGAGCCTGGAACATCCTGCACCGCGCCACCGAAGCTGGCCACGTCTTCACCTCGCTCAAACACGGCAACCCGAGAGCGACCTCACGCCTCGAAGGCCTGAACTCGCAAATCCGACACCTACTCCGACACCACCGCGGCATGCCGATCACGCACCGCAGACGAGCCGCCGAGTGGTTCCTGCTGCTCCACGAAATCCCGATCACCCGCGCACACCACTACGCGCACAAACCCGTGCCAACACCGCCACCAGCACCAAGCGAAGAGCAAATCGGACCAGCGCTCTACGACACAGCACTCACCGCAGAAGAAGGCCTCTGGCACCGCACCGGATGGCAGGACGCTCATGACACGCCCGAACCCATCCACTATTTCTTGCCTATAAGCCGAAAAGCGGGGCCGGTTAACGGACTGAGGGCCGGTCGTAGAGGCTTACGACCGGCCCTCTCCCTTGCACCAAGAGTGTCCTGCAATCACATTCCGCGTCAGCTGCCACAGCAAACAACTGACGCTCTATGAATATATAACGGAACGGTAACGGCGTCTAGTTATCAAACCGTTATTCTCGAAAAATTTCTCACGGTCTCCCGTTAGCTGTCGAGGGTCAGGTTCTGCCAGTGGACGATGCCCGGCACATCGCGGCCGGGATCGTCGAAACGGATAACCGCATGCTCCTCTGTGCACGCCGCTATGGAGTATTCGCCGTGATTGCGGCCCAGTCCTGATCCTTTGACTCCGCCGAAGGGGGCGATGGGGACCGATGCTCCGATCCGGTGCACGTTGATGAACGTATTGCCGGCCTCGATGCGTTCGGCGACGCGCTCGGCGTGCTCGTAGTCGGAGCTCCATACCGAGGACGCCAGCCCGAACTCCGTGCGGTTCGCTTCTGCGACGGCTTCATCGTCGGTGTCAAAGGCGAGGATGGGGATGATCGGGGCGAATTGCTCGTCGAGGACAAGCTCGGAATCTGCGGCCAGACCGGTGACGACTGTCGGCGCGATGTACTGGCCGTTGTCCCAGTCTGCAGACGCCGCTCGGATCCCGCCTTCATAGACGTGCGCACCGGCCTGGCGAGCCTCTGCAAGCAGCCGCTGTGCGTTCTCGTATCCGGCCTTCGTCGTCAGCGGGCCGATATGAGCCTGGCTGTCGAAGCCGTTGCCGACGATGATCCTGTCAACGAGTGCGGTGAACTTCTCGGTGAACTCCCGGTAGTGCGAACGGTGAACGTAGATGCGCTTGATGTTGTAGCAGATCTGTCCGCTCATCGAATAACATCCGGCAATCAGCTCGCGCAGCATGTCTTCGGTGATTTCTGCGGACTCCAGCACGATGGCAGGGTCGTTTCCGCCCAGTTCCATCGACACCTTTTTGATCGTCTCTGCTGCTGAGGCGAGCACCTGCCGACCCGCGGCCGTGCCACCGGTGAAGAGGATGCTGCGGATCTTCGGATGCCCGGTCAGGGCCGAACCTGCGACCGAACCGCGCCCGGGAACCACGTTGAGCACACCAGGCGGAAGAGCCTTCGCCACTTCGGTCACGGCCGCTGTCAGAGCAAGAGGTGCGGCTTCCGGTGGCTTGACCACAACTGTGCAGCCGCTGATCAGCGCCGGGGCCACCGCGTTGAAGCAGAGGTGGACCGGGGTGTTCCAGGGCGAGATGACAGCCACCGGACCCACCGGCTTGCGAGAGATCTTCACCACCGATGCCGCTCCCGCGCCGGGATCGCCCACGGCGTCCGTCACGCGTTCAACCACCGCCGCCATACCGGCGAAGGACCGCAACAGGTGGACAGCGCCGTTGACATCGAGCCGCGCATCCACCAGCGGCTTTCCCACTTCAAGGGTCACGGTCTCGGCCAGGTCGTCCAACAGCGGGACGATCCGGTCCGCCGCCTCTCGCATAAGGCGGCCTCGTTCAGCGGCTCCGAGACCCGCCCAGCCGGCGAACGCGCGGTCTGCGGCCTGGACCGCCGCATCGACCTCGTCGGCGTTGCACTCGGCAACCGAACCGATCGTGATCGACGGATTCGCCGGGTCGGTGACGGGCGCGCTCGCGTTCGTCGACGTCGCTCTCCGTCCGTCGATGAAGGGCAGGGCCGTAGCCCACTCCTGCCGTACGTTCCGTGTCGGCGTCGGTGCCGGTGTCAAAGTCTCGGTCAATGGGTCCTCCTTGGTGGAACGCGTGGCGCCCCGCGGGATCGATGTGTCAACACTGTTGGAGTCTGTGACGTCCGTCATGTTTCTAGCAACAGTAGGACGGGACAGCGCTCGTAGCAAGAAATCGCATCCGGGCATCTCCTTTCGGCGGGCTGCCGATCCTCGGACGCAAGCCGACGTGACAGACGGCACTCCATGTTATGTCGTCGGCTGAATGCGGGCAGGCCGGCGCGAGGTGACAGAGAACTCTCAGCCAGGGGGTTTGACGAGTGCTGTGCTCTCTGGTCTGATGGCGTGCATCGGGCATCACGCCCAGGCGACCAAGGGAGAACAGATGATCACCATCGCAATCGTCGGCGGACACGGCAAGATCGCCAGGCTGCTTACCAGGGGCCTCGCGGAGCACGGGCACCGCACGCTCTCGATCATCCGGAATCCCGAACACGCGGGCGACATCGTCGGTGACGGGGGAGAACCCCTGCTGCTCGACGTGGAGTCGGCGACGGTCGACCAGCTGGCCAGTGCCTTCGACGGTGCGGACGCCGTCGTCTTCGCCGCGGGCGCCGGCCCGGACTCCGGTCCTGAGCGCAAGCACACCGTCGATTACGGCGCATCCGTGCTCTCGGCGCAGGCGGCATCCCGTGCGGGCATCACGCGGTTTGTGCAGATCTCGGCGATGGGCATAGACGGGCCGGTCGCCGACGATGCGAGCGAGGACTGGAAGGCATACGTCGAGGCGAAACGCGAGGCCGATGCCGCGCTCCGCGGTTCCGGACTCGACTGGACGATCATCCGCCCCGGGCGTCTGACCGACGACGAGGGCACCGGACACGTCTCACTCGTCGCGATCACAGAAGGCGGCGCGGCCTCAGAGGCGGATGCTGCCGGCCCACGGTACGGCGATGTTCCGCGCGATGACGTGGCGGCAGCTGTCGCTGCGGTGCTCAACGCACCGCACACGGTGGGACTCACGCTCGACCTTGTCTCTGGTGACACACCTCTCGACGATGCGGTCGCCCAGCTCGCCGCCGGACTCGGCGTCTGACGAGCGCGTTTGCGCAGACACCCGCGCCAGGAACACGTGCCGGCGATGGGGCGGTGACACCCGGATGCCGAACGTGAGCGCGCGGTAGGCTTGCGGCGAGAGGGGAATGCTCCGTGAGATCGCTCTACGCCTGGCTGGTCACGCTCGTGACCGTGTCGTTCGTGGCGCTCGCGGTCGCTCAGGCCGAACCCTCTGGGCACCCTGGCTACTCCGTGGCACTCGTCACCGGGGTCGCCGTGCTCACACTCGCCGCCGCGCTCGGGGCCCGCTACCTCGCGGTGATCATCGTCGCGTTCAGCCTGACGGTGGGATCCCGCTCGAGGCAGCACCGCGAGGTGCTCGGCACGATGGTCGCGCCGAGGCATCCGAACACCCAGGGGCGCCCTCGCCCGCGTGCGCCGTCGTTGTCGGGGGCGATCGCGTAGTCCTTCCGTCGTGAGGGAGCGCGGTCGCGCATCGCGACCATCTCTCCCTGACCGTAAGGACCACACACGTGGACATCTATTCTTTTGCGCCCATCGCGGCGATACTCGACGTGGCCTATTCGCTCGTCACCTCACTCGCATCACTCGTCACACCGTTCGCCGGCGCATTCGCGACGGTGCTCGCCATCGTCATCATCACCCTCGCCGTTCGCTCGATGCTCATCCCCGTCGGCTGGGCACAGGTGAAGGCAGAGACCACCAGGCGCAGGCTCGCCCCGAAGCTGCAGGAGCTGCAGCGGCGCTACAAGACGAAGCCGGAGCTTCTGCAGCGCAAGACCATGGAGCTCTATGCGGCAGAGAAGGCGTCACCGTTCGCCGGATGCCTGCCAACACTCCTGCAGGCGCCCATCGTCTCTGTCGTCTATGCCCTGTTCATTCTGGCGACGATCAACGGGCATCCGAACGGGCTGCTCACCGAACTGCTGTTCGGCGTGCCGCTCGGCTCGTCTCTGCTCGGGTTTCTGGGAGCCGGGCAGGTGTGGCCTGGTGTGCTGGTCTACCTCGCACTGCTCGTGATCGTCGGAGTGGTCGCCTGGGTCTCGCGCCGGCACGCGTCCAGGCTGGCCATGCCGGTCGCCGACGGTGCTCCCGGGGGAATGGCCGGGCTGATGGGCATCCTCAGCTGGATGCCGTTCATCACCGTCGTCTTCGCGGCGATCGTTCCGCTCGCGGCCACGGTGTATCTCACCGTGACGACGAGCTGGACGCTGATCGAACGGGCGACGATGCGCCGGGTCGTGGCCGGGCGCGCCGCGGGGTGAGACCACCCACCACGATGCACCCACCACGATGGCCGAGAGACGGAAAACCGGCCGACGGAGGGGCAAATCTCAAAATTTTCCCCGCTCTCGGCCGGTTTTCCCGCTCTGAGCCCGCGGGCTCAGAGCGGGGCGGCTCAGATGAGGTCGGGCGACGGGGTCGAGGCGTAGCGGATCGAGACGTCTGCGTGACGGTCGAACCGGTAGCCGACTCCGCGCACGGTTCGCACGATGTCTTCGTAGCGTGCGAGCTTTGCGCGCAGGCGCCGCACGTGCACGTCGATCGTGCGCTCGTTCGGGATCTCGTCGTCCTCGCCCTTCCAGAGCGACGTGATGATCTCTGCACGGTCGATCGTGCGTCCCTCGCGCAGCACCAGGTACTGCAGCAGCTCGAACTCCTTGTAGGTCAGCGAGATCGGCTCGTTGTCGAGCACAAGGCGCTTGCGCGAGATGTCGATCACCACGCCGGCGTGCGCGCGGTCCTGCCCGTCGTCATCCTGCTCGTCTGCCTCGACGTGGCGGTGCTTGGCCAGTGCAGACGGCTCCTGCAGGGCGAGACGCACGACGTCGACGTCTCGGCCGCCGACACCGGTCGGAGCGAGCGCGACGGCGGCATAGGCCTCTGCATCGGGAGCGAGGTCGCCGACGAGGTTCTTGATGGCCTCGACGATGGCGCCGAGACTTGTGCCGGCGGCGCGCGCCTTCTCTTCGTCGAGTCCGACGTACAGCGCGAAGCCGCGAGCTTCAGGCCCCTGAGGCACGGCGCGAATGTGCGAAGCGGATGCGGGTGCCTGGGGTGCGGCCTTGAGGTCGGCGCGCGAGCGTGCGATGCCGGTTCCGGTGACGGCGACGGCCGCGGGGGCAGTGGTGGTGTGTGCAAGTGACATGATGGGGAATCCTTGTGATGATCGCGGAATCCGGCGGCTCTCTACCGAGGCGGATTCGCTGGTGTTGTGCGGCCCTTCAGGCCTGGTGCGGTGACGCGTTCGACGCAGATGCCGAGCGTTGCACCGCTGTGTCTGCACCGGATTTCGTCGGAACCGTGTTCCCGTTGAACGTCTCTCGGTGGTGTGGGGCGGTCGAAGCAGTCAGTGACACATTCGACAACACGAAACCGCGCTGCCGGCGATCATCATGCCGGCAGTCCCGCGAAGCTCGACGGAGCCTGGGAACAGCGCGTTTTCAGTCATAGGTAGGATTCAAGCCGAATGTTGCGCTGTGTGTCAAGTCGTTGCACACTATGACGTTTCCTCGCGCATGATCGAAGAAAGCGCGCCACAAGCATCCTTACCGCGAAGAATGTTCGGCGTGGTGCGCGAAGGATGCTCGTCGGCGCAATGAGCTGCGACGCTCAGACGAGTCCATAGAGCCGATCGCCGGCATCTCCGAGCCCCGGCACGATATATCCGTGTTCGTCCAGGCGCTCGTCGATGGCACCGAGCACAACAGTCACATCGCGACCCTCCGTCGCCTTCTCGACGGCTGCGACGCCTTCTGGGGCGGCGAGCAGGCAGATGGCCGTGACGTCGACGGCACCCCTGTCGAACAGGAACCCGATGGCCGCGCCGAGAGACCCGCCCGTTGCGAGCATCGGGTCGAGCACAAAACACTGGCGGTCAGAGAGATCGTCGGGGAGGCGTTCGGCGTAGGTGGTCGGCTTGAGGGTCTCTTCGTTCCTGACCATGCCGAGAAAACCCACTTCAGCCGTCGGAAGCAGCTTGACCATACCCTCGAGCATGCCGAGCCCCGCCCGAAGGATCGGCACGACAAGCGGTTTCGGCTCGCTGACGGTCAGTCCCGTCGTCGACGTGACGGGTGTCTCGATCCGCACGCTGTTCGTGCGCACGTTGCGCGTCGCCTCATAGGCGAGAAGGGTGACGAGCTCCTCGGTGAGAGCGCGAAACACGGGGGATGCCGTGTTCTTGTCACGCAGTACGGTGAGCTTGTGCGTGACAAGAGGGTGATCGGCTACATGCACTCGCATAGGCTCTAACCTACCCGTTCGTTACCTGCCGTGGAGGGGGACGCATGACACTGCCCGTCGCACGCGGCGACCGCGAGGGGATGCGTGTCGCTCTCGACGAAGCCCGTCTCGCCCTCGAGACAGACGACGTGCCCGTGGGCGCGATAGTGCTCGACGCCGAGGGAACGGTCATCGCCAGGGGGCACAACGAGCGTGAGGCGCTCGACGACCCGACCGGGCATGCAGAGATGATAGCGATCAGGCGAGCGGCATGGGCCACCGGAAACTGGCGTCTCACCGGCACGACGCTCATCGTGACCCTGGAGCCGTGTGTGATGTGCGCTGGCGCCATTCTCGCCGCACGTGTTCCGCGTGTGGTGTTCGGCGCATGGGATGACAAGGCCGGCGCGGGCGGGAGTGTGTATGACGTGCTGCGCGACCGCCGGCTCAACCACACTGTCGAGGTCGTGTCAGGAGTCGAACAAGACGACTGTGCAGCACTGCTGACCGAGTTCTTTCGCGACCGCTAGCCGCCCGGTCGGGCGCGCTGGATGGCCTCGTCCCGCTCTCGATCGGGGCAGAGCCCGCTCGGGTCAAGCGAGGAGCCGGGCGGCCGGCTGCGGGCCCGTTCAGCCCGTCGCTTACGAGTCCAGCGCGCGGGTCGGGGGTCGGCCGTCGGTCACGAGCGGCCGAGAGCTCAGTCCTCGCTCTTGAGCACTATCGACTCGGTCGATGGTGCGTCTGCACCCGGCGTCCTGTAGACATCCGGTTCGAGATAGATCACACGCGCCACCGGTACGACCTCACGGATGCGGCCCTCGAGATCATCGATCGCCGACGCTACGTCGCCGAGGGGCATGTCTCGCACGAAGGCGAGCTTCGCCGCCACCATCATCT
This sequence comes from Okibacterium endophyticum, assembly GCF_054780075.1. Taxonomy (NCBI): domain Bacteria; kingdom Bacillati; phylum Actinomycetota; class Actinomycetes; order Micrococcales; family Microbacteriaceae; genus Okibacterium; species Okibacterium endophyticum. The sequence goes on along the minus strand of NZ_BAAGXA010000006.1, from coordinate 190,013 downwards.
CGTCCGGCCCGAGGTAGAGGGTCTTCATGTGGATGAGCCGCTCGACCTCGTCGCTCGACTCGATCGCCGCGATGATCTTGTTGTTGTCGGCAACTGTTGCGCCCTCACCGACGAGAAGGCTGGAGGTCTCGATCGCCAGCACGACCGCGACCACGATCAGCAGGCTGCCGATCGCGAGAGTGCCGATGGCATCCCAGATGCTCGCCCCGGTGAGCACGGTGAGACCGACACCGATGAACGCGAAGACCAGGCCGAGCAGCGCTGCGACATCCTCGAGAAGCACGACGGGCAGTTCGGGTGCTTTCGCCCTGCGCACGAACTGAACCCACGAGAGCTTTCCGCGCACATGGTTCGACTCCCTCACCGCTGTGCGCAGTGAGAACGACTCGAGCACGATGGCGACCGCGAGCACCAGCAGCGGAAGCCACCAGACCTCCAGCTCGTGCGGGTGCTGGATCTTCTGGATGCCCTCGTTGATCGAGAACAACCCTCCGACGGAGAACAGCACGATGGCGACGATGAATGCATAGATGTAGCGTGTGCGCCCGTATCCGAACGGATGCTCGGCATCGGCTTTGCGACGTGCCCGCCTGCCGCCGAGGATGAGCAGCAGCTGGTTTCCCGCGTCTGCACAGGAGTGAACGGCCTCGGCGAGCATCGACGCCGAGCCGGAGAAGAACCAGGCGATGAACTTGGTCGCCGCGATGCCCGTGTTCGCGAGGAAAGCGGCCATGATGGCCTTGGTTCCGCCTGATGCGCTCATGGATCTCTTCTGCCGTTCGTTCGAGTGGGGTGCCGACATCGCAATCCTATGACCGACCGGGGGTGCAAGGGAGTGCCTCTCACATGCCCATTCACATGCCCATAAACTGGGCGCGTGATCGACATCCGCGCTTCAGCCGTCTCCCTGCCTGCGATCGCGATCCTCGGGTCCGGATCCATGGGCTCCGCCATCCTCTCCGGGCTGCTGCAGCCGGGGGTGCGCACCGCAGGCATCCGCGTGACGAACCGCACGAGGGCGAAGGCCTCGGCGCTCGAGGGACCAGGGGTGACGTCGCTCGCTCTCGACGATGACCCCGACGCGAATGCGCGGGCGGTCGACGGGGCGCGGATCGTGCTCGTCGCCGTCAAGCCAGCCGGAGTGCCAGATCTGTTGCGCGAGATCTCGGATGCCGTCTCGCCCGGCACGATCGTGGTGAGCGTCGCGGCCGGCGTGACGATCTCGACATTCGAGAGCCTGCTCCCCGCGTCTGTTCCCGTGATCAGGTCGATGCCGAACACCCCGGCGATCGTCGGCAGGGGGATCACAGGCCTCTCGGCCGGAACCCGGTCGTCGGACGACGATCTCGCCCTCGCCCGAGCGGTGTTCGAAACCGTCGGCGAGGTCGTCGAGGTGCCAGAGAACCAGCTCGACGCACTGTCGACGATCTCGGGGTCTGGCCCGGCATACGTGTTCTATCTCATCGAAGAGCTCACGCGCACGGCCATCGACAAAGGTTTCACTCCGGAGCAGGCTGCGCTCCTCGTCGGCGGCACGTTCCGTGGCGCGACCGAGCTGCTCGCCGCGTCGGAGCGCACGCCAGAAGAGCTTCGCCTTCAGGTCACGAGCCCGAATGGCACCACGGAACGTGCCGTCGCCGTGCTGCAGCGGGCCGGGTTGAGGGCCGTCTTCGACGAGGCGACGGATGCCGCGCTTGCGCGGGCGAGAGAGCTCGCCTCCGGCGCCTGACGCGCCGCACGATCCGCGTCACCGTACCGACACCCGACGCGTGTGCCAGCCCGTCGCACCGTCTGGCACGACCGGCCGCACCTGGCTCGTCTGGGTCTCGCCGCGTGTGTTCCTGGCACGGCAGCGGATGGTGTGATCGCCGGATGCCGCATTCCAGGGGATCGACCACTGCACCCAGGTGTCGTCCGAAATGGCGGCGGCGAGCGTTGCCTCGCGCCACGCGCCGTCGTCGATCTGCACGTCCACGGCCGACACCCCGATCCGCTGCTGCCACGCGACGCCAGCGATGACGGTCTCGCCCGAGTCGATCGTTCCTCCGCGCGGAACATCGATGCGCGACTGCAGCTTGATCGGGCCGCGCTCCGACCAGCCGCGATCCGTCCAGTACGCCGATGCCGCGTCGAATCGGGTGACCTCCAACTCGACCACCCACTTCGTGGCCGACACATAGCCGTACAGCCCGGGAACGACGAGGCGGGCGGGAAACCCGTGCTCGATCGGCAGCGGCTCGCCGTTCATCCCGATCGCGAGCAGTGCATCGCGATCGTCGGTGAGCGCCTCGATCGGTGTGCCGGCGGTGAACCCGTCGATCGAGCGGGACAGCACCATGTCTGCATCGGCGAGCGGCCGCGCCCGTTCAAGCAGGTTCCGGATCGGGTAGCCGAGCCACACGGCGTTGCCGATGAGTGAGCCGCCGACCTCGTTCGACACACAGGCGAGGGTGACGGCCGACTCCTCGAGCGGCAGCGCGAGCAGGTCGTTCCAGGTGACGGTCAGCTCTTTCTCGACCATGCCATGGATGCGCAGCGACCAGCCGGCCGGATCGACCTGCGGCACGATGAGCGCCGTGTCGATGCGGTAGAAGTCGGGGTTCGGGGTGACGACGGGTGCGAGGCCCGGAATCTCGAGGTCGGCGCCGGCGGGGATCGCCGGCGCTGCGGTTGCAGGCGCGGGCAGGCGGATCGCCGCGCGGACGGCCGCGACCGTGCGACCCGCTGTCCGCACCGCAGCCGATCCGGCGGCCGCAGCGGCTCCGACCACCGTGGCTGCGATGCTCCAGCCGAGGAACCACCGCCTGCTGAGGTCGGCTTTGTGCCTGTTCTGCGCTGTGCCCGCGGGGGGAGGAACAGGCGTCGGAAGGCCCGACGTCGAGAGAGCGGCTTCCGGTGGCTCAGCCTTCTTCCGGTCGATCGTTCTTCGTCCAGCGGACGGAGCTTCTGCCGAGGATGCGCCCGTGAGCGCAGACGCGGCGCGGGTGAGCAGGATGAGCGCGAGGGCTCCGACCATGCCAGCGGTCGCCGACGGGATCCAGGCGAGGCTCGTCGCGTTCGCCCGCGTTGTGGCGGCGAACACACCTGCCGCGCCGAGGACCAGCATGATGAGCGCGCCGGCCGGCGGACGGCGCTGTTGCAGCAGACCGGCGATCGCCGCGACGCCGAGCAGCGCGATCGCGACACCGACGAGCAGCGCGAGCTTGTCGGATGTGCCGAACAGCGCGATCGCGAGATCCTTAGCCCACGTCGGGGCAAGGTCGATCAGCGCCGATCCGATCGACGCGAACGGGCTCGACTCCGCCGCGAGGGCGGCGGCGAGCAGCTCGCCGAGACCAGCCGCAAGCACGGCGGCGACGAGCGCGGCGAGGGGACCGGTCCACGCTTCGCTTGCTGTTCGCCGGCGTGGCGCGGTGCTCGTCATAACCCGAGGGTACTTCGGCGACAGTTTCTGTGTCGCGGCCAGATCTTGCGAAACGAGAACGGATCGCGAAAGGCCTGGCCGCGGAGGCCGCGCCGCCGCCGGAACTCGTCAGGCGCTAGCCCTTTGCGACGCGCCAGCCTCTCGAGGCACGCGCGTCACAAGAGAGCTCGTGGGGCTCCCCCTCGCCCGCTGCAGCATCTTCAGATGGTTGGACGACTGCGGCACGGGGAGCGCCTGCCTCTGACCCAGGAACATCCGCTGGCGGAGATTCCTGGAGACCCGGGGCAGCTAGCTACGGTGACGACAAGTCGTTCTAGAAGTCAACAGCCATTTCGTAGGTACACGGAGCGGGAGACTTAGGCACATCTCCCGCTCCCGTCGTTTATGTTCAGCTGGGGCTCATCCCCGAACTGGGGGTGTCTCGCGCAAAACACGTTGCAATCGCTCGGGCACACTGAGGGAATGAGCCAGTATCCACCCCCGGTATCCACCCAGATCGTATATCACCAGAACATAAACGCTCCATCGAATGGCATGGCGACCGCACCGTTGGTCTTGGGACTCGTCGCAATTCTCATCGGCATCACGATTCCAATTCCGTTCTTCGGTCTCGTCTCGATGTTCTTCGCGTTCATACCGGCTGTCCTCGCCGTTGTCTTCGGAGCCATTGGCATGAAACGAACGCATGAGCTGAACGGTCTTGGTATGGGAACGTCCATCGCAGGCATCATTCTCGGAGGGATCACCCTCGTCATTTCGATCGTGGTGACGTTCTTCTGGATTTTGGCCATGGCGGCCTCTTCGGCGTCAGGCATTGTCTACTAATTGCCCCGATCTCCTCTTTCGTTTCAGAGCAATCGTGAGAACAACCGTGATCGTGTGTGACCCGAACTGGGGGAGTCGTATACACGACCGGGGCTGAAAGGTGAGCTCACACTGGAGAGATGCTAGATACGGGAATCTCGAGGGCAGTCATGCGACGATCGGCATATGTCGTCATGGCAGCAGTTGTCATAGTTTCTCTCATTGGATGCGCTTCTACATCGGCACCGAGCGAGACTCCGTCGAGGGTCTCTGAGACCAGTAGGACTGCGACTCCGAGGCCAACACCGACGCCGGTTCCTGTCTCGTACACGTTCAGCTGCTATGACGCGGAGTTCTCCAACAAGCTGGTGTTCCAATCGTTGGAAGAGGCATGGCGCTCGGGTGCAGCTCTTGGATCATGCGAAGCGATTAAGCAGGGCTCAGAGTGGACTGAGCAGCAAAATGCTGCCGCCGCGATCGCGGGTTACTCCGACATGTCTCATCTGAAGTACCTCTACGGAATCTGTGTAATGCCTGGAATGGGCTACGCGACAAACCCGACAATCCCGTACAGCGAGTCCCAGGTGCAAGAGGTAAATGCAGCCTTGCTCATTTGTCCGACTCATCCGGCGGCTGACGACGTCCGCGCGATTCTGGCGCAAGTCGATGCCGATGCGAAGGCGAGAGCTGATGGTTCCCGCTTTGGTGAAGGTGTCTATCTCGTTGGGACGGAGATCCAGCCCGGCACGTTTGCTATTGAGGGTGACATCACTGACTGCTACTGGGAGCGTCAAGACGCAAACGGGAACACCATCGACAACTACTTTGCCGCGGCAGCCAAGCGCGTCCAGGTCACGATTGCAGCAAGCGACTACGCGTTCAGCTCAACCGGATGCGGTACCTGGGTGAAGATCGATTGAGCACCCGTATGATCGTCTGATTCCAGCATATCCCAGATCAGGAACCACTGTCGTTGTTTTCCGATAACGACCGTAGAGGTTTCCGAATGCCCATGCGGTTTCACTCGTTGTCGGCGAGCTGTTCTCAACCATCGACGCGATCGCCGGGTCGCCTTGGGACGTCCCCAGGCACAGCCGTGTCCGACTGCGTCATTGCGCACAAAGTCGACCTTCTGTTTTGTCGTCAGTGCTTGATACTGATCTGAATCGGGGAAGGCAACGGCCTCACCCAGTCTGGACTTGGGCATAGTTGTCCTCCTTGGTTTCGTGAGCTGACGCTGAAGCTTGGTGATGTGACGGGCATTTCTTCTAGCTCAGGTGGGTGAGTGAACGTAGTAGCGCCAAAGCGCCCCGTCTCAGTCCGAGGCATAGCGAGGGTGAGATCGTCACCAGTCGTGGGTCACTCAGCAACTGAGCAGGGATCTCACCAGAACCGATGGCATGGTTGACGGCATCGTCGATCCAGACCAGCATGTCGTGGTGACCGGCCGGGTTGATCGGTGGTCCTGTAGCCCGAGCGTATTTCGGACTCACCGCGCCGCGGCCCGTCACGAGGCCGACGAGACCGAGGCATCCTCAGCCGCCGAGCGCCGCGAACTTCTCGATGTCAGAGGTGCTCCCAGACACGATGATGAGGTCGTGATCAGAGACCACCGTGTCTGCCGTCGCGTAGGTGAACGGCTTGCCGGGCGACTTCACGCCGACAACTGTGATGTTGTGCTTGGTGCGCACACCGGACTCGGTGAGGTTCTTGCCCCGGATCGGCTTGGGAGGGTACATCTTCACGAGCGCGAAGTCGTCGTCGAACTGGATGAAGTCGAGCATTCGCCCCGACACCAGGTGGGCGACGCGCTCGCCGGCTTCTGCTTCCGGGTAGATGACGTGGTTGGCGCCGACCCTGGCGAGGATCTTTCCGTGTGACTGCGAAACGGCCTTCGCCCAGATCTGCGGAATCTTGAGGTCGACGAGGTTGGCCGCGATCAGCACACTCGACTCGATCGATGAGCCGACGGCCACGACGGCCGTCGAGAACTCCTGGGCGCCGATCTGCTTGAGGGCCTCGATGTTGCGTGCATCGGCCTGGACCGTGTGCGTGATGCGTTCCGACCACTTCTGCACAAGACCCGAGTTCTCGTCGATGGCCAGAACTTCGCGGTCGAGCCTGTCGAGCTCACCCGCGCAGGCCGCGCCGAAGCGCCCGAGCCCGATGATGAGCACGGGAGCGTCGTGTTTGATCCGATCAACCACCTACGGGCCTTTCTTCTGGTCGCATGACGTTCCGGCGTGGGATGGCCACGACAGCGGCGACGAGAGTCACTGTACCAATGCGCAACGTGAGCAGGGCAAGCGCCATGGCCCAACCGCCGCGTGTTGCCGCCGCATGGCATCCGTCATAGAACTCGGCGCCGAGAATCACTACCCTTGGCACATGGCCGACATCTATGACGTGATCGCGGACGCGACCAGGCGTGACATTCTGCAGGTTCTGCGCGAGCGGCACGATCCGGATGCAGCGGCTGATGAAGGCGGAACGAGCGTCTCGGAGATCGTCGCCGCGCTCGGTTTCAGCCAGCCGACGGTGTCGAAACACCTGAAGGTTCTGCGCGAGGCCGGACTGGTCTCGGTCAGGGAAGACGGGCAGCACCGCTACTACCGCCTCGAGCCCGAACCGCTCGAGCAGGTCGAAGACTGGCTCATCCCCTTTCTCAGCCTCGACGTCGACGTCGATGCCGACGCGATGGTGCTCGCACGCGGGCTTCCCGAACAGGCGAGGCAGGTCGCGGATGCGATCGGCAGCGTCGCTGCGGGCGCATCGCATCGTGTGGCATCCGCTGTTCACTCGGTGAGCAAGAAGCTCAGCAAGGGATAGGCATCCGGCCTCGCACTCGACACGGGCGCACGCGGGCGGTAGGGTTCTGCTATTCACCCGAGTCACATCAACCACAGGAGTTTCCATGGCGAGCGATCTTGAGGACGTGCGTTTTCTCACCGTCGCCGAGGTCGCGGAGATGATGCGTGTGTCGAAGATGACCGTGTACCGCATGGTGCACGCGGGTGAGCTGCCCGCCATCAGGTTCGGTCGGTCCTTTCGGGTTCCAGAGTCCGCCGTTGCCGAGGCGGTTCAGCGTCACGTCGCAGATACGGCGTAGCACAGCGCGAGCGACGCGCTTATGCCAGTCTTCCGCTAGACTGTTCCGAGGCATTTTTTCTGCCGGTCGCGGCATTCGCGGCCAACACCCAATCTTTGTGAGGTCTACGTGGGTTCCGTAATCAAGAAGCGTCGCAAGCGCATGGCGAAGAAGAAGCACCGCAAGCTGTTGCGGAAGACTCGTCACCAGCGCCGCAACAAGAAGTAGTCACTGCTGCACCGCCGAAGCGCCGGGCCGCGTCCCGGCGCTTTTTGGTGCGCGCGGATCCGGCGGGCCCGGTGACGGATCCGGCAGACGAGAGCCGGCAGACGAGAGCCGGCAGACGGCCGGTCACCGTCCGGTCGTCGAGGCTGCCCCCTTTCTTCGCCGCTGGTCTTCTCTCTCGCTGTCGTATGCCCGGCAGATCCCGCGCCTGATCGATTCGAGTTTTCTCATCGAGAACTCACCGCGCCGAGGCGATGGGGGAGTTGACTGGAGGAGTGTTCGACGATGCGAGAGACGTGCTCGAGAGAGTTGCCGATGCGGCAGGGCGCGAGCTTGTCGACGCCGTGCTCTCGCATGCGGAGCCCGCGACGGCGGGCTACATGCTCGGTTACGATGTGGTGCTGGCCGGCGGCGAGAAGCATAAGAAGGCCCGTATCTACATCGACACCACCCCGGCCGAAGACCCGGACGACCACACAGGCCCAGGCGAACGCGCAGGCCGGACAGACGACGAGCGCACAACGCCGGCAGACCCGCAGGTGCAGGCCGAACCGCAGACGGACGAGGGCCTGAACACGGTCATCTCCCTGCGGCATCCCGAGACCGGCGAACGGATAACCGCCTGGGTCCACCCCTATGATCCAGCTCTTCCGGCGCTTGCAACGGCGGCTTTTCCCGATGCTGCGAGGCGCTCGGTCGCCTCGTTCGGCATCGAGATGACCGGTGGCCTCGACATGCTCGCCTACCGCCCCGGCAAACGGGCAGTGCTGCGGTTCGGAACCGCAGAAGGCCCTCTCTATCTGAAAGTGGTGCGGCCTCGGCGGGCAGAGGCACTGCACTCTGCCCATCGCCGGTTCCACGAGGCCGGCCTGCCGGTGCCGCAAAGCCGCGGCTGGTCGCCGGCGGGGCTCGTTGTGCTCGACGCGCTTCGCGGGGTGCCCGCGAGCGACCGCATCGTCGACGTGGCTGCATACACGGGGTTCGTCGACGCGCTGAAAGACCTCACACTCGCCATCGGTGCTGCGCCGTCAGGCGAGCGCGCCCGCACCTCGCTCCTCACCCGCGTGGACTGGTACCGCGAGCGGCTCGCCGAGGTGATGCCCCAGCACGCGAGGCGCGTTGCCACGGTGGCCGAGGCATCCACCGTGCGTTTCGAGCTGGCCGAACAGGCGCCGGACGTCACCATCCACGGCGACCTGCACCTGGGGCAGGTGTTCGTGGATCGAGGGATTCCGATCTCGGTGACCGGTGTGCTCGACATCGACACCGCCGGGCGCGGTGACCGGGCCGACGACCTGGGGTGCCTGCATGCCCACCTGATGGTGAGCGCGATAGCGAACGAGACGGCCGGCGAGGATGAGAGAGCGATGGCATACAGATGCGTGGCCTCCGACGTGCGGTCGCGCTGGCGGGAGTTCGCTCCGGGCGACAGCGGGATCGTCGACCGGTCGGATGCCGTGGCGAGCGTTCACCTGCTCGCCCACGCCTTCGGCTATGCCGTCAGAGAGCACAACGCAGACGGCCGTCGACTGGCCGAGCGGTTCATCGGCGAAGCCGAGACGATCATGGCGGACGAGACGGGCCACGGACGGCGGACGGGGCCAGCGTGCCGTCGCGCCGGGTGACGTGACCCGCGAGAGCGGCAGCCGACATCCACACCATCGCGATCCGCCCTGCTGACGCGGAGCTACGCTGGGGGAGTGGCCCACGCAGACATCACCCTCATCGGCAAGCCGGACTGTCACCTCTGTGACGATGCCCGCGTCATGGTGCAGGCGGTCGTCGCCGAACTCTCGGCCGATCCCGACGCCCCGCAGACGAGCGTCACGGAGTTGTCGATCCTCGACGACAGGGCGCTGTATGCGAAGTATTGGGAAGAGATTCCGGTTGTGCTCGTCAACGGACGTATGCACACGTACTGGCGAGTCGATCCCACACGGCTGGCCACAGCCATCCGCGACGCACAAGGAGCCCCATGACCATTCGGCACATCGTCATCTGGAAGCTGGCGGCCGCCGACGCCGCCACCAAAGCTGAGCACACGGCAGAGATCGAGCGTCGATTCAACGAGCTGGTTCCTGAGATCACCGAGATCCAGTCACTCAGGATCTCGGGGAACGTCGCGTACCACAACGTGAACGCGGATGTTGTGCTGATCGCCGACTACGAGAACGTCGATGCGCTCGAGCGGTACCAGGCGCATCCGCGTCACCACGAGGTCGCGGCGTTCGTCAGGTCTGTTGTGTCCGAACGCTCGTCGATCGACATCACGCTCTAGAGTCGCGGACCGCGGCGCTCGGTTCGGGCTCCGGCTGCGGCCACTCGCACTGCGGTCCATGGTTCAGTGCTCCGGCCTCGTGGTTCAGCGCGGGGCCCATGGTTCAGCGCGCGGGGCGTTCAGCAGCGCGACGCGGAGATTGGCGGCGCGAGCCCATGGCCCATCAGCGGTCGGATGCCTACGGCAGCAGGCGCGTCGGCCCGCGGAACAGGTAGGTCACCTCGCGGATCGACGACTCGTGCAGCATCAGCATCAGCACACGTGCGAGGCCCATGCCGAACCCGCCGTGCGGCGGCACGCCATAGCGGAAGAAGTCGAGGTAGAAGCCGAGTTCCTCTGGATCGATGCCCTTCTCTTTCGCCTGCTCGATCAGCACGTCGATGCGGTGCTCGCGCTGTGCTCCCGTCGAGATCTCGACGCCGTTGTAGATCAGGTCGTAGCTGTTCGTGAGCGCCGGGTCGCCGTCGTGGCGCATATGATAGAACGGCCGGATGCTCGAGGCATAGTCGGTGATGAACACGAAGTCGTGCCCGTACGTCTCTGCGACGTATGCGGCGATCTGTCGCTCGCCCTCTGGATCCATGTCGTCATCTGCGCGGGGGATCTCGTAGCCGCGGTCCTTGACGATCTGCTTCGCCTCGGCAAGAGGGATGCGGGGGAACGGCGTTGTGGGCACCTCGATGTCGACGTCGAAGTGTTCCTTGATCGCGTCGCCGTGCTTCGCCTTCACCGCGGTGAAGCCCGCGACCAGCAGCTCTTCGTGCAGTCTCATCACGTCTTCGTGCGAGTCGATCCAGCTGATCTCGCTGTCGATCGAGGTGAACTCGGTGGCGTGACGGCTGGTGAACGACGGGTCGGCGCGGAACGCGGGCCCGACCTCGAACACCTTGCCGAGGCCTGCGGACTGCGCCATCTGCTTGAAGAACTGCGGGCTCTGCGCCAGGTAGGCCTTCGTGTCGAAGTACTCGACCTCGAAGAGCTCTGCGCGGGACTCGCTCGCACTGGCCATGAGCTTGGGTGTGTGGATCTCGATGAAGTCGTTGTCGACCCAGTACTCGCGCAGCGCGTGCTCGAAAGTCGTCTGGATCCTGAAGATGAGGGCCTGCCTCGGGTTGCGCAGGTCGAGGAACCGCCAGTCGAGGCGCTTGTCCAGGCTGGAATCAGCGGCGATGGGCGTCTCTGGGAGGGCCTCACTGACCACGTCGAGGGTGTGGACCTTGACCTCGATGCCACCGAGTTTCACGCGCTCGTCGTGCTTGAGCTCACCGCTCACCGTGATGAAGGAGCCGTGCGAGAGAGCCGAGACGGCCTCGGTGATCTCGAGCTTCGCCTGCGAGGCCTCGTCATCGGGGTTGAGCTCGCGCACGGCCGGGTTCACGAGCTGAACCGCTCCCGATTCGTCGCGCAGCACGATGAACTGCACCTTTTTCTGGTCGCGGACCGTGTCCACCCATCCGGAGACGGAGACGGGCCCGTCGGGCAGGGCGGCCAGGTTCTTGATCAATTCGCGTGCACTCACGGGAGTCAAGCTTACGCGAGCGTCGCCGGCTGCCTCCCCGCGCCGCCTGCCGCCCGCCCGCCCCGCCCCTCACGCGCTACTCCATTTGTGATGCGCGCCCCTATTTCGGATAGCGCGTCACAAATGGAGTAGCGCGTGATGATCGTCGGCGACGAGTGAGGTCGAGCGACGAGTGAGGTCGAGTGGCGTCCGCCGGATCGCGCGACGTGCTCGTCCCGGCAAACTCATAGCGAGCGCGAACGTAGACTGGTCTGGTGGTAGCCAGTCAGATCCACCTCGTGAGGCACGGCGAGGTGCATAACCCGTCGCGTGTGCTCTACGGACGGTTGCCGGGCTACCGTCTCTCTGAGCTCGGCGGACAGATGGCGGTCGCGGCAGCTGTTGATCTCGCGGAGCGCGGGCGCCAGATCACGCGCCTGGTCTCGTCGCCGCTGCAACGCGCACGCGAGTCCGCGGCGCCCATCGCCGAGCGTTTCGGCCTCGAGATCGAGACCGACGAACGGCTGGTCGAACCGCACAACTTCTTCGAAGGAAAGAGAATGCGCCGCGCACTGCGCAATCCCCTCAACTGGCGTGCGCTTCGAGATCCGTCCAAGCCGAGCTGGGGCGAAGCGTATTCGTCGATCGTCGGGCGGATGCTCGCCGTCATCGAGGGCACATGGTCGACGACGGATGGAGGGGACGTTGTGCTGGTGAGCCACCAGCTCCCGATCTGGATGGTGCACTCGTCGCTCGCCGGCATCCGTTTGGCCCATGACCCGCGCAACCGTCGCTGTGCGCTCTCGAGCGTCACCACTCTCGAGCACTCAGACGAGCGTTTCGTCGAGGTCGGATACACGGATCCCGCCGCACCGCTCGCCGCGCGGGCAACGGATGTGGGTGCCGTATGAGTGGCCGGTCGAACAAGGCACGCCGCTGGCGCCTGGCGGTGGCCTCCGCTGCCGCCGCCGCCATGCTGCTCGCCGGCTGCACGGCCAACGACCCGCTGGCCGAGCAGTACAGAGCGGGGAGCGACAAGGGCTACATCGCCGGCGACGGGTCCGTCACCGAGATTCCCGTCGACGAGCGCGAAGAGTCCGTCACCTTCTCTGGCGTCGTCGAGACGGGCGAGCCGTTCGACTCGGCCGACCATGCCGGGCAGGTGCTGGTCGTCAACTTCTGGTACGCCGGATGCGCCCCGTGCCGCGCAGAAGCCCCCCAGCTGCAGAAACTGTGGACCGAGTACTCCGAGCAGTCCGTTCAGTTCGTCGGTGTGAACGTCTATGACCAGCCCGACACCGCCCTGTCGTTCACCGAGACCTACGACATCAGCTACCCGTCGATCATGGACGCGAACGACGGCGCCGTGAAGCTCGCCTTCACCGGCTCCGTGCCGCCGAGGGCCGTTCCGACCACACTCGTTCTCGATGCGGAGGGTCGCGTCGCCGCGCGCATCCTCGGCCAGCTGCCAGACGAATCCATTCTCTCGACCCTCATCCGCGACACTCTCGCAGAATCCGACTAGGCGCTCCCCATGAAGCGGACCCTGTGAACCCCGGCGCCATCGTGATGGACGGCCAGCTGCTGCTCGCCGTGCCCATCGCCCTGCTCGCCGGCCTCGTGTCGTTCGCGTCGCCGTGTGTGCTTCCGCTTGTGCCCGGTTACCTCGGTTATGTCAGCGGCATGTCGAACGGCGCGAGACGGTCGCGATCTGCCGGCCGGTCGAGGGTGGTTCTCGGTGCGCTTCTGTTCGTGCTCGGGTTCTCGCTGGTGTTCGTGATCATCTCGACGTTCGCCGGCACGATCGGCGCGTTCGTGATCCAGTGGCAGGATGCCATCACCCGCGTTCTCGGAGCGGTGGTGATGATCATGGGGCTGGCCTTCATCGGGCAGGTCACGTTTCTGCAGCGCACCGTGAAATCGTCGTTCCGCCCGGCAACGGGGCTCGTCGGCGCACCGCTTCTCGGCGTCGTGTTCGCGATCGGCTGGACGCCGTGCCTCGGGCCCACGCTCATCGCGATCAGTGCCCTCAGCCTCGACTCCGGCTCGGCGGGTCGAGGCGCCCTTCTCGGTCTGAGCTACTGCCTCGGCCTCGGCATCCCGTTCCTGCTCGTCGCGCTCGGCCTCAACTGGGCGACCGGTTCTGTGACATTCCTCAGGCGGCATATCCGTGCCATCAACATCGGCGGGGGTGTTCTCCTGCTCGTGCTCGGCGTGCTTATGGTCACCGGGGTCTGGGGAGTCGTTATGTCTCACCTCGGGGTGGTGATCAGCGGTTTTGTCACGCCCCTCTGATTATCAGGATTCCTCGTCAGCAGGGCCACAGGCATCCGAGAGCGGTGAATCGGGTTTCGGCGGCACGAAGATCACCCAGCCTCAGCTCGGGTTCGTCGGATGGCTTCGCTGGTTCTGGCGCCAGCTGACCAGCATGCGAACCGCGCTTGTGCTGCTGTTGCTGCTCGCGATCGCCGCTGTGCCGGGTTCCCTTGTTCCTCAGCGCAGCTCCGACCCGAACGGCGTCGTCCAGTATTTCAGGGACAACCCCGATCTGGCGCCGATTCTCGACAACCTGCAGCTGTTCGACGTCTACACCTCGGCGTGGTTCTCGAGCATCTATCTGCTGCTGTTCCTGTCGCTCATCGGGTGTGTGATCCCCCGCACCAAGCACCACTTCGACGCCATGCGCTCGAGACCGCCTCGCACCCCTGTGCGGCTGTCCAAGCTTCCCGCCTACACAACGGAGAGCTACGCGGGCGGGTCGGCCGGAGAAGCCATCGATGCGGCACGCGGCATGCTCAAGAAGCAGGGCTACCGCGTGGAGCTCTATCAGGCGAAGAACGGCGATCTGTCGGTCTCAGCGGAACGCGGTTATCTGAGAGAGACGGGCAACCTCGTTTTTCACGTCGCGCTCCTCGGTGTGCTCGTCACCGTCGGCATCGGCGGGGGCTTCGGATTCTCGGGGCAGCGTGTGGTGGTCGAGGGGCAGACCTTCGTCAACACCGTTTCCGACTACAACTCGTTCAACCCCGGCCGGTTCTTCGACCCCGACGATCTCGCACCGTATGCACTCTCGCTCGACGGCTTCGACGCGACCTACGAGCAGGGCAATCTCGATGCCTATGGGCAGCCCATCGACTTCAGCGCGTTCGTCACGACGCGGACGCCAGACGGTGAGACGAGCGAGCGAGTGGTCAAGGTCAACGACCCGCTGCGGTTCGCCGGCACGGACGTCTACCTGCTCGGCAACGGATACGCTCCGACGATCACCGTCACAGACCCGGACGGCCATGTGGTGTTCACCGACTCCGTTCCCTTTCTGCCGCAGGACGCCAACCTCACATCCCTCGGAGTGATCAAGGTTCCGGACGGGTTGAGCGAGCAGATCGGTATGCTCGGGTTCTTTTATCCGACGGCTGTGCAGCTCGACACGGGCGCATACACGTCGACCTATCCGGACCTCGTGCTCCCCGTGCTCACGCTCAACGTGTACTCGGGTGATCTCGGCATCGACGAGGGTGTTCCGAAGTCCGTCTACTCGCTCAACACAGACGACATGACGCAGCTCACGGGTGGTGAGACGGGGATGGACTCCATCGAGCTCTCCCCCGGGCAGAGCCAGGAGCTCCCGAACGGGCTCGGCACGGTCACGTTCACAAACGAAGACGGTGACGCCGCCGACGGGGACTTCTCGAACTCCGTGCACAGGTTCGCCTCGTTCGACGTGCACTCGGATCCGTCTGCCGGGTGGGTGCTGGTCTTCGCGATCCTGATCCTGGCCGGGTTGCTCACCTCGCTGTTCGTTCCGAGGCGACGGGTGTGGGTGAAAGCGGTCGACGGGCCAGACGGCACTGTTCGGGTCGAGTATGCCGGTCTCGCGCGCGGCGAGGACCCGACGCTCAGAGAGGCCGTCGGGTCGATCGCCTACCGGCACGGCACGGCTCTCGGGGTCGAGCGCCCCTGAGCTCCGCCGGGGGTCGAGCCCGCGGTGCCCTGAGCAGGCCCGCCAGGGCCGTGTCGAAGGGTCGAGACCCTGAGCATCGAACCGACTGACGATGGCGGAGGGTTTCGACGCGGTCGCTCGTTCCTCGCGGCCTGCTCAACCACCGAGGACCCGGTTCGGCGAGCGCACGAGTTCTACGCTGCGTAGTGCGATCCCGTGGGGGCGGGGTACTCTGTAGGGCGTGGACTACAACGCGTACTCGGTGCTTCTTCTCTGGTCGGCGATGGCGATCTACGCTCTCGCGTTCATCGCGTTCGCGCTCGACCTCGGCAGGCGCTCCGCAGAGGTGCGTTCGGCAGCCGAGGCGGCGGATGCATCCGCCGCGGAAAGCGCAGAAAGCGCGGAAAGCGCAGACGTCGCCGGCGTTTCAGCCGTGACAGCGGCAACCGCGTCGGCGGGAACGGCCTCGGGCGACGCGGCCTCCACGGGTGCCATCCCCGCCGCGTCCACCGGCACGGCCACACTCACCCGTCCCGCACGGAGGGGTGCGCGGGACGACGGCGCAGAGGTCGAGCCGAAACGCTCGCCGTCGCTGCGTGTCGCCGTCGCCCTGACGGTCATCGCGTTTCTGCTGCACCTCGGTGCGACGGTTCTGCGCGGAGTCGCCGCCGAGCGCGTGCCGTGGTCGAACATGTACGAGTTCGCGATGACCGGCACCCTGCTCATCGTCGCGGTCTACCTCGGTGTGCTGCTCAGGGTCGACCTGCGCTTTATCGGCACGTTTGTGATCGGGCTCGTTGTTGTGCTCCTCGGTCTGTCCACCGTCAACTTCTATGTGGCCGTTGTGCCGCTCCCTCCGGCGCTGCAGTCAGCGTGGCTGGTCATCCACGTGTTTGTGGCGAGCCTCGGCACCGCGTTTCTCGCACTCGGTTTCGCCCTCTCCGTGCTGCAGCTGGTTCAGCACCGGCGGGAGGTCATGGGCCTCGACCTCAAACGGCTGAAGCTCAAGTTCATGGCCACGCTGCCGTCGTCCGAACGTCTCGAGAACCTCGCATATCGAGTGAACATCGTGGGATTCATCTTCTGGACCTTCACCCTGATCGCCGGCGCGATCTGGGCTGAACGCGCGTGGGGCCGTTACTGGGGCTGGGACACCAAAGAGGTCTGGACCTTCATCATCTGGGTCGTCTTCGCCGGCTACATCCACGCGAGGGCCACGCGCGGCTGGCGTGGATCCCGGTCGGCCTGGCTCTCGATCATCGGCTTCTCTGCGGTGCTGTTCAACTTCGGCGTCGTGAACGTGTTCTTCAAAGGGCTGCACACATACAGCGGACTGTGAGCGCAGCTCGCTGACGGGGGTGAGCGCTGGCCTCAGCCTGCAATCAGGGCGTGACAGCGTCGCAGGCGTTCGTGCCACCACTCACGCCGGTCTGCGGATGCCCTATGGCGCGCGAGAAGGTCCGCTGACGGGGTGACCCGGCGCACGGCGATCGCTCCGTTCACCGGACGTAGCGGGGCATCCGTCACGTCGCTTTCGAAGAGCGACGCCGTCGCGAGCCCGCAGTCGTAGTCGAGGTCGGGCAGGCTCGCCGCGAGGTGCGCACCCATCGAGATGCCGACAGTGGTGTCGAGTGCGCTCGACACCACCACCGGGAGCCCGGCCTCTGCCGTGATGCGGTGTGCAGCCCGGATGCCGCCGAGCGGCTGCGCCTTGATCACGAGCAGGTCCGCGGCGCCCGCGCGTGCGACGGCGAGCGGGTCTTCAGCCTTGCGCACGCTCTCGTCCGCCGCGATCGGGATGCCCAGGTAGCGGGTGCGACGGCGGATCTCGGTGAGCTCATCCACGCTCGGGCATGGCTGCTCGACGTACTCGAGATCGAACTCGGCGAGGGCGTGAATCGCGTGCTCGGCCTCGTCGACGTTCCAGCCTCCGTTCGCGTCGACCCGCACCCGGCCTTCTGCGCCGAGCAGCTCGCGCACACGTCGCACCCTGGCGACATCGTCGGAGAGCGTCTGCCCGCGCTCCGCGACCTTGACCTTGGCCGTGCGGCATCCGTTGTACCTGGCGAGCACCTCGGCGACGCGATCGGCAGAAACGGCCGGCACCGTCGCATTAACCCGGACGCTCGTGCGCAGTGGGACGGGAACGTCGCCCCAGCCGAACTCGAGGGTCGCGCGCAGCCAGTTCGCGCTCTCGTCGTCTGAGTACTCGACGAACGGCGAGAACTCAGACCAGCCGTTCGGTCCTTCGACGAGGAGCGCCTCGCGGCGCTCGACCCCTCTGAACCGCGTGTTCAGAGGGAGCGAGACGACGTGGGCAGAGTCGATGAGCTCGGCGGCCGAGGGGAGGTGTGTCGGCATATCACCCGTTCCGTGTCTGTCTCGTGTGGTGTCGCTCACTGGGGTGTCGCTGATGGTGGTGTCGCTGAACGCCGTGTCGGCCGGTGCGCGCCCTCAGCCCTGGGCTGCAGATCCGTCGGGATCGACGGCATCCGTGATGCCGTCGAGAAAGCCGATTGTCTTCTTCAGCGCCGTCTGGGCGTCGGGTGAGTCGAGATGGAACTGGTATTCGTGGGGGAGCGCCGGCCTGTGCTGTTCCTCCCAGAACAGCTCGGTCACGTCGACGCCCTGTGCCTTGAGGGCGTTCGCCATCGGGATCGACTGCAGCCAGGTGAGACCGTCTCCGTTGCCGCCGCTGATGTAGGTGGTGGGAAAGTCCTCGTTGACGAAATTGATCGTCGACATCGTGCTGCCGGCATAGGTCTCAGCCCAGTCCTTGGTGCCGGTGTATGCCCACAGCGAGATCTTGAAACCCCAGTTGACGATTCCCGTGAGCTCGGCCATCGCACTCATGTCGTAGACACCGCAGTTGAGCACGATGCCGGCCAGCTGGTCTGCGTCGAGTGACGAGGTCATACCGAGAAGGTGCTCGTAGTCCGAATTCGTGGCGAGCACCGCGAGCTGGCTGGCGAGCTGCGAGCCGGCCGAATCGCCCGCGAGAACGATCTGCGAGGTGTCGACCCGGAGGTCGGCCGCGTTGTCGTTGATATAGGCCATCGCGTCGTTGAGCTGCACGACCGCCGTCGGGTAGGTGGCCTCTGGGCCGAGTGTGTAGTTGAGGCCGATGGTCGTGTAGCCGTGCGATGCGAGGACGCGCAGGTACGGGTCGACGTTCGACGAGTCACCGGAGATCCAGGCGCCGCCGTGCACCCATACCACCGTCGGCAGAGGTCCTGTCGCCGATTTCGGACTGAACACGTCCAAGGTCATATCGGCGTCCAGGGTCTCATCGGCGCTGTCCGTGCCGTACGCGACGCCGAGCCGCTCGTCGAGCGGGGTGTCTGGAACGTATTTCGCCGTTTCTTCGGCGGTTGCGCGGCCGCCGGCCTCGAACACACTGCGGATGAGCATGGCCGAGGGCCACGGGGTGCCCGAGCCGACGATGCCGATGGCCAGGCAGACGACGGCAACGGCGCCGACCGCCTTCGCCCAGCGTCGCCCGCGCCTCGTCAGTCTTATGCCCGTGCCGAACTCCGGTTGCTGCGAACGCGCCATCGATCCCCCTCAGTCCGTTCATCAGTGTGGCAGAAAGCGGGAGGCCAGATGGGTAGCGGCAGCGGGATTTCGGGTCGAGAGCCCGAGACGAACGCCTCGAACTCCCGCTGCCGCCCGGGTTTCCTTCTCTTCGGGCGCCGGAGCGGGCCGTGCGCGGCGGGCATCCTGACTCGGATGCTCGTTAGGCTCGACGCATGAGCGTGTCTGAGATCTTCGACGAGACCCGGTGGACAGACGTACCCGGATTCGAGCAGCTGAGCGACATCACCTATCACCACGATGTCTCGGGACGCATCGCGCGAGTCGCCTTCAACCGGCCCGAGGTGCGCAACGCCTTCAGGCCCCACACCGTCGACGAGCTCTACGCGACGCTCGAGGACGCACGGACGAACCCGCGGATCGGTGTGGTGCTGCTCACCGGAAACGGACCGAGCCCCAAAGACGGCGGCTGGGCGTTCTGCTCCGGGGGCGACCAGCGCATCCGCGGGCGGGACGGCTACAAGTATTCGGACTCAGAGACCGCTGTCGTCGAGGGATCGCACGGTGCCGCAGCTGCCGGGCGACTGCACATCCTCGAGGTGCAGCGGCTGATCCGTATGATGCCGAAGGTCGTCATCGCCGTCGTCCCGGGATGGGCGGCCGGCGGCGGACACTCGCTGCACGTCGTCTGCGACCTCACGATCGCCTCGGCCGAACACGGCAGGTTCAAGCAGACGGATGCCGACGTCGGGTCATTCGACGCCGGTTACGGCAGTGCCTACTTCGCCAGGCAGATCGGCCAGAAGCTCGCCCGTGAGGTGTTCTTTCTCGCACAGGAGTATTCGGCTCAGCGGGCGTACGAGATGGGTGCGGTCAACGCCGTTGTTCCGCACGCCCAGCTCGAAGAGACGGCTCTCGACTGGGCGCAGACGATCCTCGGCAAGTCGCCGACCGCCATCCGCATGCTCAAGTTCGCCTTCAACGCCGTCGACGACGGACTCGTCGGACAACAGGTGTTCGCGGGAGAGGCGACGCGCCTCGCCTATGGCACGGACGAGGCCGTCGAAGGCCGCGACGCCTTTCTCGAGAAGCGCGAGCCCGATTGGGGACCGTACCCCTGGCAGTTCTGAACAGGTGCTGATGCTCTCGGCCGTCACGGCGCGGCCGTCAGCGCCTCGCGCCGATGATCGGCTTTGTACGGCGCAGGCGCGACCGTGGCGTTGATGATCTTCTGCCGATGCCCTGGCGCCCCCCAGATCACCTCGACCCGTGTGCCGGGCTCGGCGAGTGCGGGGTCGACGAACGCGAGGGCGAGCACCTTTCTGAAGTACGCGCTGTACCCCGGGGCCGTCGCGACGCCTCGCGTCTCGCCCGCGACCTGCACGGCATCCGCCCAGATGATCCAGCGCTGCGGGTGCGGGATGTCGAGATAGTCGTATGGCTCATCCTCGAACAGTGAGGCGTAGATGTCTATAACGTCCGCCGGGTCGTACTCGAGCGTCACCCGCACGTGCTTCGGGCCCTCAGCGGCTTCGCGTTCGAGGGCCTCTTTGCCCGTGAAGTCGTGATCGAAGCTGACCATGCGCCCCCAGCCCAGTTCGTAGGGGCTGTAGCAGTAGTCCGAGATGTCGTCGCTGACGAAGCTTCCGCGGATCGTGGGGATGAGCCCCTTCA
The DNA here is from genome assembly GCF_054780075.1 of Okibacterium endophyticum. NCBI lineage: Bacteria > Bacillati > Actinomycetota > Actinomycetes > Micrococcales > Microbacteriaceae > Okibacterium > Okibacterium endophyticum. The sequence goes on along the minus strand of NZ_BAAGXA010000006.1, from coordinate 169,548 downwards.
TGTCGAAGCGCGCGGCGCGGAACTGCGCGAAACCCTCGGCGAGCGGGGTGAAGTTGTCTGGCATGTAGTGCCAGGTGATCGTGGGAAAGGAGGCCTCGAGGTGGTTGATCATCGCCGTGCGTCGGCCGAGACGGCGGATGCCGTGTTCCTGCCCGGCCTCGAAGATCGCCTGCTCGACGACCTGGGCGTCGGCCGCGTCGCCGTGGAACTCGAACCCGGGCTCGCCCGACATCCCCTGCCGAAGTGCGTAACAGCTCCTGCCGGCGATCGTCACCTCGACGAAGTGCATAAAGGGCACGTCACTCAGCGAGACGCCCGTCACCTTCTCGCACACCGCCACAGCGGTCGGCCCGCCCACCTGGAACTGGAAGGTCTGCACCTCGCGCCAGGCGGCGTCGTACCCGCCCTTCTCGAGGAGGAACGCCGACCAGATCGCCGGACCCGCCTGGGTGCGGAAGCGATCCTCACCGAGGCGCAGCAGCACACCCTCGGCGCAGACCTTGCCGCGCTCGCTGCACTGGATCAGATGCTTCGCCCGCCCGATCGGGAAGTCCTCGACGCTGTTGACGCCGGTCTCTCGAAAGAAGCGCAGCGCGTCTGGACCGGTCACCTCGACATCCCAGAGAAAGGACCAGTCGCCGACGTAGCAGGTCTGCTTCCAGGAGAGCTGCTCGTCCTGCCAGTCGCTGAACTCCGACTGTCGCCAGCCGGGGTGCACGTGCGGGGTGTTGCTGCGGAAGAAGTCGGTCAGTGAGTTCATCGTTGAACTTTCGCGTCGGGGTCGCATGGCATGTCGCGACTGTCGGGATCACCCGGACCATCCCTCGGTGCGGGCGATGTGACCATCATGCCGGTGCCTGCCCCGGCGGTCACTGGCGAGAGCCGACAAGCAGGACGTCTGGGTTGGGCGAACGGCACAAATGCCCACAACGCCCCGTCCCGGGATCCATGAACATTGGTCATCGCGCACAACAGCCCGTCGCTCGTTGGGGCTCCGACCCAATGACCGCACGGCGATCCGATCCCGACAATGGTCTCAGACGATCCGTCCGCTAGGTGGCACGCGTTTCCTCGCCGTGCCGGAGGAGTGCCATGACCATCATCGACGATATGACCACCGAGACCACCCGTGACGGAAGCGCCTCAGAGGTGCTCGACGCCATCGAGCGGCTCAGCACAGACATCCGTGCCCGTGCCGCCGAGTTCGAAGACGTGCGGCGCATCCCGGAAGACCTGATCACCGAGCTCAAGCGGCACCGGGTCTTCGACATCCTGACGCCACGCGAATACAACGGCCTTCAGATGGGTGTGCGCGAGAGCGTCCGGGTGATCGAGGCGATCGCGACCCTCGACGGCTCACTGGGATGGGCCACGATGATCGGCGTTGAATCGCCTCAGATCCTGGCGCTGCTTCCCGTCGCCGCGTACGACCGCCTCTTCCGAGCCGCCGATCGTCCGCTCTTCGGCGGGACCTTCCTTCCGTCGGGAACAGCGCGGCGGGTCGACGGCGGTTACCGCGTCTCGGGACGCTGGGGCTTCGCCTCCGGATGTCAGAACTGGGACCTGCTGTTCGGCAACTGCGTCGTCTTGGACGAAGCGGGTGAGCGGGTTCCCGGGCGGATGCCCGGCACACCGCTGACCCGTGCCATGGTGATGCCGTCCGGGGCGGTGACGATCGAGGACACCTGGCGCACGCTCGGTCTGCGCGGGAGCGGGAGCCATCACTTCCACTGCGAGGACGTCTTCGTCGCCGAGGACATGTCGTTCGACATCCTGCACGACCGACCCAACGTCGCGGGTGTCGGCCGGCTGCCGATCGCGGAGTTCAACACCCATATCGTCGCGGTCATCCTGGGCATCGCCCAGGGTGCCATGAACGACTTCGCCGACGTCGCCGCCGAGAAGAAGCGGATGGGCCAGGTCGTCTCGGCGTCGCGGAACCCCGTCGTCCAGTTCCGCATCGGCCACGCCCAGGCGCAGCTCCGCGCGGCGCGTGCGTACCTGTATTCGGTGGCGGGTGAGCTCGAGACGGTCACCGGTGATGAGCATCCGGATCTCGTCGCGGACCTCACGGGACCGATGAACGCGTGGGTGACCGAGGCGTGCGTCGAGATCGTTGATCTCGTCTGGTCGCTCAGCGGTGCGGCATCCGCCTTCGACGGCTCGGTCTTCCAGCGTCGCCTGCGCGATATCAGTGTCGCCAGGCAGCATGCGGCGGTGACGGACGCCGCCTTCACCAAAGCGGGGGCGAAGCTCTTCGGCGAAGTCGTCGAGTCGGTCCAGCAGACCCAGGCCGCTGGGAGCGCCCGGTGACCGAGCGGATCGAGCTCACCGGAGCCGAGGTACTCGTGCGTACGATCGCCGGCGCCGGCATCTCGCGCTTCTTCGGCATCGTCGGGGGAAATCTCACCGGCATCTTCCGCGCGATCCACGAACGAGACGACCTGGCCTACATCGGCACACGCCACGAAGCCGCGGCCGCGTTTATGGCGGCGGGTCACTACAACGCGAGCGGCGAGGTCGCCGTCGCGCTCGGTGAGATGGGTCCTGGAACCCTCAACCTCGTATCGGGGCTGGGAGTCGCCCACAACAATCACCTTCCGGTTCTCGTCATCACCTCGACCTGGCCGGACTCGAAGGTCGATCCGCTCGTCGGCACGATGATGGAGGTGGACGGGCTCTCCGCGACAGCGGCGGTCACCAAGTGGAACGCGCGCGCTCACGACCCGCGCCGTCTGCCCAGCCTGGTCAGATGGGCGCTGCGCGAAGCCCTCACGGGAAGCCCAGGCCCTGTGCACCTCGAGATCCCGGGCGACGTGCTGAGGGCCACGGCGGAGTTCGAGGTCGCCGAGCTGAACGCGCCCCGGCACACCTACCTGCCGTCCGGGCGTCAGCATGCCGATCCTCGGCTCGTGCGCCAGGTCGCCGACGCGGCGGCGACGGCGGAGAGGGTTCTTCTTCTCGCGGGCGGCGGTGTGGTCAACTCCGAGGCGACCGAAGAGTTCCGAAGGCTCACCACCGCCGTCGGCGCGGTAGCGACCGCCACGCAGATGTCGATCGGCGTCGTCTCCACGGCCGGTTCTGAGTTCATCGGTCACGCGGGGGCGCTTGGCGGCGAGCCGGTGCTTCGCGCGATGCGCGAGGCGGATCTCGTCATCGCCGCCGGGTGCAAGTTCGGCTCGTGGACGCGTGGTCACGGTGTTTCGCTGGTGCCGGGGTGGCCGGCCCAGCAGCTCGTCCACATCGACCTGGACCCCGTCGCGATCGGGCGGTCCCAGCCGGCCGGCATCGGCCTCGTCGGCGACGCGAAGGCGGTGCTCTCACAGATCCTCGAAGCGCTCCCGCCCGGGGCGGATCGACGGGACGATCGGTGGGTGCGTTCCCTCGTGGCGCTCCAGCGGGAGCGGGAGCGCGAGCTCGCCACGCTGGCGGACTCGCCCGGCCTCCATCCCGCCGCGATCGGCCGGGCGATCGGGGCAGCTCTGCCGGCGGACAGCCTCGTCGTCTATGACGGGGGCCACACGTCGTTCTGGTCGAACGACCTGACGCCGGCGACGGAGCCGCGGACGCGATTCAACGACTCGGGGATGGCACAACTCGGATTCGGCGGACCGTTCGCCCACGCCATCAAGGCCTGGAGTCCCGGGCGCACGGTCGTGAACATCACCGGCGACGGCTCGTTCGGCTTTATGGTGCAAGAGCTCGACACCGCACGCCGGTACGGTCTCCCCGTGATCAACGTGATCCACAACAACGCACTGTGGGGTGTCATCGGTCGTACTCAGCGCGCGGCCGGCTTCGAGCTCGGACTCGACCTGAGCGGCACCGACTACGCAGCGATCGCACGGGGATTCGGGTGTCACGGCGAGACCGTCACCGACCGCGACGAGATCGGCCCCGCCTTCCGGCGTGCGCTCGCCTCGGGCCTGCCCGCTGTCATCGATGTCCGGACAATATGGGCAGAACACCCCACAATCGCCGCGTTCGGCGCTACCCTCGCCTAAAAGGCCTTAAGGAGAGAGATGTCCCCCACCACCATGTCCGCCGACTCTGCCGTACAAGCCGTCCGCCGGGCCGAGGGCGCCTTCGACGCGTGGTCCGCGCTCGGCCCCAACGCCAGACGCGCCGTCCTCTCGGCGGCGGCGGACCGACTGGCGTCGATGGCAGACGAGTTCGTCGCCTCGATGGCCGAGGAGACCGGCGCCACCGAAGGGTGGGCGCGCTTCAACGTCGGCCTCGCGGCCGACATGCTCCGCGAAGCCGCGGCGCTCACAACAGCGGTTCGCGGACAGACCATTCCCTCTGACCATCCGGGCACTGTCGCGCTCACGCTGAGAGTGCCGGTCGGGGTCGTCCTCGGGATCGCACCGTGGAACGCGCCCGTGATCCTGGGAGTGCGCGCCATCGCCACGGCTCTCGCGTGTGGGAACACAGTTGTCCTCAAGGCTTCGGAGGTCTGCCCGCGGACCCACGGGCTGATCGTCGAAGCCATCGAACGGTCTGGGGCTCCCGCCGACATCGTGACCCTCGTCACCAATGAGCCGGCCGACGCGGCGGAGGTCGTCGGTGCGCTCATCGACGATCGAGCAGTGCGGCGCGTCAACTTCACCGGATCCACCCGCGTCGGCCGCACGATCGCGGAGCGTGCGGCGCGCAACCTCAAACCTGTGCTTCTCGAGCTCGGCGGAAAGGCGCCGTTCCTCGTCCTCGCCGACGCGGACCTCGACGAGGCGGTCAAGGCCGCGGCGTTCGGATCTTTTATGAACCAGGGCCAGATCTGCATGTCGACCGAGCGCATCATCGTGGTCGATGACGTCGCCGACGAGTTCGTCACCCGATTCGCCGCGAAGGCCGAGACGATGTTGACGGGACCATCCGGGCCGCTCGGCGCGTTGGTCTCGGAATCGGCCGCCGACACGACCCGACGGCTGATCGAGGACGCCGTCGGAAAGGGCGCGCGGCTCGTGGCCGGTGGGCCGGGCGAGGGCAGGACGATGCCGGCGAACATCGTCGACGGCGTTCGCGAAGGGATGGCTCTGTATCGCGACGAGAGCTTCGGACCGGTTGTGTCCGTCATCCGCGCCCGCGACACCGAAGAAGCCGTGCGGATCGCCAACGACAGCGAGTACGGCCTCAGCTCGGCGGTCTTCACAAGCGATGTGGGTCAGGCGCTCCGGGTGGCGCGCGCGATCGACGCCGGGATGTGCCACATCAACGGAGCGACGGTGAACGACGAGGCTCAGATGCCCTTCGGGGGTGTGAAGGGGTCTGGTTACGGCCGTTTCGGCGGAGAGGCGGGGATCGCCGAGTTCACCGATCTCAAGTGGGTGACGATCGAGACCGAGCCAGGACACTTCCCGATCTGATCACCGGCCTCGCCGGTGCTCGAGGGCATCGTCGAGCACCAGAGCGGCGTGCGTCTCGAAGGTGCGCTCGAGAGGGTCCCGGCCGAGGATGTCGGTGATTCGCCGGAGTCGGTACGTCACGGTGTTCCGGTGCACGAAGAGAGCGCTCGCGGTCTCGGCGATGTTGCCGCCGCGCTCGATGAACCGAAGGAGCGTGGCCCGGAGATCCTGCATCGTCGGCTCATCGCCGAGCAGTGGTCCGATCTCCTGATCCACGAACCACGTCGCCTGTTCCGGATCTGCGGTGAGGATGCTCAGCAGCGCGTGATCGCGGTAGGCCGTCAGCCCCTGGGAGCGCGGGACGAGCTGGGACGAGGTGCGCGCGGCCTGCGCCTGGAGGATGGTGCTGCGGAACCCGGCGAGTCCCGGCGCGGGGTTGCCGGCGGACACGACCACGCCGGTGTGCTCGAGCGCGAAGCGATCGAGGGTGGTGTGGATCGCCGCGACGTCCAGGTGCGGCGCTGAGACCCAGAACCAGATCGACTCGTCCTCCCTCGGCACCGTCAGCAGCGAACCACTGGTGGCGTGCGCGGTGAGGGCGCCGCTGATGTGCACGAGATCGATGACCGGTCGCGGTCCGGTCGCGGACGAGCGAGCCGACACCACAACGCCCAGATGGGAGTCGGTGGCCGTCACCCCCAGCTTCTCCTTGACCAGGCGAGGGCTGAGATCCTCGTTGCCGAGTAGGCGCTCCACGATCTGACGGCGTGTGGTCGACTGACGCTGGTAGGCGCGTGCGACCTCATCGGAGTGCATCGCCGACATCGAGTCGATCTGCTGGTCGAAATACCGCGACAGCTCCGAATCGACCACCTCCAGGAGATCACCGCACTCGTCGCCGGAGAAGTTCGTGACGACGAGGTGGATGAACGATCGGCGCCAGACCTGCTCGACCGTGCGGATGCCGCGGATGATGCCGGGGAAGATCTTCAGGTCCTCACGCACCATCTGTCCGATGAGAGCGCGGTTGTCGCGGCTGAGACGCAGGGACGTGGCGTCTCCCGCCAGATAGCGTGCGAGGCCGACGCACTGCTGCTCGACCGCGCGCGAGACGATCGGGCCGATGACCTCGTGGTTGATCGGACCCATCTCATGGAAGATCTCGGCCTGTGCATCGTGGGCGACATCGCGCGCCCACGAGGTGAGCGCGCCTTCCCGTGCGGCGGTGTCTGCGGTGTCGGTGAAGACGCCGCCGGTGGCCACGCTCAGGATCCTCGGGTCGACGCCGCCGGGGGATGTCGCAGGGGTGCCCATCGTCGCTCCAAGGTTTCGCATCATCGCAGAACCATTATGCACGACGCACAGTTCCGGGCTCACATACTGGCCTCTGGAACCCATGACTCGGGCAGGATGCCCAACTAGCCTCGGTTCAATCGAGGGCAACCGCCTCGTCACATCGCCGTCCGAGGAGGGACACGTTATGCAGAGCAGCATCCTCGAACCCGCCGGATCCCGCGTCCGTCCCGCTGACGCGGCCGAGTTGCGGCGCGCGTGGGGCAGGTTCGCCAGCGGTGTGACCGTGGTGCTCACCCGCGACGACGCCGGCGACGTGCACGGGATGACCGCCAACGGCTTCATCTCCGTCTCGCTCGATCCGCCTCTCGTCCTGGTGTCCGTCGGCGCCCACACGCGCACCCATGCGCGGCTGCTCACGCAGGAGCGGTACTCCGTCAGCGTGCTCGCCCACCACCACGCCGCTTGCGCTCTGCATTTCGGGGGCAGGCCGCAGGAGATCGCTCCCGCCGTGGACGAACTCGACGGCTTCCCGGTGATCCGCGACTCGCTCGCTCAGATGATCTGCCGCGTGGTCGACCGGCACACCGCAGGGGACCACACGCTCTTCATCGCCGAGGTGGAGGCGGTCGAGTGCACGGACGGCGTCCCGCTCGTGTTCAGCGGGGGGCGGATGTTCTCGCCGCTCGACGACGACAGTTGAAGCCCAGATGGCCGAGACGAGCCAGACGAGTGCGATCAGCCCGACGACCACCGACACCCCTGTAGCGGTGAGCTCGTCGTGCCGCCGGCTGACGGGCACAACGGGGAGGCCGCCGCGCAACGACGCCGGTGGACCACATCACCAACGGAAGGTACGCATCGCATGGATATCAGTTCTCTCACCGGTCGCGCCACGATGTCGAGGTATCAGATCCTGACAGTCGTTGTCGCGTTGTTCATCGTGATGGTCGACGGGTACGACTTCATCGTCGTCACCTTCCTCGCCCCGCTCATCACGACCGAGTTCGCAGCGGCGCCGGCACAGATCGGGATCCTCCTCGGGGGCTCGACCATCGGCATGGTCATCGGCGCCTTCACCCTGGCGCCACTCGCGGACCGCGTCGGACGCCGCACCATCACGGTCGTGAGCTTGGCGCTCGCGGCTTCGGGTATGCTCCTCGCCGCCTTCGCCCCGGGCATCGAAGCGCTCGTCGCGGCGCGAATCGCCACCGGGATCGGCATCGGCGGGCTGATGTCGTCGATCGGGGTGATCCTCAAGGAGTACAGTTCGCCGCGACGCCTCGGACTCGTGATGGGACTGTTCTCGGCCAGCTTCGGCTTCGGCGGGGCGCTGGGGGGCGCGTTGACCGGCCCGATCGTGCTGGCATCCGGCTGGCGAGCCGGGTTCATCGTCGGGGCTGTGCTCACCGGTCTCGCAATGGTGCTGGCGATCGTCGCGCTCGCCGAGTCCCTCGAGTTCCTGGCCACCCGAAAGAACGCTGACGCGCTCGAGCGGATGAACCGGGTCATCGGGCGGATCGGCGCAGCGCCTCTGCCTGCCCTTCCCGCACGAGTCGAGGCGCCGAAGGGCCGCCTGCGTGAGATCTTCGGCGCCGGCGTCCTTTCTCTGACGCTGTTGGCGATCGTCGGGTTCGCGCTGCTCCAGGTCTCGTTCATCTTTGTGACGACCTGGACGCCGCAGGCGGTGGCGATCGCGGGCGGTTCTCCGCAACTGTCGATCACGTCGTCGGTGTTTATGGGCCTCGGCGGCATCGTCGGCAGTCTCTTGTTCGGTCTCATCTCGAACTGGGTCAAGCTCTGGGTGCTCGGCACGGTCTCGACAGTCCTCGCGGGCGTCGCGCTCATCGGAGTCGCTGTGTCGACCAGCGCCGTCGGTGCCATCGTCGCCTTCGCTGTCGCCGGGGCGTTTATGGGCCTCGCCGGTGTGACGGGCTTCTACGCGCTGATCCCCGGACTCTATCCGGCGCACGCGCGAGCGTCCGGGTTCGGCATCGTCCTGGGTGTCGGACGCCTCGCCGCGATCATCGGTCCCGTCGCTGCAGGCCTGCTTCTCGAAGCCGGCTGGTCTCTCGCCGCGATCTACCTGCTCTTCGGGATTCCGGCCGTCGTCTCGGCGGTGTCGTTCGTCGCTCTCGGGATGCTGAGCGCTCGACGTGTCTCTGCGTCGCCCTCTGAACCGGCGCATCCGGTGACAGCGGCGGAACCCGCCTGAAGCGCTTGACCTGTTGCGGGCTGGGCTGTCGGCTGCGGTCGACGGCTCGGCCCGCAACCGCAGCGGCTGACAGCGCGTGAGCGCCGTTCCGCCCCTCGACGATCGTCAGAAGGTCCAGGTGGCGACGTGGCCAGCCGATCGGGCCAGCTCGTAGACTGGCGCTATGACCAGGACGCTCATCGCTGCGTCGGCGGACGACCCGCTCGAGCTGCTCGGCGCCCTGCGGTCGGCGCTCGACAGATCAGGCCAGGCGATCATGCCCGTCGTTGGCGCTCCGCCGCACCCGGACAGGGTCGGAACCGTGCCGCAACCCGTCGGCGTGGTGATCGCGACGTCCGGTTCGACGGGGGTGCCCAAGCGGGTCGCGCTCAGCTGCGACGCCCTGCTTGCCGGCGCCGGGGCATCCGCGACGACCATGGGCGGGCAAGGGCAGTGGCTGCTCGCGCTGCCCGCGCACTACATCGCCGGCCTGCAGGTGCTCGTGCGCTCGATCGCCGCAGAGACCGTGCCCGTTGTGCTGACGCCCGGGCGGTTCACGCCAGCCGACTTCATCGAGGCCTCTCGCGCCATGCGCGGTGAGCGCCACTACACGTCTCTGGTTCCCGTGCAGCTCGCGCGACTGCTCGAAAGCCGTTCGGGCGTCGCGGCCCTCAGGCGATTCGACGGGATCCTCGTGGGCGGGCAGGCAACGCCTCCGGCCCTTCGGGACCGCATCGAGCTGCTCGGGCTGCCGGTCTTCCGCACCTACGGATCGAGCGAAACGTGCGGCGGATGCGTCTACAACGGTGTTCCGCTGCCCGGCGTCCACGTGCGCATCACCGATGGGAAGATCGAGCTCGCCGGCCCGGTGCTCGCGGAGGGATACCTGGGTGATGACGCGCTCACCCGGGCGGTGTTCGTCGAAGACGACGGTCAGCGCTGGTACAGGACGGGAGACACGGGTGAGTTCGCCGATGGTGTGCTCCGCGTCACCGGTCGCGCGGACAACGTCATCGTGTCTGGCGGTGTGAACGTGTCGCTCGACCGTGTCGAGCAGGTGGTCCGCGGCATCAGGGGCATGAGCGAAGCAGTGGTGGTGGGCATGCCCGACGAGAGGTGGGGCGAGGTGCCGGTTGTGGTGGTCGCCGGTGCGCACCCGCGCTTCGAGGTGATCGCACAGACGGTGGCTGATGCTCTCGGCACGCCTTCGCGCCCGGCAAAGGTCATCAGCGTCGAGACGTTGCCGACGCTCGTCTCAGGGAAACCGGACAGGCACGAGATCGCCGCTCTCGCCCGCGAGGCGTGAGCACGCGGCGCGGCGCGGAAGCCGCCTGTGCCGTATCAGCCGAGAAGGCCGCATCAGCCCGCAAGCCGGTGCCCGCATCTGCCCGCAAGCCGGTGCCCGCATCAGTCGGGAATGCGAACCGCTATACACGAACGGGGCCGGGGAGCGTTCTCCCCGGCCCCGAACTCCCCTGGGCGATGCGTGCGGATGCGTGCGAGATCAAGCCTCTACGCGGCGCTGCTCTGACACCTCGACGGTCTCAGGCGAGTCGGTCGAGACGGCGATCTTGCGCGGCTTCGCCTGCTCGCTCACCGGGATCGTCACGCTGAGCACACCGTTCGTGTAGCTGGCCGTGATGTTCTCGGTGTCGACGCCCTGGCCGAGGTTGAGCTGCCTCAGGAACGAGCCGCCCGTCCGTTCGCGCGAGATCCACTTCACGCCGTCGCCCGCGGCGAGTGTGCGCTCCGCGCGAATGGTGAGCAGCTGACCGTCCACATCGATGTCGACCGAGCCGGGGTCGATTCCGGGCAGATCGGCGCTCAACACGTAGTGATCGCCGTCCCGGTAGAGGTCCACGGGCATCAGCCGAGGTCCGCGGCCCTCGAAGAGGGCGTTGGCGACACGGTCGAGGTCACGGAAAGGATCGAAATTCATTGCCATGTTCATCAGCTCCTTCTGGGTGAACGAGGGTGATTCTGACTCTGGTTCCTCAGTTGAGTGGATGTCGCTCAACTTGTCTTCAGATTAGCACTCGGCCCAGGAGAGTGCTAAGTGGTCTGTGCAGGCTTTGGGTGAACGTAAAGCATCTTCTGAGCGCTCTTGAAGGTCTCTGCCCGGTGTTCGTGAAACGCCAGAGGCGGCAGGGTCGAGGCGATCTGCCGTACAATCCAACGGGAACTGCAGGCGCCCGCACGGGCGTATGAACACAGACGGAGGCTGCCGAGTGGCGACGAAGCAAAAAGCGCGCAAAACCCGCAAGCGCACGGTCAGGAGCGGAAACCCGGCTGCCCGGCCGTATCGCGACATCCGCCCCGCAACGGCCAGGGACTGGATCGCCGGCGCGCGTCTCTTCACACTGCCGATGTCGGTCTCGCCGGTGCTGGTCGGCACCGGGGCGGCGATGGTCGCGAGTGATCCGGGGGTCTACCACTGGGTGCGCGCTCTCCTCTGCCTCGCCGTGGCGGTGAGCCTGCAGATCGGCGTGAACTTCGCCAACGACTACTCAGACGGTATTCGCGGCACCGACCGTGACCGCGTGGGGCCGTTCCGGCTCGTGGGAAGCGGCAGGGCGAAACCGAGAACGGTGCTCGTCGTCGCCCTCGTGTTCTTCGGGATCGCCGCTGTCGCAGGACTCGCGTTGACGGTTCTGACCCAGCAGTGGTGGTTGATCGCCGTTGGCGCCGCGGCCATTGCGGCCGCGTGGTTCTACACGGGCGGCAAACGGCCATACGGCTACTACGCGCTCGGCGAGCTCTTCGTCTTCGTCTTCTTCGGACTGGTCGCAACGGTCGGCACCACATTCGTGCAGGTGCTGACCGTGAACCAGGAGGCCTGGTTCGGGGCCGTCGCGGTCGGCTTGATCTCGGTCGCCACCCTGCTCACCAACAACCTGCGCGACGTCGCCCAGGACCGCGTCGCCGGAAAACGCACGCTCAGTGTGCTCGTCGGCCACGTGGCATCCCGTGTGCTCTACATCGTTTTTATACTCGTGCCCTTCGGCATCGCTGTATGGTTCGCGCTGTTCTATCCGATCGCCTGGCTGTCGCTGTTCATCCTGCTCGCCGCTCTTCCGGCCGCCATGATCGTCGCCACGGCGCGCACGGCGAAGGAGTTCGTGCTCGCGCTCAAGCTCACCGGGCTCGTGCAGCTGCTCTATGGCATCGTGATGCTCTGGGCGTTCTTCAAGTAGCCCCGGGTCTCAGGGGGTCAAGGCCTCGGTGTTCGTCATACGCCGTGTCGCGTCAGCGTTCGTCGTGGTGTGATTCTGCCGATCGCTCGCTCGGCTGTGCATCGTCTGCCGGGGCAGTCGTCCCGGCGATGTCGATCGCATCCTCGACATCTTCATCAGGGGACGATGGCGGGGTCTCGCGGTGTCTCACGGCATACAGGTCACGCGAAATGGCCTCGCGGGGCCGGCGCAGCACCAGGATCGACAGGCTCAGCCCGATCAGCGCGGCGGTCAGGGCGGCGATGTAGGGATTGAAACCGGTCGCGAGCAGCACCCCGAGCGGCACGATGAAAGCGAGCAGGCGGAGCACCGTGTAAGAGACGACGGGGGGAATGCGTTTCACCCGCCCAGTTTATGCCGCGAGTCTGTGCGCTTCGGCCGGTGGTGTTCCGCCGGTCTGCGGGCTGGTGTTCCGCAGAGCCGGGCTCACCGAGAGGGTGCTCCTCTTATGGCGACGGCCTAAGCAGCTGTGTCATCGCGCCTTTCCAGCGGCAGCATAACGGTGAAGACTGTTCGTCCCGGCCTGCTCTCGGCGGTGATCCGGCCTCCATGCGCCTCGACGATGGCTCGAGAGATGGACAACCCGAGTCCCGTGCTCCCCGCGTCCCTGTTTCGCGAGCTATCCCCGCGCGCGAAGCGTTGAAACAGCCGTTCCTGTGTGTCCGGGTGGATTCCCGGACCGTCGTCGACGACGCGGAGGACCGCGTGGTCATCGTCGTGACTCACCTCGGCCACCACTGTTGTGCCAGCCGGCGTGTGCATCCGCGCATTGGCGAGCAGGTTGACGACCACCTGGCGCAGACGGTTCTCATCGCCGGGGACCTCGATCTGCTCGTCGAGGTCGAGCAGCCATTCGTGAGTCGGGTCGGCGGCATGGGCATCGCTGACGGAATCGATGGTCAGCATCGTCAGGTCCACGGGATCTCGACGCAGATGTTGGCCCGCGTCGAGACGGGCCAGAAGCAGCAGGTCCTCGACGAGAGAGCTCATGCGGACCGCTTCGGCCGAGATCCGCTCGAGCGATCGTTCCTGGGTCGTCGTCATCGGGGCGTTCTCTCTGCGGGAGAGCTCGGCGTAGCCGCGTATGGAGGCGAGCGGCGTGCGGAGCTCATGGCTCGCGTCTGCGATGAAACGGCGCAGCTGTTCCTCGCTGTTCTGGCGGGACACCAGCGCCGACTGAACATGACCGAGCAGCGTGTTGAGCGACGACCCGACGCGGCCCACCTCGGTGTCGGGATCGGTGTCCTCCTCCGCCACGCGTTCTGGCATTCTCACCTCGCCGGCTGCAAGCGGACGCTGTGCAACGCGCTCCGCTGTCGACGCGACACGTTTCAGAGGACGCAGCGCTCGTGTGATGAAGAGGACAGCGCCGACGATCGCTGCGAGCAACGCCACGGCCATCACGCCGGCCAGGATCAGTGCGAGAGCGCCAGTTGTCGCGGCGACGTCGTCGAGCGAGTTTCCCGCGATGACCGTGTCGCCGCCCCGTGAGGCGGATGCGACGCGAAAAGCGCCGAGGTCGCCGCCGAGATCGACCGTCACCGGGCGTCGCTCCTCGACGTGCTGATCTCGCAAGACGCCGAGCTGAGCGGCGGTCAGCGACACCTCCGTGCCGTCGTCGGCGACATAGGCGGAACTGAGCACAGATCCCTCACTGTCGAAAACGACCTGCAGAGAGCCGATGCGCGGCTGCGGCCCCCGCTCGTCGCCGTCCGGAGCGCCGTCGTGCGGGTCGAAGGCGACATTCAGCGTGTCGAGGACTTGCTCGTCCAGACGTTCCATGACAGACGAGCGCAGTGCGAGAACGGTGACGATGCTGGTGATGACGAACACCACCCCGACCAACAGGCTGACGCCGGTCACCAGCTGTCGTCTCAGCGTCCACCGCCGCGGCCTGCTCACGCTGGCTTGATGGTGTAGCCGACCCCGCGCACCGTGTGGATCATCGGCTCGCCGAGGGTGTCGATCTTCTTGCGCAGGTAAGAGATGTAGATCTCGACGACGCTTGAGCGGCCACCGAAGTCGTAACTCCAGACATGATCGAGGATCTGAGCTTTGCTGAGCACTCGCCTCGGGTTCTGCATGAGGTAGCGCAAGAGCTCGAACTCCTTCGCGGTGAGCGTGACGGAGGCGCCGGCCCGCTCGACCTCGTAGGTCTCCTCGTCGAGGACGAGATCGCCCACTCGAAGCTTCGGGTCGGTGTCGGCGGCGACGTGGCGACGGGCGATACCGCGGAGCCGGGCGACGACCTCCTCGAGACTGAACGGCTTGGTGACGTAGTCGTCGCCACCGGCCGAGATGCCGGCTATCCGGTCGTCGACGGCGTCCTTCGCCGTCAGGAAGAGCACCGGAACATCGTTCCCCGTGGCACGCACCCGCCGCAGGACCTCCATACCGTCCAGCTGAGGCATCATGATGTCGAGCACAACGAGATCCGGCTCGAACTCCCGCACCAGGTTCAGCGCTTCTTGTCCGTTGGATGCCGTGCGCGCGTCCCAGCCCTCGTTCCGCAGGGCCATGCGCAGCAGCTCGCTCAGATTCGCCTCGTCGTCGACCACGAGCGCGCGAATGGGCGTCCCGTCCGGGCGTGTGAGGTGCGTTGCGCGGGAGCCGGAGAGTGTCATGGTCATAGTTAACTCGCTTTATGCCCGAGTTCACGCCGTTGACGCGTGAACCCGATCGGATCCGCCGGAACCGTGACAGCGCTCCGCACGGGCAGGAACGCCCACAGGCCGGCCGACGCCGACGCCAGGATCGCCAGGGCGACGACCGGATGGGACGCAATGAGGTCGAAAACCGGTTGCAATACCGAATCGCCTCCGGTGACGACGCCGACCGTCCAGCCCGCGGCGGCCACGACGGCGAAGCCGGCCAGTGCGACGCGGACTCCGGCGTAGGCGCGAGAGCGGCTCATCATCACCAGAAAGGGCAGGACGATCGCGATCGCGATCAGCTGAGCCAGCTCGACGCCCACGTTGAAGCCGAGAACTGCCGCGATCGTTGTGCCGGCATCGAGGTCGAGCTCGAGGATCGTCGTCGCGAAGGCGGCGCCGTGCACCAGGCCGAACAATCCGGCGATCCACACCTCGCCGCGGGGGAGGAGCGGGCGGATCACGTGCACGGCCGCGACCGCTATCGAGACGGCCACGAGGACCTCGATCGGTTGCGCCGGGAGCGTGAGCAGCCCCAGGGAGACCGCTGCGAGGGTCAGCGAATGACCGACTGTGAACGCACTGACGATGAGGCCGGCGCGTTTGAGCGTCGGCGCCAGCTGTCTGCGGTCCTGCCAGCGAGCCCGAAGGCCGCGGCCGGAGGCGATCAGCGGTGCGGGCAGCAGGAGCATGGCCAGGAAGAGCAGGTGGTCGGTGCCCTCGGCGATGTGACGCATCCCCAGCACAACAGTCGATCCGACGCCCGTCCAGAACGAGGCGTCGCCGCGATCCAGAGCGACAGTGTGTTCGGTTGTGGTGAGGACGGCAAGCAACTCGGGTTCACCCTCTGGAAGGGTGCCGCCGGCGAAGTCGCTGACGACCGAGACGTACACGTCGTGCGTCGCGATGCGTTCGGAGACCGCGTCGTAGTCGAGAACGACCTCGCCGACGGACTCGCCCGCAGGGACGGCCTCGACCTCGACCAGGATCGTCGGCAGATCGTTGACCGTGCCGAGAGAGACCGTCTCGACCTCGACGCTGTACTCGCCGTTCTCGTCGGTGAGCGTCAGATGATCGGCGACGTACTCCTCGATCGCTGTCGCAGCCGCCTCGACGCCGTCCTCCGTCGCGTCCACGTCGCTGTCCGTGGCGAGCGTGTAGCGGTCGAGCGGGATCTGCAGAGCGAGGTCGACCTCGCTCTCGTGCACGGTCAGCAACACGGCTGACGTCTCGGAGGGATGCGCCTCGGCGGCGGCCGGGATCCCGACCAGGGCGAGCCCCGCCGCGAGCCCGCCGAGGGCCAGCGTCGCGAAGCGGGAGCGATTCACTCGCTCACCGTCCCGTAGTCGCTGGTCTTGTCGCGGTAGACGGTGTGGATGTGCACGTCGTCGAACCCGACTCCGGACTGATTGACGTACTCGATCCACACGCTCGGGCCGCTGATGCGGAAATAGGCGCCCTCGGCGTCGGCGTCGGTCGATCCGGACCAGGAGAGAGAGGTCTGGTCGTACTCCGAGACGTACGCCGCGATGATCTGCTCGGCCACGTCCTCATCGAGATCGCCGACCCACTGGCGGATCGCCTCGGTGACCTGATCCTGCTGCTCCTGCGGGAGCTCGCTCACGAGGAGCCCGCCGTCGTCCGGGTAGGCCTCGTCGTCGTTTCCCGCGCCCATCACAACGTCGTCGTAGATCGCACTGAGCTCCGATTGACTCAGCTGGTCCTCGGTGAGGCCTCCGAGAAGCGAGAACACGGCATCCTGCATCTCACCGAGCGGTTCCACAGCGGTGCCGTCGTCGCGTGTCCAGGTCCGCGGCTCGACGCCGACGAACTCGGGGGTCATGGTGACGGTGTCGCCGGAGTAGTCGATGTTGAGCGCGAGATGGTGCCCGCCGAACTGGATGAGGTAGGCGCTGGCGGTGGACGGCTCGCCGAAGAACGCGATGTAGTAGTTGTCGCTGCTCCAGCCGAGTCCGCCGCCGCCGGATTCGGCGAGTACGTCGTCGGCCTCCATGATCTCCAGGACCTGCTGGTAGCCGTCGTCGCTCAGCATCGCCTGCAGGAGCGAGAGGAGAGCGTTGTGCTGTTCGTCGGTCATCTCGCCGATCGAGAGCCCGTTGCGCTGCACGGAGCCCTCGGGCAGGTTCGACCAGTTCGACTTCGCGTCGTCATCCGAGTAGTCGTATGAGACGGCGTCGAGCTGGGTGTCGTCCAGAGTGGCGAGGAACGCCTTCGCCGCGGCCGTGACCTCTTCGGTGTTGGAGTCGCTCGACGCTTCGGTCGCTGCCGTCGTTGTGTCTTCGGACGACGACGAGCTGCTTGTCGACGATGTCGCCGTCTCTGCGCCGATGGCGCACCCGGTGAGGATGCCGACGAGGGTGATGCAGGCGACGGCGCCGATGACGGGACGCATACGGCGAGAGCTGTTGCCGGATGCACCGGTCTCGTCTGGACGGAAGAAGCGGAGGGGGTTCTGTATGTTCATGTCGACGATGTTCGCCCAGCTCACCAAGACCCGGCTTGCGCCAACCTTGGTGATTGCTAAGAGCGGTGCGCGTGCCTCGGCTCCGACCACCACTCCCAGATAGCGCGCAACCGCGCGGACTACGATGTGGGTATGGCCCGACTTCTTCTTGGAATCTCGGTCGTTGTCGTCGTTGCAACGGTCTATGCGGTGATCGACTGCGCCATGATCGCGAACGACCGCGTTCGCGGGTTGTCGAAGCCGGCCTGGCTCGTTGTGATTCTCGTCATCCCCGTCGTCGGCCTTCTGCTGTGGTTCTTCATCGGGCGCGGCAAGGCGGGACGTGTCGTCTCTCAGCGGCTGGCCCCAGACGACGACCCCCACTTTCTCGGCACCGTCCGCCCGCATGATCCGGAGCAGGACGAGCGCATCCGCCAGCTCGAAGAAGAGCTCGCGGCTCTCGACGACGAGTCCGACGACACCGCCGAGCCTGCCCAGACGCCCGATCCGCCAGCTCCCGCGCCCGAGCGCGACGACACGGCTGAGGGCTCCGGCACGCCGGGCCGGCCGGGCATCCCCGGTGCCGCGCCAGACAGGGGTGACCACACGAGCAAACGCGACGACCGCGGTGACGCCGCGGATGCATAACCAGAGCCCGGCCACCGTCTATGCGTTGGCCCTGCTCACCGGGCTTGCCCGTCGCGGGGTGCGCGAGGTCGTCGTCTGCCCCGGATCGCGCTCGCAGGCGCTCGCGCTTGCCGCCGCAGCGCTCGAGCGCGCCGATTCCGTGCGTGTTCACGTGCGGATCGACGAGCGATCAGCCGGGTTCTTCGCCCTGGGGCTCGCGATCGAAACGGGCGCGCCCGCCGTCGTGATCGTCACAAGCGGAACCGCTGTCGCCAATCTTCACGCTGCAGTGCTCGAGGCGCACCACTCGGCTGTGCCCCTGCTTCTGCTGACCGCGGACCGGCCAGATGAGCTGAGAGGAATCCGCTCCAACCAGACCACACGGCAGATGGGCATCTTCGGCGAATCGGTGCGCTTCAGCCGGGATGTCACGGCTCCGACGGGCAGGTCGTCAGAGACCGCAGACGCTGAGGAGCTCGCGGCGAGTGCTGTCGATGCGGCACAGGGGATCGGCGAAGCGGGCGCGGGCCCCGTTCACCTCAACCTGGCGTTCCGCGAACCGCTCTCGAGCCCACTGGGCGAGCTCGAAGCCATCGACCCCGTCGACAGGACGACCCGACCGACGGCACATGCTGCGCGTATCGAGCGTGCCGGCATCCTCCTCGACCGGGAACCTCGCACGCTCGTCATCGCCGGTCACGGATCAGGGGCACTCGCCGAGTCCCTCGCCCACGCGGGCGGATGGCCTCTGATCGCCGAAGTCTCAAGTGGGGCGCGTTTCGGGCGCAACGTGATCGTCGCATACCGGGACCTGATCGCGGACGAACAACTCGGCGGCCGTGTGCAACGCGCCATCGTCTTCGGGCACCCGACGCTGAGCCGTGAGGTTCCCGCCCTGCTGCAGCGTGAGGGCGTCGAGGTGATCGTCGTCGCCCCGACGGGCGCCGAGGTCTACAACCCCGGGCGACGTGCGGCGCACATCGTCGGGTCGGCGAGCGTGTCAGAGGGAGTTGTCGACCGCGCCTGGCTCGGCGCCTGGGTCACCGCGTCTCGTGCACTCGTCGAGGAACGCTCGAGTGATGTCGCCCCAGACATCGAGGCCGCGCGGTCACACGATCCGGCGACCAGGCTCGGCTACGTCAGGAGTGAGTTCGACGCGGTTCGCGCACCGCTCGATCGCCCCATGCTCGTGCAGGCGGTGTGGCGTGCGACCTGGCCACACGACCGTCTGATGTTCGGGGCTTCGCGGCTGATCCGCGAAGCGGATGCCACCGTGCCGGGCAAGAAGATCACCGTCCATTCGAACCGCGGGCTCGCGGGCATCGACGGCACCGTGTCGACGGCGCTCGGCATCGCGACCGCGAGCCAGGTCGACGGTTCTGCCGGCGTGACGCGGGTTGTGCTCGGCGACCTGGCGATGCTGCACGATGTGGGCGGATTGCTTGTCGGGGCGGGTGAACGCACGCCGCGCATCCAGGTGATCGTCGGGAACGACAACGGCGGCACCATTTTCGATGCACTCGAAGTGGCCGGCACCGCGGCACCGGAAGACATCGACAGGGTGCTCTACACACCGCAGTCGGTCACCCTCGAACTGCTTGCGCGCGCGTACGGGTGGGAGTACTCCCGCGCGACCACACGAGCCCAGCTCGACCAGGCGCTCACCGCGCCGGTCACCGCGCCCGTGCTCATCGAGGTGCCGCTGCCGCGGTAGCCGATCCGCACTGCGCGCTCGACGCTCCTCCGTCGTGATTTCACCACTTGTGGACGTTTTCACCCGGCGTGCCGCGTGAAAACGTCCAGAAGAGATGAAAACGTCGGGCGCGTGGCGCGACAATGGGGCATGGCCTACAGCTCAGACGCATTCCAGCTCGATCCGTGGGACACCCTGCGGGTGGGTGAGGGTTTTCGACTCGCAGACATCGACACCGGCGGCACGCCGGGGTTCGAGGGTGACAAGAACGATGCGAAGCACGAGCTCAAAGCGCAGGCACACGTGCTGGGGGAGCAGCAGGAGCGGCTGTATGCCTCGGCGGTCGGGGGCGGCGCGACCGACTCGGCGCTGCTGGTGCTTCAGGCGATGGACACCGCGGGCAAAGGCGGCATCGTGCGCCACGTCGTCGGTGCCGTCGACCCTCAGGGCATTGCGCTGACCGCGTTCAAGGCGCCGACGGCAGAAGAACTCGAGCACGACTTTCTCTGGCGGGTCGAACAGAAGGTGCCCCGCGCCGGGATGATCGGGGTGTTCGACCGCTCTCACTACGAAGACGTTCTCATCGGCCGGGTGCGCCAGCTGGCCGACCCGGCTGAGATCGAGCGGCGATACAACGCGATCGTCGATTTCGAGACGTCGCTCGCCGAACGCGGTGTGCGCATCGTCAAGGTGTTGCTGCACGTCGGAAAAAAGGAACAGCGCGAACGGCTCGCAGAGCGACTCGACCGGCCGGACAAGCACTGGAAGTACAACCCGGGCGATGTGGACGAGAGGCTGCTCTGGGATCAGTACCAGGATGCCTACCAGCTTGCGCTCGAGCGCACGGACAGGGAGCACGCCCCGTGGTTCGTGGTTCCGGCCGACCACAAGTGGTACGCGAGGATCGCCGTGCAGCACCTGCTGCTCGACGTGCTCGGTGACATCGACCCGCAGTGGCCGCCCGCCGACTTCGACATCGACCTCGAGCGGGAGCGCCTGGCCGCCTCGTAGCGCGTGCTACCCGAACGCCTCGACGACCGGCCTGAACTTCATACGCGTCTCGGTGAGCTCGCGAGCCGCGTCGGACCCCGCGACGATCCCGCATCCCGCATGCGCCGTGATGTCGCCGTTGCCGGCGACCTGTGCGCTTCGCAGCGCGATGGCCCATTCGCCGTCGCCGTCCGCGCCGACCCAGCCGACCGGGCCCGCATAGCGTCCGCGGTCGAAAGGTTCGAGCTCTTCGATGACGGCGATGGCATCGCTCGTCGGTGTGCCGGCGACGGCGGCCGTCGGATGCTGCGCCGCGATGAGGTCGAGGGATGTCGACCCGTCGCTGAGCGTGCCCTCGACGTCGGTGGCGAGGTGCCACAGGTTCGGCAGCTTGAGCGCGAACGGGACTTCGCTCGTCGTGAGGTGTGCCGTGTGCGGACGAAGCGACGCGAGCACACTCTGCACGGCGAACTGGTGCTCATCCTGGTCTTTGGTGCTTGTGACCAGGCCGATGGCGGCGTCGTGATCGGCGAGTGCGTCTTTGCCCCGCGAGGTCGTTCCGGCCAGCACCCGTGCACCGACGACACCGTGGTTGACGCTCACCAGTGTCTCTGGTGATGACCCGACCAGGCCGTCGACCGCGTACGTCCAGCAGTCCGGGTACCCGAGGGAGAGCTCGAAGAGCACACGTCGCAGGTCCGCGCCGGCGGGCAGATGGCCGACGAGGTCGCGGGCGAGCACCACCTTGCTGAGCCTGGCTCCGAGAATCCGGTCGACGGCATCCGTCACGTGGCGTGTGTAGCTCTCTGGTGTCTCATGGCCGGGCACCAGCGTGATGCGGTACTCGTCGCCGTAGGGGGTCGGCGTGACCGGCGGCACTGCTTCGTCACCCGCCGCGCGGACCGTTGTCATCCAATGCGTGTCACCGCGACGGCCGACGATCACACGGGGAACGATGAGCACACTCGACCGGGTGCTCGAATCGGCGAAGGTGAACGCTCCGAACGCGACGAGGCCGGTGCCTGGCATCCTCACCTCGTCGTTCACGCTCGACGCAGTCACCACCTGCTTCCAGGCGGCCACCGCGTCGCGGAACCGTGACGCGCCGAAGAACTCGAGGCGGATCGCCTCGCCGATGCCCACGATGCCCTGGCCTTTTCGGCTCCAGACGAGCGGATGCTCAGGGTCGGTGAAGGGAATGAGCCGACGCGAGTCGTCGATGCGGGTCGTCTCGACGGTGAGGGTGCGCGCGTCAGGCCCCGCCAACGTGTCAGAAGATGTCACTCCTCAAGCGTACGCCGCCGAAGCCGGGCCGACGTCGCATGGCCGGCCCTCTCGCCGCGTAAACTCGAGAGCATGAATCGCGCGCACCTCGACAAGCAGCCGACACAGGTCTCGGCCATGTTCGACGAGGTGTCGACGCACTACGACCGCACGAACACCGTGCTGAGCGTCGGCAACGACGTGCTCTGGCGGGTGGCGACCACACGCGCGATCGACCCCAAACCGGGCGAACGCATCCTCGATCTCGCGGCGGGCACCGGGACCTCGAGCGCGTCGATCGCGAAGTCGGGGGCGGCTGTCGTCGCCACCGACTTCTCAGAGGGGATGCTCGAGGTCGGCCGTCGCAAATACGCTGGCGTTCGCAACCTGCGGTTCTCGTTCGCCGACGCCACGGACATCCCGTTCGGCGACGACCACTTCGACGCCGTGACGATCTCGTTCGGCCTGCGCAACGTCAACCAGCCGAAGCACGCGCTCGCCGAGATGCTTCGTGTCACGAAACCGGGTGGCCGCATTGTGGTCTGCGAGTTCTCGACACCGCCGAATCGACTGTTCAAATGGGCGTATGACAGCTACCTGCGCGCCGTCATGCCGATCCTGGTGAAGGTGACCAGCTCGAACCCGGCCGCATACGAGTACCTGAACGAGTCGATCCAGACGTGGCCGGCGCAGCGCGAGCTCGCCGCGTGGATGCGTGAGACCGGCTGGTCAGACGTGCGCTACCGCAACCTCACCGGAGGCATTGTGGCGCTGCACCGCGCGACGAAGCGGTGAGGGCTGTCGCGCCGACGCTCGTCGCGCGCAACCGCAGGTTCTGAGATCTCTGCCTGCTGACGGATCGGGCCAGGGCCATGACCCCCGGTAGGCTGGACGGGTGAACCTGAGCACCGCCCGGCGCGACACGAGTTTGTCGAGCCAGCTGGGACTGACCGAACGGATGCTGGCGACCCCGCAGATGAAGCGGTTGATCGCCTCTATCGACGACGGTCTCGCCCTCATCGAGAGCGAGCTCGAGAGCGATCTCACGTTCACAGACGTTGTGGCGGACACGGCGAGCCGTTACCTGCTCGAGGCAGGCGGAAAACGGGTGCGGCCGATGCTGATGCTGCTCGCGGCACAGCTCGGCGGCGGAAACACGTCAGAAGTGATCTCTGCAGCGAAGGCGATCGAGATCACGCACCTGGCCTCTCTCTATCACGATGACGTTATGGACCACGCAGACCGCAGAAGAGGGGTCCCCAGTGCGCACACCGTGTGGGGCAACTCCGTTGCGATCCTGACGGGGGACCTGTTGTTCTCCCGGGCGAGCAAGCTGATGGCCGCCCTCGGCGAACGGGCCATCCGCCTGCAGGCGGACACCTTCGAACGGCTGGTGCTCGGACAGCTGCACGAGACCGTCGGCCCGCAGGACGGCGAAGACCCGAAGAGCCATTACATCCAGGTGCTCGCAGACAAAACCGGGTCCCTCATCGCGACGGCGGCGCAGGCCGGTGTGCTCTTCTCTGGCGGACCGGAGACGCTGCAGGGGGCCGTGCGCGAATACGGCGAGAAGATCGGCATCGCGTTCCAGCTGATCGACGACGTCATCGATCTGTCGCCCCAGCCGGAGCACACCGGCAAGGTGCCGGGCACCGATCTCAGGGCTGGCGTCGCGACCCTGCCGATGATCTATCTCAAGGAGCTCGCTCAGACCGATCCGGCTGCGGCGGATCTCGTGAGTCGTATCGAAGAAGACGCAGACAGTGAGGGCTCCGCGCGATTCGCCGTCGCCATCGCCGAACTTCGCGCGCACGACGTCACCACCAGAACCCTCGACGAAGCTCACAGATGGGCGCGAGAAGCTGTCGACGCCCTCGAGCCGGTCCCCGCCGGCTCCGTGAAGCAGGCGCTCATCGGTTTTGCCGGGCGTCTCGTCGAACGCAGCAGCTGACCCGGACCGGAGGAACAAGACGACGTGACCAAACTCAGGCTTGCCATCGTGGGCGCAGGACCCGCTGGAATCTACGCCGCAGACATCCTGCTCAAGGCCGAGCGCAAGTTCGACGTGTCGATCGACCTCTTCGAGCAGCTGCCGGCCCCCTACGGCCTCGTGCGCTACGGCGTAGCCCCCGACCACCCTCGTATCAAGGGCATCGTCGGCGCCCTCAGAGAGGTGCTCGACCGCGGAGACATCCGTGTCTTCGGCAACGTGCACTACGGGTCTGACATCACACTCGCCGACCTGCAGAAGCACTACAACGCGGTCATCTTCGCGACGGGCGCCGTGCGCGACGCCGACCTCGCCATCCCGGGCATCGACCTTCCGGGCTCATACGGCGCTGCGGATTTCGTGAGCTGGTTCGACGGGCATCCCGACGTACCGCGCACCTGGCCGCTCGATGCCGAGTCCGTGGCCGTGATCGGCAACGGAAATGTCGCACTCGACGTGTCGCGAATGCTCGCGAAGCATGCGGACGACCTGCTGCCCACCGAGATCCCGCAGAACGTCTACGAGGGGCTCACGGGCTCACAGGTCACCGATGTGCACGTCTTCGGCCGGCGCGGCCCGGCCCAGGTCAAGTTCACGCCTCTCGAACTGCGCGAGCTCGGTGAACTGCGCGATGTCGACATGATCCTCTATGACGAGGACTTCGACTACGACGAGGCCTCGCAGGCCGCCGTCGAGAGCAACAAGCAGGTGATGGTGATCAACCGGGTGCTGCAGCAGTGGCGCCAGCGTCCCACCGGCCAGGCGTCTCGTCGACTGCACCTGCACTTCTGGGCGCGGCCGGTCGAGGTGACACCGGATGCCCGCGGCCGCGTCGGTGCGTTCCGTTATGAACGGACGCGTCCAGACGGCCAGGGCGGTATCGAAGGCACCGGTGAGATTCGCGAGCTGCAGGTGCAGGCCCTCTATCGCGCCGTCGGCTACTTCGGCTCACCTCTCGAGGGAGTGCCCTTCGACAAGAGACACGGTGTGCTGCCGAACCGCGAGGGCCAGGTGCTGCACAGGGGCAGCAACGATCCCGTTCCTGGTGTCTATGCCACGGGGTGGATCAAGCGAGGGCCCGTCGGCCTGATCGGGCACACCAAGTCAGACGCGATGGAAACGGTCAGGCACGTCATCAACGACCAGGGCAACTGGTGGTCGCCTGAAGAACCGGATGAAGAGGCGATCACCGCCATGCTCGATTCGCGCGGCGTCGTTTATACAGACCTGAGCGGATGGCACAATCTCGACCAGCACGAGATCGCCCTCGGCGAGGCGGAGGGACGCGCTCGCGTCAAGGTCGTGCCGCGAGACGACATGGTGCGGATCTCGCGCGGCGACGCCGGGTGACGTCTGGCGTCCCCACGCCTCTCGACGTTCTGCTGTGGAATGAGTGTGTCCCCCGATAGGGTGGTCTCATGTCGAACGCACAGCCTCCCGCGAATCCCTACGGCCAGCCGCCCCAGCAGGGCCAGCCGTACGGCCAGCCGCAGTACGGCCAGCCCGCTCAGCCCCAGCCGCAGTACGGCCAGCCCGCTCAGCCGCAGTACGGCCAGCCGGGTCAGGGATACCCTCCGCAGCAGGCTGCCCCCAGAAAGCCCGTTGACAGGGGGATCTTCAGGCAGCTCGTCTTCGGCGCGGTCATCGTGCTCGGCGTGGAGATCGTGGTGACCATCCTGCAGCTCATCGGTCAGGCCGTGTACATCGGTTTCTACCCCGAGATCATCTTCTCGTTCCTCGGCACGGTCTTCGGCGCTGTGCTGTTCATCGTCGGCGCCGGGCTCAGTGCGTTGTACATCGCACCGATCGAGAAGGCGCGAGACACCGTCGACCTGCTCAAGAAGCTCGCCATCGCCGGCCTGATCGGAACGGCACTTGTTTTCCTCCTCAACCTGCTCGGGTCGCTTCTGGGCGGCGGAAGCCACTTCGCCGAGAGACTCGTTCAGGTGGCCATCGTCGGCACGATCGTCGGCGGCCTCTATTACACTCTGCTGTTCGCGCTCGGTGTGTTCATCGCCCGCGCGCTGCCGGCGAGGCCGCGGCAGGCCTCCGGCCACCCGCAACAGACGTACCAGCCGCAGCAGGCACGTCAGACGTACCAGCCCCAGCAGCCGCCTGCTCCTGGCCAGCCGACGGCGTCAGGCCCGCCCCCTGTGCCGAACAACCCGGCTCCCGGCCAGCAGCCGGCCGCGCCGGGTTCGTACCAGCCCCAGCAGCCGCCGTACCCTCCGCAACCGTAGGCATCTGCGGCCGACATGGCAGCACACCCTGAATGGAGCGCCGATCTTCTCGGCGCTCCATTCGAGCATCTGGAGCTCGCACTCGAGCCCGATGACGAGGGCGAGGTCGTCGCGACGCTCGTTCGCATACGAGGGCGACGATGGTCCGCAGCGCTCGACCGGATGTTCTCGCCCCTGCACGACGCCGACGTGCTCTATGTGCACGGCTGGTCCGACTACTTCTTCCAGACGGAGCTCGCGAGGTACTGGCAGGCTCTGGGAGCACGGTTCTTCGCACTTGATCTTCGCAAATACGGTCGAAGCCTGCGGTCGCACCAGACGCCCGGACACACAAAAGACCTCGACGTCTATGACGAAGACATCGAAGCGGCCCTCAACGCCATGGGACACAGCGAGAACGGCTCGCGATCGCGCCGACTGATCCTGATGGGGCACTCGACGGGTGGGCTGATCCTGAGCCTCTGGCTCGACCGTCACCCCGGTCGAGCCGATGCCCTCGTGCTCAACAGCCCGTGGCTCGAGTTTCAGGCGGGCAGCTTCGGACGTGAGGCGCTGATGCCGTTCGTCGGCCTGCAGGCGAGGTATCGACCACACGGGCTCCTGCCCCAGGTCGACCTGGGGTTCTACACCCGCACCGTCTCCCGCGCATACGACGGTGAGTGGGAGTACAACAGCGACTGGCGTCCCGAACGGGGATTCGTCGCCTATCCGGACTGGCTCGCCGCGGTTCTGACCGGCCATCGACGTGTGGCATCCGGTCTGTCCATCGCGGCGCCTGTGCTCAGCCTGCTGTCGACACGCTCGTCGCTCGGCTTCACCTGGTCCGACCGCATGCTGACGAGCGACAGCGTTCTCGACGTCGACGACATCGCGGAGCGCTCGCTGAAACTCGGCGCGGCCGTCACGGTGGTCCGGATCGACCATGCCATCCACGACGTGATGCTGTCGAAGAAGCCTGTGCGCCGGCGGGCGGAGCACGAGATCACCCGCTGGCTGACCGGATACGTCCCTGCCTCTGATCTCGTGCGCCGGGCATACTGAAACCTGGCGCGTCGGCATCTGTTCTCCGATGATTCACCGGCACGTGGTTTGCTTGCCTGATGACCAGTGCGCCACTCTCACGTCGACTCGGCCTCGGCGACGCCGTTTTCATCGGCCTCGGCTCGATGATCGGAGCCGGGGTCTTCTCGGCCTTCGTCCCGGCGGCGGCAGCTGCAGGAGCGGGCCTGCTGATCGGTCTGGTGATCGCCGCCATCGTGGCGTGGTGCAATGCGACCTCGTCCGCCCAGCTCGCCGCACAGTACCCGGAGTCCGGCGGGACCTATGTGTATGGCCGGCGTCAGCTCGGCGACTGGTGGGGCTTCGCCGCCGGCTGGAGCTTCGTCATCGGCAAAACGGCCAGCTGCGCGGCGATGGCGATCACCTTCGCCGCGTACGCAGCCCCTGTCGGATGGCAGAAGCCCGTCGCCGTCGCCGCGGTGATCGCCCTCGCCTGCGTGAACTACTTCGGGGTGACGCGAACGGCGCAGCTCACGAGGATCCTCGTTGTCGTCGCGCTGCTCGCGCTCGCCATCGGTGTGGCCGCCGCCCTCAGCGGACCCGAGGCAGACGGGTCCCCGCAGAGCCAGGAGGGGTTCTTCGCTCTCGTGCAGGGCGAGGGGTCCGTTTCGGGGTCGCCGGTGTCCACGGCACTCACCGCTGTCGTCCCCGGCATGCTGGGAGGCGGTCTCTTCGCGGCCGGGCCCTACGGCATCCTGCAGTCGGCCGGTCTGCTGTTCTTCGCCTTTGCCGGCTACGCCCGCATCGCCACCATGGGCGAAGAGGTGCGCGATCCGTCGAAGACCATTCCCCGTGCGGTCGCGCTCGCGCTCGCGATAGTCGTGGTCGTGTATGCGGTTGTCGGGCTCGCACTTCTCTGGGCGCTCGGCCCGCTCGGGCTCGCCACGTCGCTCGAGCCTCTCGTTGACGCCGCTCGGGGGTGGGAGTGGACGGCTCCGGTCATCACCGTTGGCGCTGCGGCGGCCTCGCTCGGCGCGCTGCTCGCGCTGTTCACAGGCATCGGCCGTACGAGCCTGGCGATGGCGAGGGAAGGCGACCTTCCGCGTGTGCTCTCTGCCGTGCATCCGCGCTACCAGGTTCCACACCGGGCCGAGATCGCGCTCGCCGTCGTCGTCTGCGCTGTGGTGCTTCTCGCCGACCTGG
Source organism: Okibacterium endophyticum (assembly GCF_054780075.1). Taxonomy (NCBI): domain Bacteria; kingdom Bacillati; phylum Actinomycetota; class Actinomycetes; order Micrococcales; family Microbacteriaceae; genus Okibacterium; species Okibacterium endophyticum. Next base: position 141,363 of record NZ_BAAGXA010000006.1, on the reverse strand, counting down.
GCGAAGCCATCGCGTTCTCGTCGTTCGGTGTGCTGCTGTACTACTTCGTCGCGAACCTCGCGGCGTTCACCCAGAAGGCCGACGCGAGGCGTGTGCCGCGAGCCGTGCAGATCGTCGGCATGGTCGGATGCCTTGTGCTCGTGGTCACGCTGCCTCCTATCGGCATCGTGGCCGGCGTTGTGGTGATCGCGGTCGGCGTGGTCGGGCGCCTGCTGTTGCGCGGCGTGTAGCGGAGCGTCGACCACCGGAGCCGTCGTCTCGTGGAGCCGTCCCGGTTGCTCAGCGCATGTTCACGAACTGCAGGTCGAGGTCGAGGTCTGACCTCTTGAGCAGGGCGATCGTGGCCTGCAGATCGTCACGGCTCTTGGACTGCACCCGAAGCTCGTCGCCCTGGATCTGGCTCTTGACGCCCTTCGGGGCTTCGTCGCGGATGATCTTGCCGATCTTCTTCGCGTTCTCTTGCGAGATGCCGTCTTTCAGCGCGACCTCGATGCGGAACTCCTTGCCGCTCGCATAGGGCTCGCCCTCGTCGAGGCTCTTCAGCGAGATGCCGCGTTTGATGAACTTGGACTGCACAACGTCGAGAACGGCCTTCGCGCGTTCTTCCGTCGACGCCTTGATGAGGATCTTCTCGCCGCTCCAGGCGACCTCGGCTCCCGTGCCCTTGAAGTCGTAGCGCTGCTCCACCTCTTTGCGCGCCTGGTTGACGGCGTTGTCCGCCTCCATCTTGTCGACCTTGCTGACGATGTCAAATGATGAATCTGCCATGTGCCCATGCTACCGCCGAGCGGATCGAGCGGGTCCGGCCGGCAGCGGACAACCGGGCCGCAACGAGACGAGAACCGACACGCTCTGCCGCCGGGAGCCGGGTATCCCGCTCTCGGGGCGACTGAAGGTGTGGTTGCATGGAGGTATGGCCAGGGGATCGAGAATGCCGACGGTGGGCGCGATCGTGTGCGCCGTCGCACTGGCGCTCGCCGCGTGCGCAACTCCGGAAGAGGAGCCGTCGCCGTGGGGCGCGCCGGCCCAGGAGCCCGTAGCCGCCGAGAGTCCGAATACGCCGGGCATCACGGCGCTTGTCGACCCCGACTGGGTGGCAGAGGCCAGCGAGCAGACGGGCATCCCACCGAGGGCGCTCGAGGCATATGCCGGTGCGGCTCTGTCGAAGGCCGCGGAGATGCCCGGGTGCGGCCTCAGCTGGAACACACTGGCTGCGATCGGACACGCTGAGAGCGACCACGGCCGGCACGGCGGTTCTGCCCTCGCCGACGACGGCACCGTCTCACCACCGATCTTCGGTGTTCCCCTCGACGGCGACGGCACCATTGCGGTCCCGGATACGGACGACGGCGAACTGGACGGTGACAGCGAGCACGACCGCGCGATGGGTCCATTCCAGCTGATTCCGCAGACCTGGCAGAACTGGCACGTCGACGCCAACGCAGACGGCAGGGAAGACCCGCAGAACATCGATGACTCAGCGCTCGCGGCCGCGAATTACGTGTGCCGTGCGTCCGGTGACATGGCGCACGAGGAGGGTTGGCTCGATGGCATCCACGCGTTCAACCCGAACGAGGAGTATGTGCAGAAGGTTGCGGATGCCGCCAACGAGTATGCGCGGAGCGCGGCGCAGGAGTAGACCCGCTCACGGTGCTGCTCGCCGGTTCGCCGGCGTGTCGGTTTCCCGTGCGCGGTTTCCGCTGCAGGTCGTCGCTCTGAGTCGCTGGTTCCGCAGTTCGATCGCAGCGCAGCACTTCTCCGCAACTCGATCCGCTCGCGTGTTGTGAGGTGCGGGGTTTGGTGGCAGATTCAGCGTGGTGGACAACGGTTCTCCGCAACTCGTGCCTCACGAGCAGATCGGTCGAGGCTCTGCGGTGACACCGAGGGCTCCTGCTCATCCCACTAAAATTGCGAGCATGACTTCTGCTCCAGGCAAGGTCGCCGTTGTCGGCGACGCACTCATCGACGAACTGCGGGATGCATCCGGTTCGCGCGAATTCGTCGGAGGCGCCGGGCTCAACGTGGCCGTCGGGCTTGCCCGCCTCGGCGTGCCGGCAACGCTCGTCGCGATGGTGGGGGACGACGCAGACGGGGAGCGGATCCGCGCGATGCTCGCAGAGCACGGAGTCGAGCTCGTGGCGAACACCGGTCCGCACGGAACCTCCCGGGCGACGAGTGACCGCGCAGACGGCGAGCCGCGCTACACGTTCAACCAGGCGGCCAGGAACCGCAAGATCGCCTTCGATGCCGCTCAGAGGGAAGCACTCGCCACGGCCGGCCTTGTGGTGGTGAGCTGCTTTCCCTTCGACGATGCAGAGCAGGCTGCCACGCTCGAAGCCGCAGTCTCCGATCCGCGGTCCAGGCTGGTGATCGACCCGAACCCGCGCGCAGGCATGATGCGCGACAGCGCTGAGTTCGTGCGCGGCTTCGAGCGTCTCGCGGCCGTTTCGATGGTCGTGAAGGTGGGTGATGAAGATGCCGAGATGCTCTACGGCGAATCGTTGCACGCCCTGAGGGACCGACTGCTCGCGGGCGGTGCAGGCAGCGTGCTGGCGACTGCCGGCCGCGACGGGGCGTCATTCGCCTCGTCGTCGGTGACGGTCTCTGCACCCATCGCGACGCTGCCCGGTGCCGTCGTCGACACCATGGGCGCAGGTGACGCGACGCTGGCCTCGACGGTGCAGCACGTGTTCGCCCACGGTGTTCCTGCCGACGAGGACGCCGCGCGCGGACTGCTCGAACGCGCCATGTTGATCGCGGCGGCGACCTGTCGGGCCGAAGGCGCCCTGTTGCGATTGCCTCCGGCCGACTAGCCTGAAGGAGGACGTCGCGTCGGGCGCCTGCTCGATTTCGTCGTGCGCGATCGCCGGGCTACAATTTGTGAGCGCCTTCGGTTGGCTGAGAAAGTTTGGTCGAGCGCGCACCTGGCGAGTTACCCTAGCGGCCAAAGGGATCTGACTGTAAATCAGACGGCTCAGCCTTCGGGGGTTCGAATCCCTCACTCGCCACCATCGTGTTGTCTCGGGACATAGGTCATATATGTCCCGAGACATCGTGCGCTTGCGAGATTTCTCCGTCGTTGTCACCGCTGGTGATGCCGAGAATGTCGAACGTGCGTCGCTCTCACGGCGCAGGGATTCGGGCATCCGCCGGCGACCGGATCTCGTGGGGATTTCGTGTCAGTCACATCGTCGGTTGTGCGGGAGGCGGGTCTGCCAAGAAGTTGAGGACGTCGACGATCGTATCGACGTCATCGCACCCGCTCGCGCACTGCTCCCGATTCGTCGAGCGTCGCCTTGAGCCGGAGACTCGCAGCGGCCATGTGGGTTCGAGCCGACTCTGCCGCGCCAGCCGGGTCCTGCCGACGAATCGCGTCAAGGATGGGCACGTGTTCGCTGCGAGAGGGCTCGAACGAGGTGGCGGCGTCCATGTTCCGGTGAATCCAGACCCGAAGGAGCGACGCGATGCTGCTGTGCATGTTGGTCAGAGCGCCATTGTTCGAGGCAGAGGCGACTGCGAGGTGGAATGCGACATCGGCGTCCACGAACTCTTCTGTCGTCTGCGCTTCGTCCATCGCGGTCATCGCGCCTTCGATCTGCTTCAGCTGATCATCGGTGCGTCGCTCGGCGGCAAGCTCTGCGACGATGACCTCGAGGTGTTTGCGTGCCTCGATGAGGTCGGCGACTCGTTGCTCACCGAGCAGCAGGCCCCACTCGATGACCTTCGGAAGCAGTTCCGACTCGGAGCTCCGCAGGTAGGTCCCACCGCCGTGGCGGAACTCGACGAGACCCAGCAGGCCGAGCGACTTTATCCCTTCGCGGACGATCGACCGGCCGACCCCGAGGGACTCACTGAGCGCCCGCTCGGAGGGGAGTTTCTCACCGGGGCCGACGTGGCCGGAAAGGATGTAGTCGAGCAGCGCTCGAGCGACCTCTGTCGACGCCGGATCATGACGAACGACATTCACCGGACGAAGTCCGACGATCGTGTTCGTGTCTGGGTCAGCGCTCGACAAGGATGCCATCCTCATCGCTATAGAGCCGCGCACCAGGCCGGAACGTCACTCCACCGAACTGGAGAGTGACATCGGCCTCGCCCTCTCCGGTCTTTGTGCTCTTGCGTGGGTTCGTGCCGATCGCTTTGATCCCGATCCGGATGTCGGAGATCGCGAGCCGGTCGCGGATCGCGCCGTTGATCACAACCCCGGCCCAGCCGTTGTCGGCAGCGATCTTGGCAATCATGTCGCCCATGAGCGCTCGTTCGACGGAACCGCCGCCGTCCACGACGAGTACGCTTCCATCGCCAGGTGAAGAGACGACGGACTTCAGGAGTGCATTGTCCTCAAAGCATTTGACCGTCCGGATCGGCCCCTCAAACCTCGAGTGGGCGCCGAACAGCTGAAGTTGAAGGGGCAACGACTGAATGTCCTCACCGAGCTCGTCATAAAGATCAGCAGTTGTCGTTGTCATGTCTTCCCCTCTCTCTGAGAGCATACAGCGCTGGTTGGCTGGTCGACCACTTTCAATCCCCTGCGCGATGAGATGTTCGAAAGGTTATAACCAGCGAATTTCAGTATGTTCTAGATCGCTCAGAATCCGGCAGATTACGGGATCTACTCGTCAAAACAGGTTATAACCTGTACGCTCTGGTATCGGAGGAACCCATGACGTCGACGATATCCGCCAGCACCAAGAGTGTGTTTGCATATGACGTGGTGCGGTCGCGCATTCTTCGCCACGAGTACCTCCCCGGTCAGCCCCTCAACCAGGCGGCGCTCGCTCAGGAGCTCGGCATCAGCACGACACCGCTTCGCGAGGCCCTCCGCCGGCTCGAGTCCGAGGATCTTGTCGAGTTGCGATCACACAGCGATGCTCGGGTGACAGAGCTCACCGCGGAGGGCGCTCGAGACCTGCTTGAGCTCCGACTCGCTCTCGATCCGCTCGCGGTGGCGCTCGCCGCCGACCGACGGACGAAAGCGGACATTGCCCGGATGCGGGCTGCGCAAGCCGGCATGACCGCTCTTCCGAACACGCCGTCATTGGCCCAGTTGGTGGCACACCGAGAATTTCACCGATCCCTCTACAGCGCTTCGCACAACGAAGCGCTCATTCGAACCCTCGACGGGTTGTGGGACAAAGCGGACAGGTACCGAATCGTCGGGCTTGAGGTGAAGCGCGACCAGGAGGAGCGCGACATGCGGACGCGGGAGCACCATTCGCTGCTCGACCTGGTGATAGCCGGCGATGCCGAAGGGGCCGCCGATGTTATGAGAACCCATATCACCGTGAGTCTCGGTGCGAAGGCTGCGCGTCGGCTGGGCGCCGGGACGCGGGCGGAGACCAGCCCCTGAAAATGGTCGACTGGTTGACTGGTCGACCACTTTGTGATTAGATCATGGTCACGCCACAAGGCACACGCACTCGAAGGAGAGATGTGAGTAACCCAGACCAGCGCACGCGGCTCGACGGACAGCAGCCGTGACCGCCGTGACCGAACGGCCGGCTGAGAAGGCGCGGCCGGTCGACGAGTACCCGACGCCCCGCTACCGAAAGATCTTCGGAGTCGACCGAAGCACCCTGCTCTACTGGGTCGTTGTCGTACTGCTCGCGCTTTTCGTGCTTGCGCCGGTTGTCCCCACCCTCATTCAGGCGCTGGTCGACCGCCCGCTGTACGAGCAGGGCGGGATATTCACCTTCGACAACTTCTCCAAGCTGTTCACCGAGGCAGGCTTCGGTCAGGTCGCCCTCAACACTGTGGCCTTTGCCGGGCTGACCACGGCCCTGACTCTGCTCATCGCCATCCCCATGGCGATCGTCGTCGTACGAACCGACATCCCCGGCCGCCGGTTCTTCGGAGCGGGGATGCAGTGGCCTTTCTTCATCTCGTCGCTGATCCTCGGTTTCGGCTGGATCACGATGTACGGCCCTGCTGGGTTCGTCAGCACATGGGTGCGAAGCGCAGTGGGAACGGTGCCATGGGATCTGTACACGATTCCGGGTATGGCGATCACGGAAGCCGTTGCCCTTGCGCCCATCGCGTATGTGTTCTGTGCGAATGCGCTCCGAAACGCGGACGCGAGCCTTGAGGGAGCCGCGCAGACCGTGGGCGCCGGACCGTTCAGGATCCTGCGTTCCGTCGTCATCCCGATGCTTCGGCCGCCCGTCGTCTACAGCTCGATCCTCGTCTTCTCGATGTCCATCGAGACGCTGAGCATCCCGCTTCTCTACGGGCAGCCCGTCGACATCACGGTCTTTGCGACATTCCTCTACAAAAACGGCCTGCAGTCGATCAACCCTGACTACGGAATCCTCGGCGCGGCATCCACCATCATTCTGCTCGTCACCATTCTGCTCGTCGCCGTCCAAGCGAAGCTCTTGAAGGACGCGAAGCGCTTCGTCTCAGTCCGGGGCAAAGCCACTCGGCCCCGCCTCCTCGATCTGGGGTGGGTCAAGTGGGTGGCAGTTGCGTTCGTGACGATCTATCTCGTGTTCGGCGCTCTCATTCCGATCGGCGGACTGGTGTTCCGCTCCTTCGCGACCTTCTTCACGCCGCTGGCGAACCCGTTCAACGCGCTGAGCATAAACAACTACATGCGGATCATCGAGTTTCCCGTCTACGTCGCATCGATCCGAAACAGCTTGATCGTCGCCTCGGTCGGTGCTGTTGTGGTCTCTCTCCTCGCCACGATCGCCGTGGTCGTCGCGCGACGCTCGACCTTCCGCTACCGCAGGATCATCGAGTACCTCGCGCTTGCCCCGCAGGCGATGCCCGGCCTCATCATCGGCATCGGCTTCTTCTGGGCGTTCGCATACGCGCCATTCGGTCTCGGAGGGCTGGTGCAGGGAACACTTGCCGCCATCATCATCGCTTTCGGACTGAGAGCGCTACCGAGCGCGTTCGGATCGATTGCCCCCGCGGTGATGCAGATCGGGGAGGAGATAGACAACGCGGCACGCGTCTCGGGCGCGGACTGGATCAGAACCTTCACACGAATCCTGTCCAAACTTCTGACACCGGCGTTCGGCGCGGCACTCATTCTGACCTTCGTCACGATGCTCAAGGAATACTCACCGGCGATCTTCCTGGGTTCCGCTCAGACCAACATCATCGGCACAACGATGCTCGAGCTCTGGGTTCAGGGCAACTCGGGCTCCGTCGCCGCTCTCGCAACCATCCAGATCGTCATCACAGCAGTGTTCGTCGGCGTCGCCGGCCTGCTTATGCGCGGAAAGAAGGACTGACCATGCCTGACGTCGTCATCTCCCAACTCCACAAGGAGTTCAACGGGAACGTAGTCCTCACCGATATCGATATCCACGTGAAGGACGGCGAGTTCTTCACCCTCCTCGGCCCCTCCGGCTGCGGCAAGTCCACAACGCTCGCCTGCCTGGCCGGCCTGGAGAAACCGACCTCGGGCCACATCTCCATCGGTGATGCAGTCTTCTTCGACGGTGACAACAACACGTATGTGCCGCCGGAGGCGCGCAACCTCGGTATGGTGTTCCAGTCTTATGCGCTGTGGCCCCATATGACGCTGGAACAGAACCTGGCCATGCCACTCAATATCCGCAAGGTGCCCAAGGCCGAGCAGAGGAAGCTCATCCACGAGGCTCTCGACAAGGTCGGTATGGCGCACCTCATGAAGCGCTATCCCCACCAGCTGTCCGGCGGCCAGCAGCAGCGCATCGCGCTTGCCCGGGCACTGGTCTACTCCCCGCGTGTGCTCTTGCTGGACGAGCCGTTGTCGAACCTCGACGCCAAACTGCGCGAGCAGGCGCGGGTGTGGCTCAAACGGCTGCAGACCGATCTCGGCATCACAACCATCTATGTGACGCACGACCAGGAAGAGGCGCTGGCCATGAGCGATCGCATAGCGGTGATGTCGGCCGGAGACCTTCTGCAGATCGGCACACCGGAGGACATCTACGAACGGCCGGCGACAGCCGAGGTCGCGGCATTCATCGGCAGGTCCAACTTCATCGACGGCGTCATCGCCGAGTCGCACGACTCCCGCGTCCGAATCTCACTCGAGGGCAGCGACCAGAAGTTCGAGATCGACGCAGAAGGCTATGGCGTCGGCGACCTGGTGACCATCGCCTTCCGACCTGAGCTCGCCACGCTCTTCGACAGCAACGCCGTTCCGCCCGAGGCGTCTGTGGTGCTCAGAGGAGACGTGCTCGCCGCCTCATATGTGGGGTCCCGTGTTGAGTACTCAATCCGGTTCGGACAGCGCACGTTGCTCGTGGATCACTACCGCGGCAACTTCACCGGGACCGTCGGTGTCGCCGTGCCCACCGACGGCGTTCGTATCTACCCCCGAGCAGACGTTGTCTCAGACGATGTCGAAGCTCTGATGGCGACCGCGGTCTGACGATGTCCCGAGAGGTCATTGAGCGACCGCTGATCGCCCTGATCAGCGGGGTGGCAGCGGCGATACCGCCCGCACAGAGAGCGTTCGGCGAGGTTCTGCCCGAAGCCGACCTGTGGAATCTCCTCGACGACCGGCTGGTCTCCGATGCGATGCAGGCCGGACAGGTGTCCACCGGGCTGATTGACCGGATGATGCGACTGATCGAGCACGCCACGCTCGAGAAAGCCGATGCGATCGTGCTGACGTGCTCCGTGTACGGGTTTCTCGCACCGGCGGCCTCGGAGCGCTTCGGAGTCCCGGTGCACGGTCCGGATGACGCCGCGCTTCAGGAGGTCGTCTTGCGCGGGCTCACGTCGATCTACCTCGTTGCCAGTGTGGACTTGGCTCTCCGAGACGCCGTCGAACGCGCAGCGGCTGCATTCGCCGCGAAAGGAGCGGACGTGGCGATCGTTCCGATCCTCGCGGAGGGCGCCCGGGCGCCGAGCCTTCGAGGCGACCATGCAGGGGTGGCGGACGCGATCACGATGGCGATTCAGGCGTCTGCCCGTGACGCCGATGCGGTACTCCTCGCGAACTACTCCCTGGCTGACGCCGCCGACCGCGTCAGCATCGGTGTCGCCCGCCCGGTCATCGACGGGCCGGCGCATGCCGCTCACAGCCTCCGCGAAACGCTCTCACGCAGCTCGCGGAGCCGCAGTGACCAGGTCCGATGACCTTCGCTGCTCAGTTCCATCCCTCACAATCGACACAAGGAAGTGCACTCATGAAGAAACACAGCCCTCTCTTCGCAATGCGTCCCCGATCACGGCGTTGGCTCCCGGCAGCAGCGGCCACCGTCGTCGCGGCGACCGTGCTCGCCGGCTGCAGCGGTGGCGGCGGGACGGCCGCCCCGACCAACGACATCGCCACGGGTGAATACCCCGACTACTATCCGAGCGACTATCAGGACCTCGTCGACGCGGCTGAGGAGGAGGGCGGCACCCTCGAGATCTACTCCAACACCGATCAGGAGAACTGGGCGCCGATCTTCCGTGACTTCCAGAAGAAGTACCCGTTCGTGACGACCATCAACGCGAACAACCTCGATAGCGACGAAGTGTTCCAGCGAGTGCTGAGCGAGCAGGCGACAGGGGGCAGCGACGCCGACATCCTCGTCTCGAACGCAGCGCAGGCCTGGGCAAACTACATGGACAGCGGCGAGGAGATGGTGACCCCGTACGAATCTCCCGAGCTCGGTGAGCTTCCTGAGTTCGCACAGCCATTGCCGAACGTATACGCCATGTCCATGGACCCAGCCGGAATCACCTACAACACATCGTTGCTGCCGGACGGTCCCACCGGCTTCGAGGACCTCGCGAACAAGATCGAAGAGGATCCGGACACCTACGCTGACAAGATCACCACGCGCGACGTCACCGGCTCGTTCGGCTTCACGGTGACCCAGGCATTCATGGACGCTCGACCCGAGGCATGGGAGTACATGGAGACGATCCTCCCCAACGCGCTTCCCGAGAGCTCGTCGGGAACGCAGGGCGAGAAGATCCTCGCCGGCGAGTACGTGACCGGCTTCTTCATCAGCACTGCGCCGTCGTATCCGATCGTGGAGAGCAGCGGTGGTCTCTACGACGTGGTGTTCCCCGAAGACGGCACAGTCGTCCTGCCCCGCGCTATCGCGATCACGCCTGAGGCTCCTCACTCCAACACGGCGAAGCTGTTCCTGGACTTCGTTCTCTCGGACGAAGGACAGAATGCTGTCGCTGAAGGCGGGCTGACCTCCTACCGCGATTCCGTGGAGGCTGCCGAAGGCCGCCACACCTATCAAGAAGTCGTCGACGCCGTGGGTGAGGACCAGATCATCATCGGAAGCTACGAGACCATTCCCCAGGAAGAGGTCGACGCATTCATCGAGAGGTGGAACGGCCTGCTCGGCTGATCCGACGGGGTGCTCCGACAACCGGTCGGAGCACCCCGCGCGCGTCCATTACCGCTCTATACAGAGGAGTCCACATGAGTGACCAGATCGTCTCGATGCCCCGGCTGGCCGACCTCGGCGTCCGCATACTGGAAGCCCATGGAGTGCGGGCGCCTGATGCCCGGCTCGTCTCCGACAGCCTCGTGACGGCGGACGCCTGGGGGCACCCGTCACACGGCATGCTCCGACTGGACTGGTATGCCGCCCGTCTCAGGACAGGGGTCATGAAGCCCGTCACCGAGATCACGACAGTCGTCGACGTGGGGGCGCTGGCCGTGGTCGACGGCAACGACGGCATCGGCCAGATCGTCACCGAGCGCGCGTGCTCGAGCGCAGTGGCGCGAGCGAAGCAGCACGGTGTCGGAGTCGTCGGCGTTCGCAACAGCAACCACTTCGGCACCGCCGCCTTCTGGACGCGCCGCATGGCAGCCGAAGGAGTGGCCGGCATCCTCACCACAAACGGCAGCCCGGCGATGGCTCCCTGGGGAGGCCGCGAGAAGACCGTCGGCGCCAACCCGTGGTCGATCGCCACTCCAGGCGGTTCCCGCGGCCCGGTCGTCCTGGACATCGCAAACATCGTTGTGGCGCGCGGGAAGATCTACAGCGCGCTTCAAAAAGGCGAGCAGATCCCCGAGTCGTGGGCGCTGGATGCCGACGGAGTCCCGACGGTCGATCCCCAGGCCGCCATAGACGGTTTGATCCTGCCGATGGCCGGCCACAAGGGCTATGGGATCTCGTTTATGATGGACATCCTGTCCGGCGTTCTCACGGGGAGCGGGTTCGGGCCGAACGTCGTTGGGCCATACGTGCCTGACCGTCGAAGCGAATGCGGGCATCTGGTCATCGCGCTCGACATCGAGACCATGATCGGCCATGGGGAGTTCGACCGGCGCATCGATGAGCTGATCCGGCTCACGAAGAGCGTTCCCCTGGCCGCCGGAGTCGACGAGGTGTTCTACCCGGGCGAGCTCGAAGACCGCGCCTACGCCCGCGCGTCGACGGAGGGCGTCTTCCTTCCGGCGAAAACAGTGAACGAACTACGCGTCCTCGCCGCCGACGCCGGCATCGAGTTCACACTCGACTCCGTGGAGGTGTGATGTACACGGTTATGGTGACGCTCGATGTGCACGAGGACCGGATCAACGAGTTCATCGCGGGGATCGAGGCGAACTCCCGAGCATCGCTGAGGGATGAACCCGGCTGCATCCGCTTCGACGTGCACCGAGCCGCGGACAGTCCGACTCGGTTCTATTTCTACGAGATCTATGTAGACCGCGACGCCTTCGAGATCGAGCACAGGGCGGCGCCGCACTACGCCGTGTGGCGAGGTGTTGTGGCCAGGTGCGTTGTGGACGGAAGCCAGTCGAACACCTACGCCGTGCCCCTCTTTCCAGAGGATATCCCCGAGCACACCGAGCCGCGGAAATGAACCACGGGCGTGAGCTCGAGCACGGGTCGCGGACGATCGAGGCCGGCGCCGAGACGGTGCGCATCACCGACCTGAGCGGGCTTGACTACGCACGCATGCCATACAGCCTTCGCCCGATCCTCGAATCGGTTGTGCGGCACTACGGCTCTCAGCACGAGCAAGTCGCCTCGCTTCTCGATTGGAAGGGCGCGGCTGAGCGACATGAAGCCGTGGACCTGCATGCCACGCGAGTGTTCTTGCACGACACAAACGGTGTTCCGACGGTTGTGGACCTGGCCGCCATGCGACATGCCGCCGCGGCGCTCGGCGCGGATCCCGCGCTCGTGAACCCGCAGATTCCCGCCGAACTCGTCATCGACCACTCCGTGATCGTTGACATCTTCGGCACGGGCGACGCATTCGAGCGGAACGTCGAGATCGAGTTCGAGCGCAACGCCGAACGCTACCGCTTTCTGCGCTGGGGACAACAGTCCTTCGATGACTTCGCGGTTGTCCCTCCCGGCACCGGCATCATGCATCAGGTCAACATCGAGCACCTTGCACGGGTGATCGAGCACAAGGACGGGTGGGCCTTTCCCGATGTGTGCCTCGGAACGGACTCTCACACGACGATGGTGGATGCACTCGGCGTGCTCGGCTGGGGAATCGGCGGCATCGAGGCAGAGGCGGTGATGCTCGGCGAACCATTCACCATGATCGTTCCTCCGGTGCTCGGAGTGCGGCTCACCGGGCGGCTGCCGGAGGGCGCCACAACGACCGACCTCGTCCTGCGAATCACCGAGCGCCTTCGAGAGCACGGTGTCGTCGACGGCTTCGTCGAGTTCTTCGGCCCCGCGCTTCGCACCATGACGGTGGCCGATCGCGCCACGATCTCGAACATGTGCCCGGAGTTCGGAGCCACGTGCGCCTATTTCCCGATCGACGACGCCACCGTCGACTACCTGCGTCTCACGGGACGACCAGAGGAACAGGTGGACCTCGTGCAGGCCTATGCGCGGGAACAGGGGCTCCGGTACGACTCGACCGCCGAGATCGACTACACCGCAGAGATCGGCCTTGATCTGTCGACGATCGTCCCGTCGATCGCCGGACCACGACGCCCCCAGGACCGGATGCCCCTCGCCGTCGCTCGAGAGAGGTTCCGCGCAGACCTGCGCGAACTGACGCACCAGAGCCCAGACGACACTGCTCCGACGATCGACATCGGAGAGCATCGGGTGTCGCTGCCCAACGGGAGCGTGGCCATCGCCGCCATCACCTCATGCACCAATACGTCCAACCCCGGTGTGATGGTGGCGGCGGGCCTCCTCGCCCGAAACGCGGTCGCGCGAGGGCTGTCCACCAAACCGTGGGTGAAAACGAGCCTCTCGCCCGGGTCGCGGGTGGTCACCGACTACTTCGATCTGGCCGGGCTCACCGCTCCGCTCGACACGCTGGGCTTCAACCTCGCCGGCTACGGGTGCATGACCTGCATCGGGGCCTCCGGGCCGCTCATCGAGGCGGTGCAGGAGGCAGTGCGGAGCGACGGAGTGAGCGTCGCCGCCGTGCTCTCAGGCAACCGGAACTTCGACGGGCGAATCAACCCGGACGTCCGCCTGAACTACCTCGCCTCGCCTCCGCTCGTCGTGGCGTATGCCCTCGCGGGCACTGTCGACTTCGATTTCGCGTCCGAGCCCCTCGGAGTGGATCCCCGGGGTGACGAGGTCTACCTGCGCGATATCTGGCCGTCGGACGAAGAGACCGCGGCTCTCGTCCACGCCTCCGTGGATCCGCAGATGTTCGCCGACGCCTATTCGCAGGTGTTCCGCGGCGACCACAATTGGCAGGCCATCGACGCTCCGACCACGGCGCTCTACGACTGGGACGAGAAATCCACCTACCTTCGCCGCCCGCCCTACTTCGACGGTATGACCCCGATCTCGCCCAAGACCGGTGACATCGTCGGCGCTCGCGTGCTTGCCAAGCTCGGCAACCAGATCACCACGGACCACCTGTCGCCGGCCGGAGCGATCCCCGTCCATACTCCGGCGGGGCAATATCTCCTCGATCGCGGTGTGCAGCGTTTCGAGCTCAACACGTATGCGTCTCGTCGGGGCAATCACGAGGTGATGATGCGCGGAACGCTCGCCAACGTCCGCCTGCGGAACCACCTCGTCCCCGAACGAGAGGGCGGTTTCACCCTCGACCTCGTCGAGGGCACGGGCGAACGGACCATCTACGACGCTGCAATGATCGCGTCGGCCCATGAGGTGCCGCTCCTCATTCTCGGGGGAACCCTCTACGGCGCGGGATCGTCGCGCGACTGGGCAGCCAAGGGCCCTGCTCTGCTCGGTGTGAAAGCTGTGCTGGCAGAGGGCTTCGAGCGCATCCACCGCTCGAACCTCATCGGCATGGGTGTGCTCCCGCTGGAGTATCCGACCGGTGAGAACGCAGAGACGCTCGGCCTGACCGGACTCGAGTCGTTCGACATCCGTGGGCTCGGCGACGACGCAACCGCATCAGAGGTGGACGTCGTGGCCGGCGGCACATCCTTTCGTGCACGGGTCCGCCTCGACACACAGCGCGAGCGCGATTACTACAGACACGGCGGAATCCTTCACTATGTGCTCCGCAAAATGACGGCATGATGTCTGCGCGGACCGGACTCGGCGGGTGGGCTCCGATTCTCGTCCACGCGGTGCTCGTCCAGATCTTCACCTACGCGTTCCGTCCCGCGCTGTCGTACGGGGTGTTGGAGGCCGGGGGATCGGTCGCTCTCCTCGGCGTCATCGGCACGATCTTCGCCGTGCCGGCCCTCGTGTTGGCCCTCCCGTCCGGCCGAATCGTCGACAAGATCGGGGAACGCGCCGTCGCCGTCGTCGGCGCGGTGACCTTGGCCGCCGCCGCTGCCGTCGCATTCGTGGGTCTGGGGAGCACTCTTCTGCTCTTCGCGGCCACGTTCCTCCTCGGAGTGGGACATCTGCTCAGCGTCGTCAGCGAGCAGGCCTCGGTCGCCAACCGCTCGGTCGCCGGCAGCAGGGAATCGGCTTTCGGCCTCTATTCGCTCTGCACGTCGATCGGTCAGATCCTCGGACCCCTCCTGCTGGCGCTTCCGCACCCTGACCACAAAGGCCCCTGGCTGAGTGTGCTCTTCTGTGTGTGCATCGCCGTCGCCGTGGCGCTGACCGTCAGCAGTTCGGTGATGCGCTCCGCCGCCCACGAGTCCCGGACGGAGCCGCCGAGCATGCTTGCGTCGTCAGCGGGGCTCCTCCGTTCACAAGGCGTCGTGCGGGCCCTCATCAGCAGCAGTCTGGCGCTCGCATCGGTTGACGTCACTCTCGCCTTCTGGCCGGCTCTCGGTGAGGAACGCGATCTTCCCGTTGTGGTGATCAGTGCCATGCTCGCCGCCCGGGCCCTGAGCACGATGGCGTCGCGCGGGTTTCTGCCGTTTGTCGCGCGCCGTGTCAGACGCCCGATTCTGCTGGCGTCCTCCCTCGGCCTCGCCGCTGCGGCGCTTGCGGGCACGGCCCTGCCCGCGCCTGTTGTTGTTCTGGTCGCGATGGCCGCCGTGTATGGCCTGGCGATCGGCGTATGCCAGCCCATCACCATGTCTTGGCTGGCGGACGAGTCCCCGAACGGGCAGCAGGGGATGGCGATGTCACTGAGGCTCGCGGGCAACAGGGTCGGTCAGTCGAGTATCCCGCTTGTGGTCGGGACAGTCGCGCCGGCCGCCGGTGCCGTTGGTGTGCTCGTTCTCACCGCCGCCTCGCTTGTAGCCGCGGCGGCCGTCTCTCGAGGAAGACGGCAGAACCGATGAGAAACACGGGCCTGCCAGAGCACCGGGAAAAAGCACGGGAAAAGAGCATGGGGAAAGAGCATGGGAAAGTGGTCGACTGGTCGACCACTTTCGGTTACACTGGAATCGCCCGGCCGTCGGCCAGGCAGACTCCGCTCCGGGGCAGACGTCTCCGGAAACAAACGCGGGTCCGTACAAGGCCGAGCGCAGAGAGAAAGAAGACAGACTGTGAGCACTGACAAGACATACCGCCTCGCCGTCCTCAAAGGCGACGGCATCGGCCCCGAGATCGTCCCCGCATCCGTCGCCGTCGTCGACGCAGCTGTCGCGGCGGTCGGCGGGTCGGCGATCGACTGGACGGAGCTTCCCCTCGGGCGGTCGGCGATCGACACACACGGCAGCGCCGTTCCCGAGTCGACGCTCGCCGCCCTCGCCGACGTCGACGCATGGCTCCTCGGCCCCCACGACAGCGCCAGCTACCCCGAGCCGCACACGTCCGAACTGAACCCATCCGGCACCATCCGGAAGCATTTCCAGCTCTTTGCGAACATCCGGCCCGCAAAAGCGTTCCCCCGTGGGAACGCCATCGTCGAGAACACCGACCTGGTGATCGTTCGAGAGAACACGGAGGGCTTCTATGCCGACCGGAACACGTTCGCGGGAACCGGCGAGATGATGCCGACACCGGACGTCGCCATCATGCACGGGATCATCACGCGTGCGGCGACCACACGCATCGCTCACGCAGCGTTCCGCCTGGCGATGACCCGCGACAAGCGGGTCACCATCGTCCACAAGGCCAACGTTCTCAAGATGACGACCGGACTCTTCCGGGACGTCTGCCGCGACGTCGCCCGGGAGTACCCGGAGGTCACCGTGAACGACTTCCACATCGACGCCGCGACAGTGCACCTCGTCCGCCGCGCGGACACGTTCGATGTCATCGTCACCGAGAACATGTTCGGCGACATCCTCTCGGATCTCGCCGGAGAGGTCGCCGGGTCGCTCGGCATCGCCCCATCGATCAACTCCTCAGATACCCACGCCATGGCGCAGGCGTCACACGGCAGCGCACCTGACATCGCCGGCAAGAACATCGCGAACCCGATCGCGATGATCCTGTCCGCCGCGATGGTCCTCCGCTGGCTCGGCGAGAAGTTCGCCGACGAGAAGATCGTCGCGGCGGCGGCAACGGCAGAAGCCGCTGTGGAGCTCGCGGTCAGCGAAGGCACGGTCACGCCCGACATGGGTGGGACCGCCAGCACGCAGGACTTCACCGCCGCAGTGGTCGACGCCGTCTCGCGCGTCTGAATCAAGGGTCAGGCGAGTGGCCCGCCCACCGCGTGACGGACCCGTCAGAGGAGACAACACATGAACAGCACACGAGCGCCGCTGATCGCGTTGATCAGCGCCACTCCGGTCGCAATTCCTCCCGTCGAGCAGGCCTTCGCCGAGCTGTTCCCCGAGGCGCACCTGTGGAACATCCTCGACGACCGCTTGCTGCAGTCGGCCGATGCGGCCGGCGGTCTGACGCCCGGACTCACCGAGCGTATGCGCCGACTGATCCGTCACGCCGTTCTCGAGGGTGCCGATGGCGTTCTTCTGACGTGCTCGATGTACGGTGGCGCACTGCAGTCGGCACACGTCACGGTGCCCGCGCAGGCCGCTGACGAGGCTGCATTCGACGCTGTCGTGAACGCCGGCCATACAACGGTTGCGCTGCTCTCGTCGGCGAAGGCGCCTCTCGACGATTCCGTCGCGCGCTTCGCCGCACACAGCGAGAGCCGAGGCGCCGATGTCACCGTGCACGGGGTCGAGGTGTCAGAGGCCTTCATCGCCGCCCGCTCCGGCGATGTCGACGCTCTCGCGCGCGCCCTCGCGGATGGCATAGGCGACGCGCCTGAGGCGGATGCGATCCTGTTGGGCCAGTATTCTCTTGCGCCGGCCGCCATGCGTCTCGCGGAGCTCACGGACCTTCCCGTCTTCGCCGGCCCCCAGATGGCTGCCAGGTCGCTCCGAGCCCGGTTGGGTGGGGCCGCCCGGTGATCGGCGCGATCGCAGATGATTTCACGGGCGGCACCGATGTCGCCGTTGCGTTTCGGAGGGCGGGCCTTCGCACGGTCATCCTGTTCGGGCCACCGATCGGTGACATCGACGTTCCTGCCGCCGACGCCGTGGTCGTCTCGCTCAAATCCAGGACGATTCCAGCCGCTGTGGCGGTACAGCAATCCCTCGACGCTGCCGCCTGGCTCCGAGCACGCGGTGCCAGGCAGCTGTTCTTCAAGTTCTGCTCGACCTTCGACTCCACGCCGAAGGGGAACATCGGGCCCGTCGCAGACGCCCTCGCCGACCTTGCCGGCTCGTCCGTGACCGTTGTCGTCCCCAGTTCGCCCGGACATGACCGGCGTCAGTTCATGGGCCACCTCTTCGTCGGTACGCAGCTGTTGAGCGAGTCGTCGATGCGGCATCATCCCGTGACCCCGATGACCGATTCGTTCATCCCCCGCGTCCTGCGGTCGCAGACAAGCCGACAGGTCGCCCTGCTCGACCATCGAACCGTGCAGGATGGCGCGGGCGCCATTGCCGAGACCCTGATCGACGCGTCCCGCACGGGCGAACGGTATGTTGTTGTGGACGCCGTCTCGGATGCCGACCTGGCAGCCATCGGGGAAGCTGTCGTCGACGCGCCACTCGTCACCGGTGGGGCGGGGCTGGCGGGCGGGCTTGGTGCTGCCGTCGCACGCCGAGGCGGCATCTGGGGGGCAGAGGGCTCCGAGGAGTCCGATCCCGTGGGTCGCGTCCGTGCAGTGGTTCTCGCGGGCAGCTGTTCGGCTCGCACGCTCGAGCAGATCGCCGAGATGCGGCGCTGCTGCCCCTCATATCGCCTGGACGCGGTCGCATCCCCTCACGCCGGGCGGCTCGCCGAAGACGCCCTGGAGTGGTTCGACGCGCTGCCCCAACCTGATCCTGTGCTCATCTACTCGTCGCTTCCCGCAGAGGAGCTCAGAGCGACCCAAGAGGCGCTCGGCGCCGATCGCGCGTCGAGAATCCTCGAGGGCGCGATGGCGCTCATCGCGCAGGGACTCATCGCCCGTGACGTTCGCCGACTCGTCGTCGCCGGAGGGGAGACGGCAGGCGCGGTCGTCTCCGCACTCGACGTTGGCGGCGGCGTCATCGGCTCAGAACCAGCACCGGGCGTGCCCTGGATCTTCACGACGAGCGAGCCCCAACGGGCTCTGCTCCTCAAATCCGGCAACTTCGGCGCGCGAGATCTTCTCCTCAAAGCGGTTCAGACAGGACAGATTCAGGGAGCGACGCATGACCACGAATGAGACTCGCCTGCGGCATGAGATCGTCGACGCCGCACGCTCGCTCTTCACCCGCGGCCTCACCCATGGCAGCACGGGCAATATCAGTGTCCGCGACGGTGAACGGATCTACGTGACGCCCACCGGCAGCAGTCTCGGAACCGTCGAGCCGGACGACCTCTCGGTCATCGACCTGACCGGTGCCCACCTGGACGGTCCTCGCCCATCGAAAGAGGCCTTCCTGCACGCCGCTGTGCTGCGCGCACGTCAGAACGACCTGGCCGTTGTGCACACGCATTCCACGCACAGCGCGGCCGTCTCGTGCCTTGCCGGGCTCGACCCTGACAACGCGATTCCTCCGTTGACGGCCTACTTTGCGATGCGAATCGGCAGACTTCCCCTTCTGCCGTACCACGCACCGGGCGACGACGCCCTCGGTCCGCTCGCGGAACGGGCTGCTCGAACGACCCGCGCATTGCTGCTCAGCAACCACGGTCCTGTGGTGGCGGGAGCCTCATTGGGTTCCGCGATGGACGCGATCGAAGAGCTCGAGGAGACCGCCAAGCTCTTTCTTCTCCTCCACGGCCGCGACGTTCGCCCTCTCACTCACGACCAGGTCAACGCCCTCGCCGCTCCGTAGCGAACACGTGACCACACGCACCGAAGGAGTGCCGATGTTCTACTCGATCAACCCAGCAACGGGGGAGCAGATCGCGCAGTTCCCGCTGCACACCCCCGCGGACGTCGACTCCGCATTGACCGCCGCTGTCGAAGCGCAGCGCGAGTGGCGTCGGGAACCCCTCGGCGAGCGTGTGAAGCTGCTCACGCGCATGGCAGAGGCCTTGCGGAACGACAGTGAGCGATTCGCCAGGGCGATCACCGTCGAGATGGGCAAACCCCTCATCGAAGCGCGACATGAGATCGAGAAGTCGGCGGTGACTCTCGAGCACTACGCCGAGAACGCGGAACGTTACCTTGCCTTCGAAGCGATCCCGTCCAACGCGACGGAGAGCGGTATGATGTTCGACCCCCTCGGCGTTGTGCTCGCGATCATGCCCTGGAACTACCCGTTCTGGCAGTTCTTCCGCTTCGCCGCTCCCGCATTCGCCGCGGGGAACGGCGCGATTCTGAAACACGCAGCGAACGTCCCCCAGTGCGCGAAGCTCGTCGAAGAGGTCTTCCGCACCGCGGGCGGGCCCGAGGGTCTCTTCACGTCGCTTCTCATCGACTCGGCTGACGTCAGAGCGATCATCGAGGACAGCAGGATCGCCGCCGTGACGCTGACCGGTTCGACCCACGTCGGAGCGATCGTCGCAGCCCAGGCCGGTGGCGCGCTGAAGAAGCAGGTACTCGAACTCGGCGGCTCAGACCCCTTTATCGTCCTCGCCGACGCGGACCTCGAAGCCGCATCCACAACGGCCGTGACGTCACGTTTCACGGCCAACGGGCAAAGCTGTGTCAACGCGAAGCGATTCCTTGTCGAAGAGAGCGTCGCAGACCGATTCGTTGAGCTTTTCGTCCGGAAGGCCGGTGAGCTCACCCTCGGCGATCCTCTTGACTCCTCGACGACGATCGGGCCGATGGCGCGGGCCGACCTGCGTGACACACTCCATGATCAGGTGGAGCGAACCGTCGCCGCGGGCGCCGCGGTACTCCTCGGGGGCCGACCCGTCGCCGGTCCCGGCTTCTTCTACCCGCCCACGATCCTCGACCACGTGAGCCCGGTCGCGGCCGCATTCAGCGAGGAGACGTTCGGGCCCGTTGCGAGCGTCACCCGCGTCGCAGACGCCGACGAGGCGATCGAGCTGGCGAACCGAAGCGAGTTCGGGCTCGCAGCGACGATCTGGACGTCGGACCTCGCCGCGGCGAGAGAGATGATCCCGCGGATCGATGCGGGGGCCGTGTTCGTCAACGGCCAGGTCGCCTCGGACGCACGACTCCCGTTCGGCGGGATCAAGAAGTCCGGATACGGCAGGGAACTCGGGGAGTACGGCATCCGAGAGTTCGTCAACGTCAAGACCGTCTGGGTCGGTCCTCGAGCATGACCTCCGCCAGCGAAACGGTCCGCCGGCGGCCAGGCATCCTGCGGCCAGACGATCTGCCGTTCACGGAGCGCGGCTCGGGAGCGCGGACGGTGCCGTTGGTCACCGCGGCGCGAGGGGCGACCACCTACCTCAACGGAATCACCACGTTCCAGCCCGGTTCTGCGATCGCGCACCACACGCACAACGTCTCGGAGTCGGTGATGATCATCACCGGGAGAGCCATCGTCGACATCGACGGGGTGCGCAGTGAACTGCGCGTTTTCGACACGACGCTTGTGCCGGCGAACGTTCCTCACCACTTCGAGAACGCGTCGGAGACCGAGGAGATGAAGATCTTCTGGACCTACGGATCCCTCGACGCCACTCGCACCCTCATCGAGACGGGTGAGACGGGCCGGATCGACGCAGAGCACGCCGGCGGCAACACCGCGTCGCGGGTCAGGATCGTGAAGGAGCTGGCCGAGATCGAGGTCAAGCGCGGACATGAGAACGCGTTCGAGGCGGCGGTCAGCGCGGCGGCTCACCTCTTTCAGCGGGCGTGCGGATCACGAACCATGACACTCGAACGGTCTGAGGAGTTCCCGCAGCGATACCGCCTCATCGTCGGGTGGGAGAGCGCCGACGATCACATGATCAGGTTCCGTCGGTCTGCGGACTTTCTCGTGTGGCGGGAACTGATCGAAGACCACCTCGCGGCGTCGCCGAAAGTCGAGCACCTCACCACTGTGCTGACGGCGTTCTGATCCCCAAGTCGCCCACTGCGACGGCTGTTCCGGGAGTGCCGTAGCTCCAGGCCGCGCCTGTTGTCCCGATCGGGCGCCCGGGCGTCATGAGCCGATGGAGTCGGACGTTTTCGTGCTTCACGGCATCCGCCTAGACTGAGACCCGCACAGAGAGCGAGGCGGCCCCTCCATCTGCAGAGCAGCAGCGGCGATATCGCCGGCTGCCGGTGAGAGAGGAAACACGTGACCGAATACGCAGAGTTCGAGAAGCTCGCCCGCACGATCGCCGCAGAGGCGGGCGATCTGATCGCCCGCCGTCGCCAGGGCGACATCGAGGTGGCAGAGTCGAAGTCCGCCCCCGAAGACATCGTCACCGCCGCCGACCGCGAGTCGGAAGCCCTGATCCGAGAGCGAGTGGCCGCCGCCAGGCCGGATGACGCCTTCCTCGGTGAAGAGACAGGGGCAGCGCCGGGCAGCTCCGGCATCACCTGGGTGGTCGATCCGATCGACGGAACCGTCAACTACCTCTACAACATCCCCGAGTTCAACGTCAGCATCGGAGTCGTCGAGGGCGAGCCTGACCCGGCGACCTGGCGCGCACTCGCCGGCGTTGTGGTCAACCCCTCCCGCAATGAGATCTTCTCGGCCAGCCTCGGTGCCGGTGCCACACTCAACGGCCGGCCGATCACAGTGAACCGCGGCGTTCGCCCCGCGCTCGCGCTGGTCGGAACCGGGTTCTCGTACTCGTCGGCCAGACGTGTCTGGCAGGCGGGCGTCGTCACCAAGCTCATCAGCCACGTCCGCGACATCCGCCGTTTCGGCTCTGCCGCGCTCGACCTCTGCTACGTCGCAGCCGGTCGCATCGATGCGTATTACGAGCGCGGGCTGAATCCATGGGACATGGCGGCTGGCTCATTGATCGCGGCCGAGGCCGGTGCTCGTGTGGGCGGCCTGCACGGCACGCCGGCGCAGAAGAACTTCACGCTGGTGGCAGACGCTCAGCTGTTCGAGGAACTGCACGACCTTCTGATCGCTGCCGGTGCAGACGAAGAGGGCTGACGTCGTCGACTCGGGCAGAGGAAAAGCCGCGAGGAGAGGGCGTTTTGGAGATCTGCGTCCTATGCCCGCGGCTTTCTCCTTCACCCGAGCAGCTGACCCCTACGACAGTAGGGGTTCGAAATGGGACGCCGGGGTGATGCCCAGGTGGGGATGATCTCCTTACGCTTCAGGAAGATCGAAAACCGATCCAACGCAATCCCCCGACCGATTCACCGCAATCCGCCCGCAGACACCGGTCACCCACGTTCTGCAGGCATGGAATGAGCAGCATTGAGCATCGACACACCCACCCGACCGCAGCCGGACTCCGGCACGATGACACCCGTCATCAGAACCGCCGGACGCCGTCTCGAAGGTGAGCGGATAGCCGCCGAGCGCGGACCGAAAGGCGACCCGCAGGCGAGTGGCTTCGCGGTGCTCTCGCGCCAGAT
This sequence comes from Okibacterium endophyticum, assembly GCF_054780075.1. NCBI lineage: Bacteria > Bacillati > Actinomycetota > Actinomycetes > Micrococcales > Microbacteriaceae > Okibacterium > Okibacterium endophyticum. Next base: position 118,251 of record NZ_BAAGXA010000006.1, on the reverse strand, counting down.
CAAGGCCGAAGGCCTGCTCGAGCGCAAGGTCGGCTTCTACCTGCGCAAGTTCCTGTTCTGGGTGGCCGCATTCGGAGCGACTCTGACGGCATCCGTCATGATCGGCGACTCCTGGTGGCAGCTGGTCCCGGCAGCGGTCTTCGGCATCATCTTCACCCAGTTCGCCTTTATGGCGCATGAGGGTGCGCACCGCCAGATCTTCGCCTCAGGCAAGAAGAACGACTGGGCGTCACTGTTCATCGGCAACCTGCTGGTCGGCATGAGCTACAGCTGGTGGCAGAACAAGCACACGCGCCACCACGGCAACCCGAACGTCATCGGCAAAGACCCCGATATCGAGAAAGACACCATCTCGTTCATCGAAGAGGATGCCGCCGAAAGCACCGGATTCGTGAAGTTCCTGACCAAACGACAGGGCTATCTGTTCTTTCCGCTGCTGCTGCTCGAGGGCCTGAACCTCTACAAGCACGCGATCACGCACCTCGTCACGGGCAAGAAGGCCGAGCACCGTGCACTCGAACTCGTGCTCATCGCTGTGCGCCTCGTCGGCTTCGCCGCCCTCGCGTTCCTCATCATGTCGCCGCCGATCGCCATCGCGTTCCTCGGTGTGTATGTCGCCGTCTTCGGCGTCTACATGGGCGCATCGTTCGCGCCCAACCACAAGGGCATGCCGATTCTGCCAAAGAACGCCCGCGTCGACTTTCTCGAACGCCAGGTGCTGACCTCGCGCAACATCCGCGGAGGGCGCTTTATGGACTCGTTTATGGGCGGACTCAACTACCAGATCGAGCACCACCTCTTTCCGAGCATGCCGCGCCCGGCGCTGGCCCGCACCCAGGAGATCGTTCGTGCATACTGCACAGAGAACGGCGTGCCGTACACAGAGACCACCATGCTGCAGTCATACGGGATCGTCATCAGATACCTCAACGAGGTCGGCCTCGCCGCTCGTGACCCGTTCGACTGCCCAATGGTCAACTCATACCGCCCGCGCGACTGAGCCGATCGCCGAAGCCTGCCGGCCTGGCGCACCAGCGCCGCACGAAATCATCCGTTCCGGACGTTTTCATCCCGCATCACGGGTGAATACGTCCGGAACGGATGATTTCGTTAGCCGGCATCAGGGCGTGCGCAGCCAGAGTGTGGTGTCCGGCGCGACAGACCCGCCATCGAACTCGCCGCTCGTGAGCAGCAGGTCGGCCGAGGCGAGCTCGACGGGCAGGCGAGCGAGCCTCTCGCCGGTGTTCGCGATCACGGTGACCGCTCCGTTGCGGAAGGCGACGACGGTCTCTGGAAACCCATCGATCCAGGCAAGGCTTCCGAGCCCCAGACTGTGCTCGCGTCGCACCCGGAGCGCCCGTCGATAGAGTTCGAGGGTCGACCCTTCCTTCCCCGCCTGCGCGGCACGCGCATAGTCGTTCCAGTCGTCCGGTTGCGGCAGCCAGGCCCTGCCCGTCGCGCTGAAGCCGTATGCGGGGCCGTGCGGCTCCCAGGGGATCGGCACACGGCATCCGTCACGCCCGTAGCGTGAGCCGTTCGTGCGGAACCAGGTGGGGTCCTGCCTGGCATCGTCCGGCAGGTTGACGGCCTCGGGCAGACCGAGCTCTTCGCCCTGATAGATGTATGAACTGCCCGGCAGCGCGAGCATCAGCATGCTCGCAGCGCGGGCGCGCCTGAGACCGATCTCTGGAATGGGCTTGCCCGGGCTCTTCGGTCCGATGCCGTGGCCCTGCGGGTTCTCTGCGGTGAGCGCGAGTCGTGACGCGTGCCGAACGACGTCGTGGTTCGAGAGAACCCACGTGCTCGGCGCACCGACCTCGCCGAACGCGCTGAGAGACTCGTCGATCACCGTGCGAAGAGCGGATGCCTCCCACGGCGTCTCGAGGTACGGAAAGTTGAACGCCTGGTGCATCTCGTCGCTGCGCACCCACTTCGCGGTCTCGGTGAGCGGCTCGACCCATGCCTCTGCGCAGAGCACACGGTCGCCCGGGTACTCGTCGAGCACACGGCGCCAGTCGCGGAAGATCGTGTGCACACCCTCCTGGCCCCAGTATGGAGCGCCAGGGGGAGTGACGTCGATCTCGGGTTCGAGCCCGAGCGGCCCGCCGCCTCCGCCGCCCATGCTTCCCGCGGCCATGGGCGGTGTGTAGTCCGGAAGACCCTCCGCCTTGACCATGCCGTGGGCCACGTCGACACGGAATCCGTCTGCGCCCCTGTCGAGCCAGAAGCGCAGCACGTTTCTGAAGAGATCCCACACCTCCGGGTTCGACCAGTCGAAATCGGGCTGGCTCGAGTCGAACAGGTGCAGATACCACTGGCCCGGCGTGCCGTCCGGCTCCGAGATCCGCGTCCACGCGGGGCCCCCGAACACGCTCTGCCAGTTGTTCGGGGGGAGTTCGCCCTCTTCGCCTCGGCCGTCTCGGAAGATGTACCTGTTGCGCTCGGGCGACGACGGCGGAGCCGCGAGCGCGGCTTGGAACCACTCGTGCTGATCGGAAGAGTGGTTCGGAACGAGGTCGATGATGACCCGGATGCCGCTCTCGTGCGCCTTCGCCGTCATGATGTCGAAGTCGTCGAGGGTTCCGAAGATCGGGTCGACGTCGCAGTAGTCGGCGACGTCGTAGCCGGCATCCCTCTGCGGGCTCGTCATAAACGGCGAGAGCCAGATGGCGTCGATGTCGAGCTCTTTCAGAGCGTCGAGCCGCGAGGTGATGCCCGGCAGGTCGCCGATGCCGTCACCGTCGGCATCCGCGAACGAGCGTGGGTAGATCTGGTAGATCACCGCTGAGCGCCACCACTCGCTGCGCTGCTGTGCATCGCGGGGGTCTGGGGTGGTCTGGCCGGCTGCGTTGTGCTGAAGAGTCTGATTGCTCGCAGTAGTCATGGGCACACCCTACGACAGTCGTGTGAACCTCGGAATACGGTGCCTCGGTACGCGGTGGAAGAGGCGGCGAACAGCGGGCCGGAGTGGGTGGCGGGTGGGCCGCGACCCTGTGACGGCACGTTTCGGACCGGCCTCAATGTGATGCTATTCTCTACTGGTGCCATTTCGATGGCGTGCGCCCCGATAGCTCAGTGGTAGAGCACTTCCATGGTAAGGAAGGGGTCGTCGGTTCAAACCCGACTCGGGGCTCGTCTCTCTCTTCTCTCGCCAGAAGAGAGATTCGCGGCAGGGTAGCTCAGTTGGTGAGAGCGCACGACTCATAATCGTGAGGTCGCGGGTTCGAATCCCGCTCCTGCTACAGGAGATTACCCCGGATTTCCGGGGTTTTTCTGCATCTGGGGTGATTGCGGTGTACCCCAAGGTGTATCCCTGTGCCGGTTTTGTGCCGGTCGCGGACCATTCGACGCTTTCATCTCATGCCATAAGCTGCGTGATCAGTGCGCTTGCTCCCGCTCCCACGCCAGAGCCGACCGCAGAGGTACAGGGCACCTCGCAGTGGTAGCAGGAGCTTCTTGATAGCGCTGTTGTCGGGATCCTACTTTGCCGTCTCTTCCACAATCAGCGTGACTGCCTCGCGCGCCGCGTCGACCTCGTCAGAATCAATCCCTGGGGTGGCCTCGATCGGGGCCAGCGCTTTGCCCACGGCGTCAGCGAGTTTTCGTCTCCCGCTGTCACGAGGACCTGACCTGCTGCGTGATTGTGCCACGTCCGAGCGCGAGGTTCAGGTGGTCGCCCTCGAAGATCGGTGTATCCACGTTGAAATCGACAGGCTCGGCCTGGACGAGTCAGCTGAACGTCCGGACACTTCGATCGCCTGCTTGCGGGCCGGACGGAGCCGCTTGCGTCCTTCACACCGAAGTCCCTCGCGTCAACGGCTGCTCTCGAAGAGGATGTCGCCTCTTGTGCGGCTCGCGGCTGGGCCATGGACGACGAAGAGACGACTCCCGGAATCGTGTGCATCGCGGTCCCGCTGGCGTCCTCCCAAGACCCCGCGAGGCCTTACGCGGTGAGTGGCTCGTTGCTCAAAAGCGCGGCCACCCCGCAGCAGATCGAGGCTGTCGTCGGTCAGTTGAAGGCCTTGGCCCTGGCTGCATCCGGACGTTGAGCGACGCTCGGACGTCCTGGCTGGCGTCGAGGACGTCCGGGTTGTGCCGCGGGCGTCAACACGGAACGGGACCAGCTAAGCCACCGGTGGAGTAGCAATGTGGCGTAGCAATGGCTGTGTGATGCTAGAGTGAATGACACGTGTGGATTATTAGCGTGCACCCCGACCATGACCGCGTTGTAGGGCTCGTTGAGAACGCATACGCCACCGGTCGGCTGGATGGGAATGTGTGACGTGGAGAACGACCCTGGCGCAGGTGCGGGTCGAGCACACGTGGACAACGGTGCCGAGCGGGCAACCGCACATCGAGCAGGCAGCCCCTCCCACGGCGACATCAACGACAGGAAAGAAATCATGACAACTCCCTCGACCTCGTCCCCTGCCGGAGCATACGACGCCGCCGTGAGCGTCGGCCGTGCGGTGGGGGCCGGCTCGTGAACGCACCGCTTTTGCGCGTAGGCATCATCGGCGCGGGTCCTGTCACCCAGTCGATCCACCTCCCCGCGATCGCGCGTCTCGCGGATCACCTCACCGTCGTCCGCATCACAGACGTGGATGCCGACGTGGTTTCGGCTGTCGCTGGTCGCGTCGGCGCGACCGGGCACACCGACGCGGGTGAGATGCTGGCCGCTGGCGACCTCGACATCGTCGCCGTCTGCAGCCCCCAACATCTGCACGCAGAGCATGTCGAGGCGGCATGCCGCGCGGGAGTCGGCGTTGTGTTGTGCGAGAAGCCGTTCGCCTCGTCGCGTGAGGAGGCCGAGCGCATCGCGCGCACCGTCGCAGAGACGGGTGCGCGAGTGGTCGTCGGAGCCATGCACACCTACGACCCGGCATGGCTCGCGGCCGAGGAGCTGTGGGGGGCGCTTCCTCAGGAGGCTCATACCGTTCGCTCCTCGATCGTTATGCCCGGCGGCACGCGTTTTGAGGACTTCGCCACAGAAGTGCTGAAGCGGGCGGCTCCTCCGAACGGAGGCGATCTGCCCGAGCGCGAGCGCAAGGCGGCGCGCCTTCGCGGAGTCATCTACGGTCTCATCATTCACGACCTGCCGCTCGTTCGCCGTTTTGCGCCCACCATCGACAGGATGATCGACGTCAGAGCCCTCTCCGGCGGCTGGGTCATCGTGTACAGCAGCGCGGGCCGACTCGTGCATCTCACGGGCGGTATGACGGGTGGCTGGAAGCCCGAGTGGCATTTTCGCGCCTATTCGGAATCGACGAGTCTTGAGGTCGAGTTCATGCCGTCGTACGTCTGGGCGGGCTCAGCGCGAGCCACCGTCACAACCGACGGCATACGGCACAGCCCCGTGCCCGCAGACCGGAACGGGTACGAGGGGGAGTGGCAGGAGCTCGCGGCCATCGCCCGCGGTGAACGTGAGCCGCGCATCGGCGCACAGGTTCTCATCGACGATGTGCAGTACGCCGTCGAACTGGCTGAGCAAACCAGCCGGTTCCTGTTGGAAGGAGCCTCGCGATGAGCGAACTCACATCACTCCCGATGCTCGTCGCCTCTGACGATCTGATCGACTACTCGGCGACGATCCGTTCAGCACTGCCGATCTCACTCTCGGCCGCCGAGGGCATCGACGGGGCGCTCGTCGCGGTATCGGGCGCCGCAGCAGGCTGGGTGGGCGAGGTCGCCCGCCTCGTCGACGCGGGGGCCCGCGGGATACTCGTCGAAAGACCCGGGCGGATCGCTTCCGACGACATCGACGCGCTCCGTCGTGCGAGCACACGAGTGCCGGTGGCGCTGCGCCGCGAGTACCTGTCGAACCCTCTGCTGGACGGTTCTCGCGATGCATGGCCGTCCGCCGTCGGGGCGCTCTCCCTCACGAGCGACCAGTTCATAGCCCCGGGCACAGACCTGGGCGGGGCGCTCTTCGACCACCTCGCCGTCGCCCGCGCGCTGACCGAGAAGATCGCCGGCGTGCGCGTGCTCGAGACCGGGCCCGGTGGATACACCGTGACCGCATCGTTGACGGGGGGTACCTCTGTGGTGCTCGGTGGAGTGGTCTCTGCGATAGAGCCGACCCGCGTGACGCTCCAGCTCCTGCGCCCGCCGCAGCGCCTGTCGATCGAGATCCCGACCGCTGAGACCTCGCGTCCCGCCACCGTCGCGATCACCGACGCCGACGGGGAACGGCGGCTCCCGTCGAGCTACGAGAGCGTGCATCGTGCCGCATGGCGACGTCTGGTGGCAGCGGCGCAAAAAGACGAACGTGTTGACGACGTCGCCGACTATCTCGTTGACCTTGCACTGTTCGCGACGATCGAAGATCGACCCGCCGTGTGAGACGAACGCCGCCCGTGCAATTCGGGCAGCCTGCTCCGGGGCCGCCCCACAGTGGCACTGATGGACGGCCGCCGGCATCTCGATTCGGGGACGGGCGTCACCAACGTCAGGGTCACCAACGTCAAGCTCATACACACAGGGGGTGGGAAGCACGGCTTTCCACCCCCTGGAGCAGCTATGACGCGGGACGGATGTCCTGAATCGACGGGTAGGCGTTGCCCTGGTTGATGGTCACGCTCGTCACGTCATCGGTGACAAACGACGTCTGGACGGTGTACCACGGGTTGAACCATGCTTCTTCGACGAGGTAGGCGTTCAGCTCTTTCGCCGCCGTGTCTCCATCCTCACCACCCGCGCGAACGCGGTCGATCAGCTCGTTGACCTCGGGGTCCTCGTACTTCAAGGGGTTCCACGTGGCATTGGGTGCGACGACGAAGTTGATGAACTGGGACGGCAGCGGATCCTGCCCCAGCTGGAAGTACGAGGCGGCGTACTTGCCCGCGAGCATGTCGGGCAGGAAGTTCTGGCCGACGTCTTGGAACGTGGCCGTGATGCCGACCTCGGACAGCTGCTGTTGGATGAGGGCCAGCAGCGCCTGCGGTTGTGCTGGGCTCGACGGCATAACGAGCTCGAATCCGTCACCGTATCCGGCTTCGGAGAGAAGCTCGCGAGCTTTCTCCGGGTCGTAGTCGTAGGTCGAGTTCAGCGACTCGTCATACGCGACGGACGAGGGGCGTGCGGTCTGCTGTGTGAGCTCGCCGTAACCGAGCCCGAAGGTCTCGAGGAACGCCTCCGCGTCGATCGCGTGGTTGATCGCCTGGCGCACGCGGACGTCGCCGATGGCTGGATTGAGCACTCCACCTCTGTCCCACAGGAACAGACCCACCATGCTGAGAAACAGCGGGTTGACCGTGTATCCGGCTTCCTCGACCTGTTGGAGAGTGCTGTTGTCGATCAGAGCGGAGCCGTTCAGCTGCTTGCCTCGCAGTGCGTTCAACATCGACGTGTTGTCTGCGTACACGTTGACGGTGATCGAGTCGTAGTACTGAATGTCCGGGTCCCAGTATTCCGGGTTCTTATCGAATTTGTAGGACGTTCCTACCACCGAATCGTCGGTGTTCAGGATATAGGGGCCAGATCCGATCGGGTTGGTGGCGGCGTCGGCATTGTCGAACAGGTTGGGGCTGGCGACCAGGCCAGGAGCCTGAGCCAGATAGAGATAGAAGTACGGGTCAGAACGGCCCAGTTCGATCTCGAGGGTCGTGTCGTCGACGGCCCTGGCATCAACGACATTCGACGCTTTCGCCCGCTGCGGAGACGTCCCGTCGCGGAAACGCAGAAGGTTCTGTGCCGCGACATCCGCGTTGAAGGCGACCCCGTCGGTGAAAGTCACATCGTCGCGCAACGTGAGTGTGAGGACGGTGGAGTCCTCGTTGTACGCCCACTCCGTGGCCAGGCCGGGAAGGGCGTCCACGCCGTTGGGGTCTGATCGAAGCAGCGTGTCGTAGACGGCCTGCCCGTAGATCGACTGGTTTCCCCAGTTCATGTTGCCGGCGTCCAGAGTGGCCGGCGCCAGCAGATTCCCGAGCACCAGGTCCTTCGGGGCCTCACCCCCGTTCGTTCCGCCGTTCCCGCCAGCGGCACAGCCGCTGAGGAGAAGAACCGTGGCTGCCGCAACTGCGACTCCCGCTTTTATAAAACGCATCGTTACGTCCTTCCGCTGTGGAGGCCACACACAGTCTCTCCGGGTGGCCCAGCCGCTCTAACCAAGAGCAGTCCTCCGGAACTATCGCACGTCTGCTGATGATGAACAAGTGGTCGAGCTATTCCGGTTGTAACATATGGGTCACAAACAGTTGACCACTGTGTGTGCACAGTAGCCCGATAGAAGGTTCCACCTGTGTTATAAAGAATGTGCAGACATCGCTTGACACCCCGGGAGGGATCGATGATGATCCGTCGATTACGACAGGCCTCGAGTTCCTGCATTTCCGGACGGAAGGATCGGCAATGACCGGCATCAACATCCTCCTTATCACCGCGGACGATATGGACGGGCTCACGCCGGGCGCCTTCGGCGGTCATCCTGACGTCACCCCGGGGCTAGACAGGCTTGCGCAGCAGGGGGCTGTCTTCCGCCGCAGCCACGTCGCCGTGGCTGTGTGCCAGCCCAGCAGGTCCTCGATCATGACCGGCCTCTGGCCTCACCGCAACGGCGCCGAGGGATTCGAGCCGATCGATGACGGGGTGCCGGTCATAACGTCGACGCTCAAACAGGCTGGATACCTCGTCGGCATCCTCGGGAAGGTCGCTCACCTTCAGCCGGTGGAACGATACGGCTGGGATATGAACGTGGACGAGCAAGACCTCGGCATGGGACGGAACCCGGGCAAGTATGCAGACGCGATGCGCAGTTTTCTTCACAGGGCGAGCGAAGCTGCGCAGCCCTGGTTCATGATGGTCAACTCCCACGACCCTCATCGCCCGTTCGCCGGCAGCCGTCAGGAGCTCTCCGTGCACTCTGCAGCCGAGCGGGAGGGTTACCCTGCACCGTCTCGCACGTTCGGGGAGGCGGACAGACTGGATGTTCCGGGGTTTCTCCCCGACACAGACGGAGTGCGAGAAGAGTACGCAGAGTACCTGGGGTCGAGTCGTCGGTGTGATGACACCGTCTCGGCGGTCCTGCAGGTGCTCGAAGACGCAGGCCAGGCCGACGACACGCTTGTGGTGTTCCTTTCAGACAACGGGATGGCTTTTCCGTTTGCGAAGGCGAACTGTTACCTGAGGAGCACCTTGACGCCGCTCATCGTGCGTTGGCCCGGTCACGTCCGGCCTGGTCTGGTCGTGCAGGATGAGTTCGTGTCGATGCTGGATCTGTTTCCGACGTTCTGCGAGGCGGCCGGTGTGACCCACGAGGGAGAGCTCGACGGCCGCTCCATCCTTCCGTTGCTGCGGGACGGTCACGACGAGTTCCCTCGTGCCCGCGTGTTCTCGGTCTTCCATGAGACGTCGGCGAAGCAGCGCCTCGAAATGCGGTGTATCCAGGACGCGGAATACGGCTATATCTGGAACGCCTGGTCCGACGGAGAGGTCCAGTACCGAGCCGAGAACATGCAAGGTCTCTCGTGGCCGTCCATGCTGGAGGCCGCGGAAGGAACAGGCGAGATCGCGCAGCGCGTCGACTTCTATCTGCATCGCACGCCTGAGGAACTGTATGACCTGCGTGCGGACCCGGATTGCCTCGTTAACCTGGCGGACCACCCTGAGCACCTCGCCGCGCTGCGTTCGCGAAGGAACCAGATGATCGAGTGGATGACGGAAATCGGCGACGCGCTCACCGAGAGGTTCGCGGCGCTCATCGACTCCTGAGCGTCGTATCCCGGCCCCGCTGCCGAGGCGGGCCATCCGCGAGTCGCTGGCCCTCGACGGTCAGTCGTTCTCGACCAACGCCTGCAACCGCACCTCGGAAGACTCCAGCCAGGCGATGAACGTCTGCACCATATAGTGTCCCCGTTCGCTCAGCATCATCATCGACTGTCCGAACCACTCGCGCAACTCGGCGTCCGCTCCGCGCGGAACGAGGTCAGGGTCCACACCCGTTCGGAGCTCTTCGTGCTCCTTGCGGTATGCGAGCTCGATACGCACGAGCTCCAGGGTCTTCGCCGGTCCTCGACGCGCACTGAACATCAGTCGAACTTGGAAGTCTGGATCGAGGGGGCGCGGTGAAGGAACGTACGGCGAGTCGATCCACTCCTCAAGTTTTTCGATGCCGGTCTCGGTGACGCTGAAAACATTCGCGTCAGGGCTGCCGTGGCGCTCTTCTACCGCCGACACCACCCATCCCAGCTTTTCCATGCGTGTGAACTGACGGTAGATCTGCGAAGGCTGGGTCGTATAGCCGACAAACGCGCCCTTGCGCGCCAGCCATTTGTAGACGTCGTAGCCGGTGCGGTCGCCAGCGGAGAGAAGACTGAGGATGATCACCTCGAGGCGTGCCAGTGCCACTGCATTCTCCTTCGTCGCTTGGATCCTATAGCGACGATAACAGGACGCAGGGGTGCGCGCGCTGCTCGACCGCCAACGTGTCCCGGTGTTGCCCAGACGTGTGGGTGGAGCACACCGAGACATGTCACAAATGGAACATGTACGCCGAACAGATCCCAAGAGAATACGACGATGGCTAATTAACCCCTGGTATAGGTGGCGGCTTGAACATCGGCTTCGTTCGTGTCATGCTTTCGAGGGACCGGTCGGCCACGGGCGGTCAGGGCGGAATCCATGGTGGATCACAGCCGAGAGGACGTAACGATGCGTTGTGCAAGGGACGGCACCGCAGCCACGGTGCCGGTGAGAGTCAGAGGCAACCGAGCGTGGTGGCCGGCGATGTCAACGCGCCGTCTGTCGATACACCACAGGGGATCTGGCAGCCGACAGGCCAACGCACGAGCGTTCTTCGGCACCGAGGCCTCGTTCACAACAGACGTGAACAGGGCTGTCGGGGACGACGAGCGCAGCGTGTGCCCGGACGCCCGGAAAATCAATCCCTCCTCTTGACGACAAGGCGGGTCGGGGCTGTGCGCATCCTCACCCGGCTGCAGACACGGAAGCACAAGCATGCTGAAATTCATCGGACGACGTTTTGTGGGGGGCGCGTTCCTGCTCCTCGGAATCGCCGTCGTCGCGTTCTCTCTTCTCTACATGAGCGGCGGTGACATCACACGTCGCATCCTCGGCGAGGCAGCCACGGACGAAGCCGTTCTCCAGAAGTCCGCCGAACTCGGTCTCGACCGCCCGCTCCATGAGCAGTTCTGGTCTTGGCTCGTCGGAGCTGTCACGGGAGACCTCGGTCGCTCCTGGTTTTCTGGACAGGCGGTCACGGGCGGCATCCAGTCGCGTCTCGCTGTGACGCTCTCCATCATCGTCGGCGCCGTCATCGTCATCGCGATCGTCTCGGTCATCCTCGGCCTGCTCGCTGCGACGCGTCGGGGGTGGGTCGACCGGGTGGTACAGGTCATCTCGCTCATCGGGTTCGCGATCCCGGGGTTCCTCTTCGCGCTCGCGCTTGTGCTGATCTTCGCGATCGGCTTCGGGTGGTTCCAGCCGACCGGCTACATTCCCTTCTTCACCTCGCCAGCGGGGTGGGTGAGCACCGTGACCCTCCCCGTGGTCGCGCTGTCGTTGAGCGGTATCGCGAGCGTTACACAACAGATCAGGGGCTCGGTCATCGACGCCTTGCGCAATGACTACGTTCGAACGCTCCGGAGCCGCGGGATGTCGGAGCGGCGGATCATCTTCAAACACGTCCTCCGCAACGCGGCAGGGCCGGCGCTCGCCGTGCTCGCCGTGTATTTCGTGGGTCTTCTGGGCGGTGCAGTGATCGTTGAGCAGGTGTTCGCGATACCCGGCCTCGGTCAGGTGGCGGTGCAGGCGACAACCCAGGGCGACATTCCCATGGTGATGGGACTCGTTATGGCTGTCGGAATCCTCGTCATCCTCTTTAATCTCCTTGTCGACCTGATGCAAGGATGGCTCAACCCGAAGGTGCGTCTGTCATGACCGTTCCCCTTTCCGCGCCCGATCCGCAGACGGCGTTGCCCACGACCGCCACGGCTAAGCAGGACCACCTCGCGGTGCGAGTGCTGCGCAACCCGCTCGCCGCCGCGGCCGCCGCCTTTCTTGCCGTGGCGGTGCTCGCCGCCGTTTTCGCCTCTCTCATCGCACCGTTCGATCCGAACCGCGCGGATATCTCCCAGGTCCTTCTCCCGCCAGGTACTGACGGTCACATCCTCGGCACCGACGGGGCTGGGCGCGACGCGCTCTCGCGTTTGATCTTCGCGGCGCAGTTCAGCCTCGCCGGCGCCGCCATCGCGTTGGCGGTGGCGGTGGTGCTCGGCGTCATCGGAGGACTGTTCGCCGCCTACTTCGGCGGGATTCTCGACCTCGTCTCGGGTGGGATCATCGCGCTGCTGATGGCGCTGCCGGGCATCATCGTGCTGCTCGCAGCCCGCGCCGTCATCGGGCCGTCGCTGTGGTGGTCGATGGTGATCTTCGGAATCATGCTCTCACCCTCGTTCTTCCGGCTGGTGCACGCCTCCGTCACCGGTGTGAAGAACGAGTTGTATGTCGATGCGGCTCGTGTGTCCGGCTTGTCGGACTCCCGCATCATCTCGCGTCACATCCTGGGCGTCGTACGCGCGCCCATCATCATCCAGGCGGCGATCGTCGGCGGCATCGGGCTGGCCATCCAGTCCGGCCTGGAGTTCCTCGGACTGGGCGACGCACGTGTGCCCACCTGGGGCGCCATGCTCAGCGATGCTTTCACCAACCTGTACCGTGCTCCCATGCTGGTCATCTGGCCGGCGGTCGCCATCGCGGCGACGCTGCTCTCGCTCACGTTGCTGGCCAACACCCTCCGCGACGAACTCGAGCGCTCCGGAAACACGCGCCGCCGCGGCGGTCGCGCGCGGCGGGCAGCAGCGGTTGCCGCGGCAGCGCCGGCGCCGGCGCCGGCCGAGATCATCCGGCACGGGTCAGATCCGGTGGACGAGGCGCTGATCCGTGTCGAAAACCTGTCGATCGGGTATCAGCAGCCAGACGGATCGCTCAAACGGGTTGTGGAGGATGTGTCGCTGGCCGTAGCCCGCGGCGAGGTGCACGGCCTGGTCGGAGAGTCGGGTTCGGGAAAGACGCAGACCGCCTGGTCTGTGCTCGGCCTCCTTCCCGAGGGCGGCAAAGTGGTCGGCGGCTCCATCCTGTTCGACGGGATTGACCTCGTGTCGGCGTCGAAAGCAGAAATGACGGATCTGCGCGGGCGCCGTATCGCCTACATCCCGCAGGAGCCGATGTCGAACCTCGATCCATCGTTCACCGTGGGCAGCCAGCTCGTCGAGCCGATGCGTGTCAAGCTCCGGCTGCCGAAGACCGAAGCCAGGGCGCGCGCGCTCGACCTCCTGGCGAAGGTCGGCATCCCCGACCCGCAGCGCACGTTCGATGCGTACCCGCACCAGATTTCCGGCGGTATGGCGCAGCGTGTTCTCATAGCGGGCGCGATCTCGTGCGAACCCGACCTGTTGATCGCCGACGAGCCGACCACGGCGCTCGATGTGACCGTGCAGGCGGACGTGCTCGAGGTGCTGCGAGATCTGCAGAGCGAGCTGCAGATGGCCGTCATTCTCGTCACACACAACTTCGGCGTGGTGGCCGACATCTGCGATCGCGTGTCCGTGATGAAGTCCGGCCGAATCGTCGAAACCGGCCCGACGACGGACATCTTCGACAATCCGACTCACCCATACACCCGAGATCTGCTCGGATCGATCCTCAACGAGACGGAGCCGCGTGGTGCCCTGCACGACGCCTCCTCTCGGACAGCGGAAGGACCCACCCGATGAGCGCCCCGCTTCTGGACATCTCGGATGTCACCGTCGAGTATCCCGGACGCGGACTGCGCGGCAAGCCCTTCCGCGCGCTCCACTCGGTATCGGTCGATGTCCGCCGCGGTGAATGCGTCGGCCTGGTAGGCGAGTCCGGGTCGGGCAAGACCACGCTCGGGCGCGCCGTTCTCGGGCTCGCCCCGGTCACCGAGGGGCGTGTGCTCTTCGAAGGACGAGACATCGCCCATGCGCCGCGCAACGAGCGCAAGCGCCTGGCCAGGGACATCCAGGTGGTGTTTCAGGATCCGTACACGTCGCTGAACCCGTCGATGACCGTGGAGCAGATCCTCACAGAGCCGCTCACTGTGCGGAAGGTGTCGCGTCGTGACGCCGTCAGGCGTGTGGAGGAACTGTTCGACCTCGTGCAGCTGCCTCACGACTCGGGAGGGCGGCTGCCCCGCGAGTTCTCAGGCGGTCAGCGTCAGCGCATCGCCATCGCGCGAGCGCTCGCACTGGATCCCAAGCTGATCGTGTGCGACGAACCGGTCTCGGCGCTCGACCTGTCGACGCAGGCACGGGTGCTCGACCTCTTCAAAGACATCCAGGAGCGCACGGGTGTGGCGTATCTGTTCGTCTCTCACGACCTCGAGGTCGTCAGGCACATCAGCCACCGTGTGGCCGTGATGTATCAGGGCCAGATCGTGGAGTTCGGCGACGGCGACCAGGTCACCAGTCGCCCAGAGCACCCCTACACGCAGCGACTGTTCTTCGCCGCGCCCGTGGCAGACCCCCGCGCCCAGGCGAGAAGACGCGTCGAGCGTCAGGCCCTGCTGGAGGCGCAACGGGCCGAAGCTCTGATCTGAGAAGGCGACGACACGTGACCAGACGGCGCCACGCACCGCTCCGCAAGGAGACACCCACCGACCCGCAAGGAGATACGACATGCCCATGACCTTTCCCGAGCCCGACCTCTACACCCCTGGCCATGGCGAGCCCGCCTTGCGCTGGGGGGTGCTCGCCCCCGGCAGGATCGCGTCGAGTTTCGTCGGCGCGGTCCTCGAGCACACCCAGCAGCGGGTGGTGGCCGCGGCATCGCGATCAATCGAACGAGCCGAGGAGTTCTGCGCCCGAACCGGTGTGGAGCGCGCATACGGATCCTACGAACAGCTCGTCGAAGACCCCGAGATCGATGTGGTCTACATCGCCGCGCCCCAGAGCGAGCACCTCGCGCTCGGACTGCTCGCGTTGCGCGCCGGCAAGAACACAGTGATCGAGAAACCGCTGGCGACCAACGCGGCGGATGCTCGCACCCTCGTCTCGCAGGCCCATGACGCGGGCGTTTTTCTGATGGAGGCCATGTGGAGTCGCTATCATCCCAAGACGAGCGTCATCCGTCGCCTCATCGCGGAGGGAGCACTCGGGGAGGTCCGCAGCGTCGTCGCCGATTTCGGCCACGCTGTGCCCGCCGACGTGGCACACCGCCTCTATCGTCCCGAACTCGGCGGCGGTGCGCTCCTTGACCTCGGGATCTATCCTGTGCAGTTCTCGTCGATGGTCGCCGGCCGCCCCGCCTCGATCACAGCTGTCGGCGGGCTGACGACGACGGGGGTCGACGCCTACTCGACGTCGATCCTCCAGCATGCCTCGGGCGTGCAGTCGACCCTGACGACGACGTTGCTCACCCGCACGCCGTCGCGCGCCTACATCGCCGGCACGTCCGCGCACATCGAGCTCGACGGACCGTTCCACGTTCCCGGCGGATTCAGCCTCGGAACGAACGACCCCAGGTCGGTGCCCGAGCGGTGGGAGGACCCGACCGGCCTCGCCATGTTCGCCGGTCTGTCGTGGGAGGCCACTGCTGCTGCTCGCTTCATCGGCGAGGGACGCACGGAGTCCCCCGTGCACACCCTCGACGAGACGGTTGCGATTCTCGAGACCACCGACGAGGTGCTGCGCCAGCTGCACGCCGCGAATGCGGGGTGAGCGGCTCCTCGCCATCCTCACTTCCGGCGCGCTCTCACGCGGCACCCTGACCGCGCTGCCGTGGCGGCGCAACGTTCACCAGCCCACACGCCGCATCGCGGCACCGAAGGACACCACATGGCACGCCCCAATCTCATCTTCATCATGTCGGATGACCATGCCGCCCAGGCGATCTCCGCGTACGGCAGCCGCGTCAACACGACCCCGCACCTCGACCGAATCGCCGAGAGCGGAATGCGTATGGACGCGGTGTTCTGCACAAACTCGATCTGCAGCCCGTCGCGTGCGTCGATCCTGACCGGCACGTACAGCCACGTCAACGGAGTGTCCTCGATCTGGACGGAGCTGGACTACCGGGTCCCGACCTTCGTCGACGTCCTCCACGACAACGGCTACCGCACCGCCCTGTTCGGAAAGTGGCACCTGGGCGAACACGGCGCGTCACTGCCGCGCGGGTTCGACACCTGGAAGATCTTTCCGGGACAGGGGGACTACGTCGACCCCGAGATGATCGACGAGAACGGTCGGGCGACGGTGACCGGGTACGCCACCGATATCGTGACGGACCTCTCCATCGACTGGCTCGACACCCTCGCCGAGGACGAGCCGTTCTGCATGATGGTTCACCACAAGGCTCCTCATCGCCCGTGGATTCCGGACGAGAAGCACAAGCACCTCTACGCAGACGGCGATATTCCCGAGCCCGAGACGTTTTTCGACGACTACCAGACCCGCAGCAGAGCGGTCCGTGGTGTGCGCATGACCATCGCCGACGACATGGGCGCCGACGACTTGAAGACCGAGGTTCCTGAGCACCTGCGCGGCCCCGAGAACCGTGAGGCGCGCATGCGCTGGAAGTACCAGATCTACATGCGCGACTATCTCCAGTGCATCCAGTCGATCGACGACAACGTCGGCCGTCTGCTCGACCGCCTCGAGGCGAACGGTCTCGCCGAGAACACACTTGTTGTGTACACCTCCGACCAGGGGTTCTTCCTCGGCGATCACGGCTGGTTCGACAAGCGGCTGATGTTCGATCAGTCGCTGCAGATGCCGATGCTCATCCGCTGGCCGGCCGAGATCGAGCCCGGCTCGCGGTGCGAGGCGATCATCACGAACGTCGACTTCGCCGCGACCTTCCTCGACGTGTGCGGCATCGAGGCGGATGCCGCATTGCCGACGTCGCAGGGGAGGAGCTTCCGTCCGCTGCTGCGGGGAGAGGACGTCGACGACTGGCCGGATGCCGCGTATTACAGGTACTGGGAGCATAACGATCCCATCCATGCCGCTCCCGCTCACTACGGGATCCGCACCGCGACCCACAAACTCATCTACTACTACGGTGCCGGCCTGGGGGTGCCGGGCGCATCGGACACGCTCTTCGAGCCGGAGTGGGAGCTCTACGATCTGCAGAACGACCCGGCTGAGGTGCGCAACGTCGCCGACGACCCCGCGTACGCGCAGATCAGATCCGAGTTGGAGACCAAGCTCGCCGAGTACCAGCGCCACTACGCCGACGAGCCGTACGCGGGTCCCGAGACTCCCCGGCCAGATTGGGGGCCGTATGACGCGGAGCTCTTCGAACGGGTCCAGAAGTACGTCGCGAGCATACGCGCTTCGAGTTGAGGCCACCGCGGCCCCGCGAGGCGCGTGGCGGCCGGTGATAGTGTCTTGAGGTCACTCGACAGGCGAAGGGGACGGATGCCAGAACAACGCACGCGCGGCGCCTGGCTGTGGCTGATTCTCATCGGGCTTCTCGCCGGCTTTATGTCTGGGCTCTTCGGCGTCGGCGGCGGGGTGATGATCGTGCCGGCGCTCGTGCTGCTTCTCAGGATGGAGCCGCGCATCGCCGCGGGCACATCGCTTGCCGCCATCGTTCCGTCGTCGCTCGTCGGGGTGCTGAGCTACGCGATTCCAGGTGCCGTGGACTGGGTCGCCGCCGGACTGCTCGCGGCCGGCTCGATCGTCGGTGCGCAGATCGGCAGCCATCTGCTCAGCCGTGTGTCTCGTCCCGTTCTGCAGTGGGCGTTCGTTGTGTTCATGTGCGCCGTGATCGTCTCGCTGTTCCTGGTGGTTCCCTCACGGGAGGCATCGATAGGACTCACACCGCTGGTCATCGCCGGGATCGTCACTCTCGGCCTTGTGACCGGCATCCTCTCCGGCCTGCTCGGCATCGGCGGGGGAGTCGTCGTTGTGCCGATGCTCATTCTGCTCTTCGGATCGAGCGACCTCATCGCGAAGGGCACGTCCATCGCCATGATGGTTCCCACCGCACTGTCCGGCACGATCGGCAACACCAGGCGTCGCATCGTCGACCTTCCCGCCGCCGCCGTGATCGGACTGTTCGCGTGTACGACGACGGCGCTCGGAGCGGTCGTCGCCGCCAACATCGATCCGTTCCTCGCGAACGTGCTCTTCGCCGTCTTCGTCGCGATCATCGCGCTGCGAATGATCGTCGACATCGTTCGTCACCGGGGATGACGCCCCTCTTTTCGTCGCTCTTGCCGATTCGTTCAGTTTGATGCTGCAGACTTGAAGCCCGCGACCTGAAAGTGAGTGTTATGCCCCTCGCCCTCATCCGCCACGGACAGACAGACTGGAATCGCGACCGCAGAATGCAGGGTGCGACAGACATTCCCCTCAACGAGACCGGCAGGCAGCAGGCACGAGATGCCGTCGGCCTGCTCGCCTCGCAGAAGTGGGGCACCATCGTGAGCTCACCGCTGTCGCGCGCCCGCGAGACCGCGAGCATCATCGCATCGGGGCTCGGCGTCGAGCTCGGCCGGAGCTATGACCTGCTCGTCGAGCGCTCATACGGTGACGCTGAGGGCGCGACAGCCGAAGACATCGCCGAGCGGTGGCCGGACAAACGGTTCCCCGGCCTCGAGCCCCTCGACCAGGTGGTGGGCCGCGGCACGCGCGCGCTCGCACAGATCGCAGACGACTACGCCGATTCGAACACCATCGTCGTGTGCCATGGCACCCTCATCCGCTACACCCTGCAGCACCTCGCCGGGCGCGACTTCGATCAGATCCTGAACGGCGCGATCTCGACGGTTGTGCGCGAGCAGGATGCCTGGCGTGTGCTGAGCGTGAACGGCGAAGAGCTCGAGGTCGTCGCCACCCCGGGGCGGTAGGGCACGCTGCATGGGTAGGCTGGTCGCGTGCCTGTGAATCCCGACCTGCAGAACCGAACGTTCGAGCCCGTGTCGCCCTATCTGGTGGGCCGCGAGAAAGTGCGCGAGTTCGCGCGCGCGGTCTTCGCGACGAGCCCCGTCAACCACGATCCCTCGGCAGCACGCGCCGCCGGTCATGCCGACGTCGTCGCTCCGCCGACCTTCGCCGTCGTCGTGCAGGAGCAGACGCTTCAGCAGCTGCTCGCCGAGCCCGACTCCGGCATCGACTTCGCCCGCGTTGTGCACGGCGACCAGCGCTTCAGCTATACGCGTCCGATCGTGGCGGGAGACGAGCTCACCGCCACCCTGAGAGTGACCGGTGTGAAGACGCTCGGAGCGCATGCCATGGTCACGGCCGAGTCGACGATCGTCGACGCGCACGGCGAGCATGTCGTCACCGCCGTGTCGACGCTCGTGGTCAGGGGAGACGAATGAACACACCGCAGATCAGCGCACCCCGGATCGGCGGTCTCACCGTCGGTGACGTCATCGCAGGGGCCGAGTATCCGCTCACGCGGGATTCTCTTGTGAGGTACGCGGGCGCATCGGGTGATTTCAACCCGATTCACTACCGCGACGACGTGGCGGCGTCCGCGGGCCTGCCCGGTGTGCTCGCGCACGGGATGCTGACCATGGGCCTGGCCGTGCAGCCGGTCGTCGAGTGGGCGGGCGACCCGGCACGTGTGGTCGACTATCAGGTGCGATTCACCCGGCCGGTCGTCGTCGACGCGGTCGAGGGAGCGATGGTCTCTGTCAGCGCGAAGGTGGGCGCTCTCGACACCGAGGGCGAGTCGGCCCGGATCGACCTGACGGTGACATTCAACGGCGAGACGGTTCTCGGAAAAGCCCAGGTACGGGTGTCACTAGCGGTATGACGGCGCGCACCCTGGCTCAGTTCACGACCTTTCGCGTCGGAGGCCCGGCCGAGCAGGTCGTCACTCCGTCGACGCGAGACGAGCTCGTCGACACGGTGCTCAGCCTCTGGGGCTCGGGTCAGGAACCGCTCGTCGTCGGAGGTGGATCGAACCTGCTCGTCAGCGATGACGGATATCAGGGCCCGCTCGTCAGGGTCCGGACGACGGGCATCCAGCGGTTCACATCTCGTGACGGCTCGCGTGTGCGCCTGATCGTCGAGGCCGGCGAGAGCTGGGACGACCTCGTCGCGCACACCGTCGCGAACGGATGGTGTGGGATCGAGGCGTTGAGCGGCATCCCGGGCTCTGTCGGCGCTGCGCCCATTCAGAACATCGGTGCATATGGGCAGGAGCTCGTCTCGAGCCTCGCCGCCGTGTGGCTGCTCGACCGCGAACGGGGTGAGGTGCTCCGTGTGCCGCCGGCAGACCTCGCGCTCGGCTACCGCACCTCGGCGCTCAAGCGGCACGGCGGGGCGGAGCCCGAACGAGACGGCGTTGTGGTGGCTGTCGAGATCGAACTCGTCGACGCACACGGAACGAGCGCGCCGATCGCCTACGACCAGCTCGCTTTCGCTCTCGGCGTCGACCTGGGCGAGCGGATGTCTGTCGCCCAGGTGCGCAAGACGGTGCTTGCCCTGCGCGCGTCGAAGGGGATGGTGCTCGACGCCGACGACAGGGACACGTGGAGCGCGGGGTCGTTCTTCACGAATCCGATCGTCAGCGAGTCTTTCGCGCGCACTCTTCCGGCTGACGCGCCGCGCTGGCCCGTCGACGAGGCCGACGACGATCGCGAGATCGTGATTCCGCTCGAGCGCTATGAGGGCAACCTCCCGGCTGCGCAGCCTGTCGAGAGCCGCGTGAAGCTCAGCGCCGCCTGGCTCATCGAGCGTGCAGGCGTCCGCC
This sequence comes from Okibacterium endophyticum, assembly GCF_054780075.1. Classification (NCBI taxonomy): domain Bacteria; kingdom Bacillati; phylum Actinomycetota; class Actinomycetes; order Micrococcales; family Microbacteriaceae; genus Okibacterium; species Okibacterium endophyticum. The sequence goes on along the minus strand of NZ_BAAGXA010000006.1, from coordinate 97,560 downwards.
GCGGGTTCGCGCTCCCCGGCGGGAGAGCCCGGGTGTCGACGAAGCACACACTCGCGCTGACCAACGCCGGAGGGGCGACTGCAGACGACATCGCCGCGCTCGCTCGTTTTGTGCAGTCGCGGGTGTCTGCAGAGTTCGGTGTTGTGCTGCAGCCAGAACCTGTGCTCGTGGGTGTGGAGCTGTAGGGCGACGGCCGGTGCCGGCCCGTGTCAGCGGGCGGGGGATGCCTCTCGCGTGACGCAGCACGTGCGGGGGTGACTAATCGGCGGACGCGTGCAATGCTGGCGGGAGAGCGCAACGGCTCGGTGCAAGTCAGTGCAAGTCCGTGCAAGAGAGAGGACCCCATGTCCGATCAGCCTCCCCGGCCGCCCACAGGCGCACAGCCTCCTGAGAGACACCGTGGTCAGAACCCCGCAGGCCATTCGATGACCGGTCCCCCAGACGCTCCCACACCCCCGGGCGACCCCACACCTCCCGGCGGGCCGCAGCAGCCGCCTGCTCCCGGCATACCCGAGCAACCCGATCCGCAGCCGGGCCAGGAACCGGCACCCGGCCACCCCTCGGAGCCCGCGCCGCCCGCGCCTTCGGAGCCGACGCCGCCGCGACCAGAGGAACCGCGCCCGCCCGCGCCCGAGGAGCCAGTGCCGTACGCCCCGTCACCGGAGACGCCGCAGCAGCCGGTCGTGCCAGACATGCCACCCGGTCCGCTGTCGCATCGGGGTGACCAGCAGCCCCGGCACCCGCCCCAGGCCCCGCCGGCGAATCAGCAGCATCCCGGTCAGCAGCCTCCGGCACAACAGGCGCGGCAGCCTCCCGGGCAGCAACCGCCGTATGGTCAACAGTGGCCACCGGGCCAGCAACCGCCGCCTCCTTCGTCTCAGGGTCGGCAACCGTATCCAGGGCAGCAGGTCCCCGGCGGGAACCAGGCTCCGTATCCCGGTCAGACACCTCAACATCCTGGCCCCCAGCAGCCAGCGGGCGCCGGCTGGCAGCCACCCAACCAGCCGTACCCTGGCGCTCAGGCTCCTGCGCCACAACAACAGGGTCCCCAGCATCCGCCACAACAACAGGGTGCCCAGCATCCCTCACAGCAGCAGCCGTCTCAGCAGTATCCTCCGCCTCCGGCCTGGCAGCCTCAGCCGGGGCAGCAGCCTTACCGAGGCCAACCGTATGGCGGCCGACCGCCCGGTCCGCCCGAACCTCCGAATCGACGAGGTATGCCGGGCTGGGCGTGGTGGCTCATCGGCGGCGGGGTGCTCATCCTCGTCGCCGTTATCGTGGTGGTGGCTCTGGTGATCGCCAATCTCGGACAGACGGCAGCGCCGCTGCCGACCCCGAGCGACTCGACGTCTGAGACGCCGGATGCCACGCCGTCGCCGACACCGGCCGGCTTCGCACTCGACCAGCATGCGGAGTTCGACGCAGACCCGCGGCTGGTCGTCTCCCTGCCCGCGGAATGGGACCAGGTCACAGACGACGAAGACCTTCAGGAATGGGAGAACACCGAAACCGGCTGTTTCGTCGACGTGTACAACCAGACGGATGCCGCCGCGGGCCCCGCGGACGATCCCGAAGGCGACCTGCCTGCGACCGAAGCCGCTGTCGAAGACGACCTCGAGACCCTGACGGAAGACGACCCGTCGTCAACGTCGGAATCCGGTGACGTGGTCGGCGTCGAGAGCAGTGCCGGTGATGAGGTCGAGATGATGCTCAGCAGGATCGACTTCGTGACCGACGAGGGCGAAGACGCGTTCTGGTTGATGGCCACCAGGGTGTTCGTGGCGCACGACGCATATCTCTCGATCGGTCTGAGCTGTCTCGACAGTGAGGTCGAGGATGCTGAGGGGATGTTCGAGGACCTGCTCGCCGACGTGGTCATCGACGCGTGATCGTGGTTCCGGCGAATGGTCATCACGACCCGCGCTACACCGTTTGTGACGCGCCACCCTATTTCGGGTAGCGCGTCACAAACGGTGTAGCGTGTGGCGGTGTGCGCCGATGCGCGCGGCGCGCGGCGCGCGGGGCGCGCGGCGCGCGGGGCGCGCGGGGCGCGGGGCGCGGGGTGAGTCAGCCCGCGAACAGCTGCTGCAGTCGCTGCACACCCTCGAGCAGTGCGTCGTCTCCCAGCGCGTAGCTGAATCGCAGATAGCCAGACGGGCCGAAGGCCTCACCCGGCACCGCGGCGACCTCAGCGCGATCGAGGATCATATCGGCGAGTTCGAGCGACGTGCGGGGCGTCACGCCGTTCCAGTCCCGATCGAGCAGGCCCGAGACATCCGCATAGACGTAGAACGCCCCCTGCGGTGTCGGAACCTCGACCCCTTCAATGCGGTTGAGTTCACGCGCAATCGTCTCGCGTCGCCTGTCGAAGGCCTGGCGCATGTGTTCCGCCTCGTCTTGGGGCCCGCTGAGCGCGGCGAGCGCGGCACGCTGCGCGACGTTGTTCACGTTGCCGGAGAGGTGCGACTGCAGGTTGCCGATCGCCTTGACGGCGTCGGCGGGGCCAACAGTCCAGCCCACACGCCACCCGGTCATCGCGTAGGTCTTTGCGACGCCGTTCACAAGCAGCGTCTGCTCGGCAAGCTCCGGAACGACATCCACGATCGACGTCGCCGTGTATGCACCAGAGGCGTTCGGGGTGTAGACGAGGTTCTGATAGATCTCGTCCGAGATCACCCAGATGCCGTGCTCGAGCGCCCATTCGCCGATCGCGCGGGTCTCGTCCCGGGTGTAGACGGCTCCCGTCGGGTTCGAGGGCGACACGAAGAGCAGCACCTTCGATCGCTCGGTTCGAGCCGCCTCGAGCTGCTCCACAGTCACCTTGTAGTCGCTCTCGGCACCGGCGAACACCTCGACAGGCGTGCCGTCTGCGAGAGCGATGGTCTCTGGGTAGGTCGTCCAGAACGGTGTGGGCACGATGACCTCGTCGCCCGGGTTGAGCAGCACCTGGAACGCCTCATAGACGGACTGTTTGCCGCCGTTGGTGACGACGATTCGGCTCGTCGGCACCTCGAGGCGCGAATCGCGCGCCGTCTTCGCGGCGATCGCCTCGCGCAGGTCCGGAAGCCCAGCCGCGGGCGTGTAGCGATGGTTTCGCGCCTCTGTCGCGGCGGCGACAGCGGCATCGATGACGTGCCGGGGTGTCGCGAAGTCGGGCTCACCGGCCGCGAAGCTGATCACGGGACGGCCGTCGGCCTGCAGCGCCTTGGCCTTGGAATCGACCTTGAGGGTCGCGGACTCGGCGATGGCGGAGATCTTCTGGGACAGGCGATGTTTTGGGCTCACCCTCCGAGCATAAACGGAGCGCCGGGGATTCCGCCGGAATCGGCGTCACCCCCGGCGCCCGAGATCACTCGTGCTCGACGAGGAACCGCGAATAGGCTCCAACGGTCAGGAAGGTGGGGAACTCCTCACGCAGCGCGACCTCGCGGAACACCTCCGCGGCATCGTCATACCGATTGCCGTCCGTCCGCGGCAGCGCGGCGAGCAGCTCGGACAGGATCTTGTCGACCCGTTCGACGGTGATGGGCTCGCCGTCGCTCGTGCAGACGTCCTGGTGGATCCACTGCCAGATCTGAGACCGGCTGATCTCTGCCGTCGCGGCGTCTTCCATCAGGTTGTCGATGGCGACCGCCCCGATCCCGCGCAGCCAGGCCTCGAGGTAACGCACGGCGACGCTCACGTTGTCGCGCAGCCCGTCGTCGGTCACCGGCCTGCCGATGTGCACGTTGAGCAGATCGGATGCCGTCACCTCGACGTCGTCGCGCTGGCGGTCGACCTGGTTCGGCCGGTCGCCGAGCACCGCGTCGAATTCGCTCCTGGCCGCATCGATGAGACCAGGGTGCGCCACCCAGGTTCCATCGAAGCCGTCTCTGGCCTCTCTGCGCTTGTCTGCGGCCACCTTCTCGATGGCCTTCGCGGTGACCTCGGGGTCGCGGCTGTTCGGGATGAACGCGGACATACCCCCGATCGCATGGGCGCCCCGCTTGTGGCAGGTCTTCACGAGCAGCTCGGTGTATGCCCGCATAAAGGGCACGGTCATGGTGACCTCGCTGCGGTCGGGGAGCACAAAACGCGCGCCGCGGCCTCGGTAGTTCTTGATGATCGAGAAGATGTAGTCCCAGCGCCCGGCGTTGAGCCCGGCGCAGTGGTCACGCAGTTCGTAGAGGATCTCCTCCATCTCGAACGCCGCGGGGAGCGTCTCGATCAGCACGGTCGCACGGATGGTGCCGTGAGGGATCCCCCTGTCCTTCTCCGCGAAGGTGAAGACGTCGTCCCAGAGACGGGCTTCGTCCGCCGATTCGAGCTTCGCGATGTAGAAATACGGCCCGGCGCCCTGCTCGATCAGCTGCGCGGCATTGTGAAAGAAATACAGCCCGAAGTCAACGAGACTGCCCGATGCCGGCATCGTCTGCCCGCCCGCGTCGGTGAACGCCATGTGCTTCTCGACCAGGTGCCAGCCGCGCGGGCGCATCACGATGGTCGGGGTCTTGCCGGTGGTGAGGCGGTACTCCTTGCCCTGCGCGTTTGTGAAGTCGATCTGGCGACGGATCGCGTCGAAGAGCGAGATCTGCCCGCCGATGACGTTTCTCCAGGTGGGGCTGATGGCGTCCTCCTGGTCGGCGAGCCACACCTTCGCGCCCGAGTTCAGCGCATTGATGGTCATCTTGGGATCCGTGGGACCGGTGATCTCGACTCGGCGGTCTTCCAGGCCGGGACCGGGGCCGGCGACGCGCCACGAGGCATCCGCACGGATGTCGGCGGTGTCGTCGCGAAACTTCGGGTCGCGTCCGTTGCCGATCTCGTAGCGACGCCGCATCCGATCGGCGAGGCGTTCGTGACGGCGCCCCGCGAAGCGTTTGTGCAGGCGGGTGATGAACTCGAGTGCTTCTGGCGTCAGAATCTCATCGAAGCGTTCGTGCCGGCGGCCGATGACGTCGATGCGCGGACCTCGTGCGGGCTCCTGGTGCGCCGATGCCTGGCGCGTCGATGGCTGTGCTCGTTCGGTGGTCGAAGGTGCCGGCGATTGCCCGGCGGTGAGGGTGTTCATTGTCGTGTCCTTACGGTGTGAGACGTGATCAGTGGAACTGGTCTTCTTCGGTCGAGCCGACGAGGGCGAGGGTGGAGCTCGTCGGGTTGAGCGCTGTCGCGATCCTGTCGAAGTAACCCGTTCCCACCTCGCGTTGGTGTCTGGTGGCGGTGTAGCCGGACGCCTCAGAGGCGAATTCGGCCTCTTGCAGCTCGACGTATGCGCTCATGGCGCGGTTCTTGTAGTCCTGGGCGAGTGTGAACATCGAGTGGTTCAGCGCGTGGAAGCCTGCAAGGGTGATGAACTGGAAGGCGTAGCCCATGGCGGCGAGCTCCTTCTGGAAGCTCGCGATCTGTGCGTCGTCGAGGTGGGATTTCCAGTTGAACGACGGCGAGCAGTTGTAGGCGAGTTTTTTGCCCGGGAAGACCTTGTGGATGTGCTCGGCGAACCGGCGGGCGAGTTCGAGGTCCGGTTCGGCGGATTCGACCCAGAGCAGGTCTGCGTACTCGGCGTAGGCGAGGCCACGGGCGAGCACCGGCTCGATGCCGTTCTGAACGTTGTAGAAGCCCTCTGCGGTGCGGTCGCCCACGATGAACCGGCTGTCGCGCTCGTCGTGGTCGCTTGTGATGAGCGTCGCCGCGAGGGCGTCCGTGCGGGCGATGATCACGCTCGGCACACCGGCGACGTCCGCCGCGAGACGGGCCGCATTGAGGGTGCGGATGTGCTGGCTCGTCGGCACGAGGACCTTGCCGCCCATGTGGCCGCACTTCTTCTCGCTCGCAAGCTGATCCTCCCAGTGAACGCCAGCAGCACCCGCCTGGATCATCGACGTCATCAGCTCATAGGCGTTGAGCGGGCCGCCGAAGCCGGCCTCGGCATCCGCCACGATCGGTGCGAGCCAGTCGATCCCTTCACGAGAAGCGGCGCTCGCCTGCTCGGAGGACCTGTGCTCAGCGCTCGTCTCTGCGAACTCGATCTGGTCGGCGCGCAGCAGCGCGTTGTTGATGCGGCGCACCACCTGCGGCACCGAGTTGGCCGGATAGAGAGACTGGTCGGGGTATGTCTGGCCGGCGAGGTTGGCGTCTGCGGCGACCTGCCAGCCCGAGAGATAGATGGCCTTGAGACCCGCGCGCACCTGCTGAACGGCCTGGTTGCCGGTGAGAGCACCCAATGCGGCCACCCACTCCTCGGTGTGGATGAGGTTCCAGAGGTTCTCGGCGCCACGGCGAGCGAGGGTCGGCTCTTCACGCACACTGCCGCGGAGCGCTATAACGTCCTCTGCGCTGTAGTCACGACGGATGCCGTCCCATCGCGGGTCGTCGCGCCACTCGGCGGCGAGTTCCTCGGCGGTCTGAGTCTGGTCTCCTGCGCGAAGGGGCTGTGTGCTCATCGGTGTCTCCTCTTGTCTGTCTGGTCGGTGCGATTCCGATCGGCGTTGCGTCGGATGCCGATCTGTGGCGCTTGAGTCGATCTTGTGGGACCACAAAGCGTTGTGGAGAGGATTTGTAGACAGAAATTCGTTCTTTCTTCTGTTTGCCAGAAGGAGTGGCGAATGGCAGCATGTTGAGCATGACCAGCACAGCCGCTGAGGCCCCAACCTCGAACGACGAACGTTCAGTCGACGCACTGACCCTGGGACATCGGATTCGTGAGCGCCGTGTGCGCCGCGGAATGACGCTTGAACAGCTGGGTGCGGCGATCGAGCGCGCCGCCTCGCAGGTTTCGACGATCGAGAATGGAAAGCGCGAGCCGAGCCTGTCGATGCTGCGCCGGATCGCGGCAGCACTCGGCACAACAACCGACGATCTTCTCCAAGAAGAGGCACCGAGTGAGCGGTCGGCCCTCGAGATCGCTGTCGAGCGTGCGCAACGCGGGCCGGTCTTCAGCTCGCTCGGCATTTCACCGTTCCGTGTGTCCCGGTCGCACAGCGACGACACCCTGCGCACGATCCTCGCCCTGCATCAAGAGGTCGAGAGGCTGCACCGAGAGCGTGCGGCGACCCCCGAGGAGGCCCGTCGCGCGAACGCCCAGTTGCGTGCAGAGATGCGGGCCAGAGACAACTACTTCGCCGAGCTCGAGCAGCAGGCGGCCGAGCTGCTCACGGCCGTCGGGCACGGCGGGGGGCCGGTGTCGCAGCAGCTGGTCGGCGACATGGCCGGCCACCTGGGATTCTCGCTGCACTACGTCGGTGATCTCCCGCATTCCACCCGCTCGGTGGCCGACCACAGGAACGGGCGCATCTACCTTCCCACCCAGCAGTCGGCATCCCGTGACTCGCGATCGCCGGTGGTGCAGGCGCTCGCCAGTCACGTTCTCGGCCACACCGAGCCCACGAGCTATGCGGACTTTCTGCGCCAGCGCGTCGAGACCAACTATCTCACGGCGGCCATACTGCTGCCGCAGCGCGAGGCCGTTCGGTTTCTCACCGAGGCGAAGAACTTTCGGCGCATCTCACTCGAAGACCTGCGCGACGCCTTCGCGGTGTCGTACGAAACGGCCGCGCATCGCTTCACCAACCTCGCCACGGCGAGGCTCGGCATCCCCGTTCACTTCACGAAGGTGCACGAGTCGGGAACGATCGTCAAGGCCTACTCGAACGACGGGGTCATCCACCCGACGGATGCCCTCGGTGCCGTCGAGGGAACAAACGTCTGCCGCAAATGGACGGCGTTCACCGTGTTCGCCGCCGAGGACCGCTTCAGCCCCTGGTACCAGTACACGGACAACCCGAACGGAACCTACTGGTGCACCTCGCGCATCGAGAAGGCGAAGGAGGGTGACTACTCCGTGACCCTCGGTGTTCCGTTCGACCACGTGAAGTGGTTCCGCGGTCGTGAGACCGTGAACCGCTCGCGGTCGTCGTGTCCCGATGAGTCGTGTTGCAAGAACCCGCCGCGCGAGCTCGCCGACACCTGGGCGCATCACTCCTGGCCGGCGGCGCGCACCCCGACCAGTCTGCTCGCCGCCCTGCCGACGGGCACGTTCCCCGGAGTCGACGAGGCCGAGGTGTATCGCTTTCTCGAGGCCCACGCGCCCCGGTAGGCCCACGCGCTCACGCGCTCACGCGCCCACGCGCTACGACTTGCGGAAGTCTGCTGTTCCCGCGCCATCTGGGCCGCAGTTCTCCGCAGCTGGCTGATGTCTCAAAGATGACGTGCGGAGAAACGCTGTCCGGCGACGGCACAGGCCGCAGTTCTCCGCAACCGGTGAGCGGATGCCGCGGCGACGCATCCGCGCGGACCCGTCCCGTCCTGTCTATGGGCGCCAACCACGCGACCGAAGTCGCTGTTCCACTCGCCGCAACAGCGCGGGCACGTCGCGCAGGTCGTCTGCGGTGAACTCGATAACACTCCACCCCTCGTCGGTGACGTCGTTCTTGCGCGCGATGTCACTCCGCCACTGCCGCACGTCGGACCGGTGGTGGTCGCCCTGGTACTCGAGCGCGACCTTGTACACGGGAAAGGCCAGATCGAAGCGTACCTTTCTGCCCGTGCGCCTGATGGTGTACTCGAGATTCGGCAGGGGATCGGGCAGCGGGCTCAGCACGATGTGCACGCGCAGTCGCGATTCGGGTGGTGAGTCGGAGCGATCGGTGAGCAGGGGGAGCGCGGTCAGTGCCCGCCGCATACCTCGCCGCGTCGGATGCCGCTCCACCGCGTCGAGGAGTTGTGCAGGCGTGGCCAACGGGTGCTTTCGATGCAGCAGATGATCGCCTGCAGCAACGAGGCTGCCCAGGTCAAGTGATGCCGAGAGGTCGCACCACGTTCGCGCGGGCGACGTGAGCGGCAGCCCGTCGAGATGCTCGACGTCTGTGACGGCGAACGACGACTGGTGGCCGACAACGCCTGTTGCGTCCATGGCCCTGTGCGGTTTCGCCGACGTGACGTGCAGGGGAATGGCCGCGGCGCGGGTCGGCAGCGGTATGCCGAGGAGCCCGGCCGCCGTTGAATGGCTGAACACCATCCACGGCCTCAGACGCAGCCGAAGTGCGTGAGCCTGGTCGAGTAGGCCATTCGGGTCGGCAAACGAACGGATGCCGTGAAACGGCCTGAAGAGACCGGGATTGCGTAGCTGCGCGGGAGTTGCCCCCAGTTCGAGCGCTCGCGCGACGGTGAAGTGGTCGTCAACCGATGGCAGAGGGCGGCGGAACATCATGGCCTCGAGCCTGGCAAGTCTCGCCGGAGTGCATCAGAGTTATCCACAGCGCCCCGATCGCCGAGCTCATGAGTTCGCTCGCCACGCAACCGAGCTGCGGACTGGCCACACACCCGAGTTGCGGAGATGTGTTGCCCGAGATGGCGGCAGAGCAGCAGAAGGCCGCAAGTCGGATGTCGGGGGTGAGGGTGGAGCCGCAGAGCCCCGAAACCGGCGCGTATTCGTGCTGTGGCATGCAGTGCGCGCACTCGGTTTTACTGCGGGACCAGAGTCGTTTACACTGGGTCGTGGTAGTTGAAATCTGCCAAGCTTCTCTGCGCCCATTTTCTGGTTCTCCCGATCGTGCACGCGCAGTGGAACTGTGCAGATTTCACGCCTAGAGTGGGTGAAGCCCCACTCGAAGGGCGGTGGCTCAATTGGTAGAGCAGCGGTCTCCAAAACCGCAGGTTGCAGGTTCGAGTCCTGTCCGCCCTGCGCGTCGGTGCAACAGCATCGGCACACGAAAGGTGTAACAAGTTGGCCCGAAAAGCTATCGACACTCCGAGCGAGGAAGTCGTCGCCGCAGCCAAGAAGGCGCGTGCTGAGAAGCGGGGACCCTTCGCGGGGATCATCCTGTTCATCAGGCAGGTCATGAACGAGCTGCGGAAGGTCGTCACGCCGACTCGAAAAGAGCTGTTCACCTACACGGGCGTTGTGCTCGTGTTCGTGTTGATCATGATGGCGATCGTGTACGGCTTGGACTGGGTGTTCGCCTGGCTGGTGACGTTCGTCTTCGGCGCGCCGATCAGCTGATAACCGCCAACGCATACGGCAACACAAGAACGTGCGGTGATCGACAACGCGATTGCCGGGCAAGGAATGGAATCAGGTGTCTGAGAGAAACCGAGACGACGTCGACTGGGCGCCGGCAGCCGAGCAGTCGAGTGAGGTTGACGAAGCTCAAGAGGGCAACGTCGACGCCGCAGACGAGCAGGCGTCGTCGGCCGCTGAGCACGAGTCGATGCACGTCGTCGACGACAAGGGCAACACAATCGATCTCGATGCCATGCTCGACGCGATGGCCGAGGCTCCGGATCCCGAGGCAGACGCCGTTGTCGACGACGCTCTCGAAATCGACGAGACGAGCGAAGCCGAGGCGGCCGCAGAGGCCATCGAAGACGAAGACGATGAGGAGAACCCTGACGAGGAGTCAGAGGTCGACCCGTACGACGCATTCCGCGCGGAACTGCGCAGCCTGCCCGGCAAGTGGTACGTGATCCACTCGTACGCCGGGTTCGAGCGCAAGGTGAAGGCGAACATCGAGCAGCGCAAGGGCTCACTCGACGTCGCGGACTTCATCTACCAGGTCGAAGTCCCGATGGAAGATGTCGTCGAGATCAAGAACGGCCAGCGCAAGATGGTCACCCGTGTTCGCATTCCCGGGTACGTGCTCGTTCGTATGGACCTCAACGAAGACTCGTGGTCGGTTGTTCGCCATACCCCCGGTGTCACCGGCTTCGTCGGCAACGCGCACAACCCGACCCCGCTTCGTTTCGAAGAGGCCTTCAACATGCTGAAGAGCCTCGTCGAGGTGAAAGAGCCCGTTCAGGCGAAGGGCGGCGCAGCCAAGGGCGCGCCGGCGGCATCACGCGCACTGCCCGCAGAGGTCGACTTCGAGATCGGCGAGACCATCACGATCAAGGAAGGCTCGTTCGCAGGCCTGCCCGGCACGATCAGCGAGATCAAGCCGGAGAGCGGCAAGCTCACCGTGCTCGTCTCGCTCTTCGAGCGTGAGACGCCCGTCGAGCTCAGCTTCGACCAGGTCACCAAACTCTAGATTTTCTCTACCACCGCTGCCCGTCCGGGCACGCGGGAGAGCAGCCCGTCGTCACAAAAACGGATGCTCGAACCCCAATAAGAAGGAAAAAACATGGCACCGAAGAAGAAGGTCACAGGTCTGATCAAACTTCAGATCCAGGCCGGCGCCGCCAACCCCGCCCCGCCCATCGGCCCGGCGCTTGGTCAGCACGGCGTGAACATCATGGAGTTCTGCAAGGCGTACAACGCGGCCACCGAGTCGCAGCGCGGCAACGTGATCCCGGTTGAGATCACCGTTTATGAGGACCGTTCGTTCACGTTCATCCTGAAGACCCCGCCGGCAGCGGAGCTCATCAAGAAGGCGGCGGGAGTCAAGTCCGGGTCCGGCACCCCCCACACCGTGAAGGTGGGCAAGCTGAGCCGCGACCAGGTCCGCGAGATCGCCGAAGCGAAGATGGCCGACCTCAACGCGAACGATGTCGACGCAGCGTCGAAGATCATCGCAGGAACGGCCCGCAGCATGGGAATCACTGTCGAGTAGCAAACGCGAAGCGTTTGCTCCTCGAGATTGAGCGTATGCTCGGCCGTCAGCCGGATGTCCGGTCGCGGGCGTCCTGCTCAATCACCGAGAGCGCAGAGCTCACAGAGGCTCTGGTCGCACAACAGAACACATCGAAGCATCCGGGTCTCGACGGGCTCGAGCACCCGTTCGGCTCGACCACCGGGATCTCGACCCTTCGACACGGCCCTGGCGGGCCTGCTCAGGGCACCGCAGGCTCGATCACCGGGTGACAAGCTCGATCAACACACGTGGCAGCGCCGGCCAGGCGCAGATGACCACACTCTCATTGGAGAAATCACATGGCACAGAAATCAAAGGCCTACCGGGCCGCAGCCGAGAAGCTCGAGGCTGGAAAGTACTACACCCCTGACGAAGCCGTTGCTCTTGCGAAAGAGACCGGTTCGGCGAAGTTCAACTCGACGGTTGAGGTTGCGCTGAAGCTCGGCGTCGATCCCCGCAAGGCGGACCAGATGGTCCGTGGCACGGTGATTCTTCCTCACGGCACAGGCAAGACCGCCCGCGTCATTGTTTTCGCAACCGGTCCGGCAGCGGAGGCGGCAATCGCGGCGGGCGCAGACGAGGTCGGCGGCGACGAGCTCATCGCCAAGGTGGCAGAGGGTTACACCTCGTTCGACTCCGCGGTGTCGACTCCCGAGCTTATGGGCAAGGTCGGTCGCCTCGGCAAGGTTCTCGGACCCCGTGGCCTTATGCCGAACCCGAAGACGGGCACCGTGACGCCCGACGTCGCCAAAGCCGTCTCCGACATCAAGGGCGGAAAGATCGAGTTCCGTGTCGACAAGCACTCGAACGTGCACTTCGTCGTCGGCAAGGCGGGCTTCACCGTCGACCAGTTGAGCGAGAACATCAAGACCGCGCTCGATGAGGTTGTGCGGCTCAAGCCGTCGAGCTCGAAGGGCCGCTACATCCAGAAGGGCGCCGTGTCGACGACCTTCGGCCCCGGTATCCCCCTCGACGTCAACGTCATCGGCTGATCAGCCGGACCAGCGTTATCGAGAGCCCCGTGCCGTGTGGACGGGTCCCTGCACGTCGGAACGGAGAAATCCGTTCCGGCGCCCGGGGGCCGGTTCAGTGCGCGGGGCTCTCGTCATCTCTGCAGGCACGCAGTCGTAGAATCAAGGGGTGAGCGCACCCGAGATAGCGCTGGCGGTGCCCGGCGATGAGACACGGCTCGCGGCACTCGCTGCTGCGACCTTTCCCCTTGCCTGCCCGCCGGGGAGTGCGCCAGAGGCGATCGCCGAACACATCAGCGCCCATCTGAGCGCCGAGCGGTTTCGCGAGTATCTGGCCGACCCGCAGCACACGATCCTCATCGCAGACATCGACGGTGAAGCTCGCGGCTATACCATGCTCGTGGCAGAAGAGGCCCATCCCTCGGTCAGAAGGCTGCTGAGGGCTACCCCCTCTTTCGAGCTCAGCAAGGTCTACCTGCACCAGGACGTCCACGGAACCGGTATGGCTTCTGCACTGATGGCATCCACACTCGCGAAAGCGCTCGAACTCGGTGCGGCGAGCGTGTGGCTCGGGGTGAACAAGCACAATGCTCGTGCCATCAGGTTCTATATGCGCACAGGATTCGTGGTCGTGGGGTCGAAGCGATTCGCGATGGGGCCAGAACTGCACGACGACCACGTGATGGAATACGTGTTCTGAACGAGGACCGAAGGTGGCACGCGGCGGCCAGGCCAGTCCGGCGGCCAGGCCAGTCCGGCGGCCAGGCCAGTCCGGCGGTCAGACCAGTTCGTAGGGGTCGTCGTTCACGAGGTACCGTGACACGGGCTTCGTCGTGCGCCTGTGGAGCTCGTCGATCAGGGCGTTCGCGAGGGCGACGAGCGAGGTGATCTCGCGATCGTCGCGGTCGACCCAGCGGCAGAGCGGCTCGTCGGCGACGGGAACGAAGTCCTTGTGCTGTTCCCACACCACAAGCGTCCGTTCTGCCCCGAGCACGTACTGCTGCCACCAGACCTGTCGCAGATACTGCCGGGGTATCGAGCGCCAGGGCTTTGCGGTTGTTTTGATCTCTGCGAGTATCAGGTGGCCGTCCTGTGTTTCGGCGAGGCCGTCAGGGGTGGCGAGGTGGCGGCGTTCGACTTCGGCGTGGTAGAGCGTCGACGAGGGGCGGATGCCGTGCGTCGCGGCGACCCAGGCGGCGATCTCCGGTTCACGCACTCGCCCGTGATCGGTGAAGGCGTTGCCGCCGAAACCGGTGCCGTGCAGTTTGGCTGTCGCCGCGGCATCTATCGAGCGCTGTGTGGACAGCTTCGCCACGTCGGTCGCGGTGATTCCGCGTGAACGCGCTCTCAGCCACGCGACCCGATCGGTCGAGTTCGCGACGACACGATCGAGATAAGCGGAACCCACCCGCCTATTCTGCACGCTCGGTCGGACACTGCCCGCCAGCTGATCGGCGTGGCCCTGATGCTGATGCGCGAATCGGCGCGCCGCAGACCTCGAAGCCGGTCATGCGCGGGTGTTTGCCTCGTGCGCGGGAGTTCACACCCCCGCGCACGACGCAGGCACCCGCGCGAGCGCGACGTGCTCGGTCGCGCCCGGTGCTCGGTGGCACTGGGGTGCTCAGTGTCAGTGGTCAGAGACGGAGAGCACGATCTTGCCGCGGGTGTGACCGGTCTCGAGCGCGCGATGTGCAGCCGCTGCCTCGCCGAGTGGAAAGATCTGGTCGACGAAGACCCGCACGTCGCCGGATTCGAGCAGACGCGAGACGGTGGAGAGCGTGTCGCCGTCGGGTGCGAGCTTGAAGGTGGTCGCCCGCGCTCCGGCGGCCTCTGCCTCGTCGAGGAACTCCGGCCAGCTCCCCGTCGGCGCGTTGATGATGAGACCGCCTGGTTTCAGAACGCCGAGCGACCGGCTTCCGGTGTGCTCTGCCGCGTTCCCGATGAGGTCGATCACCACGTCGACGTCGTGCACAACGTCTTCGAAACGGGTCGACGTGTAGTCGATCGCTTCTGACGCACCCAGCTCGCGCAACCAGTCCAGGTTGCGCGACGACGCCGTGGCAATGACGTGGGCGCCGAAGTAGCGTGCGAACTGCACGGCGAAATGACCGACGCCTCCGCTGCCGGCGTGCACGAGCATCCGTTGCCCCCGATGCGCCTTGGCGATCTCGACGACCATGCCCCAGGCGGTGAGGGCAGCGAGCGGCACCCCTGCCGCCTCGACGTGAGAGAGGCTCGCGGGCTTGCGCGCGAGCGAGAGGCTGGATGCCGTGACGTACTGCGCATAGCTGCCGCCGGCCCGAGGGAGCGACGACATGCCGTACACCTCGGTGCCCGGGGCGAGGGGATGGGCTTCGAACGGGCTCTTCACCACAACGCCGCTGAAGTCGAAGCCGAGGACGGCCGGGTAGACGAGCCCAGATGAGACGCCTCTTCCGGCCCGGGTCTTCGCGTCGATCGGGTTGAGCCCGGCCGCCACGACCCGCACGACGACCTCTGAGAGGTACGGGACGGGTGTGTCGACCGTCGCCAGATGGAGCTGTTCCGCAGGACCGGGCTCATCGATCACCGCGGCGAGCATGGTCTCGGGAATGTCGTTCATCGTCACGTTGCGAGTCTGCCACGCGATGCCAACGCCGTCACGCATCTCACTCCTGTCGTCGTTGCCTGACACCAGTCAAGCGGGTCAACAATTCGGCAGTGTTACGGGCCGGTAACGCCGGGCGACGTTCTGCTCGCCCGCCTGGCGGCGCCACCGAGACCTGCGGAGGCACGAGGATGCGTGAGCACAACGGCCGGGCGGGATGCTCGGCTCTCAGCTGCCCCGGGGTGACCCGCGTCGTGGATGGGATGTCGTCTCGACGGGGCACGGCGATGTTCCCCGGAAGACGCGTTCAGAGCGCTCAGGGCGATCGGCTATGCCGGGCCGATCTCGATCGAGTGGGAAGACGCAGGCATGGATCGACTGCACGTCGCCGCAGAGACTGTGAGCTCTATCAGGTCGCTTCTCCGGAAGCCGCCGGAGAGCTCTTTCGACGCCGCATTCAGCTCACAGGACTGACACGATCGCCGACTCGATCCCCGCGAGCGCCTTCGGGCTATACCATAAGCATCATGCGAGTGGCGACAGGGGTCATCCGCGTTGCGGTGGCGGCCATCATCGTGGCTGCGATCATCGACGAGCTTCTGCGAAGCCACCGGCTCGTCGAGGTGAGCCTGCTCGAGCATCTGGGCAACTACGTCAGCTACTTCACAACGCTCTCGAACGCCTCTGCCGCGGCAGTTCTCGTGATCGGCTCGTGCGTCGCGTTTCGAAGAGACACCGATCCGCCGTGGTACAGCCTGGCCTTCGCCTGTGTGGTCACCTACATGGTCACGACCGGGGCTGTATACAATTTCGCCTTGCGCGCGGTTGTGAACCAGGTCGGGTGGGCCAACGAGATGCTTCACCTCATCGGGGTCGTCTACGTGGTGATCGTCTGGATCGTGATGCCGGGCAGACACGTCGTCAGGTGGTCGCGCACCTGGCTCATCGTTGTGTTCCCCGCCGGATGGCTGGGCTACACGATGATCCGCGGCCTGATCGACGGATGGTACCCGTACAGCTTTCTGGACCCCAGCCAGCCGGGCGGTCCGCTCCCCGCCCTGGGCTGGGCCGTGCTGATCGGGCTGTTCATCGGCGGAGTGTCGATCATCGTCGTCGGTGCGAGCCGGATGCGCCTGCCCTGGCATCGTGTGCACCGGATGCCGTCCGATGCGGCCCGGCTTCCGGCTCTGTGGCCGGCGTCTCTCGCGGGAGCGCTCGTGACAGCGCAGCGAGCACCTGACGGAGTGTGGGGGCACCTGCAGCGCGAAAGACCTCAGCGCCGTCGGCTCTCTTCACGATCACCGTCGGTGTGGAGCGGATACCATCGGCCGCTGCGAGGTTCTCCTGCCGGACGACATCCCGCTCGACCACCCTCGCGCCGGGAACAAGCCGCTCGGCCTCCGCCAGCGTCGCACGCGCCGCATGACACGGTGCACAGAAAGCGGAGGTATAGAGAACGAGCTGCACGTCTGCTTCAACGCAGGTGGAGCCAGCGAATTCCTTGAGAGCATCCCGTCACCCGAATGACACTCACCCGAATGACCCGACACACTGATTCACCCGACACACTGATTCACCCGACACACTGATTCACCCGACAGCGGCCTTCACCCGAGAGCGGCCTTCACTCACCCGAATGGGGGCGACCTCGTGGTGTCGTCGCTCGGCTCAGGAAGGTCTCGTTGAGCTTGACGAGCAGGTCGGCCAGTCGATTGACGTCGCTGGCCGGCCAGTCTCGCATCCGCTCGTAGAGCAGCTCTTTCTCGGCAGCGATCACGGCCTCGAAGCGGTCTCGCCCGTCGTCGGTCGCCACGATGAAGTGCGCGCGTCCGTCAGCGGGATCCTGTTCGCGTGACACGAGTCCGAGTTCTTCGAGCTGCTTGACGGTGCGGCTGATGACGCTTTTGTCTGCCATAAGAACCTCGGCGAGGCGGCCCGTCTGATGCGGGCCGTCTCGCACAAGGGCGCTGATGACGTTGAACCCGACCGGTTGCAGATCCGGGTGAATCCGTGCGGCCCTCTGTCGTATGTTCTGGCGCACGCGATTGAACATGATGCCGAACTCGCGTTCAACGGCAGCGATGGCCTCGTCGATCTCTTCTATTCGGTCTGGCTGCATGCCGGTGTTCGCGGGCTCGGGCGTCGTGTGCGTCATCATCGCGCCTTGTCCTGTGTCTGGGTCTCGATCGCACCGGTGGGGGCGCCGCCGGCGGATGCCCTCGCCAGGTCGATGACCGTGTCTTCGGCCCGTTCGACCGTCGACTCCTCCCGCATCCGCTCGAGTGTCGTTTTGGTCCCGAGCTCCTGCTTCGGCAGGAACACGATGGCCAGAAGAGAGATCAGGGCGACAGGGGCGGCGACGAGGAAGATATCGGCGACACCGCTTCCGTACGCCGATTCGACGATGACGCGCACCCGCTCAGGAAGCTCGCTGACATCGGGCAGTGTGCCACTCTGCAGCGCCGCCGCCACCTCTGCGCCCCGTTCGCCGAGCGACGCGATCGCTTGCTTCAGGGCATCCGCGCTGTTGCTCAGGTGGGCTGTGACCTGGCTCGCAAGGACGGCGCCCATGGCGGAGACACCGATCGTGCCTCCGAGGCTTCTGAAGAATGTGACTCCAGAGCTGGCCACTCCGAGCTCTCGCGGGTGGACGGCCGTCTGCACCACGAGCACGAGGTTCTGCATGACCATGCCGATACCGGCACCCATAAGGAACATGTAGATCGACACCAGCAGATAACTCGTGTCGTAGTGGATGGTGCCCATCAGGCCCATACCCGCGGTCAGCGACATGGCTCCAGCGATCATGTACGGCTTCCAGACGCCGAACCTCGTGATCAGGTTGCCGACGATCGTCGAGGCGATGAGCATACCGCCGATCATCGGCAGGGTGAGCAGACCGGACTCCGTCGGGGTCGCGCCGCGCGCCATCTGCATGTACTGGCTGAGAAAGATCGACGTGCCGAACATCGCGACGCCGACGGCGATCGAGGCCACGACGGCGAGAGTGAACGTGCGATTGCGAAAGAGCTTCATCGGCAGGATCGGCTCGGTCACACGGAGCTCGACGACCACGGCGACACCCAGCATGACAACGGAACCGCCGACCATGAACAGCGTCGAAAGGCTCCACCAGTCGAACTGGCTGCCCGCGAGGCTCACCCAGATCAGCAGCAGTGAGACACCGCCAGCGATGAGCACGGCTCCGACGTAGTCGATCGACACCTTGCGCCACGACAGCGCGGGCAGGTGCAGGGTCTTCTGCAGCAGAACGATCGCGACGATGGCGAACGGAACGCCGACGAAGAAGTTCCACCGCCATCCGAGGGTGTCCGTGAGCACACCGCCGAGGAGGGGGCCGCCGATGGTGCCGATGCCCATCACGGCGCTGAAGAGACCTGCATACCTGCCGCGTTCGCGCGGGCTGATGATGTCGGCCATGATGATCTGGCTGAGTGCCATCAGCCCGCCTGCGCCGAGCCCCTGCAGCACGCGGAAACCGATGAGCGTCGCGGTATCTTGCGAGAACCCGGCGAGCGCAGACCCGAGCACGAAGATGACGAGCGCGAGCTGGATGAGGAGTTTGCGGTTGAACAGGTCGGCGAGCTTGCCCCAGATCGGGGTGGACACGGTGGTGGCGAGCAGTGTCGATGTGACGACCCACGTGAACGCCGCCTGGTCTCCGTCGAGGTCGGAGATGATGACCGGAAGCGACGTGCTGACGACGGTGCCGGCGATGATCGAGACGAACATGCCGAGCAGAAGCCCGGACAGCGCCTCGAGCACCTGCCTGTGGGTCATGGGCGCGGGCTCTGCGGCCGGCGCGGGGCCGGGCGAACCGCCGACGGTCACGGGCGCCTGCTCGGACGGTGAGGGATTCTTGTGTGCCACGGGTGTGCGGCTCCAGACGTTGAAGAGAATGCGGCCGGCTCGCCGTTGGGCCGTTAGTTGACGAACATCAACTATAACAGATGGTTGACCTGTGGCAACTATTCAGGAGGTGCGAGAGCGCGATCTCGTCCTGCTCTTGTGACTTTTGCTCGCGCCGGTGTCATCGGCGGAATGCGTGGGGTGGCGGTGCTGACATGGCGTGTTCTCAAGCACTTCATAGTGTTCGCATAGCAAGGGAGCGATACTTGGAGGAATGAGCACTTTCGCGTCTTCTCACCCGGTAGCAGAACCCCTTCGTCGTGCCGACGGATCGGCGATCCGCGTGCTCGTCGTCGATGACGAGCCGAGCCTCACCGACCTGCTGAAGATGGCCCTGAGGTACGAAGGGTGGGAGATCCGCACCGCAGACAACGGCAGGCAGGCGCTCGACGCCGCCCGCGACTTCAAACCCGATGCCATCGTCCTCGACATCATGCTTCCCGATCTCGACGGACTCACCGTTCTGCAGCGGCTGCGCGTCGGCGGAGACGACACACCCGTTCTGTTCCTCACGGCGAAGGACTCGCTCGACGACCGTATCGCCGGCCTGACGGCGGGCGGAGACGACTACGTCACCAAACCGTTCAGCCTCGAAGAGGTCGTGGCTCGCCTGCGTGGCCTCATCCGGCGGACAGCGCTCACGGCATCCGTCAACGACCCGATGATCACCGTCGGAGACCTGCGCCTCGACGAAGACAGCTACGAGGTCGAGCGTGCGGGCGAGACGATCGAGCTGACGGCGACCGAGTTCGAGCTGCTGCGTTACCTTATGCGCAACCCGCGCCGGGTGCTGAGCAAAGCCCAGATCCTCGACCGGGTCTGGAGTTATGACTTCGAGGGCAAAGCGAGTGTCGTCGAGTTGTACATCTCATATCTGCGCAAGAAAATCGATGCAGGCCGGAGCCCGATGATCCATACGGTCCGTGGTGCCGGATACATGATCAAGGCGGCTGAACCTGCGTGAGCACACTGCTCTCACGCTGGCCGCTGCGGCGCACCCTGGTCGCGGCGACTGTCGCGCTGATCGCGCTGGTCTCGATCATCGTGGGCACCATCAGCGTGGTGGCCGTTCAGACCTTTATGGTCAATCGCGTCGACGAGCAGCTGGCCGACGCGATCGCCCGTTCCTCCGTGCTTGTGGCGTCGTCCGACAACGGGAACCCCTCGACCCCTGTTGTGCCGTCTGCGCCCGAGTTCCTCAACAATCCGGGAAACCCGACGGGGACGTTCGGTGCGATCGTGAGAGACGGTGCTGTGACCTTCGCCGGGTATCTGAGAGGGGCGGACAGCGAGCCGCTGCGAGACATCAAGCTCGATGACCTGATCACCGTCGACCCCGGGTCTGCCCCGGTCTCGGTGAACCTCGGCTCCGGTCTCGGCGAGTATCGCGTGATGGCGACAGAGGTGCTCGACGGCTCGACCCTTGTTGTGGGTCTGCCGCTCATCGACACGCAGACGACTGTTCGTGAGCTCATCTGGGTGGTGATGCTCGTCGCTCTCGCGGGACTCGGCCTCGCGGCCGCGGCCGCGTACGCGATAGTGCGTCTCGCCCTTGCGCCGCTCGACCGGGTGGCGAAGACCGCGAGCGAGGTGAGCGCCATGCGACTCGACCGCGGTGAGGTCGCACTCTCGGCGCGGGTGCCAGAAGGCGACAGCGACGAGAACACCGAGGTCGGCCGCGTCGGCGCGTCGATCAACAGGATGCTCGGGCACGTGTCCCACGCGCTGACGGCGCGCCAGGCGAGTGAGAACAAGGTGCGCGCGTTCGTCTCCGACGCAAGCCATGAGTTGCGCACGCCCCTCGCATCGATCCGCGGTTATGCGGAGCTGACGAGACTCTCGGGGGAGCAGATGCCGCCGGATGCCGCGCACGCGCTCACCCGCATCGAGAGCGAGACCAAGCGGATGACGGCCATCGTCGAAGACCTGCTGCTGCTCGCCCGTCTCGACGAGGGGCGGGAACTCGCCAAGGATCCCGTTGATCTCGGTTCTCTCGTCGCCGACGCGATCGGTGATGCGAGAGCCGTGTCTGCAGACCACGACTGGGTGCTCGATGTTCCCGATCACGCGGTTACCGTCACGGGCGACTCCGCCCGGCTCTATCAGGTCGTTGCGAACCTGCTCGCGAATGCTCGGGTGCACACGCCGGTCGGCACCAGGGTCACCGCCTCGCTCTCGATTGAAGACGGAGCTGTCGCCGGCGATGACGGAGAAGCCGGGGGAGCGCGTACCGCCGTCATCTCTGTGCACGACAACGGTCCCGGCATCGACCCGTCGATCGCCGAGACCGTGTTCGAGCGTTTTGTGCGTGCAGACACCTCGCGTGCTCGCACCACGGGCAGCACGGGGCTGGGGCTCGCGATCGTGTCCGCGGTGGTCGAAGCCCACGGCGGAGCCGTTTCTGCGACGAGCGAACCGGGTGACACCCTCTTCTGCATAAAGCTGCCACTCGCCCCCTGAACGGTGATCGATGACCACGCAGTGTGCCGCCTGCGGCCTCTCGAGGGGCAGGTTCCTCGGCCGCACCCGGATCGGTGCCACAACACGGCGAGGCAGCCAGCATCCCGATTTGGCGGATGCCGCCCGGGTGACGTACTCTGGACACAAGCCAAAGACCGCAGGTTTCGGTGTGCGCAGAAGTGCGTCCCGTCGAAGGTTCTCGAAAGAGGCAGCCCGCGCAGGTGTATGAAGTGACAGGCGGGTGCCTCGCATCCGCTCCTCGAGCTCCGTGCCTCTGCGCCGGAGCTTTTTTTGTGCCCATCTGCCCTCGGTTCGAGGCTGACGGATGCGTGAGCATCCGTCACTCAATCAACATCTAAGGAGTGGCCATGGCGAACAAGGAAGCCTCGGTTGCCGAACTCACGGAGAAATTCCAGAGTTCGACAGCCGTACTGCTGACCGAGTACCGCGGCCTCACTGTCGCTCAGCTCAAGGAGCTGCGCAAGTCGATCAGTGTGGACGCAACCTACGCCGTGGTGAAGAACACGCTGACCAAGATCGCGGCGAACAACGCCGGGATCTCTGCTTTCGACGACGAGCTTCAGGGCCCCTCGGCGATCGCCTTCGTGCACGGCGACCCTGTCACCGTCGCGAAAGGCCTGCGCGACTTCGCCAAGGCAAACCCTCTCCTGGTGGTCAAGGGGGGTTACTTCGACGGTAACGCCCTGACCGCTGCAGAGGTAGGCAAACTCGCCGACCTCGAGTCCCGTGAAGTTCTGCTCGGCAAGCTTGCCGGCGCCTTCAAGGCCTCGCTGTTCGGAGCCGCATATCTGTTCAACGCACCGCTGTCTCAGGCCGTTCGCACGGTCGACGCGTTGCGTGCGAAGCAGGAGTCCGCTGCGTAGGGCAACACCCTCGCACGCGGAACGAGTACATCGAAACTAAGG
Organism: Okibacterium endophyticum; assembly: GCF_054780075.1. Classification (NCBI taxonomy): domain Bacteria; kingdom Bacillati; phylum Actinomycetota; class Actinomycetes; order Micrococcales; family Microbacteriaceae; genus Okibacterium; species Okibacterium endophyticum. Next base: position 75,143 of record NZ_BAAGXA010000006.1, on the reverse strand, counting down.
AGAGAAATCATGGCAAAGCTGTCAACTGAAGAGCTGCTCGAGCAGTTCAAGGGTCTCACGCTCATCGAGCTGAGCGAGTTCGTGAAGGCATTCGAGGAGACCTTCGAGGTCACCGCTGCCGCCCCCGTCGCCGTCGCAGGCCCGGCTGCTGCCGGCGGTGGCGCCGCTGCCGAAGAGGTCGAGGAGAAGGACTCCTTCGACGTCGTCCTCGAGGCTGCAGGCGACAAGAAGATCCAGGTCATCAAGGTCGTCCGCGAGCTCACCTCGCTCGGCCTCGGCGAGGCCAAGGCTGTCGTCGACGGTGCTCCGAAGGCCGTGCTCGAGGGTGCGAACAAAGAGACCGCCGAGAAGGCAAAGGCTTCCCTGGAAGAGGCAGGCGCTACCGTCACCCTCAAGTAATCGTTGCCCGCAAGGGCGGATTCATAAGAGTGCAGCAGCGTCCGCCGATCGGCGGAATGCATACCTGACCCTCTGACATGCGGATGCTCGGCATCCGTTGTCCGATGGTCTCGAGCGAACGGGCGTCGCCCCCTCCACGGGGCGGCGTCCGTTTCTGCGTGCTCGTCCCGTGTCGTCCGCCGTCCCGTGTCGTCCGTCGTTCTGCGGACTCGAGACCTCTGTGCTGCAGTCTCTGGTTCGCGCCGCCGCGCTCTGGCGATCGAGAGGGGTCGAGAAGGGGTCGGGGGTCTGCGGCGGCAAATCTATATAGGTGGGCTATATAATGATGGGGTGACACAGACAGACATCATCGACCCCACAGAAACCACCCCAGACGCGCGCGAGCAGCGTTCATCGGACGCCTCGGCGGAACTCACCCGATTGCTCGGTGATCTCGTCTCGGTCTCGCACCGGGTGACCAGACTCGCCGCACAAGCCTCTGACAGCACACAATCACCGGCGGTCTGGCGCACCCTCAGCGTGCTCTATGCCCTCGGCCCGGTCCGGCTCGGCGAACTGGCCAGGCAGAGCCGTGTGACACAGCCCACGATGACGAAGATCGTGAGCAACCTGCACGAGATCGACTGGATCGAACGCATAGCCGATCCCGTGGACGGTCGCGCGTGGCAGCTGGCCATCACGCCGACGGGCGAACGCGAGCTGAACGCGTGGAGACAGCAGCTGGCCGAGGCGCTCGTGCCGTATTTCGGCGATCTCGACGAGAACGAGGCAGAGGCCATGCGGCTCACCGTCGAGGTGCTCCGCGATCGTGTCGCCGTGGCCGTGATCGCGTCGAAGCGGGACTCAGAGTGAGCGCCGGGCAGACCGAGGCGCCGGCCGTGCCCGCCGCCGGCATCCGTGCCATCGTGAATCAGCCGAAGTCCGTGTGGGCCGTCGCGTTCGCGTGTGTGATCGCCTTCATGGGCATCGGCCTCGTCGATCCGATCCTGCCGTCCATCGCGGCCGACCTCGACGCGACGCCCACCGAAGCCGAGATGCTCTTCACCTCGTATCTTGTGGTCACAGGTGTCGCGATGTTCTTCACCAGCTGGCTGTCGAGCAGGATCGGGGCGAAGCGCACCCTGCTGATCGGGCTCGCCCTCATCGTCGTCTTCGCGCTCGCGGCAGGATCGTCTGGCAACGTCGACGCCGTCATCGGGTTCCGCGCGGGCTGGGGGCTCGGCAACGCGCTCTTCATCTCGACAGCGCTCGCGACCATCGTCGGCGCGGCATCGGGTGGTTCCAGCGCTGCGATCGTGCTCTACGAGGCCGCACTCGGGCTCGGTATCGCGATCGGTCCCCTGCTCGGCGGTCTGCTCGGCAGCCTGAGCTGGCGGGGCCCGTTCTTCGGAACGGCCGCACTGATGGCCATCGGGTTCATCGCCATCGTTGTGTTGCTCGCTGAATCGAAACCGGATGCCGGGGGTGCCGTTCGCCGGCCGGTCCGGCTCTCTGCGCCGTTCAAGGCGCTCGCCGTTCCCGCTCTCGCCGTGCTGGCATCCACAGCGCTCTTCTACAACATCGCCTTCTTCGTGCTGCTCGCATACACACCGTTCCCACTCGGCCTCGACGCCATGGGCCTGGGCCTGACGTTCTTCGGCTGGGGTATCGGGCTTGCCGTCACAAGCGTGTTCGTCGCCCCCATGCTCACCGAGAGGATGCCGAGAACGCGTGTGATCTGGATCGCCATGTTGCTGCTGTCGTTCGACCTTGCCGCGGCTGCCATGCTCATCGACTCCGTGCCCGGGCTGATCACGTGCGTTGTGATCGGGGGACTCGTGCTCGGTGTGCTGAACACGGTGCTCACCGAGAGCGTGATGGAGGCCACCGATCTGCCGAGACCGGTGGCGTCATCCGCCTACTCCGGGGTGCGGTTTCTCGGTGGGGCCGTCGCTCCGCCGGTCGCGACCGAGCTCGCGCACCTGCTCTCGGCCTCCACGCCGTTCTGGGCGGCTGCCGGATCAGCGCTGGTCGCCCTGCTCATCGTCGTCCTCGGCCGTCGCACACTCGCGCGCGCGAACGGACGGATCGGCTCCGAGCTCGAAGAGGCGGAGGCGATCACGGCGGCGGACGCCTGACCGTGCCTCCCTCCCCTCGCCCCTCCCTCGGCCCCTCCTTCCTCACCCCTTCGGCCCTCGACCCCTTCGGCACGCGCTACACCTTTTGTGACGCGCTATCCGAGCTAGGGGCGCGCGTCACAAAAGGTGTAGCGCGTAGCGCCGACGCGGCGGGGCTGCCGGCGGAGCCTGGCGACATCGTATGCCGCGGCTCGCCGCTCCAAAAGGGGCCGCGGAGGAACGATAACCTGGCGCCATGACACCTGCTTTCAGCCCGGGTCCTCAGTCGCACCGGCGCGACGACGCTCTGCAGATCAACCGGCGTCAGGTCCTTCTGCTCGCGGGAGCAGCGCTCGCCCTCGCCGGATGCGCGTCGCCGGATGCGACCCCGAGCGCTTCGCCGACCCCGACCGTTCGTCCGACGGTGACTCCGGCGGACTGGCAGAGTCTCGCCGGAAAGCTCACGGGCTCTCTGGTGATGCCGGGCGACGCCGACTACGCCACACTCAAGCTGCTCGAGAACCCGCGCTACGACGGTGTGACACCCCTCGGCATCCTCGAGGCGGCGAACAGCGACGACGTGGCCGCCGGCATCTCGTTCGCCGCCCGGTTCGGCATTCCGCTCGAGGTGCGCTCCGGCGGGCACAGCTATCCGGGATATTCAGGCGGCGGCGGAGCGGGGACGGGCGTCGACCCGTCTCTCGTGATCGATCTTCGCCCCCTCGACACCGTCAGCGTCGCCGCAGACGGCATGGCGACGATCGGCCCTGGCGCCGCACTGGCAACCGTCTACAACACACTCGCGGGGAGCGGACGGGCGATCGGCGCGGGATCGTGCGCCACCGTCGGTGTGTCTGGGCTCACACTCGGCGGCGGCGTCGGTGTGCTCACCCGCACCTTCGGCCTGACCTGCGACCAGGTGCAGTCGATGCAGGTCGTCACGGCGGACGGCACCGTCCGCACCGCCAGCGCGTCGAGCGAACCCGACCTGTTCTGGGCGCTGAGGGGCGGGGGCGGGGGTCACATCGGCGTCGTCACCGAGTTCACCTTCGCCACCCAGCAGGCTCCAGAGGTGACGATGTTCGTGGTGACCTGGCCGATGTCGCAGGCGGCGCGGGTGATAGACACCTGGCAGAGCTGGATGCCTCAGACCGACAGCAGACTCTGGACGACGCTCAAGGTGCTGGGCGGGGCGAAACACCCGAGTGGTCCCGCCCTCTCGATGTCTGGCACCTGGCTCGGGCCGGCCTCGGACCTCGCGGCGCAGCTCGCGGGCATCACCGGGCCGAACCCGCCGACGCAGAACACCTCGAACACCCACTCGTATGGCGATGCGATGATGTCATATGCCGGATGCCTGGGCGTCGCCATCGACCAGTGCAACACCGGGCCGAACGGGCAGCTCACGCGTGAATCCTTCAGCGCGACGAGCCACATCGCGACGAAAGCACTGTCGGCAGACGGCATCCAGGCGCTGCTCGCGCAGGCGTCCGCCGCCTCCGGGGTGTCCGGGCTCACAGAGGGCGGCATCTCGATCGACGCCCTCGGCGGTGCCGTCGCCTCTGTGGGCGCCGGTGACACGGCCGTGCCGTGGCGGGATGCCATCGCCACTGTGCAGTACACGGCAACCTTCGCCGATGGATCCGACCCTGACGCATTCGACCAGTACGTTCGAGGATTCCGCGCGGCCATGGTGCCGTTCTGGGGAGACGGGGCGTACGTCAACTACGCCGACGCATCCCTCGACGACCCGCTGAAGGCCTACTTCGGCGACAACGCCGCGAAGCTGAAGAAGGTCCGCGCCACGTACGATCCGAACGGGGTGTTCACCCAGCCGCAGTGACGCGGCGAGGTGATGCGGCAGCCGGCGCGGCACGTCGAGCGGCTGCCGGCGTGACCCAGCTGTGACCTCGACGTCTTGAGAACGATCAGGGGGTGTCATAGGTTGACCCTGAGGGGCATTCGTCTCCCAGGTGGGGGCGCCGGCGGTGAAACCGCCGTGGCATCGCCTGTATTACGGCGTTCTGCGGTAAGACAGGTACTACTCGACGAGGAGGAGATCCATGAGACTCACACGGCAACGGCGGATTCTGGCACCACTCGCGGCGGCGGGGGCCGTCGGCCTTGTGCTGGCCGGCTGTGCAGGCGGCGGCGACGGGGGAGAGGGCGGAGGCGCGGAAGGCGACTTCTCCGGAGAGACGCTCGAGGTCGCCGGCGCCTGGTCTGGGGCGGAACAGGACAACTTCGAAGCCGTTCTCGGCTCATTCGAAGAGCAGACGGGTGCGACCGTCAACTACACGAGTTTCGGCGACAAGGCTGCCACAACGCTCGGCACGCAGATCGAAGGCGGTGACCCGCCCAATGTCGCTCTTCTCGCGCAGCCTGCGCTGATGGAGCAGCTCGCCGCCGACGGCAACCTTCAGCCGCTCTCAGAAGAGACGCAGTCGATCGTCGCAGACAACTACTCCGAGAGCTGGATCGACCTCGGCACGGTGGAGGGCACCCAGTACGGCGTCTGGTTCAAAGGCTCCAACAAGTCCACCGTCTGGTACAACGCAGACATCTACGACCAGGCCGGTGCGGAGGTTCCAGAGGACTGGGACGGTTTCCTCGAGCAGTTGCAGCTCATCTCGGACTCCGGATACGCGGGCATCTCCATCGGAGCCGATGTCGGATGGCCGCTGACCGACTGGTTCGAGAACGTCTATCTGCGCACGGCCGGCGGCGACATGTACGACCAGCTGACGAATCACGAGATCCCCTGGACGGATCCGTCCGTCGCCGAAGCGCTCGAGGTGCTCGGCACCCTGTGGGGCAACGACCAGCTCGTGCAGCCGGGCTCAGACCAGCGCACGTTCCCGGAGTCGGTCACCGAGGTCTTCGGAGCGGACCCGCAGGCCGGCACCGTGTTCGAGGGGGATTTCGTCGCGGGGAACATCGCTGACGACGGAAGCTCCGTCGTCGGTGAGAACGCGCTCTTCTACGATTTTCCGGCGATCAACGACTCAGAGCCCTCTGTGGTCGGCGGTGGTGACGTCGCGGTTGCCTTCACAGACGACGAGGCGACGGATGCCCTGATGCAGTTCCTCGCGTCGCCGGAGTCTGCGGAGATCTGGGTTCCGAACGGAGGCCTCACCTCACCGAACAGCTCTGTCGACACCTCTCTCTACCCCGACGACACCTCGCGTCAGATCGCGGAGTCGCTTGTGGGGGCCGAGACGTTCCGCTTCGACATGTCAGACCTCACACCGAGCTCGTTCGGCGGCACAGAGGGGCAGGGCTTCTGGCAGATCATGATCGAATTCCTGCAGAATCCGACCGACATAGCTGGGACACAACAGAAACTGGAGGCCGCGGCAGCAGCCGCATACGGCGGATGACCGGGGCGGTTGGAGGAGCTCGTGAGCAGTAAATCCGCGTCAGTAGCCCCGGTCGAAACGAGTCCGAGAGAAACCGCCAGACAACGCTCCCCCGGGGGAGCGTCACGTAGACGGAACTTCTTCATCGCTCTTGTGTTCCTCGCACCGGCGCTCGTCCTTCTCGGCGCACTCGTCGTCTATCCGATCGTCTACACGGTCATCCGCTCGTTCTTCGATCCGGGGGGCGACGAGTTCGTCGGCTGGGACAACTATGTGACGATGTTCACAAACGACTCGACGTTCACCGCGATCAGGAACAACGTCATCTGGGTCGTCGTGGCTCCCATCTCGTGCACGGTGATCGGGCTGATCTTCGCCGTGATGCTCGACAAGATCAAATGGGCGACAGCCTTCAAGCTCATCATCTTTATGCCGATGGCGATCTCGATGCTCGCCGCAGGTGTCATCTTCCGCGGCATGTTCCAAGAGAGCCCGCAGCTCGGCGTCGTGAATGCGACCATCGTCGGTGTGAGCGACTGGTTCGGCGGCAGCGATGCGGCCTATCCGGGTGCGTCGCCGAGAGAGGGTGCGGGCGTCACGGCCGACAGAGGCACCATCGCGAGCGACGACACGGTGGCGGCGGGTTCTGAGCAGGACTTCCCGCTCGTCGGCATCAAAGGCGATGACATGCCTGAGAACGCCTCACAGGCGGAGCCGGCGGAGGAGCCGGGCTCAGATCAGATCAGCGGCACGGTCTGGCTCGACGTGATCAGGGGTGGTGGCGGCACCAACGGCGAGATCGACGAGGGCAAGCTGGGGCTTCCCGGAATGCGCGTGGACGCGGTGGCAGAGGACGGCAGCATCACCGCGACAGCGACGACCGACGACTCCGGCCGTTACCTGCTCGAAGGGCTCGCCGAGGGCGAGTACCGGATCGCGCTGCCGGCATCCAACTTCGACGAGGGCTTCCAGGGCGTCTCCTGGCTGAGCTCGGCCTTCATCACCTCGGTGATCATCATCTCGTACATCTGGATCTGGGCCGGTTTCTCGATGGTGATGATCTCGTCCGGCCTCTCGGCGATCGACCGGTCGTTGCAGGAGGCGGCGCGCATCGACGGCGCGAGCGAGTGGAAGGTCTTCACGAGGATCACCGTGCCGCTTCTCTCTCCGGTGATCGTTGTGGTGTTCGTCACTCTGATCATCAACGTGCTCAAGATCTTCGACTTGGTCTATGTCATACCTCCCGGGTCGGCGAAGCCCGCGGCGAACGTGATCGCCGTGGAGATGTGGACGGTCTCATTCGGCGGGGGGAACAACCAGGGGCTCGGAAGCGCGCTCGCGATTCTGCTGCTGATCCTGGTGCTGCCGTCGATGGTCATCAACATCCGCAGATTCAGGGAGGAACGACAGCGATGAGCGACCTCACCATCGTGCGCGGAAGGAAAACCGTCGCCGGGCGCATCCTCGGCTTCTTCAGCAACGGGCTGGTCAACCTGCTGCTCGTCATCGTCGCCGTCTTCTGGCTCGTGCCGACGGTCGGGCTGTTCCTGTCGTCCCTGCGCACAGTGGGCGACAACGCGGCATCCGGGTGGTGGACGGTGTTCACCGCCCCCGCGCAGCTGACGATCGAGAACTACGCCGACCTGCTCTCGAACCCCACGATCACTGGTTCTTTCTGGAACACGATCATGATATCCGTGCCGACGACCGTGCTTGTCGTTGTGATCGGGGCGCTCGCCGCATACGCCTTCGCGTGGATGCAGTTCCCCGGCCGGGACTGGCTGCTCATCGTTGTCATCGTGCTTCTCGCGGTGCCGATCCAGGTCGCTCTGATCCCCCTCGCCCGGCTGTTCGGAACGATCGGGATCTTCGGGTCGGTTCTCGGCGTGATTCTCTTTCACGTGTCGTTCGGCCTTCCGTTCGCGATCTTTCTGCTGCGGAACTTCTTCACTCAGATCCCCGGAGAGCTGCTGGAGGCGGCACGCATCGACGGGGCGAGCGACTGGCGCATCTTCGCACGTGTGATCCTGCCGCTCGGCGGACCGGCGATCGCGTCGCTCGCGATCTTCCAGTTTCTCTGGACCTGGAACGACATGCTCGTCGCGCTGATCTTCACGAACTCGCAGTCGCAGCCGTTGACGGTGGCGATCCAGAGTCAGCTGAGGCAGTTCGGCTCGAACATCGACGTGCTCTCGACGGGCGCCTTCCTGTCGATGATCGTTCCCCTGATCGTGTTCTTCGCCTTCCAGAGGTACTTCGTGCAGGCGCTGCTCGCCGGATCGCAGAAGTGAGTGTCATCCGCGGGTGAGAACCACACGCATTCGGCAGCACAGAGCATCCGCTCCTCATCCGAGGGGCGGATGCTCTGTGCTCGGGCCGGCTGGCGGATTCGGGTCTCCACCGGCCCGCGCTCTTGTGCCTAGTCGGTGCGCGCGTTAACGGTGCGTGTGCGACCGGTGCGCCTGGCGGCGAGCACCAGCCCGGCTCCGAGCAACAGAACCATAACGCCCGTGCCGAGCACAGCGGTGGCGCCCGATGCGCCGGTGTCGGCGAGCGGGGCTCTCTGGGCGGGAACCACACTCGCCGGAGTCAGCGGCGTCGCAGCGGGCGGAACCTCGGCGGATGTCTTCTGGCAGGAAGCGGTGCCGACGTCGGAGCTGGACTCGAGGTGTGCCGGGTCAGACTGAAGAATGCTCAGCGACTCGATCCCGGGACTCTCCAACTCTGTTGCGGATGGCCCTGTTGTGGATGAACCTGTTGCGGATGACGTTGCGCACTCGGTGGTCTCGGGACTGACTTTCGGCGTTGGGGTGACCGTGAGGCATCCGGCGCTCGTTGTGTCCTGCGGCACATACGAGTCGTTTGGTGTCGCCTCGCAGTGAATCGCCTCCGATGCCTGGTCCTCGATGTCGTCGGCATTCTCTTCTGAAACCGCATGCTGAGCGTGAGACGGCGCGGGAGCAGGAGAAGCACTGTGTGGTGTGGCGATGGCTGCCTCTTCTGCGTTGGCTGGTGTGCTCACGAGCAATCCTGCACCGGTGAGCATAACGCTCAGGGTGACGGCGAGAGACGCCCGGCCGACGCGCGAGCTGAAAGCCGGCGAATCCGTGCCAGGTGCATCGGACGAGCGCGTCCGACGAAAGGTGATGGGCATTGTGTCTTCTTTCCACATGGAATCGGGTCGAACAGCTCGATTCGCCGCTATGCAGGCACAGCAAACAGCGCGAACAGAGAGTTCAGCTTCAGTGGGGCCGGTCGGGAACCGGCACGCAGGGTAAACGGGTTACGTGCACAGTGGCGATGGTGCAGCCGCAGTGCATTTCGGGTGCAGTGCATTTCGGGTGCAGTGCATTTCGGGTGTTGTCCGCGGGTACGGATATTTCGGGTGAACATATCTTATCCCCGAGGCGGGCATTCGCGCGCCCCCTCTTCGAGGCACACGGTCAGGGCTGTTGCAGGCACGCCTATGCTCGGATCATGAGTATTCACGGCGGCGCACCTGCTGCCGGAGTGCCACGCGGCGAGCCGGGCGGCGGCAGCCCTCGCTCCCGTGCGGCACGCGGTGACGAGCGAGCGCAGCGCGAAGCGAACGCCGACGCCCCGGAGGTGCCGCACCTGTTGCGAAGGGTGTTCGCCCTGTTCGCCCCCCACCGTGGTCGCCTGATCGTCACCGTTGTGCTCGTGCTCGTCGCGGCGGCGCTCAGCGTGATCCCGCCCCTGCTCGTCGAGAGCGCTTTCGACAGCGGGCTTTTTCCTCCTGACGGCACTCCCGACCTTCCCGTGCTCGCCCGCATCATCGCCCTCATGATCACCATCTACGTTCTCGCGGCTGGCCTCGGCGTCTGGCAGACCTGGCTGACCTCGACGGTCGGCAACACGGTGATGGGCGATCTGAGGGTGAGGCTGTTCCGCACACTGCAGTCGATGGAGCTCTCGTTCTTCACCCGTACCAGAACCGGGATCATCCAGTCGCGTCTGCAGAATGATGTGGGCGGCGTTGCCGGTGTGCTGACGAACACCATCTCGAGTGTGCTCGGCAACACGGTCAACGTGATCGCCGCGTTCGTGGCCATGGTGCTCATCAACTGGCAGCTCACGGTGATCGCGCTCATTCTGATGCCGGTTCTTGTGATCGCTCAGCGCAGGGTCGGGCAGGTGCGCGCCCGTATTGCGACCCAGACGCAGGAATCCCTGTCTGACATGAGCGCCATCACACAAGAGACGCTGAGTGTCTCGGGCATGCTCCTGGCCAAGAGCTTCAACCGCCAGCCGGCCGAGACCGCTCGGTATGCAGACGCGAACACAACGCAGATCGGCCTGCAGGTGAGACAGGCGATGAGCGGCCAGTGGTTCTTCGCCATGGTCAACATCTTTTTGTCGTCGATTCCCGCCATCGTCTACCTGGCGGCCGGATTCCTGATCGTCGGGGGAGCGCCAGACGTCACGGCCGGTGCCATCGTCGCGTTCACGACAGTGCAGTCCCGCCTGCTGTTCCCCCTGATGGCGCTGATGCGCGTGGGCCTCGACCTGCAGACATCCGGTGCCCTCTTCGCGCGGATCTTCGAATATCTCGACCTTCGCCCGGCGATCGGCGATGCCCCGGATGCCGTGGCGGTGGCGGAAGCCCCAGGTCCCGTCGGCAAGGTCGAGTTCGAGCGCGTGTCGTTCCGGTATCCGGATGCGGCAGACGACTCCCCGCCGACTCTCGACGACGTGTCGTTCACCATCGAGCCGGGTCAGTTCGCGGCGTTCGTCGGCCCGTCTGGTGCGGGCAAGACGACAGTGTCGTACCTCGTTCCGCGGTTCTACGACGTCACGGAGGGACGCGTGCTCTTCTCCGGCGCCGACGTGCGGTCGCTCACACACGCATCCCTGATCTCGCACATCGGCATCGTCAGCCAGGAGACCTATCTCTTTCACGCCACGATCGCCGAGAACCTTCGTTATGCACGACCGTCGGCGACCGATGCCGAGCTCGAGCGGGCCGCGCGAGCCGCACACATCCACGACAGCATCGTGTCGTTCGAGCACGGCTACCAGACGGTGGTCGGGGAGCGCGGCTACCGTCTCTCGGGCGGCGAGAAACAGCGGATAGCCATTGCGCGGGTGCTGCTCAAAGACCCCGAGGTGCTTGTGCTCGACGAAGCGACGAGCGCGCTCGACACGCTCTCGGAACGCATTGTGCAGCGGGCGCTCGAGACCGCGTCGAGCGGGCGCACGACGATCGCGATCGCGCACAGGCTCTCAACGGTCATCGACGCGGACGTCATCTTCGTGATCGCGGGCGGGCGCATCGCCGAGCGGGGCACGCACAACGAGCTGCTCGTGCGCGACGGTGTGTATGCCCGTATGTTCCGTGACCAGCGCAGCGATCTGCGCTGAGCATCCGCGCGCACCGTGCACTCCCGCGCGAGTGCCGGCGACGAACGCGTCCCGCGCGCCTCCATTTGTGACGCGCTGCCCTATTTCGGATGGCGCGTCACAAATGGAGGCGCGCGTGACGATCTGAGCAGGCGGATGTCGCCGTGCAGCGCCGCACGGACGAGGCGCACGGCATCGGGGAGGGACGTCAACCGGCAGGGGCGCCTCGCTCGGCGAGCATGGACTCCATGAGATCGATTTCGCTCTGCTGACTGACGAGCACACCCTCGGCGAACGTCGTCACCACCGGATGCGTGCTGCGGTCGAGAAGGGCCTCTGCCATGTCGACGGCGCCCCGGTGGTGCGCGATCATCAGCTCGAGGAACATGATCTCGGCGTCTGTCCCAGACAGTGACTCGAGTTCGTCGATCTGCTCCTGGGTGGCGAGCCCCGGCATCGGATCACCCGGGGTGTGAGCGGAGCCCTCGCCCTCAGCCGTGCCGTGGGTATGCTCCGCGCCCTGCAGCCCCGGCCTCGTCATCCAGGTCATCGACGGCTCCGGAGGGAACTGCGGAAGGCCCCAGACCTGCATCCATCCCGCCATCATGCCGGACTGGGCCCCCTGCGTCGTGGCGATGTCGAAGGCGAGGCGGCGAACGTCTTCGTCGTCGGTCAGGTCACGGATGATCAGCGACAGCTCGACGCCCTGGTCATGGTGGATCTGCATGTCCCTGGCGAAGCCGGCCTCAGCGCTGTCATTCGCCGGCACGGGGTCTCCGAGCGTCGACAGGCGACCGGTCGCGAAGGCCACGGCGGCGACCACAACGATCGCCAGCACCGCGGCGACGACGATCAGAACCCGCGAGCGGCCTCGGCGATCGGATGTCTCGCCGGCGTCTGGCGCCGCCGAGAGCGGCACGGAATCATCCGTGCCGGGAGAGCGCGACTCGGCCGGCACGGATCAGGCCTTGCCCGGTCCGTCCACCGCTCCAACACAGCTCGCGCCGGGCTCGGGAACCTTCTCGCTCTTCCAGTACGCCTCGAAGAACTGCGCGATCCGCTCGTCATCGGCGTCGTCGACCTTGAGCTGCGCATTCCACGCGCTCAGGGCGATCGGGGTGTCCATGTCTTCGTACGGCGACAGGATCACGTAGGTGCTCGGCAAGAGGGCCTTGAGTGTGTTGAGCTCGTCGTCGGACACCTCCGCGGGATCATAGGTGACCCAGACGGCTCCGTGCTCGAGAGAGTGCACAGCGTTCTCGTTGGCCTGCACCTCGGTGTAGATTCCGCAGTTCAGCCAGGCCGGGTTGTGGTCGCCGCCCGCCGGGGGGTTCTGTTCGTATTCGACCGGATCCTCGGTGTGCTGGTTGGTGTTCGAAAAGGTCTCGACGCCCTCGATCTCGATGTCGTCTGCACCCGCCTCATAGGTCGCGCTCGGCGCCGGCATCGTGATCACGATGCTCACGATGAGAAGTGCGATCACGGCGACACCGCCCACGATCGCCGAGGCGATCCCGATCTTGCGGTTGCGGGCCTTTTTGGCCTGCTCCTGTTTATATGCCTCGACCTTGGCCTGGCGCTGCGCGGCACGCTGCTCTTTAACGGTTTGCTGGCGTGCGGGGTTGCCGCTCCTGGGGGAGGGGCTGTCGGGCTTGGGAGACACACGGGGCCTTTCGACTCACTGGCTTGGGCTCTTGCGCAGCCGGCACTCCATAAGGAGCACGGAGCCGGATGTGGCTGCTCTGCGCGGGACACGGCGGCGGGCCCGCTCATGTTTATGCATAGTGTATTGCCGATGGCTGGGAGCAGACCGCTCACGGGGTCGTGGCGCTGATGCGGTGCACAACGTCGGAAAAATCTATCGATTGCGCCGATCCGCGCCCGAATCCGGGGCGAGACGCACATTCTTCCGACGTTGTGCACGCAGGCCACGGGCCGGCAACCGCCTGCTGGTCGATCGAGTTCTGGCCGACCAGAGACGTGAGAGAGTCTGGGGCGGCGAGCGGGTGCATCCGCGCCCGTCGTATCGCTCGAGGGACGGGTGGTCTGCAGAGGCTTCGTGGTTCCGTCACACGCGGAATCGACGGGTTAGGCTCGTTATGCGGCCAAACGGTCGCTGGTCGCATCGAGCAACGGCCGGAAACAGGAGCAAGCGTGAAGTACGCAGAATCGGTGGTCGACCTCGTCGGCAACACCCCTCTGGTGAAGCTGAACCAGGTCACGGAGGGCATCAGCGCCACGGTGCTCGCCAAGGTCGAGTACCTGAACCCCGGCGGCTCGGTGAAAGACCGCATAGCCGTGAAGATCGTTGATGCGGCGGAGCGAGACGGGCTGCTGAAACCGGGCGGAACGATCGTCGAGCCCACGTCTGGCAATACCGGGGTGGGTCTCGCGCTCGTCGCGCAGCAGCGCGGATACCGGTGTGTGTTCGTTGTGCCGGACAAGGTGGGCGAAGAGAAGCGACAGGTGCTCACGGCATACGGGGCAGAGGTGGTCGTGACGCCGACATCGGTCGCCCCGGATGATCCCGAGTCGTATTACTCGGTCTCTGACCGGCTCGCCGCCGAGATCCCCGGCGCATTCAAGCCGAACCAGTACTTCAACCAGAACGGCCCGCTGAGCCACTACGAGTCCACGGGGCCCGAGATCTGGAACGACACCGGGGGCAGGATCACGCACTTCGTCACCGGGGTCGGCACCGGAGGCACGATCACGGGGACAGCGCGATATCTGCTCGAGGCCTCAGAGGGCCGGGTCCGGATCATCGGTGCAGACCCCGAGGGGTCTGTGTACTCTGGCGGCACCGGCAGGCCCTACCTCGTCGAGGGTGTCGGAGAAGACATGTGGCCGGGGGCATATGACCCGAGCGTGGTGAACGAGGTCATTCCCGTCTCAGACGCCGAGTCGTTCGAGATGACCCGCAGGCTCGCCCGCGAAGAGGGTCTTCTCGTCGGCGGGTCGAGTGGAATGGCCGTCGTCGCGGCGCTCCGCGCCGCTCGTGAGCTCGGGCCGGATGACGTTGTTGTTGTGCTTCTCCCCGACGGCGGTCGGGGTTACCTCGCCAAGATCTTCAACGACGGCTGGATGCGCGCGTACGGTTTTCTCGCCGCAGACGGCGACCGCACCGTCGGCGACATCGTCGCGGCGAAGGGCGGCGAGCTTCCCGCCCTGCTGCACGCCCACCCCAGCGACACCGTGCGCGAGGCGATCGATGTGATGAGCGAATTCGGGGTGTCGCAACTGCCGGTCCTCACCGCGGAACCACCGGTGATGATGGGTGAGGTCGCCGGTGCGGTGTCTGAACGCTCGCTGCTCGACGCCGTGTTCTCCGGTCGTGCACGCATGACGGATGCCGTCGCATCCGTCGTCGACTCACCGCTGCCGATCATCGGCGCGGGCGACTCCGTCGAAGACGCGCGTGCCGCGCTCGGCGCGTCTGACGCCCTGCTCGTGACGAGCGACGGAAAACCACAGGCCGTGATCACACGGCACGATCTGCTCACGTTCCTGAGTGAATAAACACCCGCAGACCGATCAAGACACGGACCGATCAACACAGACCGATCGAGACAGAGGTAGCGCCATGAGCAAGAAATCGCAGGGATTCGCCACGAAGGCGATCCACGCCGGGCAGGACCCGGAACAGCGCACGGGCGCCGTGATCCCGCCGATCCACCAGAGCTCGACGTTCGCGCAGGACGGCATCGGGGGCCTGCGCGACGGCTACGAATACGGGCGAGCAGGCAACCCCACCCGCACGGCTCTCGAGACGCAGCTGGCGGCACTCGAAGGCGGGCGGTTCGCGCTCTCGTTCGCCTCAGGGCTGGCTGCAGAGGACGCTGTGCTGCGCGGGGTGCTCCGCCCCGGAGATCACGTGGTGATCGGCAACGACGTGTATGGAGGCACCTACCGTCTCGTCGCGCAGATCTTCGGCGATTGGGGTGTGGCCCACACGGTCGTCGACATGTCGAACCTCAGGGCTGTGGAGAAGGCCGTCACCGAGACAACGAAAATGCTCTGGGTCGAGACGCCGTCGAACCCCCTGATGAAGATCACCGACATCGCCGAGCTGAGTGAGATCGGCCACGCCCACGGATTGGTCGTTGTGGTCGACAACACGTTCGCGACCCCCGCGTTGCAGCAGCCGCTCGCGCTCGGGGCAGACATCGTTGTGCACTCGACCACCAAATACCTCGGAGGTCACTCCGATGTGATCGGCGGGGCCGTTGTGCTGAGCGATGCGGCGCTCCACGAGAAGCTGAAGTTCATCCAGTTCGCGGCCGGCGCGGTGTCGGCTCCGCTCGACGCGTGGCTGACGACCAGGGGAATCAAGACCCTCGACGTCAGGATGCAGCGGCACAGCGACAACGCGCTGGCGCTCGCCGAGTACTTCGAGACGCACTCGGCGGTCAGCCGGGTGTTCTACCCGGGGCTCGAATCGCACGACGGGCACGCCCTCGCCGCGCAGCAGATGTCGCAGTTCGGGGGGATGCTCTCACTCGCGTTCGCGGGCGGCGAGCGTGTCGCACGCCGTTTCGCCGAGAAGACACGTGTGTTCACCCTCGCGGAGTCGCTCGGCGGCGTCGAGTCTCTCGTCAACTATCCGGCCGAGATGACCCATGCGTCGGTTGCCGGCACTGAGCTTGCCGTTCCCGCCGATGTGGTTCGGCTGTCTGTGGGTCTCGAGTCGATCGACGACCTGCTGGCCGACGTCGAGCGTGCCATCGAGAAGGCCGTAGCGCGCAAACGCTGACACACCGCCGCCCGAGCATCCTGACAGCGGGAACAACGGCCGGCAGCGGGATCTTCTGCGAGGTTCTGTCACGCTGCGGGCCGGTTCGCCCGCCCTCGGCCCCGGTCACTCGGCCCAGCGGCGTGCACCATCCCCCGCGCGCCCGAGTTCGTCGCGAGGGTTCTGCAGCGAGCACGTCGTGAGGCTGAGGCATCCGCACCCGATGCATCCGTCGAGGTCTTCGCGCAGATGCCTGAGCTGGTTGATCCGCTCGTCGAGTTCGGTGCGCCATGCGGCAGACAGTTGTGCCCAATCCCGCTTGGTCGGTGTGCGTCCCTCTGGCAGCGACTCGAGTGCTGCCCTGATGTCACGCAGCGGGATGCCGACACGCTGTGAGACGCGGATGAACGCCACACGACGCAGGGTGTCCCGCCGGTAGCGCCGCTGGTTGCCCGCCGTGCGCTCAGCGGTGATGAGGCCGTTGCGTTCGTAGAAGTGCAGGGCGGACGCCGCGACGCCGCTTCGGCGTGAGAGGTCACCGATCGTGAGGGGCTGGTGCTTGTTTCCGGGGAGTTGCGGCATCTCTTCCCTCTGCTGTCCGTCTGCCGGCCGACGTGCTTGATCTCAACCATAGTTGGGGTTCTAGGGTGCGTCCATGACATCAGCCCTTCTCCCCGCTCGGCCTTGTCGCATCTAGGCTTGACGAGTGCGCGCTCTCACCGTTGTCATAGCCCCCGACTCGTTCAAGGGGTCGGCGACGGCCACCGAGGTGGCAGACGCCATCGCCCAGGGCTGGGCTGAGGCGAGGCCGGACGATCGGATCAGACGATTGCCGATGGCCGACGGCGGAGAGGGAACCCTCGAGGCGTTTGAGACGGCAGTCCCCGGCTCGAAGCGGATGCCCGTGCGCGTCGTCGGACCTGACGGCACGATGGTCGACGCATTCTGGCTGCTTCTGCCGGACGGCCGCGGGGTCGTCGAACTCGCGAACACAAGCGGGATCACCCTGCTCGACCCCCTTCAGCCCTTCGGTGCGCACACACTCGGGTTCGGACAGGCCATCGCCGCCGCTCTCGACCACGGTGTGTGCGGGCTGCTCCTCGCTCTCGGCGGAAGCTCGTCGACGGATGCGGGGGCCGGCGCGCTTGTCGCACTCGGCGCCCGTCTTCTCGACTCGGCCGGCGAGCCCGTGTCACTGGGCAATGCGGGGCTCGCGAGCGTCGCATCCGTTGAGCTCTCTGGTCTGCGGCCGCTTCCGGCCGGCGGGGTCACGATGCTGTCCGATGTCACCAATCCGCTGCTCGGTGGGTCTGGCGCTGCAGCCGTTTTCGGCCCGCAGAAGGGGGCGACGCCGGAGCAGGTCATCGAGCTCGAAGCGAATCTGCACGGGTTCGCACGTCTCATCGACGTTGATGAGGCGGCACCGGGCGCGGGGTCTGCGGGCGGAACCGGTTTCGGCCTTCTGGCCTGGGGCGCTGAACGGGCGCTCGGCGCGGATGCCGTCGGTGACGCCCTCGGGGCGCCGGGGGTCGTCGGCACGGCCGATGTCGTTGTGACCGGAGAGGGTCGCTTCGACGCTCAGTCAGCCGCGGGCAAAGTGCCGAGCTACATCGCATCGCTCGCCGCGCCGGGTTCGCGGGCCATGCTCGTCGCCGGCTCCATCGACGCGGAGACCACGGAGCTTTTTCATGCCGCCGCATCGCTCGTGAGTGTTTCGGGCAGTGTCGAGGCTGCCATCGACGATGCCCCTCGGTGGCTTCGCGTCGCCGGCGAGCTGCTGGCGCGATCGCTCGACTGAGGCCGCCGCGGCTCGGCCGAGGCGCAGGCGCACTGGGCATGGCGGGCAGCGACCGGTGCCCGCACGCTCGGAGCACCGATCGAGCCGACGCGCTACTGGTCGCCGATCCGCTTGTCGGCTGACTCCCTGGCGTCGTTGATCTTCTCTTCGTGCTTTCCTCCTGTGACCTTGTTCGCGGCATCGGCGACGCCGTCGAGCACCCGGTCACTGATGTCTTCGGCCCTCTCGCTCTTCAGCGCATCCTGCACCTTGTTGTCTGCGAGGAAGTCCTGCGCCTTCTTGGTGATGTCGTCGAATGCCATGGCCATGCTCCTTCGTGTTCGTCCGCTGGCGGATGCCTGAGGCCAGCCTTGCGCCTCCGGCTGCGGCTGGCAAGGGGTGGGAATAGACTTCTTCTGGATGTGTACGGTCACATCCCGAACAAGTGGAAGACCATGCCGACTGGAGTTGAGAACGCGAGGGCGCCGAACATCCGCGATGTCGCGCGTCGTGCGGGTGTGTCGCACCAGACCGTGTCGCGTGTGCTCAACGATCACCCGAGCATCCGCCCTGGCACGAGGCAACGGGTGCTCGACGCGATGCGTGAGCTCGACTTCAGGCCGAACCAGGCCGCCAGGCGGCTTGTCACCCGTCGCTCGCAGATGATCGGTGTGCTCACCTCGCAACTGTCGTATTACGGCCCGGCCACGAGCATTCAGTCGATCGAGGCGGCGGCGCGGCGCGAGGGATACCTCGTCACCGTGACCAACATCGCGTCGCGCGACGAGGCAGGCATCAGAGCCGCCCTCGACCACCTCGTCGGCCAGTCGGTCGAGGGCCTCGTGGTCATCGCGCCGCAGGTGAGTGTGTTCGAGGTGATCGAGGACATGTCGGTGAGGGTGCCTCTCGTCACCCTGAACCCGTCCTATCCGGGCGAGGGCAAAAGCACCTGGGTCGACCAGCAGGCTGGAGCCAGGCAGGCGGTGAGGCACCTCATCGACCTCGGACACGAAGACATCATCCACCTCGCCGGCCCGCAGGACTGGATCGAAGCGGAAGCGAGGATGCAGGGATACATCGCCGAGCTGAGTGATGCAGATCTCTCGGTCAGGGCTCCGATCCTGGGGGACTGGACCGCGCAGTTCGGATACCGCGCGGGCCGGGAGCTGCTGACCCTCCGCGACTTCACGGCGATCTTCGCGGCGAACGACCAGATGGCGCTCGGAGTGTTGCACGCCTGCCGCGATGCAGGCCTCTCGGTTCCTCACGACCTGAGTGTCGTCGGATTCGACGACATCCCGGAGTCGCAGCATTTCTTTCCTCCGCTGACGACGGTGCGCCAGGACTTCGCTGAGCTGGGCGAGCGGGCTGTCGGCATGCTCCTGCGCCAGATCAGGGGTGAAGAGCTGCACACGCCCGAGCTCATCAGCCCGCACCTCGTCGAGAGGGCCTCGTCTGGCCCAGCGCCGTTCCAGGAGTTTCGCCCGAGGGCTTGACAACGCGTGGGGGCTGGGTAATATCGCCATGTAACGGAATGTGACCGGTCACATCCAAGGACGAAGGAGTCAGCAGTGTCCAGAGGCATGAGCAGCGCAGGGGTGCTGTGATGGCCTCTCGCACACCTGAGACCGAGGTCGCCATCGCCAGGGCGCGTGAAGAAGTCGCACGCGTGCGAGCGGAACTCCAGCGCATCGACCCCGTCGCGGCCGAGTTCTCGAGCGTCTCGGTGCGTGTCGCCGCCGACCTGTTCGTCGCGACACCGAGTGACGCCGCGAACGGCGACGCCGCCCTCGGCACACAGCTCATTCGTGTGGCAGATGCCGAAGTCGTCGACTCGACGCCGGGAAGCACGCGGACAGCCTCGCGTCACGTCGACGTGCACGCGGGACTCTATCGCTCCAGCCGTGCGACAGGGGCTGTTCTCGTCGCCACACTCCCCGCGGCCACCGCACGCGCCGAGTCGGCGGCGGCCGTCGATCACGCCCACGACATCCCGCTGCGCACGGGCGGTCACTGCGCCGTCATCGGGGCGACCATGGGCGACACCCCGCAAGCCGTCGGCGAGCAGACGATGAGTCGCCTGATCGACCTGCTCGATGCCGATGGCCGCGCACTCGCCGCCGTCCCGGGCGTCGGGGTCGTCGCCGCAGACGACAACGCGCGCGCCGCGCTCCGCCGTGCGCTCACCGCGGAGCAGGATGCCCGCACCTCGGCCTACCTGCGGGTGTTCTCGCCCGCCGACACGCCGCTCCCCACAACGTTCGCCGCGGCATCCGGACGGCGTCCGGGCGCCGCATCAGCCTGAGCCATCGAGAGAACCACCAACGAAAGGAACACACAGTGAAATCAGCAAAGAGGCTGTTCGGAGTAGCGACTGCCGGTCTTCTCGCCGTGTCGCTCGCCGCATGCAGCGGCGGCCGCGCGGGCACGGGCGGAGGCGACGACGACGGAAGCACCGAGGGCGCCATCGTCGGCGTCGCCATGCCGACGCAGACGTCCGAGCGTTGGATCGCAGACGGCGACAACGTCAAGGCCGAGCTCGAAGAACTCGGCTACGAGGTCGACCTGCAGTTCGCAAACGATGACATCCCGACCCAGGTGTCGCAGATCGAGAACATGATCACGAGCGGGGCAGAGGCGCTGATCATCGCGTCGATCGACGGAACGACACTCACAGACGTGCTCGAGCAGGCGGCGGCGGCAGATATTCCCGTGATCGCATATGATCGCCTGATCAACGGGACCGAGAACGTCGACTACTACACGACCTTCGACAACTTCGAGGTCGGTGTGCAGCAGGCGACCTCGCTCCTCACGGGAATGGGTGTGCTCGACGAGAACGGCGAAGACACCGGCGAAACCGGACCGTTCAACGTCGAGCTGTTCGCGGGCAGCCCGGACGACAACAACTCGAAGTTCTTCTGGGACGGCGCCATGGAGACGCTTCAGCCCTACCTCGACAGCGGTGTGCTGACCGTGCCGAGCGGACAGACCGGGTTCGAGCAGGCCGCGACCCTGAGGTGGCTGCCAGAGAACGCGCAGGACCGTATGGAGGACCTGATCACCGTGATCGGAGACACCAGGCTCGACGGTGTGCTCTCGCCCTATGACGGTCTGTCGATCGGCATCATCTCTGCACTGGTCTCGAGCGGATACTCCACAGACGACCTTCCGATCATCACCGGCCAGGACGCCGAGGTCGGCTCGGTCAAGTCGATCATCGCCGGTGAGCAGTACTCGTCGATCTTCAAAGACACCAGGGAGCTGGGCGCACAGGCCGTCGAGATGGTCGATGCCCTTCTGAACGGCGAAGAGCCCGAGGTGAATGACACCGAGACATACGACAACGGTGTGAAGGTCGTTCCCTCCTACCTGCTCGAGTCGACGATCGTCACAGCAGAGAACTATGAAGAGGTGCTGGTCGACAGCGAATACTACTCGGAGGACGACCTTCAGTAGTCCAGCGATGAGGCGGCGCGCACACACCACCCGTGCGCGCCGCCCGCTCCGGCCCGTGGGTAGGGGCGGCCCGGCGTCGCGGCCGGACCAGAGGCATCCCGGCTTTGTTCGCGGGCAGCGGGCACCGGGCTTCGACAACAGCATTCGCACACAGAACGAGGCATCACATGACCGAGAACATTCTCGAGATGCGCGACATCACCAAGACCTTCCCCGGCGTCAAGGCGCTGCAGAACGTGAACCTCGACGTGAAACACGGCGAGGTCCACGCCATCTGCGGCGAGAACGGCGCGGGAAAATCGACGCTGATGAAAGTGCTCTCCGGGGTGTACCCGCACGGGAGCTATGACGGCGACATCGTCTTTGAGAACGAGACCGTTGCGTTCAGCGACATCCGGGACAGCGAGCAGCATGGAATCGTCATCATCCACCAGGAACTCGCCCTGAGCCCGTATCTCTCGATCGCCGAGAACATCTTTCTCGGCAACGAGAGAGCACGCGGCGGATGGATCAACTGGAACGACACCTTTCAGAAGGCAGACACGCTCCTCAAGCGGGTCGGGCTGGCCGAGAATCCGTCGACGAAGATCATGGACATCGGCGTCGGCAAACAGCAGCTGGTCGAGATCGCGAAGGCTCTCTCGAAAGAGGTGAGACTTCTGATCCTCGACGAGCCGACGGCCGCGCTCAACGACGAGGATTCCGCGCACCTGCTCGGCCTGATCACACAGCTTCGCGACCAGGGCATCACCTGCATCATCATCTCGCACAAGCTGAACGAGATCAGGAGCGTCGCGGACAGGGTCACTATCCTGCGCGACGGCCGTATCATCGAGACCCTCGACCTGGCGGGCGCGGTGTCAGAGGACCGCATCATCAAGGGAATGGTCGGCCGAGACCTGGAACACAGGTACCCCGATCGCACCCCACACATCGGCGAAGAGGCACTGCGCGTCGAGGACTGGACCGTTCACCACCCGCAGGAGCACGCACGGGTCGTGAGCGATCACGTGAACCTCTCTGTCAGGCAGGGTGAGGTCGTCGGGATCGCCGGTCTGATGGGAGCCGGTCGCACCGAGCTCGCCATGAGCATCTTCGGGCGCGCATACGGCTCGAACATCTCGGGCCGCATCTTCATGCGCGGCAAAGAGGTCAAGGTGAAGACCGTGTCGGATGCCATCGCCTGCGGGATCGCGTACGCCACAGAGGACCGCAAACGGTACGGCCTGAACCTGCTCGAGGACATCAAGCGCAATATCTCGATGGCAGCCCTCGAGAAGATCTCCCCTGGAGGTTGGGTCGACGGCAACAAAGAGATCCTCGTCGCAGACGACTATCGAAAAGCCATGAACATCAAGGCGCCCTCGGTGTCGACGGTGACCGGGCAGCTCTCAGGTGGCAATCAGCAGAAGGTCGTGCTCTCGAAGTGGATGTACGCCGACCCCGACGTGCTCATCCTCGACGAGCCGACACGGGGTATAGACGTCGGGGCGAAATACGAGATCTACACGATCATCAACCGCCTCGCCCGCGAGGGGAAGGCGATCATCGTCATCTCGAGCGAGCTGCCAGAGCTGCTGGGCATCTGCGACCGCATCTACACGCTTGCCGAAGGGCGCATCACAGCCGATGTGCCGATCGCGGAGGCGAACCCAGAGGTGCTTATGCAATACATGACCAAGGAAAAGGACTAACCCCATGGCCTCCGTGAAAGAGACCCTCGGCTTTCTCGCCAGCCGGATGCGACAGATCGGCATCTTCGTCGCCCTGTTCGTGATCATCGTGCTGTTCCAGATCTTGACGGACGGCAAGCTGCTGCAGCCGAACAACGTCTCGAACATCGTTGTGCAGAACAGCTACATCCTGATCCTGGCGATCGGCATGGTGATGATCATCATCGCGGGCCACATCGATCTCTCCGTCGGCTCCGTCGCCGCCTTCGTCGGAGCGATGTCGGGGGTGATGATCACGCAGTGGGGCCTTCCCTGGTGGATCGCGCTCATCGCCTCGCTGCTCATCGGGGCGCTGGTCGGTGCCTGGCAGGGGTTCTGGGTTGCGGTGGTCGGCATACCGGCGTTCATCGTGACCCTGGCCGGCATGCTCCTGTTCCGCGGCCTCACCCAGATGGTTCTCGGCAACACGCGGATCACTCCCTTCCCGAGCGAATACCGCCAGCTCGGCGGCGGATTCCTTCCCGATCCGAGCGGCGGGCAGTCCTACCTGGAGTGGATCACCGTCGGCCTCGGTGTCATCGCAGCGCTTTCTCTCGTCGTCGCACAGCTGCGGCAGCGCACCTCGCGGGGCAAGCTGGGCCTCGTCGACGAACCGTTCATCTGGTTCACGGTGAAACTCGCCTTTATGGTGGTGGTGATCCTGGGACTGACCTATCTTCTCGCCAGCTACCGCGGAACGCCCATCGTGCTCGTTGTGCTCGCTGTTCTGATCGTCGGATACAGCCTGGTGATGAGCCGCAGTGTGTTCGGGCGGCACATCTACGCACGTGGTGGCAACCTGCACGCGGCAGAGCTCTCGGGTATCAAGACCAAACGCGTCGACTTCTATCTGTTTGTGAACATGGGTGTGCTCGCCGCCCTCGCCGGCCTTGTGTTCACCGGGCGGCTCAACTCGGCGGGGCCGGGCGCGGGAAACCTTTTCGAGCTCGACGCGATCGCCGCTGCGTTCATCGGCGGAGCCGCCGTCACGGGCGGCATCGGGACCGTCACCGGCGCGATCACGGGTGGCCTCATCATGGGTGTGCTCAACAACGGTATGTCGCTGATGGGCGTCACCACAGACGTCCAGCAGTTCGTGAAGGGTCTTGTGCTTCTGCTCGCCGTCGCCTTCGACGTCTTCAACAAGCGCCGTATGGGCGCGCGCAAGTAGACATCCGTTATGCGTACGCGGAGACGGCCGGCCACCCGGGAGCCCGCCGCGCCTCGCGAGGCCGACACCCTCTGGGGAGTCGGCCGCCCCGCAAGGCCCGCCACCCGCAGGAGGGTCCGGCCGCCCCGCAATGCCGCCACCCGCGGGAGGGTCCGACCGCCTCGTAAGGCCGCCTGCCGAGGGAGTCGACCGCCTCGTAAGGCCGCCTGCCGAGGGAGTCGACCGCCTCGCAAGGCCGCCTGCCGAGGGAGTTGTCATCGTTCGTGTGGCCGGGCGAGGCGCGAGCTGATGTGAACGTGCGCATATCCCCGGCGGTGGCTCGAATCACCCCGCTCCATGTGACCTTTGCGGACGCAGGTGGCCGTCAGAACGGCCACCTGCGTCCGCAAAGGTCACATAGGGCGGGGTGTCGGCGATCGGTGCAGCGGGGTTGCGCGAACGGCGCGACATGCTTTAATGAGAACGTGAACATGACGACGGTGTCCGATGGCAGAGCGCCGCTGAAGGCGCCGAGCATCATCGACGTCGCGCGTCTCGCCGGTGTCTCTCACCAGACGGTGTCTCGGGTGCTCAACAACCACTCGAGCGTGCGCCCCGAGACCAGGCTGAGAGTTCAGGATGCCATCAGAAGGCTTGGATACCGGCCCAACCGCTCCGCTCGCCGCCTGGTGACGAACACCTCGCTCTCACTCGGCCTGATCGGCACCGACAACCCCAACCACGGGCCGACGAGCACGATGATCGCGTTCTCAGAGGCCGCGCGCCAAGCCGGCTACCACGTCGGCATCGGCACGATCAGCGGCGCCGACCCGGCGACGATCAACGAGATCGTCGACAGGCTGCTCGGAGAGGGGGTGGCCGGACTCGTGCTCATCGCACAGCACCAGGCGGCGATCGACGCTGTGCAATCGATGTCTCTCGACGTTCCGCTCGTGACCGCGGCGAGCATCGTGCGCTCCGGACTCCACACCGTCGCGATCGACCAGTACTCGGGCGCCAGACAGGCGACCGAGCATCTCATCGACCTCGGTCACAGGCGCATAGCGCACGTCGCCGGCCCCGAATACTCCCTCGACGCGCGCAATCGGATCAGGGGGTGGCGAGATGCCCTGGCCGAGAACGGGCTCGGCGCACAGGTGCTTCACACGGGGGACTGGACCGCGGCATCCGGGTATCGCATCGGGTCTGAACTGGCGGCCCGAGACGAGGTCACAGCGGTTTTCTCGTCGAACGACCAGATGGCGATCGGGCTGATGGCCGCGTTCGGCGACGCGGGAGTACGCGTTCCTCACGATGTCAGCGTCGTCGGCTTCGACGACATGCCCGAAGCCGCATATCTTCGGCCCGCCCTGACGAGCGTTCGCCAGGATTTCGCGCTGCTCGGTGCGGACATCATGGCCGCCATGCTCGATCTGCTCGCGGGTCACGCCCGCGAACATGCTGTGTTCACCGAGCCGAGGCTCGTTGTGCGGGACTCGGCAGCGCCGCCGTCGACACGTGAACCCCGAAAAGCGACGTCAGCCGGTGCGGGCGCCGCCCCCCGTTCCGCAGACGAAAGGACGAACAGATGACCCCGGATGCCCCTCGAAGCGCCGACCGGGCGGAGCGCCATGTGATCGGGGTGGACTTCGGCACGCTCTCAGGCCGTGCGGTTGTGGTGCGCGTGTCAGACGGCGAAGAACTCGCGAGTGCTGAGCACACCTATGCACACGCGGTCATGGACACCGCTCTTGCGTCGACAGGCAGGTCGCTTCCGCCGGACTGGGCGCTGCAGGTGCCGCAGGACTACGTCGACGTGCTGAAGAGCGCTGTGCCGCAGGCGATAGAGGCTGCGGGCATCGATCCGTCCACGGTCATCGGGATCGGCACGGACTTCACGGCGTGCACGATGGTCCCCGTCATCGCCGACGGAACACCGCTCAACGAACTGCCGGAGTACGCCGACAGACCACACGCGTACGTCAAGCTCTGGAAGCACCACGCCGCCCAGCCGCAGGCCGACCGCATCAACGAGCTGGCGGCCTCACGGGGCGAGTCCTGGCTGCCGCGCTACGGCGGGCTGATCTCGAGCGAGTGGGAGTTCGCCAAAGGACTGCAGCTGCTCGAAGAGGACCCTGAGCTCTATCACCGCATGGACCACTGGGTCGAGGGCGCAGACTGGATCGTCTGGCAGCTCACCGGTCGATATCTGCGCAACGCGTGCACGGCGGGATACAAGGGGATCCTCCAGGACGGCGAGTACCCGAGTCGCGAGTTCCTCGGTGCGCTCAATCCGGACTTCGCCGACTTCGCCGAGACGAAGGTCGCCCACGAGATCGTGCAGCTCGGAGAATCCGTCGGCGGGCTGAGCGCGGAGGCCGCCCACTGGACAGGACTGCCAGAGGGCATCGCCGTCGCCAGCGGGAACGTCGACGCCCATGTGACCGCACCCGCGGCCCAGGCCACGGAGCCGGGGCAGATGCTCGCGATCATGGGCACATCGACCTGTCACGTGATGAACTCGGAGCTGCGGGCAGAGGTGCCGGGGATGTGCGGCGTCGTCGACGGCGGCATCGTCGCCGGATACTACGGTTATGAGGCCGGCCAGTCCGGTGTGGGTGACATCTTCGCCTGGTACGTCGGGAACCAGGTGCCCGGCTCGTACCACGCCGCTGCAGAGAAGGCGGGGCGCAGCATCCACCAGCATCTGACGGCTCTGATCGAAGACCAGCCCGTCGGCGCGCACGGGCTCGTCGCCCTCGACTGGCAGTCCGGCAACCGTTCCGTGCTCGTCGACCACGAGCTCTCTGGGGTGGTCGTCGGTACCACCCTGACCACCAGGCCAGAAGAGATCTATCGGGCCCTGCTCGAGGCGACGGCGTTCGGCACTCGCGTCATCGTCGAGGCGTTCAACGCGTCGGGGGTCCCCGTGACCGAGTTCATCGCGGCGGGCGGCCTCGTGAAGAATGCGTTCCTGATGCAGGTCTACGCGAACGTTCTTCGGATGCCGATCTCGACCATCGTGAGCAGCCAGGGGCCCGCGCTCGGTTCGGCGATCCATGGGGCCGTCGCTGCCGGTGCATACCAGGATGCCACGGCTGCGGGCGAGGCCATGGGGCGCGTGAACCGCAACGTCTACACCCCAGACGAAGAGGCCGCTGACGCCTATGACGCCCTCTATGCGGAGTACCTCGCCCTGCACGACTACTTCGGGCGCGGCGCGAACGACGTGATGCACCGGTTGAAGGCGATGAGGCGCGAGGCGCTCACATGATCGGGCGCCGGCAGACCGGGCGCCGGCATGTCCCGGCGAGGCAGAACCCCACGGGGCAGACGAGACAGGAGACCACGTGACCGAGCTCAGCGCAGAGGTGGCGGATGCCGTCGAGCGGGTGCGGGCAGACGTCGCGCGCCTGCACAACGAGCTCGTTCGATACGGCCTCGTCGTCTGGACGGGAGGCAACGTGTCTGGCCGGGTGCCGGGCGCGGACCTCTTTGTGATCAAGCCGAGCGGCGTCGACTACGACGACCTGACGCCAGACAACATGGTCCTCTGCGACCTCGACGGCGGGGTGGTCCCTGGCACACCGGGCTCTGATCGCTCGCCGTCGAGTGACACGGCGGCCCACGCGTACGTCTATCGCCACATGCCTGAGGTGGGCGGTGTTGTGCACACCCACTCCACCTACGCGACGGCATGGGCGGCACGTGCAGAGCCGATCCCGTGTGTGATCACCGCGATGGCAGACGAATTCGGTTCGGACATTCCCGTCGGCCCGTTCGCCATCATCGGAGACGACTCGATCGGGCAAGGGATCGTCGAGACGCTCATGGGGCACCGATCCAGGGCTGTGCTCATGCAGAACCACGGCCCGTTCACGATCGGCAAAGACGCGCGGGATGCCGTCAAGGCCGCCGTGATGATCGAGGACATCGCCCGCACCGTGCACATCTCGCGCCAGCTCGGCGAGCCCGTGCCGATCCCGCAGGCTGCGATCGACGCACTCTTCGACCGCTATCAGAACGTCTACGGCCAGGCGCCACAGGGAGCGCTCACCGAATGAACCTCGACAGGCTCGGCCCCTCTTCGCGTCTTCATCTGTTCCGGACGTTTTCACCCGCGGTGCCGGGTGAAAACGTCCGGATCGGGTGAAAACGCGCCCGTCGTCGGCCAGAAACTGACCGCGGCAACGAACCCCCCACCACACCACTGGAGACAGGTCATGCCCACTCTCACCACATCGTTCGACGACTACGAGGTCTGGTTTCTCACCGGAAGCCAGGGACTCTATGGCGACGAGACCCTGCGACAGGTCGCAGAGCAGTCGCAGCGGATCGCCGCTGAGCTCGAGGCATCCGTCGACGTGCCCGTTCGCGTCGTCTGGAAACCTGTGCTCACCGACGCAGACGCGATCAGACGGGCGGTGCTCGACGCCAACGCAGACGACCGCGTGATCGGGCTCACGGTGTGGATGCACACCTTCAGCCCCGCCAAGATGTGGATCGCCGGCCTCGACGCCCTGCGCAAACCCCTGCTGCACCTGCACACGCAGGCGCATCGCGACCTGCCCTGGTCAGAGATCGACTTCGACTTCATGAACCTCAACCAGGCAGCGCACGGCGATCGCGAGTTCGGGTACATCCAGACGCGGCTCGGTGTGTCTCGCAAGACGGTCGTCGGGCACGTCTCGAACCCGGTCGTCACGGCACAGGTCGGCACGTGGCAGCGTGCAGCAGCCGGCTGGGCGGCAACACGGACCCTCAAGCTCGCGCGCTTCGGCGACAACATGCGTTACGTCGCCGTGACAGAGGGCGACAAGACCGAAGCAGAACTGCGCTTCGGCGTGCAGGTCAACACCTGGGGCGTCAACGAGCTGGCGGATGCCGTTGGCCGGGCCACCGAGCGTCAGATCGACGCTCTCGTGCGGGAGTACGAGGAGCTCTACGCGGTTGTGCCCGAGCTGCGGGCGGACGGTGAGCGCCACCGGTCGCTCCGCGACGGAGCGGCGATCGAGATCGGGCTGCGATCGTTCCTCGAAGATGGTGGTTTCGGTGCGTTCACCACGTCGTTCGAAGACCTCGGCGCCCTGAGGCAACTGCCGGGCCTCGCCGTGCAGCGGCTGATGGCCGACGGCTACGGCTTCGGCGCGGAAGGCGACTGGAAGACGGCGATCCTCGTGCGCGCGGCGAACGTGATGGGCGCGGGCCTGCCCGGCGGGGCATCCCTGATGGAGGACTACACCTACCACCTCGAACCGGGCAACGAGCTGATCCTCGGTGCGCACATGCTCGAGGTGAGCCCGGCCCTGTCCGCGGGCACCGCGTCGCTCGAGGTGCATCCGCTCGGCATCGGCGGCAAAGACGACCCCGTTCGCCTGGTGTTCACAGCGGATGCCGGCCCAGCGGTCGTTGTGTCGCTCGCCGACATGCGTGACCGGTTCCGTCTGGTGGCGAACGTCGTCGAGGTGGTCGAACCACTCGAAGACCTGCCGAAGCTGCCCGTCGGCCGCGCGGTCTGGAAGCCCGAGCCGGACTTCGCCACGTCGGCGGCCGCCTGGCTGACCGCGGGGGGAGCGCACCACACGGTGATGTCGACGGCGCTCGGTATCGAGGCGTTCCACGACTTCGCCGAGATGGCGGGGGTTGAGCTGCTGACCATCGACGAGTCGACCACACGCGCCGGTTTCGAGCGCGAGGTGCGCTGGAACAACGCCTATTACCGTCTCGCGCAGGGGTTCTGACCGTCGCCGGTGCAGGAGCAGGTCGCGGGCTGTGGCCGCGGCTTTCGGTGTCATCGAAGCAGGAGCGGTTCGCGAGCCGGAGCTGCGGTCCCGATCCCGATCCCGGTCCCGGTGTCACCGGAGCAGGAACCGGCTCGGGAACAGGGGCTGCGGCTTTCGGTGTCGTCGTCGACCGGCCGTAGGCTGGCTCTGTGCACACGGATGCCGACGCCGACTCTGAGCCGGCGCAGATCACGCAGATCGTCACCGACTGTGTTGACGTGTCGCCCGAACTCGTCGAGCGCGCCGGTCTCGCAACCGCCGCCGAGCTGCGCGTCGCCCCCGTCGTCGCGAGGCGATCGACGATCTCGGCGTTCGGCACCGTTGCAGAGAGCCTTTTTCTCGGCCACGAGATCCGCCGGTTCGGGATCGTGCGTCGCGAGCAGCAGGCGACGGAGGCCGGACGGCTGCTGGCGCTTGTCGGAGTCGACCGCGAGCCCTCGAGCCGCGTCGAGAACCTCACCGCTGCCGAGAGTGCGCTGCTCAGCTGCGCGCAGGCACTCGTGCGTCGCACTCCTGTCGTCTTCGTCGACGCGGCGCGCGCCGCTTCGCTCGATGACCCGCGAATCGGCTCGGCGCTCGGGTTGCTTGCGGACTCTGGCACTCGAGTGTTCGTGCTCGGCGCGCCCCTCGCCGCTTTCACTCACATCGCACAGCGCATCGTCGCGGTGAAAGACGGCAGGGTTGCCGGCTCCGTTGTCGCGACGGAGCCGGAGGGACTCGGCGAAACCGATCTCGAGAACGTTCTCGACCTGCTCGTGGCGTCGCCGGAGCATCCGTCTGGCGGTGCGGCCCGTGAACAGGGACAGGAGACCGAACGGGAGCGCGAGCAGAAGACGGGCCCGGTGCGCGATCGCGAACCGGGTTCTTCGGTGACTCATCGTTTTGTCGTCGACGCATGGACCGTCGCCCCGCCCCTCGGGAACGGGCGGAACATCGCGACGGACGTGTCTCTCACGGCGAACGGCGGCGAGACCCTTGTTCTCATCGGGGAGGGAAGCACCGAGTTGCTCGCGAGCCTCTTCGCCAGGAGTTTCGGCCGCCATGTGGGCGGGACCGTGGCCGTCGACGACGTGCAGACCGACACCCTGTCCGTCGAGCGCAGCATCCATGAGGGAGTGGTGTTCGGCAGTGAGCATCCGATGGGGTACGAGGTCAGCGCCATCGGCGGAATCACAACCCGCGTGACGAGCGGGTCGCTGGCGCGTCTGGCGAAGGCGGGTGTTGTCGACGCACGCCGAGAATATGTCGCGGCGCGAACCGTCACCCGCGGACTCGCCGGGCGGCAGGGTCCGGCACAGTTCTCAGCGGTGCTCGAGGGATGGGCCACCGCCAGAGAGTCCGGCACCGAGAAACTCGCCGTGACCGGAGCGCGTGTTCCCCGTGTTGTGCTGCTCGACCAGCCGTTCGAGGCCGATCGCGAGCGCCGTATCACCGCCGTCCGTCGTCTCGCCGCGTCCGGAGCCGCGGTGGTGTTGAGCACCGGTTCTGTCGACGACGCCCTCTCCGCCGCAGATCGTGTGCTCGTGGTCAGAGACGGACGCATCGCTGATGAGTGCCGGCGGTCTGGTTGCTCTGAAGCAGTTCGCCGAGAGCTGCTTCGATCGCTTCTGATCTGAGAACGTCGGGCGGAAAGGTGCGGCCGGCGGTCATTGTCAGCAACAACGCCGCCGACGTGGCGGCGGCACGAACGCAGAGCGGCGTGGTGACAGTCGTGCCTGTCACGTCGAACGTCGGCCGCGTCTTTCCGTTCCAGGTCGAACTCGAGCCTTCTGACACCGGACTCGGCCGGCTGTCGAAAGCCCGGGCCGAACAGGTGCGATCCGTTTCGGTCATGCGCCTTGTGCGGCCCGTCGGATGGGTCGACGCAGAGGTCATGCGACGGATAGACAACGCCCTCGCGCTGCATCTCGCACTGTGAGGGGGAGGGGTGCAGCTGCCCCGCCCCTCACACGCCATTCCGTTGCCGCGCGCTACCGAACACAGGCTGGCGGTCGCAAACGATGTGGCGCGTGGCGGGTAATAAGCTGTAAGGAACCGGCCCTCGCTGAGGCCGACCGCCCGCAGAAAGAACCTTGCCCGTGACGCACGCTGACGCCCCCGATGATGCCAGGGTCCTCTCGTTCGAGGCGCTCGTCGCACGGGCGCGAGATCTGGTGCAGACCGGTGACAGGCGCATTCTCGGTCTCACGGGAGCCCCGGGTGCAGGCAAGACGACTCTCGCCCACGCACTCGCACACGCTCTCGGCGATGATGCGGTTCTCGTGACCATGGACGGCTTTCACCTCGCGAACTCGGTTCTCGACGACCTGAACAGCCGCGATCGCAAGGGGGCGCCAGACACCTTCGACGTCGCCGGCTACGTTGCGCTTCTCGAGCGGATCGTCAGGCAGGCATCCGCTCCGTCAGACGATGTCATCTACGCCCCCGTCTTCGACCGGGCGCTGGATGCCTCCGTCGGCAGTGCGGTTCCCGTGCGCAGGCATACGCCGCTTGTGATCACCGAGGGCAACTACCTGCTGCTGCCGAGCGGGGGGTGGGAGGCTGTGCGGCCCCACCTCGACGAGTGCTGGTTCGTCGCCCCGCCCGACGAGGTGCGCAAGGCGCGGCTGATCCGGCGCCACGAGCAGTTCGGCCGCGACGCGGTGAACGCCCGAGAGTGGGCGCTCGGAACAGACCAGCGCAACGCCGACCTCGTTGAGACCACGAGACCGCGGGCCGACCTCGTCGTCAGTGCCCCGGACAGCCCTCTGCTCGCCGAACGTGAGCCAGCGGGCTGAACCGAAGAGAGGAACCAGATGAAAGCCGCACTGTTCACCGAACCGGGGGTCGTTGAATATACAACGATCCCCGACCCGGCCCCCGGCCCCAAAGATGTCATCGTCGACGTCGCCTCTGCCGGGATCTGCGGCACCGACCTGCACATTCTGCAGGGGGAGTTCGCCGACACCTTTCCCATCGTTCCCGGGCACGAGTTCGCGGGTGAGGTCGTCGCCGTCGGCGGCGAGGTCACCGACGTCGTCGTCGGAGACCAGGTGGGGGTGAACCCCTCGTTCATCTGCTACGAATGCCGGTACTGCCGCAAGGGGCTGACGAACCTCTGCGAGGTCGCCGGCGGATACGGCACCTCATTCAACGGAGGCGCAGCCGAGTTCGCCGCCGTCGGCTCGAAGTACCTCGTGAAGCTCCCAGAGAACGTGCGCGCGATCGACGCGTCGCTGATCGAGCCGCTCTCGTGCGCCATCAGGGGCTACGACGTGTTGCGCAATCAGATGGGCAACCGCGCGCTGATCTATGGCGCGGGCACCATGGGCCTCATGATGCTGCAGCTCGCGAAACGAGCAGGGCTCGCCAGTGTCGAGGTCGTCGACATGAACCCGGCGAAGCTCGAGGTTGCGGCGACGCTCGGGTGCGATGCGGCCGTCACCTCGGCCGATCAGCTCGATCGCCCCTACGGCTGGGAACTCGTCATCGATGCGACGGGCAACGAACGTGCCATTCAAGACGGCCTCGGGCGTGTGGACAGGGGAGGCACCTTTCTGCAGTTCGGTGTGGCGTCGTATGCGGCGAGAGCGACGATCGAGCCCTACAAGATCTTTCGCCACGAGATCACCATCGTCGGGTCGATGGCGACCCTCAACTCGTATGACCGTGCCGTCGACCTGTTCGCGACGGGGGTCATCGATCCAGAGGTCTTCATCAGCGACAGGCTTCCGCTCGAGCAGTACGCCCATGCGCTCGACCTCTTTCGCGAGGGCAAGGGTCGCAAGATCCAGGTCGTGCCGTGAGCGCCGATCAGGATGCCGTGAGCTCCCCGATGAGGAGGGTCGTCGCGCGATCTCTCGGTGAGGTTGTTGTCACAACGGCCGAGAAGCCAGTGCCGCGACCAGACGAAGCGCTCGTCGAGATGACCGTCACCGGAGTGTGCGGGTCGGACACACACGCCCTGCACGGACAACATCCGTTTGTGCCCCTTCCCTACCTGCCGGGGCACGAGGTCGTCGGCAGGGTCACTGAGATCGGGCAGGAGGTCACGGGCGTCGCCGTCGGCGACCGGGTCACCGTGGAGCCGACGCTTCCGTGCTGGGAGTGCAAGATGTGCATGACCGGGCGATCGAACCTCTGCGAGAACCTGCGCTTCTTCGGCTGCGGCTACGACCAGGGCGGGATGGCAGACTTCTTCACGATCCCCGCCAACCGCCTCCACATCATCCCAGACGACGTGGACGACCTGCAGGCCGCGCTCATCGAGCCGCTGGCGACACCCGTGCACGCGGTCAGGCTCTCTGGCGGGGTCGAGGGCAAGGCGGTGGTGATCATCGGCGCCGGCACGATCGGGCTTTTTGTGCTCGCGGCGGCGAGGCACGCCGGCGCTCGCCGCATCGTGATGACCGACATGCTGCCGTCGAAACGTGAGCGCGCCCTGCGGCTCGGGGCGGATGCCGTCGTCGACGCCACACGAGCAGACGCGGTCGAGGCGATTCGCGATGAGCTCGGCGAGAGCGCCGATGTGGTGTTCGACTGCGTGGCGATCCAGCCGACCGTCGACCAGGCGGTCTCACTCGCGATGAAGGGCGGTACCGTTATGGTCGTCGGTGTGCCCGCCGCGCCCGTGACGGTGCCGTTGCCGCAGATCCAGGATCTGCAGGTGCGCATCCAGGGCAGCGCGACGTATCTGCCAGAAGACTACGCGACGTCTCTCGAGATCATCAGTGCCGGTGAGGTGCGCGTCGACGACATCGTGACGAGCAGCTTCCCGCTCGATCGGGTGGCTGAGGCGTTTGCCGCATCCGCCGGCGGCGAAGAGGTGAAGGTGCTCGTCACCGCCCGGTGACCGGGCTGCAGGGCGCCGGCGCGTCCAGGATCGAGCTCGAGTTCCGCCACGCGCGCCTCGATTTGTGACGCGCTACACGAAATAGGCCCGCGCGTCACAAATGGTGTAGCGCGTGGCGGAGCGGATGCGCGTGGTGGATGCGCGGCGCGGGGCGTGGCGGATGCTCCGGAGCGGATGCGCGTGTCGGACGAGAGCTGCGCCGGCTCAGCGACCGCTGATGAGTTCTATGAGCCGCTGCACCTCGACGGCGACGGCGTCGCGCCCTGGCCCGAGGTATTTGCGAGGATCAACGAGCTCTGGCCGTGCGTCGAGCGCAGCGCGCACCGCGCGGGTGAACACCGCGTTGATGTGGGTCGAGATGTTGATCTTGCTCATGCCACTCGCGACGGCCTCACGGATGTCCGCGTCCGTCACCCCGCTCGACCCGTGCAGCACAAGCGGCACGGACAGTGCGGCGTGAAGCCGTGCGATCAGCTCGAAGTCGAGGCTGGCGCTCCTCGTTGTCATCGCGTGTGAGCTGCCCACGGCGACAGCGAGCCCGTCGACACCGGTCTGCGAGACGAACCTGACGGCATCCTCGACGTCTGTGCGAACGCCTGGAGCGTGGGCACCGTCTTTGCCGCCGATCTCGCCGAGCTCGGCCTCGACCCAGACGCCGTGTGTGTGCGCCCGCTCCGTCACAGCCGCCGTGCGCGCGACATTGTCTGCGTAGCTCAGCTTCGAGGCGTCGAACATCACCGACGTCACGCCGAGCTCGATGGCCTCGTCGACGAGCGCCTCGTTCTCGGCGTGGTCGAGGTGCACCGCGACGGGAACCGTGGCGCGCTCGGCGAGCCTGCGCGTCGCGAGGGCGATCGGCGCGAGCGAGCCATGGTAGGCGGCCGCGTTCTCAGAGATCTGCAGCACAACGGGCAGGCCTGCGTTCTCTGCGCCCGCGACGATGGCCTCTGCGTGCTCGATCTGGATGACGTTGAACGCGGCGACGGCACCGGCATCGCCGATGATCTGGCCCGTGGTGGCGAGAGACATGTTCTTCCTTCTGTCTATGCGTGTGGCTGTCACTGTGGCTGTGGCTGTGGGTGATGGGGCGAGCGGATGCGTGGCCGAGAGGTGAGCGGATGCCGTGCCGCCGTGCGGCGGCACGAACACGCCGTCAGCCCACGACGACGAGCTCAGGGCCGGCCGAGCTGAGGTCAGAGGCCTGGTCGGGGTCGATGCGAGAGTCCGTGACGATCATGTCGAGCTCGTTGAGGTCGGCGACATGGCAGAACGACGAATGTCCGATCTTCGTGGACGTGATGGCGAGCAAACGCCGTCTGGCCGAGAGCAGCATCGCGCGTTTGACCTCGGCTTCGTCCGGCACGGTTGTGGTGAGGCCGGCCGCTATGGTGAGTCCGTTGCCGCCGAGAATCGCGAGATCGACGTTGAGAGAGCTGATGCGCTCGCGCGTCCACTCGTCGACGGTGCCCAGCGTGAGACTGCGCACGCGCCCCGGGAGCGCGAGCACGGTGAGAAGCGGGTGCTCGGTGAGCAGCCGCACCGCGGGAAGGTTGTTGGTGACGACGATCAGTTCCCGATCTAAGGGAAACATCGAGGCGACGACCAGCGTCAGGGATCCTGAATCGAGAAGGACGACCCCGTCAGCGGGCAGCTCGCGCAGCACACGACCGGCGATGGCGCGCTTCTCGTCTGCCTCGTCGAGCTGGCGCCGCGCGAGTGACAGTTCGAACGGGGTGCCGCGGGTGAGGCGGGCGCCGCCGTGCACCCGCATGATGACGCCCTGTCGTTCGAGAACAGCGAGGTCTCGCCTGATGGTCTCCGGGGTGACCTGCAGCCGCTCGCCCATCGCGGTGACGGAGATGGTTCCGTCACCGGATTGGGCGATCTCGAGGATCGCCGCCTGTCGTTCGGCTGGGTACACGGCCTGCTCCTTCGCGCGGTCTCAGTCAGAATAGCGAATCCGGTGGCGCCGTGCCCGAATTTGTCGCTACTGTGGTCGAAAAGCAGAATATTCGGGCATGGTTCGATCACGATAGCGTTACAAAACAACACCGGATCTTGAAAAGCAAACAGTTTCGGATTGATAGTGGTGAATGATGTCCGTCCAGGACGTGTCGATGAAGACGAAAGGCAATGAGATGACGAAGTCTTATTCCAGAAGAAAGCAGTGGCTCACCCTGGCCGCCGTTGCTTCTGTTGGTGTGGTGCTCGCGGGCTGCGCGGGCGCCGGCGGCGGAGGAGGCGGAGGCGGAGACGGAGAGCAGGTCACGCTGACTCTCGCCACCGTGAACAACCCCCAGATGAAAGACATGGAGGAGCTCAAGGGCACCTTCGAAGAAGAGCACCCGGACATCAAGGTCAACTTCATCCAGATGGAGGAGAACGACCTTCGCGACGCCGTCACCAAAGACGTCGCCACACAGGGAGGCCAGTACGACATCGTGACCGTCGGCAGCTACGAGGTGCCGATCTGGGGGCAGAACGACTGGCTCGTCGATCTGACAGACCTGGCCGGCGATGACACGGACTACGACGTCGACGACATCCTTCCGCCCGTCAGAGAAGCGCTCACCGTCGACGACAAGCTCTTCGCTGTGCCGTTCTACGGAGAGTCGTCGTTCCTGATGTACAACAAGGAGATCCTCGACGCCGCGGGCCTGACTGTTCCGGAACACCCGACCTGGCAGGAGATCGCGGACATGGCCCGCCAGGTGCACACCGGTGACGTCGCAGGCATCTGCCTGCGCGGAAAGCCGGGCTGGGGTGAGCTGTTCGCACCGCTCACAACAGTTGTGCAGACGTTCGGCGGCAACTGGTTCGATGAAGACTGGAATGCGACCGTCGACTCACCCGAGTTCACGGAGGCCGTGCAGTTCTACACCGATCTGGTGAAGGACGCGGGCGAATCCGACCCCGTTTCGACCGGATTCACCGAGTGCCTCAACCTGTTCACGCAGGGCAAGGCGGCGTTCTGGTACGACGCGACGAGCGCAGCCGGTTCTGTCGAATCAGAGGAACTGAGCGGCGTCGTCGGCAAGGTCGGCTACGTGCACGCTCCGACGGTCGAGACCGAGGAGTCCGGCTGGCTCTGGGCATGGAACCTCGCCATCCCCAACACCTCGAAGAAGCAGGAGGCGGCGTGGGAGTTCGTGAGCTGGGCGACGAGCAAGGAGTACATCGAACTGGTCGGAAACGAACTGGGTTGGAGTCGCGTGCCACCTGGCTCCCGCACGTCGACCTATGACATCCCCGAGTACCAGGAAGAAGCCGAAGCGTTCGCCGGCATCACAAAAGACATCATGCTGGCCGTCAACCCCGAGCAGCCGGGCGTCAACCCGCAGCCCTGGGTCGGCATCCAGTATGTGACCATCCCTGAGTTCCAGGACCTCGGCAACCAGGTGTCGCAGTACATCGCCGAAGTGTTCGCCGGGCGTGATTCTGTCGAGAACGCCCTTGCGAAGGGGCAGCAGCTGGCAGAAGAAGCCGGCGCCGCCCAGAAATAGAACACGAAACCGCCGTTGGGCGGCCCCGACGTTTCGTCGGCCGGGGCCGCCCAACCTCCGGTTCATCTGAAGACCACGAAGGCTCCTCGCGGGTGATCGTGGGATTCCCTTCTGATCTCTCATCGAGAAAGAGACCACAATGACCACAGCTGTCGTGGTGAAACCCGCGAAGGTTCGCACTCGCAAGAAGCTCGTGCTGACGGCACGAGAGAAGAAGGGGCTGCGCCTGGCGCGCGCCCTCGTATGGCCCGCGCTCGGTGTGGCCATCCTCATCACCCAGATCCCGTTCGTCGTCACGATCTACTACTCGTTCCAGTCGTGGAACCTGCTTCGCCCGGGCGACCAGGAGTTCGCCGGATTCGACAACTACGCGACGGTCCTCACAAACGGCGCATTCGTGCAGTCGCTCGGAGCCACTGTGCTCATCACCGGCTCGAGCGTGCTGCTCTCTGTTGTGTTCGGGATGCTCCTGGCGCTCCTGCTCGACCGCAAGTTCATGGGGCAGGGACTTGCGCGCACACTCCTCATCACGCCGTTCCTGATGATGCCAGCTGCTGCCGCTCTCATCTGGAAGTGGTCGATGCTCGACTCCAACGTCGGCATGGTCAACTGGGCGCTGTCGCTTGTCGGCATTCCCGCCATCGAGTGGAACACGAACTTTCCCGCCCTCACGATCATCATGGTGCTGACCTGGCAATACACGCCGTTTATGATGCTGATCCTGCTCGCCGGCCTGCAGAGCCAGCCGGGCGATGTGCTCGAGGCCGCGTCCGTCGACGGCGCCGGACCCGTCCGCACGTTCTTCTCGATGACCCTTCCGCACCTGCGCCAGTACATCGAGCTCTCGGTGCTTCTCGGGGCGATCCTGCTGCTGCAGGTCTTCGATCCGGTCGCGATCATGACGCGCGGCACCGGAGGCACGAAAACACTTTCCTACCTGTTGTATGAGCGCGCTTTTGTGGGCCTCGAGATCGGTGAGGCCGCGGCATACGGCGTTCTCACGGTGATCATCACGATCATCGTCGCCACCATCGCGTTGCGCACCCTGTTCAAGATCTTCAAAGCTGAGGGAGTCCGCTGATGAGCACCACGGCCGCAACCCCGACCACAACACGGCGCCGTTCTGCCACCGTGACCCCTGCCCGACGCAAGAAGCCGTTCAAGAAGCGGGTGAGTTCCACAGTCCTCACCGTCGTCACCTGGGTGGTCACCCTCGGTTTCTTCTTTCCGGTCGCCTGGATGGTGTTCACAGCGTTCAAGACCGAGCGTGCAGCGGCGACGATGCCGCCGACCTTCATCACCGAGCTGAGCTTCGACCGATTCATCGACGTGTTCAACCGCGGGTTCACCCCGTACCTGATCAACTCGCTCACCGCGAGTGTGCTCTCGACGCTGATCGTGATGGCGCTCGCGATTCCCGCGGCGTACGGGCTCTCGGTGCGGCCGATCGTGCGGTCGACAGACGCCCTGTTCTTCTTCATCTCGACGAAGTTCCTGCCCATCGCGGCGGCGATCATCCCGATCTACCTGCTGTTGCAGAGCCTGGACATGCTCGACAACATCACGGCACTGGCGATTCTCTATGTCGGCATCAACCTGCCGCTCGCCATCTGGATGATGCGGTCGTTCTTCAGCGAGGTTCCCACCGAGATCATCGAGGCGGCGCAGGTCGACGGTGCCAAGTTCTGGACGGAGCTCGTGCGCATCGTGCTGCCGATCGTGGGACCCGGCGTCGCCGCTGCAGCGCTGATCTGCTTCATCTTCGCGTGGAACGAGTACTTTCTCGCCAACCTGCTCACCTCGACGATGGCACGGACGACACCTCCGTTCCTCGGCAGCTTCGTGGATGGTCGAGGGCAGTTTCTCGCCGTGCTCTCTGCAGCGGCGACTCTCGCTGTGCTTCCGGTTGTGATCGCCGGCTGGCTCGCGCAGAAGCGACTCGTCCGAGGTCTCGCGATGGGCGCGATCAAGTGACGGGCGGCCGATTCCGCTGATGAGTTCGCGCTACCTTCTCGGCGTCGATGCCGGACAGACCACCGTCAAGGCCGTGCTGCATGACGAGAACATGCGCCAGGTCGCCATCGGCCGGCGCTTCAGCCCCGTCGACAGGAGCACACCGCGCCACGCCGAGCGCTCACAAGACCAGCTGTGGGATGCCGCCGCAGACGCGATCGGCGATGCCGTGCGGTCGTCAGGCCTCGACCCGGCGCTCATCGCCGCCGTCGGAATCGCCGGTCACGGCGACGGGCTGCACCTGGTGGACGCGAAAGGCGATGCGGTCGGACCCGCGATCACAGCCGTCGACTCGCGTGCCCACCGCGAGGCTGACGAGATCCGGGAAGACCCGGTGCGGGCGAAGACGATCCTCGAGCTCTCGGGACAGCAGGTCGCCGCCGCCGGAACAGGCGCGCTCCTGCGCTGGCTCGTGCGCAACCGGCCGGAGCTCGTCGAGCGGGCGCACACCATGCTGTTCTGCAAAGACATCGTGCGGCTGCGGCTGACGGGAGAGATCGCGACAGATCTCTCCGACGCCACGGCGACGTTTCTCGACACGCGCACTGCGGACTGGAGCAGAGACGTTCTCGCCGCATACGGCCTTGCCGGGCTCGAACGGCTGTTGCCCGAGCTGAGGTTGAGCGCAGACCCCGGCGGCACCGTCACGGCGAAGGCCGCCGAGCGCACAGGCCTGGCAGAGGGAACACCGGTGATCATGGGCATGCACGACGTGCAGGCCTCATCCATCGGGATGGGGGCGCTTGTGCCGGGGCGGCTGGCGATGGTGGCGGGGTCGTTCAGCACGAACGGGGTGACCACACGCGAATCCCACGTCGACCCCCGCTGGCAGTCCAGGCTGTCGATCACCCCGGATCTGCGCATAGCGATGTCGACGTCGCCGACGGCATCCCCCTCGCTCGATTGGATGCTTCAGATCCTCGGCGCCTCAGGCGACTCGATGCGCGACGCCCTGTTCGCAGAGGCTGCGGCCCTCGACCCGCAGCAGAACGTTCCGCTTGTGCTTCCGTATTTCTACGCCTCGCCATTGGGGGCGGATGCGTCGGCGACGTTCGCCGGTGTGCGCGGGTGGCACACGAGGGCGCACCTGCTGCGCGGGCTGCTCGAGGGCATCGCCCTGATGCACGTTTGGCATACCCGCGCCCTGGGCGAGAAGTTCACCTGGAACGAACCGCTGCTGCTCGGCGGCGGACTGTCGAGGTCTCCGCTCTATGTGCAGCTCGCCGCCAACGCGCTGCGCGCGCCGATCGCCGTTGTGCGCACGGATGAGGCCGGGGCATTCGGAGTCGCCGCCCTCGCCGGGGTCGCGCAGGGTGTGTTCGGGTCGATCGACGAGGCCCAGCAGTTCGTCGGCCTCGCCCCCGTCACTCTGCCGACAGACGAGTCCGCAGGGTACTGGGCCGGCGTCACGCAGTCCTTCGACTCACTCGCGGACTCGCTCGGCCCGTGGTGGAGCGCAAACGCACCGACACCGGCGAACGGAGAATGAGCCGATGACCGACACCGCCCGAGCCGGTCGATCAGCCGCCGACCGGCAGGCTGAGATCGTCGCGATGCTCGAGCGCGACGGGCGCGTCGAGGTGAACGACCTGTCTGCGACCCTCGATGTCACAGAAGAGACCATCAGGCGTGACCTGCGCAATCTCGAGCGGTCGGGCAGCCTGACGCGCGCCCACGGCGGAGCCATCAAGGCGGCCGGCAGGGCAGAGGACCTGACCCGCATCACCGGTGCGGATGTGCCCCCTCGCCCGGTTGCCGTTGCCGCATTGCCGTTTGTGCCAGAGCACGGCGGCGTCTTCCTCGACGCCGGCGCCGACCTGGAGTCGCTCGCCGCCATGCTGCCTGACAGCGAGAGGTTGCAGGTTGTGACCAGCTCGATTCCCGCAGCCATCCTCGCCGGCAGGAAGCCGTCGCTCTCTGTCTATAACCTCGGCGGCGCCGTCGACCACGATGACGGCTCGCAGTCGGGGCAGTGGGCGCGCGAGACCCTCGAGCGCGTGCGCTTCGGCGTCGCCTTCATCACAGCCGACGGCGTCTCGGCCGACGGATGGCTGACCGCGGCGACGCCGAAGTCCGCGGCCCTCAAACGGCGTGCCGTCGCGTCTGCCGACCGCACGATACTGGTGATCGGGCCGGAGAACTCGTCGTCGGCCGGGCTTGTGACGTTCGCACAGCTGCGCGACGTCGACGTGGCCGTGTGCGACGCAGGAGTGTCACACGAGTTCCTGGCCATGCTCGACGAGCTCGGGATCCACGTCGTTCGAGCGGGGAAGCAACCATGAGCGACGACCGAACCGAGGGCGACCGGCAGGCGCGAAACGGCATCGTCACGGTCACCGTCGCTGCGGCGATCGACCAGACCTATGTGCTGCCCCGGTTGTCGATCGGCAGCGTGAACCGCGCTGTGTCCGCCCATCGCGAGGTGAGCGGAAAGGGAGTGAACGTCGCGAACGCCGTCGCGCTCGCCGATGTGCCCGTGAGCGGTGTGCTCGCTATCGGGGCGTCGGATCTCGACCTCGTGGCCGGCGGAGGGAACACGAGGATACTCCATCCGCTTCCGGTCGCCGGGCACACGCGCATCAACACCACGATCATCGACGACAGCGGGCACACCACGAAGGTCAACGAGTCTCCGGTGCCGATGTCGCGGGCAGAGTGGGACGACTTCTGCGGCCTCGTGATGAGTGAGGTCGCGAGGATCGACGCCGGCTGGCTCGTGATCTGCGGAAGCCTTCCGCGTGTGACAGACGGAGACGAGCCCGGCGGCATGGTTCCCATCGTCGAGCTCATCGACCGGGGGGTCTCCGCTGGCGTTCGCGTCGCTGTCGACACAAGCGAAGCGGCATTCGACCTCGTCGCCGAGCGCCTCGATCTCGTCGCTCTGATCAAACCGAACACCCACGAGCTGGCAGACATCGTCAGGCGAGACCTCACCACCGTCGGCGACGTGATCACCGCGGCGCAGGAGCTGCGCGCTCGCGGTGTGAACACCGTCTATGTGAGCATGGGCGAAGACGGCGCGCTCGCTGTCGCCGAGAACGGCGTCTGGCTCGCGCGGGCCGAAGCTCGCCGGGTCGTGAACTCAGCGGGCGCGGGTGACGCTTCGCTCGCTGGTTTTCTCGTGAACGCGACACCGACGGCCGACGGCACCCTCGACATCCCGGCCGCCATCGGCGCTGCGGCGTCGTGGGGAGCCCTTGCGGTCACCCGGTCCACCACACTGCTGTCCTCTGTCGACGGTGCCCCCGTCGCGACGGTCACACCTGCGCCAGATCCGTCTGCGCCTCTGCGGGAGCCTGCGCGATATACACCGCCGCGCGAGTGAGCGGAGCGGCCGGTACACCACGAACACGCACCACCTGAACAGCACTGAAAGGAGGTCATCGTGACACACGACACCACGATTCCGCTGAGCAACGAGACGCTGGACGCCATCGGCCCAGACGTGACGACACCGAGCTATGACCGGTCGTCCCTCACCGTCGGGATCATGCATTTCGGCGTCGGAGGCTTTCACCGGGCCCACCAGGCGATGATCATCGACGACCTGCTGAGCGCGGGTCAGGCCACGGACTGGGCCATCTGCGGCGTCGGCGTTATGCCGTCGGACCAGCGCATGCGAGACGCCCTGCGCACGCAGGACGGTCTGTACACACTCGTGCAGAAGCATCCGGACGGCTCGAAGCACGCGAGGGTGATCGGCTCGATCGTCGACTATCTCTATGCACCGGACGACCCGCAGATCGTGCTCGAGCGCATGGCACACCCCGCGATCCGCATCGTGTCGCTCACCGTGACAGAGGGGGGATACAACATCAATCAGGTGACCGGCGAGTTCCAGCTCGAGACCGCCCAGGTCGCCCATGACCTGCGTGAGGATGTGCCCGAGACGGTCTTCGGGTATGTCGTCGAGGCCCTTCGGCGCCGGCGTGACCGGGGCATCGTGCCGTTCACCGTGATGTCGTGTGACAACCTGCAGGACAACGGCGCCGTCGCGCACCGCGCCATCGTCGCGTTCGCCACGGCGAAAGACCCGGAGCTCGGCGCGTGGATCGATGAGAACGTGTTGTTCCCCAACTCGATGGTCGACCGCATCACCCCCGCGACGACGGACGAGGACCGCGAACAGGTCGCCCAGCAGTTCGGCATCGCGGACGAGTGGCCTGTGGTCTGCGAGCCCTTCTTTCAATGGGTGCTGCAGGACGCGTTCACAGCGGGCCGGCCCCCGTACGAGAACACGGCGGTGCAAGTGGTCGACGACGTCGAACCCTATGAGCTGATGAAGCTGCGCCTGCTCAATGCGAGCCATCAGGGCATCTGCTACTTCGGGCACCTGATGGGCTACCGCCTGGTGCACGACGCCGCGCAGGACCCGCTGATGGCCGAGTTCCTGCTCGCCTACATGGACCGCGAAGCGACGCCGACGCTCAAGCCGCTGCCCGGCATCGACCTCGACGAATACAAACATCAGCTCATCGAGCGGTTCTCGAACGCCGGAGTGCGAGACACGATCGCACGGTTGTGCGCGGAGTCGTCCGATCGCATCCCGAAGTGGCTTGTTCCCGTGATCAGGGAACAGCTGCCGGACGGCGAGGTCGCACTGTCTGCGGCGATCGTCGCGAGCTGGGCCCGGTATGCGGAGGGTGTGGACGAACAGGGCGAGCCCATCGAGATCGTCGACAGGCTCGCCGACCGTGTGCACGCGGCCGCGGTGCAGTACCCGTCGAACCCGCACGCGTTCATCGAGGATCGCGAGCTGTTCGGATCACTCGTCGACGAGCCGAGGTTCGTCGAGGCGTATGA
This sequence comes from Okibacterium endophyticum, assembly GCF_054780075.1. NCBI lineage: Bacteria > Bacillati > Actinomycetota > Actinomycetes > Micrococcales > Microbacteriaceae > Okibacterium > Okibacterium endophyticum. Next base: position 30,165 of record NZ_BAAGXA010000006.1, on the reverse strand, counting down.
CAGGGCGCTCTCGCTGCTGCACACGGTCGGCGCACGCCGCACGCTGGAGACGCTCCTCGAACGGTGAGCCCACGGCGACGTCACCACTTCTGGACGTTCTCACCCGCTATGCCGGGTGAGAACGTCCAGAAGGGATGAAAACGTCAGGGGCACGCGACGACAGCCCGATCAGGCTGTGGCGCGCCGCGCGGCATACTGCTCGCGGATGACCGGCCGGTGGTCTGGCGCAGGCTCTGCGGCGATCGAGAGCTGCCATGCGGGGCGGGAGCCCATAAGCACCCAGGCCGCCTGCCTGGCCGCGCCGTCGGCGACGTACTCGCCGGGCGTCGGCACGACAACGGGCACCGCGAACACCTGGGCGGCGATACGCTGCACGGCCTCGTTCTGCGCGGCTCCGCCGACGAGCATCACCCGCGTGGCGCTCACCCCCTGCGCACGAACGGCGTCGAGGCCGTCTGCGAGCCCGCAGAGCAGCCCCTCGATGGCGGCACGGGCGAGCGAGGGGCGCGTGGTGGAGGCCAGGGTCATGCCGAACAGGGTGGCCGTGGCGTCTGGCAGGTTCGGTGTGCGCTCACCCTCGAAGTACGGCTGCAGCACCAGTCCGTCGCACCCGGGCTCCGCCTCGAGCGCGAGAGAGCCGAGTTCGCCGTGCGAGACCCCGAGCAGTCCGGCGATCGAATCCAGGATCCGTGCCGCGTTCAGCGTGGCGATCAGGGGAAGATACAGGCCGGATGCGTCGGCGAACCCGGCGACGGTTCCAGAGGCATCCTGAACCGGCTCAGAGGTGACGGCGAACACCGTGCCAGACGTGCCGATCGACACCACAACGTCGCCGGCTCCGGCGTCGAGGCCGAGTGCAGCCGCCGCATTGTCTCCGGCGCCCGGGCCGACGACGGCGCCAGACGGCATGGTTCCGGCACTCTCGCCCGGGCCGAGAACACGGGGAAGCACGGCGTCGTGGCCGAGCGCCTTCACGAACAGTTCGCGGTCGTAGTCTCCGCTCTTCGGCGACCAGTACGCGGTGCCAGAGGCATCTGAGCGATCGGTGACGAGTTCGTCGAGCACCGGGCCGAGCTGGCTCTCGTCCGCGGGTCCGAAGCCGCGCAGGCGCCAGGTCAGCCAGTCGTGGGGGAGAGCGACGGCCGCAACGCGTGCGGCGTTCTCTGGCTCGGCATCCCGCAGCCAGCGGAGCTTCGTCGCGGTGAACGAGGCGACGGGCACAACACCCGTTCGTCTGGCGTATTCGTCTCTGCCGACCTCGTCGATGAGGTCGAGCGCCGCACGTGCGCTCCTCGTGTCGTTCCAGAGAAGAGCGTCGCGGATCACACGCCCCTGGTCGTCGAGAACCACCATGCCGTGCTGCTGGCCGGCGATCGCGACGGCGGCGACATCGTCGAGGCCACCGGCATCCGTCATGGCCGTCTGCAGTGCTTCCCACCAGGCCGAGGGTGCGACCTCGGTGCCGGCGGGATGCGACGCTCGGCCTTGGCGGACGAGGGCCCCTGTCTTTGCGTCTCGGATGACGATCTTGCAGCTCTGCGTCGACGAGTCGATTCCTGCGACGAGTGTCATGGAGGCCTTTCACGGGGGCTGCGGTCAGCAGATGCGGTCACAACAAGAGTACCGACGCGAGCCCGCGTGGCACGGTGTGCGGGGCTGAGCACTGTGTGCGGGGCCGAGCGGACGCGCTGACCCCGCGCACCGTACGGTGTTCGGTGGCGATGACGTCGATTGTTGCCGCGGGCATTGCGTTCCGCGGAGTGCCTGATGAGAGGCTGCGGCCTTTCGCGGGGTGTTGCCGCAGGAGGTTGTGTTGGGCGGAGTGCCTGACTAGAGGCTGCCGCCTTTCGCGAGGCCGCGCCTTGCACCCATCAGGTGCTCGAGGGCGAGCTGCTGCAAGCGCACGAATCCGAAGCCCCTGCCGTTGAAGTAGGGCTCGACGTCGAAGCTCTCGTATGCCGTGCGGTCCGCGAGCAGGTCGTTGTATGACTCGCCCGGGTTCAACGTCGGCTGCGACAGCTCGTCGACCTGGGCGGCCTTCAACGCGGCCTGCACCTCGGGGTCGGCGCGGAACGCCTGAGCGCGCTCCTTCAACAGCAGGTACATCCGCATGTTCGCCGAAACCGAGTCCCAGACGCCGGACTCGTCTTCGGTGCGTGACGGCTTGTAGTCGAAGTGACGGGGGCCGGTGTATGCCGGTCCGCCGTTCAGCCCGCCGTGCTCGAGCAGGTCGACGGTCGAGAACGCGTTCTGCAGGTCACCGTGCCCGAAGACGAGGTCTTGGTCGTACTTCATGCCGCGCTGGCCGTTGAGGTCGATGTGGTAGAGCTTGCCCTGGTAGAGCGCCTGGGCGATGCCGGAGGTGTAGTTGAGCCCCGCCATCTGCTCGTGGCCGACTTCGGGGTTGACGCCGACGAGTTCCGGGCGCTCAAGGGTCTCGATGAAGGCGAGTGCATGACCGAGTGTCGGCAGCAGGATGTCACCGCGCGGTTCGTTCGGCTTCGGCTCGATGGCGAAGCGGATGTCGTAGCCCTTGTCAGTGACATAGTCGCCGAGAAGGTTGACGGCTTCGCGGTATCGCTCGAGCGCGGCCTGCACGTCTTTGGCGGCGTCGTATTCAGAACCCTCCCGGCCGCCCCACATAACAAATGTCGTCGCGCCGAGTTCCGCGGCCAGGTCGAGGTTGCGAATCACCTTGCGGAGCGCGAAACGGCGCACGGAACGGTCGTTCGAGGTGAAGCCGCCGTCTTTGAAGACGGGGGCGGAGAAGAGGTTCGTGGTGATCATCGGCACAACGATCCCGGTGTCGGACATGGCCTGCTTGAGGCGGTCGATCTGCTTCTGGCGCTCGGCGTCCGTCGATCCGAACGCGAAGAGGTCGTTGTCGTGGAAGGTCAGTCCGTATGCTCCGAGCTCTGCGAGCTTCTCCACACCGTGCACCACGTCGAGGGGCGCGCGAGTGGGGCCGCCGAAGGGGTCGGCGCCGTTGTATCCGATGGTCCAGAGTCCGAACGAGAACCTGTCGTCGCGGGTGGGGGTGAGTGACATGGGTATGCTCCGATTCAGCGGCGGTGATGATTTGTGGATTGACTCAACATATTACACTATCGGCGTGCCAGTGCGGCTGATCGTGTCGTCAGCACGGTCCGTCCGGCATCGACGGCTGCTCAGTGAGCAGGTAACGTCGAAGCGACCCAGGGAGCAATGGAGCACTGCGTCGAGCGGAGTGCGGAGAACAACAGCATCTGGACGGCTGCCGGCTGACGATGCAGCCCGAAGCGCCGAAACGACGGCGGGAATGTCGAACGCAGAATCTCGGACAAAAGAAGGACAAACGAAAGAGTGACATGACTTCAGAGACACCACGATCGCGCACGGCACTCGTTGTGCGCGGCGGATGGGACGGCCACCAGCCGGTCGAGTCGACCGAGCTGTTCATCCCCTTCCTCAAGCGGAACGGGTTCACCGTGCGGGTCGAAGAGTCGCCGGCGCCTTATGCCGACGCCGAGTACATGGCGACCGTCGACCTGATCGTGCAGACGAACACGATGTCGACGATCGAGGACAACGAGTTCACCGGCCTGCGCGCAGCCGTCCAGAGCGGGACGGGTCTCGCCGGCTGGCACGGGGGGATCGCCGACTCGTATCGAAACAACTCCGACTACCTGCAGATGATCGGCGGACAGTTCGCGGCCCATCCCGGCAAGCATCCGGACGAGCGCACGGGTGACATGGCAGACAACTATCTGCCGCACACGATCAACATGCTGCCGGTTGCCGCCGAACATCCGATCACCCGGGGGATCCCGGACTTCGACCTGGTGACAGAGCAGTACTGGGTGCTGCACGACGACTACATCGACGTGCTGGCCACGACCACTCAGGCGGTGCGGCCATGGGATCCGTGGACCAGGCCGGTCACCTCGCCGGCGATCTGGACGAGGCAGTGGGGCACGGGCAGGATCTTTGTGTCGACACCCGGGCACAGGGTCGACATCCTCGAGCATCCCTCCGTTCGCACGATCATCGAGAGGGGCCTGCTGTGGGCGGCCCGCTGAGAGTCGGAATCGTCGGCGTCGGCACGATCAGCGAGCAGTACCTGGCGCATCTGCCGTCGCTGCCCGGCCTGCGGCTGAGCGCTGTCGCCGACCTCGATCAGGTGCGCGCTGCGGCCGTCGCGCAGCAGCACGACGTCGAAGCCCTCACCGTCGATGACCTTCTCGTGTCTGACAACGTCGACGCCGTGCTGAACCTGACCATCCCGGCCGCTCACGCAAGCATCGCGCTCCGTGCGCTCAAAGCGGGTAAACACGTCTACGGTGAGAAGCCGCTCGCGCTGACACCCGGCGAAGCCGCACCCGTGCTCACACTCGCTGACGCCGGGGGGCTGCGCGTCGGGAGTGCGCCCGACACCGTGCTCGGAACCGGCACACAGACCTCGAGGCACGTGCTCGACTCCGGTCGCATCGGCAGCCCCGTCGCAGCATCCGCGTTCTGGACGGCGCCGGGGCACGAGCTCTGGCACCCGGCGCCGCAGTTCTACTACCAGCCGGGGGCCGGGCCGCTGTTCGACATGGGTCCGTACTATCTTTCCGCTCTCGTCACGATGCTCGGACCTGTTGTGCGGGTGTCGGCGGCGACAACCGGGTCGGGGCGGAAGAGAACGATCGCGGCGGGACCGCAGGCAGGAACCGCCATCGACGTCGAGGTGGCGACACACGTCTCGGCGCTGCTCGAACACGCCTCAGGGGTCACCTCGACGGTGATGGTCAGCTTCGAGGTGTGGGCGGCGGCGCTGCCGCACATCGAGGTCTACGGCACCGGCGGAACGATCTCTGTGCCGGATCCGAACCGCTTCGCCGACCCGACGATGGTGTGGACCCCAGAGACGGGGGCGTGGACCGAGGCGCCCGTCTCAGGCGGTTATTCCGATGCCGGCCGCGGGTACGGCCTGGCCGACATGGCACGGGCCATCGAGACCGGCAGGCCGCATCGTGCGTCTGGCGCACTCGCCTTCCACGTGCTCGAGATCATGGACGCCGTGCTGCGCGCCGGCGATGAGCATCGTGTGATCGAGGTGATGAGCAGGGTGGAGCGACCGGAGCCGGTGCCGTTGGGGGCGCGTCCGGACACGTGGTGACCCTCAGGGCAGCGTGAGTTTGTTGCGTTAATCCACATATCGCTTGCGCTTTGCCCGGCGGTGACGTAATGTGCTTCACGGTTGAGCTGTCGAAACGCTTCAACGTTCTCTATCGAAGCGCTTCACCGATCAGTCAGCTGCACAGCAGAACGCATACACGAACAGTCACCCTGACGACGGAGTCCCATGGCCAACATCCACGACGTGGCACGCGTCGCCGGTGTGTCGATCAGCACGGTGTCGTATGCCCTGAGCGGCAAGCGCTCGATCGCCGCGACCACACGACAGCGCATCGCCGACGCCGTTCGCGAGCTCGACTACCGCCCGAACGCGGGGGCGCGGATGCTCGCCGGCACACGCACGAACATCTTCGCCCTCACGGCTCCGCTGCGCTCAGACACGTATGCGCCCGCGCATATGGCCTTTGTGCTCGCCGTGGCCACCGCCGCGAGACGATACGACTACGACGTTCTGCTGCTCACGGAGGACGAGGCGACGGACGGATTGCGCCGGGTCGCGAACAGCAGGCTCGTCGACGGCATCATCGTGCTCGACGTGTCGACAGACGACGAGCGCGTCGAGCTCGTGCGCGATCTCACCGTGCCCTCTGTGCTGATCGGGATCCCGGGGGACTCGAGCGGGCTCGTCTGCGTCGACCTCGACTTCGAGAGTGCTGCGGCGCTCGCCGTCGACACGCTCGCCGACCTCGGCCACCGTTCGATCGCGCTGCTCGGGCACCCCAAAGCCGTCTATGACCGCGGCTCGAACTTTCCCCCGCGGTTTCGGGATGCCTTCGCCCGGCGTGCAGGGGAACGCGGCGTCGCCTCTGGCTTCGCCATGCCGGGCAAAGACGTGGCGAGCATTCGCGACGCCCTCGACGAGCTGCTGACGGCCGACGAGGCGCCGACGGCTCTAGTGATGCACTGTGAGGAGTCGATCCAGACCTCTGTGCTCGAGGTCCTCGGCGCACGCGGCCTCCGTGTTCCCGACGATCTGTCGGTGATCTCGGCGGGCTCGTCGTTCGACACGTCGCACTTCGCGCCGCCGCTCGACGTCATCCCGCTCGTCGCGAGCGATTCGTGTGATCGAGGAGTCGAGCTCGTGATGGACCAGCTCAGGGGGATTCCCGTCGAGGCCAGAACCGAACTCGTGCCACCGCGATATCACCGGTTCGGGTCGATCGCCCCGCCCCGCTCCCCCTGACGGCGGCCAGACGACCAGACGACCAGACGGCGAAAGGCCGCACGACGGCACAGGAACCCACGGCATCCGTAAACCAAGAGAAAGGACGACCTCACCCGCATTATCGAAGCGTTTCGATCACTCGACACTCGAGACACTCCCACCCAGCACCCACACGGACGGGCCGACCGACGGAATCCGTTCGCTACAGAGAGGTAGACATGAAATCCACGAGACGGGCCATCGGCACAGCGGTTTTCGCCGCGAGTGCCCTCGTGCTGTCCGGATGCTCCGGCTCCGGCGACGCAAGCGACGACAACGTGCTGAAGCTCTGGCACTTCGAGAGTGAGACGAGCGCGATGGGCATCGCGTGGAACGAAGCGATCGAGGTCTTCGAAGAAGAGACCGGCGCCACGGTCGAGTTCGAAGAGAAGAGCTTCGAGCAGATCCGCTCCACGGCGAGCCAGGTGCTCAACTCGAACGAGGCGCCAGACCTGCTCGAGTACAACAAGGGAAACGCCACGGCTGGACTGCTGTCGAGCCAGGGTCTGCTCGCGCCGCTCGACGATGCGGTCGCGGAGTACGGCTGGGACGACATGCTCGCTCCCTCGCTGCAGACCACCGCGAAGTACGACGAGAACGGCGTGATGGGCTCCGGCAGCTGGTACGGCGTTCCGAACTACGGCGAGTTCGTGCAGGTCTACTACAACAAAGACATGTTCGCGGCGGCCGGCCTCGACATTCCGACCACGCTCGACGAGTTCGAGACGGTTATGCAGGCGTTCGTCGACCAGGGTGTCACCCCGCTCGCAGAAGCCGCTGCCGAGTACCCTCTCGGCCAGCTCTGGTACCAGCTCGCGCTGACCAAGGCCGACCGCGACTTCGTCGACGACTACCAGCTCTACACGGGTGACGTCGACTGGCAGGGCGAAGAGATCGGCTATGCCACCGAGACCATCAACGACTGGACCGAGAACGGCTTCATCAGCCAGGACGCGACGGGCCTCAAAGCAGAAGATGCGGGCACGGCGTTCATCAACGGCACCTACCCGATCTTCTTCTCCGGCAGCTGGTGGCACAACCGGTTCGCGACAGAGATCGAGGGCTTCGAGTGGGGCAGCTTCCTGTTCCCCGGAGCGGAGATGTCCCCGGGCTCTGCCGGCAACATGTGGGCGGTGCCAGAGAACGCAGCGAACAAGGAGCTGGCCTACGAGTTCATCGACATCACCATGCGTCCCGAGATCCAGGCCATCATCGGCAACAACGGTGGTGTGCCCGTCGCCGCCGATCCCGCAGACATCACCGATGAGATGAGCGCAGAGCTCATCGGCAACTTCAACACCCTCACCGACCGAGACGGCATCGCGTTCTACCCGGACTGGCCGACTGCCACGTTCTATGACGAGTTGAACGCGGGGCTCCAGGAGCTTGTCAACGGCACAAAGTCGCCGGCAGAGGTGCAGAGTCAGCTGGGTGAGCAGTACCAGGCGGGCGTCGACGACATCGTCGGCTGATCGCTGATCGCTGATCGCTGATCGCTGATCGCTGATCGCTGATCGCTGATCGCTGATCGCTGATCCGGATGCCGTTGGCGGCCCGCGAAGACCGCCGACGGCATCCGCCCCGCACGTCGATGCCCGGCGTGCGCCACCTCGACGACACACACCGAAGAGAAAGACATCCCATGGCGACAGCATCTGCGGTCGATGCGCCACAACACGACAGACACGGAAAGAAGCCGGGCATGCCCAGCCTGATTCCCGGGTCGAGCCGAAATGCGTACTGGCTCTACCTCGTGCCAGGGCTCGCGCTGATCACGGTGATCATCGTGATTCCGCTGGTCTGGAACGTGTACCTCACGTTCACGGACTACCGCGGCATCAGGCCTCCGGAGTGGATAGGTCTCGAGAACTGGACGGAACTGTTCGGCGACTCCGTGTTCTGGACGTCGTTCCTCAACTCCATAGCGATGATCGTCGCGATGGTCGTTGTGCCGACACTGGTGGGGCTTGTGCTCGCCGCCATGCTCTTCGACCTCATCGGCAAGAAGTTCGGCGCCAGGCTCGCGAGCTTTCTGCGAGCCACCTACTACCTGCCACAGATCCTTCCCGCCGTGATCGCGGCGATCGTGATCGGCTGGATCCTGCGCCCCGAGAACGGTGCGCTGAACCAGGTGCTCGAGGCCGTCGGCCTCGGCGGTCTTCAGCACAACTGGCTGGGGAGCCCGGACACGGCGCTGCCGAGCATCATGGTGATCATGATCTGGGTGCAGCTCGGCTACCCGATCGTCATCTTTATGGCTGCCCTGCAGCGCGTCGACCCCGAACTCTATGAGGCGGCCGAGCTCGACGGGGCCGACTGGTTCCAGAGGTTCCGCGCGATCACCGTCGGCATCATCCGCCCTGAGATCTTCGTCGTCACCCTGACCTGCACGATCGCGGCGCTGAAGGTCTTCGGACCGATCTATGCGCTGACGGGCGGGGGCCCGGGCACGTCGACGATCGTGCCCGCCTACTACGCATACAGCGAGTTCTTCCAGTCGCAGCAGGTCGGCTACGGCGCCACGATCGCGACGGCGCTGACCGTTGTCATCGCCGTCATCAGCATCGTCTTCATCTTCGTGCAGACGAGATTCGAGCGCAGGGAGGAGGAGCGCTGATGTCGACAACAACACCTGCGACACGAACGCCCGGCACAGAAGCCGACGTCCCAGGCGGGAACAGACGCGGAGCCTCCGGGTCATCACGCGGCCAGAAGCGAGGCCGAGGGGGCCAGAACCGAAAGACTGTCGGCGACTGGCTGATCCTCGCCGTGGCCGTCCTGATCGGCCTCTTTATCGCCGTACCGTTTCTGATCATCCTCGTCAACTCGTTCAAGTCGCCCGCCGACTACAACACCTCGGGCCCGCTGAGCCTGCCGAGCGAGTTCTATGTCGACGGGATCGTCAACTTCTGGGAGCGCGTGAACTTTCCAGAGAAACTCTGGAACAGCTTCTTCATCTCGAGTCTCGTCGCCGTGCTGGCCGTCGGCCTCTCGATGCTCAACGCGTTCGCGCTCGGAATCGGGCGGGTCAGGGGCCGTACCTGGATCGTTGTGCTCATCCTGCTCGCCAACATGCTGCCGCAGGAGGTGCTGCTCTACCCGCTCTATTTCATGTTCAAGACCGTTGGCCTCTATGACAACCAGTGGGCAGTCATCGTCATCTTCACGGTGATACAGAGCGCGTTCGGCACCTACCTGCTCGCCTCTGTCTATGGCACCTTCCCGAAAGAGATGCTCGAAGCCGCATCTCTCGACGGCGCCAGCCGGTGGCAGATCCTCTGGCGTGTCGTCTTTCCGATCTCGCGCCCGACGCTCAGCGTTCTGCTGATCTTCTTCTTCATCTGGACCTGGAACGAGTTCCTCATCCCGCTCACGTTCCTGGTGTCGAATGCCACGCAGACCGTGCCCGTCGCCATCACCGTGCTGCAGGGCGACCGGCTGATGGACGTCACGACGACGAGCGCCTCCGCCCTTCTCGGGCTCATTCCCACACTCATCTTCTTCCTTATCTTCCAACGCACCCTCACCAGGGGCATCACAGCAGGAGCGGTCAAGTAGTTATGAAGTTCACAGACGGTTTCTGGCACACCCGCCCCGGCGTCACGGCCCTCTACGCCCAAGAGGCGTATGACATCGACGCCGCGGGTGAAAGCCTGATCATCTCAGCCCCCACCAAGGTCATCGAGCGGCGGGGAGACACCCTCAACCGCCCGATGCTCACCGTGACTCTCTCGAGTCCGCTCGAGGGTGTGATCGGAGTGCGCACAGAACACCACGCGGGCGAGAGCGCCTTCGGAGGCTTCGACCTCGTCGGCGCCGTCCAGGGCGCGGGAACCGCGACGTCGAATGCGGCTGGCGGCGTTCTCGAAGCAGGCCCGCTGACCGCGAGGGTCGCGCCGGGCTCGCCGTGGAACCTCAGCTTCGAGGCGGATGGCCGCACCCTCACGACAAGCGGCCACAGGTCGATCGGTTATGTTCAGCTCGCCGACGGCGCCCCCGTCGCGGCAGAGCCGGCCGGCGTCGCCGGCGTGACGACAAGCGGCCTCGCCGAGGCATCGAGCTACATGCACTCGCAGCTGTCGCTCGGCGTGGGCGAGCTCGTCTATGGCCTCGGCGAGCGCTTCGGACCGCTCGTCAAGAACGGCCAGACCGTCGACATCTGGAATGCGGACGGCGGCACGTCGAGCGAGCAGTCGTACAAGAACATCCCGTTCTACCTCACCAACCGCGGATACGGGGTGCTCGTCAACCACCCGGAGCACGTCTCGTTCGAGGTCGGCTCAGAGGCCGTCGAACAGGTGCAGTTCTCTGTCGCGGGTGAGAGCCTCGAGTACTTCGTGATCTATGGGCCGACGCCCGCAGACATCCTCGAGCGTTACACCAGACTCACCGGTCGGCCCGCGAGGGTGCCCGCCTGGTCGTACGGCCTGTGGCTGTCGACGAGCTTCACCACGGACTACGACGAAGAGACGGTGAACAGGTTCATCGACGGCATGGCCGAGCGCGAGCTGCCGCTCAGCGTGTTCCACTTCGACTGCTTCTGGATGCGCGAGTTCAACTGGACGGACTTCGAGTGGGATGCCCGGGTGTTTCCAGACCCAGAGGGAATGCTGTCGCGTCTGCACAACAACAAAGGCCTCAGGGTGAGCGCCTGGATCAACCCCTATATCGGGCAGCGCTCGAAGCTCTTCGCCGAGGCCGCCGAGGCCGGGTATCTCGTGAAGAGGCCGGACGGCGTTCTCTGGCAGTGGGACATGTGGCAGGCGGGAATGGCTCTCGTCGACTTCACGAATCCGGATGCCACGGCCTGGTTCCAGGGCAAACTCCGCACCCTGCTCGAGCAGGGCGTCGACGCGATCAAAACGGACTTCGGTGAGCGCATTCCGACGGATGTCGTCTGGCACGACGGCTCGTCGCCTGCGGCCATGCACAACTGGTACACCCAGCTCTACAACCGTGCGGTGTTCGACGTGCTCGAAGAGCAGCGAGGTGCGGGTGAGGCCGTGCTGTTCGCCCGTTCTGCCACGGCTGGCGGCCAGCAGATGCCCGTGCACTGGGGCGGAGACAACTCGTCGAGCTTCGAGTCGATGGCAGAGACGCTGCGCGGCGGCCTCTCTCTCGCGCTCAGCGGCTTCGGCTATTGGAGCCACGACATCGGCGGTTTCGAGGGAACACCGGACCCGGCCGTTTTCAAACGGTGGGTGGCGTTCGGGCTGATGTCGAGTCACTCTCGGTTGCACGGCTCCATGAGCTATCGAGTGCCGTGGGCGTTCGACACCGGAGAAGAGCCAGAGGGCCAGAGCGCCGTCGAGGTGACACGAAAGTTCACGAGGCTCAAGCTCGAACTGATGCCATACCTCTATCAGGTGGGCATCGAAGCGCACGAACGCGGGCTGCCGTTTATGCGGCCCATGCAGCTGGCGTTTCCCGGCGACCCCGCCGTTGCGCACCTCGAGCGGCAGTACACGCTCGGCGACAGCCTGCTCGTCGCCCCGGTGTTCAGCGAGCCGGGCGACGTCGAGTACTACCTGCCTGCCGGAACTTGGACGAACTACCTGACCGGCGAGGTGGCATCCGGCGGCGTGTGGCGCACCGAGCGCCACGACTTCGACAGCATGCCGATCTGGGTGCGGGGCGGCAGCGTCATCGTCACCTGCCCGGGGGCTGACCGGCCGGACTACGACTACACGAGCAACCCTCTCGTCACGGTGTATCCGGGCGACCCGGGCACGCGCACAGCTGCCGTGACGACTCCGGAGGGCGGCACGGTCACCTTCACGGTGACCGTCGCCGAGGCGCAGGTCACCGTGACGAGCTCGAGCGATGCGCCGTTCCGCGCCACCCTCGCGGCTGGCGCACCGGCAGCAGACACCGATCACACCCACTCACGCAACGGAAGGGCCGTGATCACACGATGAGCGAGCAGAACACCGGCACAGAACCGGTGACCGGCGCGAGCGACTACCGCGATGCCGGTCTCGTCTTCGGGCCCGATTTCGTGTTGGGCTCGGCGACGGCGTCGTATCAGATCGAGGGCGCTGTGACACAGGACGGCCGCGGGCCCTCGATCTGGGACACGTTCAGCCACACTCCCGGCAAGGTCTGGAACGGCGACACCGGCGACGTGGCGTGTGATCACTACAACCGACTCGACGACGACCTCGACCTCATGAAGGCACTCGGGCTCGAGGCCTATCGGTTCTCGATCGCGTGGCCGCGCATCCAACCGACCGGTCGTGGCGCCGCGAACGAGGCGGGACTGTCGTTCTACGATCGGCTCGTCGACGGGCTCATCGCCCGCGGCATCCGCCCGATCGCCACGCTGTATCACTGGGACCTGCCGCAAGCGCTCGAAGATGAGGGTGGTTGGACGAGCCGCGAGACCGCGCATGCGTTCGCCGACTACGCGAGGATCGTCGGCCGGCGCCTCGGTGACCGGGTCGAGCAGTGGACGACCCTCAACGAGCCGTGGTGTTCCGCCTACCTCGGCTACGGCTCCGGTGCTCACGCCCCCGGGCGCACCGACGGCGCAGATGCGCTGACTGCCGTTCACCACCTCAACCTCGCACACGGCCTTGCCGTTCGGGCGCTGCGCGAGGTCGTGACCAACGACCCGGCCTTCTCGGTCACCCTCAACCTGCACGTGTTCCGCCCAGACGGCGAGACAGGCGCAGAGGCGGTTCGCCGCGTCGACGGCCTGGCGAACAGGCTGTTCCTCGACCCGCTGCTGAACGGCGAGTACCCGGCAGACGTCCTCGCCGACACGGCATCCGTCACCGACTGGTCGTTCATCCGCGACGGCGACACGGCCGTCATCAACCAGCCGCTCGACGTGCTCGGCATCAACTACTACTCCACGAACCGCGTGCGTGTGTGGGACGGCGTGAGCGAGAAAGAGAGCGCAGACGGGCACAAGCCCTCTGCCGGAACCGCGTGGCCGAGTGCTGAAGACGTCGAGTTCGTGTCGCAGCCTGGTCCGTACACGGCCATGGGGTGGAACATCGATCCGTCCGGTCTTGAAGACCTGCTCGTCTCCGTTCACGAGCGCTGGCCGGATCTGCCGCTGATGGTCACCGAGAACGGCGCGGCGTTCGACGATCGGGTCGTGACGCACGCCGACGGTGTGTCGGCTGTGCACGACGCCGACCGCATCGACTACCTCAGGCGGCACTTCACCGCTGCGCACCGGGCCATGCGGCGCGGGGTGGACCTGCGCGGCTACCAGGTCTGGTCGCTGATGGACAATTTCGAGTGGGGCTACGGCTACTCGAAGCGGTTCGGGATCGTGCGGGTCGACTACGATACCCTCGAGCGGTTGCCGAAGGATTCAGCCCTCTGGTACAAGCGGTTCATCGCCTCGCGCACGCTGCCAGCCCAGTGACGCCAGGTCGTCTCCCGTGCTCCTGCCATGCTCTTGCCGCTCGCGGTGCTCGCCGCACGTGCGGCGGACGAGCCGATGTGAGCCAGGAACCCGGTGTCGGGTAGGGTCGCTCTGTGAACACCCGGGGCAATAATCTCGACACCGTCAGGCGGCACAACCTGTCGATGATCCTGGGGCTCGTGCACAGACACGGTGCGCTGTCGCGCTCCGACCTCACCCGCGAGACCGGGCTCAATCGGTCCACCGTCGCCGCGCTGGTGGCTGAACTCGCCGCTCTGCGGCTTGTGGTCGAGGCGGGGCCTGACGCCTCGCGCGGCGTCGGCAGGCCGTCACCGGTGGTGCGTCCCCATCCAGACCTCGTCGCGTTCGCCGTGAACCCGGAGGTCGACGCGGTGACCGTCGGCGTCGTCAGGCTGAACGGCGTTGTCGTCGCACAGCTGCGCCACGAGGTCGAGACCCCGCCGACCGTCGATGACACGGTCCGCATCACCGTCGACCTGATCCGGCGGCTGAGTGAGACTCTGCCGGCAGAAGCACTCGTCGCCGGCATCGGCGTGGCTGTCCCCGGGCTCGTGCGCGCCGCGGACGGTGTGGTGAGGCTCGCGCCGCACCTGGGCTGGATCGACGAGCCTCTCGCTGAACGGCTTGCGGAAGCCACCGGGCACTCGGCCTTCGCGGCCAACGACGCGAGCCTCGGCGCCGCCGCCGAATATGTTTTCGGCGCCGGCCGCGGGGTCGGCGACCTCATCTACCTCAACGGGGGAGCGAGTGGCATCGGTGGGGGTGTGATCGCCAACGGCCTGCCGCTCGGCGGAGTCGGTGGATACGCGGGGGAGTTCGGCCACAATCTCGTGACCGCCCGTGTGCCTGCTGCCGGCGCAGGGGCATCCGACGCCGCACCGGGTGTGCACCGGGCGGGGAGGCCGGATGGCGGCTCGCGGGTCGACGGCACGGGCGGCGACGATCTGACGCTCGAAGACGAGGTCAATCGGGCACGCCTGTTGCGGGTGCTCGGGCGCGACCACGCCGACCCGGTTGCCCTCGAGCGCGAACTGCTCGAGTCCGACGACCCGGCTGTCGTCGCAGAAGCGGAGCGGCAGATCTATGTGCTGAGCATCGCGCTGCGGAACGCCATCAACGTGCTGAACCCCGAGGTGGTTGTGCTCGGCGGGTTTCTGGGTGCGCTCGCGGCGAAGAACGGAGAGCTGCTCGATGAGTTCGTGGCGTCGCAGACACTCGCTGCGTCGTTCGAGCAGGTCAGGATCGTGCGGGCCGAGCTGGGCGCAGACCTTCTGATGATCGCTGCTGCCGAGCTGGCCTTCGAGCCGCTGCTGCGCGACCCGGCGTCGCTGCGTGCGGGGACTGCTACCATGGGCGGCAGGTTGTGATGTGGCCTGCATCCCGCGCCGCAGAGTCGGCATGGTGAAGCACATCAGTGAAGTGGTCCGGAGATCGTTGTGAACACACGGTGCCACGGCCGGCAATGCGGGAACTGGGCGGGAACGGTCACCGGGACACGGATGAACTCATGGACGTTACCATCGCCAGTGCGAAGTCGGCCGCGCGAAGGCTTCGCGAGCATCTCACCCAGAGCGGCTTCGCCATCAGCCACAGCGAAGCACTCGAGCTTGTCGCGCATCAACTGGGGTTTCGCGACTGGAACACGGCTGTCGCAGGCCTGAACGCGTCGACCGGCGGGGGAATCGGCGGCGCGATCCCTGTCCTTCGCATCCACGACGAGGCGGTGGCGCGAGAGTTCTACGTCGACTACCTCGGCTTCGCCGTCGAGTGGGAGCACCGCTTCGAGCCCGGGATGCCGCTGTACGCCAGACTGCGCCGTGACGGTGCGGTGCTCGACCTGTCCGAGCATCACGGCGATGGAACGCCCGGCACGGTTGTGTGGATGCCGGCATCGGACCTCGCCGGTCTTCATCGTGAGCTCTCCGGACGAGGTCATCCACGGCTGCGACCCGGCATCGATGACGACGCACCGGGTGGGCCGACGATGACCATCACCGACCCGTTCTCGAACACGTTGCGGTTCTGTCAACCATCGGCGCCGTAGAAGCTGCCGTTCGAAGCGGAGTGCGGCAGCATCGGCCGGGTGGCCGACGGTCGCGGAGTCCGTCAAGTCCGTCACCGTGGATGACGTACGGCTGTTTCCGTCGTCCTGTTGCCGCACCCGCCGCCTCGCCCGGCGCATCGCACCGATGAATTGACGATCCTGAGCACCACGGGTTGAACGGAATGCCGTCTTGCACACTAGACTGGATTCTTTATTGAATCGAGCCGGTTTCGCGGCTCTTGATTCGCGGCCCGGCCACGCGGGCAGCCTTCGAGGCTTCGTGGTTCTCAGCGTCGCACCGCAGCGGCGGCAATAACTCTCTTCTGCAAGGACTCTTGTGACTACCGTTGTGCACCCCGGCGATTCGCTCTCCGGGCGCCAGAGGCTCGTCTACGTGCTCATCCTGGGCTCGCTGACCGCTCTCGGGCCGTTCACGATCGACCTCTACCTTCCGGCGTTCCCGATGCTCGAGGGCGAGTTCGACGTCGCGGCATCCGCGATCCAGCTCACTCTCACCGGAACGACCATCGGGTTCGCCGTCGGCCAGCTGTTCATGGGGCCGTGGAGCGACAAGGTGGGAAGGCGGCTGCCGCTGCTCATCGCGACGAGCGTGCACGTTCTCGCGTCCGTGGGTGCGGCGTTCGCCCCTGACATCGTGTGGCTCAGCGTGTTCCGGGTGCTGCAGGGTGTCGGCGCCGCAGCGGGTGGTGTCGTCGCCATGGCGATGGTGCGCGACCTCTTCGGAGGCAAACCACTCGTACGGATGCTGTCGCGTCTCGCCCTCGTCAACGGCCTTGCGCCGATTCTCGCGCCAGTTGTCGGTTCGCAGCTTCTGCTCTGGCTCGACTGGCGTGGGTTGTTCTGGTTCCTGGCGGCATACGGGGTGCTTGTGCTCGTCGCCGTCGCACTCTGGATCGTCGAGACCCTTCCGCCGGCACGTCGCACGGGAGCTGGCCACAGCACCACACTCGAGCGGTACAAGAACGTCTTCAGCGACAGGACGTTCGTGGGCGTCGCGCTCATTGGCGGAATGAGCTTCTCAGGCCTGTTCGCCTATCTGTCGGCGTCGTCGTTCCTGTTCCAGGAGGTGTACGACCTCGACGCACAGCAGTATGGCCTGCTCTTCGGCGTGAACTCCGTCGGCATCGTGATCGGCGTGCAGATCGCGTCGAGGCTGATGCGCTGGTATGGACCCCAGTGGATACTGGCGGCGACAACACTCGTTCAGCTGCTCGCCGCCCTGAGCATCATCGGACTGTCGATGACGGACGCGGGTCTCATCGGCATCCTCGTGCCGCTGTTCTTCTTCATCACGGCGGCCGGCTTCGGTTTTCCCGCCGTTCAGGTGCTCGCACTCGCGAACCACGGCCACGAGGCCGGCACGGCGGCGTCACTGCTGGGAGCACTGAACTTCGGGCTCGCCGGCCTCATCTCGCCGATCGTCGGTGTTCTCGGCATCGGAACCGCCCTGCCGATGGCCTCGGTCATGGCCATCACGGCACTGGTCTCGGTCATCTCGCTGTGGATGATCGTCCGGCCGAAGACGGTGCCGCCGCTCGGCAACTGACCGCTCGGCTCGGGCGGGGCGGTGACGTGCTCGGCGATCCCATGCGGCTGATGCCGGTCGGGCGGCGCCTGAGCGGCTCCCGCGGCGGCTGACCGCTCGCCGGTGCCGACCTCTCCGCGGCGAGTCTGCGTGCTCTCGTCCGGGCATCCTGCGCACGGCATGATGGGGGGATGACCGACGACAGTGCGAACGCCGACACTCCGACGGAGACCGAGCTCCGCATCTCTCGCCGCTGGCCCGTGATCAGCGGCGGCATCGCCATTGTGCTCACCCTGCTTCTCGCGGTGCTCGTTGTGGTCAGGCAGAACCTGCTGCCGTTCGAGTTCGACGAGGAATGGGCCGAAGAGCTCGTCGAAGACCGGCTGCCGGCACTGGAATGGCTGTCACTGGCCATGAACGCGCTCGGCGGCGGAATCGTCGGCGTCTTCATCGTGCCGATCGGGGCGGCTGTGGTGCTGCTGATCGTTCGAAGACCGTGGTCTGCGTTCTATTTCATCGTCGCGTCCGCTCTCAGCGCCGGAGCCGTTCAGCTGCTCAAGGGGACCATCGGCAGACCGCGGCCAGAAGACATGCTCGTCACAAGCGATTTCGGATCGTTCCCGTCAGGGCATGCGGCGAATGCGGCAACGATAGCCGTGGCGATCGGCATCATCTTTCCGCGCCTCTGGGTGTGGATCGCCGGGCTGGCCTACGTCGCGCTGATGGCATACTCGCGCACCTATCTCGGTGTGCACTGGCTGAGCGACACCATCGGGGGAGCGCTGCTCGGAATCGGGGTCGCACTCATCGTCTGGGCCCCGTTCGCGGCGGCATTGCGGTCCGAACCCCGCCCGCACCGCGAACGCAGCGACAGCGCTTAGCGCCCAGCATCTCGTCTCGCCATCCCACTCCGCGAGGTCATCTCTTCTGGACGTTGTCGCCCGCTATGCCGGGTGAGAACGTCCAGAAAGGATGAAGCGGCCGCCTGCCACCCTGTGAAAAAAGGGGCGCTGCTGCCGCAGACAGCACGTAAGGTGGGCTGATGGCCACTGTTTCTGCACAGGCTCTTCCGGCTGCCGTCATCACGGTGTCCGATCGCGCGTTCGCGGGCGCTCGTGCGGATGAATCCGGCCCGCTCGCTGTCCGGCTTCTTGCAGAGGGCGGGTGCTTGGTCGACGAGCCGATCGTCGTGGCAGACGAGATCGACGCGATCACCGATGCGATAGGTGCCGCGACGGATGCCGGCGCCCGGCTGGTCGTGACCACGGGCGGCACGGGAGTCAGCCCGCGCGACGTCACTCCGCAGGCGACAGCAGCACTGCTCCGGCTGGAACTGCCCGGTGTGGCCGAGGCGATCAGGCGGAACGGCGGTCACCCGGCGGCGCCTCTCTCGCGCGGAATCGCGGGAATCGTGGGCATCCCCGGCTCACTCGTGGTGAATCTGCCGGGTTCCCCAGGGGGTGTGCGCGACGGCATCCCCGTGCTGCTCGAGATCGCCGCGCACGCGGTCAACCAGCTCGACGGGGGCGATCACTGATGCCGGCCACGATCATCCGTCTCTCGGCGGAGCCGCTCGATGTTATGGAGCACATTCATGCCGTCGCCGGCCCGCATGCGGGAGCGACTGCGAGCTTCGTCGGCACGGTCAGGGACCACGATCCCGATGCGAGCGGAGAGGTGGTCAGGCTCGAATACAGCGCCCATCCGGATGCCGGGCGGGTGCTCGAGAGCATCGTGTCGCGCTGGCAGGGCGACGACTCGCTGCGGATCGCCGTGAGTCACCGCGTCGGAACCCTCGACGTCGGCGACGCCGCGATCGTCGTCTGTGTGTCGAGCGCACACCGCGCCGAGGCATTCACCGTGTGCCGTGAGATCGTCGAGACGGTCAAACGCGAGCTGCCGGTGTGGAAGAAACAGCACGAACGTGACGGAACCCACGGTTGGGTAGGGCTCGTATGAACGTCGCCACGAATGTCGACAGCACGAACGTCGACCCGGTCGAGACCGAGGTCGAGGCCGTGAACGCTGACACGTCCGCGCCGCCCGTCATCGACCCGCTCGTCGACAGGTTCGGCCGTGTGCACCGCGACCTGCGCATCTCGCTGACCGACCGCTGTTCGCTGCGGTGCACCTACTGCATGCCGGCAGAGGGGGTGCCGTGGCTGGCGAAGGAGAACATCCTCAACACAGACGAGCTCGAGCGGGTTGCGCGGGTCGCTGCGAGCATGGGCATCGTCGAGGTGCGTCTGACCGGCGGTGAACCGCTGCTGCGCCGCGACGTGGTGGATGTTGTGCGCCGGATGTCTCGAATCGAGGGCGCTGACGGCCCGCTCAAGGTGTCGATGACGACGAACGGGCTTCGGTTGGCAGCGCTTATGGGCGAACTCGTCGACGCGGGACTCGAGCGTGTCAACGTGAGCCTCGACACACTGCGGCAAGACCGGTTCGCCTCGCTCACCAGACGTGACCGCCTCGGAGACGTTCTCGAGGGCATCGAGGCCGTGCGGGCATCCGGACTGCGGCCGCTCAAGATCAATACCGTCGCGATGCGCGAGGTCAACGAAGACGAGCTCTGCGACCTGGTGCGATTCGCGCGCGACAACGACGCCGAACTTCGTTTCATCGAGCAGATGCCCCTCGATGCCGGGCATGTCTGGTCGCGCGTGAAGATGGTCACGGGAGACGAGATCGTCACCGCCCTGCGAGCGGAGTTCGAGCTCACCCCCTTCGGCGAACGCGGTTCGTCGCCCGCAGAGGTCTTCTCGATCGACGGCGGGCCGACGACCGTCGGGGTGATCGCGTCTGTGACCGCGCCGTTCTGCGGCGCATGTGATCGTGTGCGGCTCACGGCAGACGGTCAACTGCGCAACTGCCTGTTCGCCCGTGAAGAATCAGACCTGCTCTCGCTGCTGCGCGCAGGTGCCTCAGACGCCGAACTCGCCGCGATGCTGCGCACCTGCATCACCGGCAAGCGCGCCGGCCACGGCATCGACGACCCCGGGTTCCTGCAGCCGGACAGGCCGATGTCGGCCATCGGCGGCTAGCAGTGCGCAGTGCACACAACTCTTCGACGGTTTGAGATTGACCTGGATCGGCTGGCTGACAACCGGCTACCGTTCGGTGTGCACAACTTCGGAGGAATGTGGGTTTCGTGTCGGATTCGGGCTCGGATCGGTGCGGGTGACGCGTTCTTCCGAAGTTGTGTGCGTGGAGTTGAGCACAGATGGATCGGGCAAACAGATGCGTGGGGCAAACAGAT
Organism: Okibacterium endophyticum; assembly: GCF_054780075.1. Taxonomy (NCBI): domain Bacteria; kingdom Bacillati; phylum Actinomycetota; class Actinomycetes; order Micrococcales; family Microbacteriaceae; genus Okibacterium; species Okibacterium endophyticum. The sequence goes on along the minus strand of NZ_BAAGXA010000006.1, from coordinate 9,550 downwards.
GCGTGGGGCATACAGGTGCAGATCTCGGAGCTGACCAGCTCGGCGATCCGGCGAGGTGGCGCTGGTGTGCACAACTTCGGAGGAATGTGGGGTTCGTGCCGGATTCAGGCTCGGATCGGCGCGGGTGACACGTTCTTCCGAAGTTGTGCTCGGGGCTGCCGCAGACGGGCCGAAGGTACGCTGCAGATCTCGCCCTGCCGGCCTCGGTCGGCCTCGGCCAGGCTCGGTCAGCCCCGTTCAGGCTCGGTCAGCCCCCGGCGAACGGCGGCAGGATGTCGACGGTCGCGGTGTTCGAGATCACCCGGTCGTCATCGAGATGCTCACCGTCTACGAGCACCGCGCAACGCGAAAGCACCCGCTCAAACTCGCCACCGTGCGCGCCCACCATCAATCGCTTGAGGTCGCCGAGGGTCGCGGGCCCGACGGTTTCTTCATCTGTTCCTGCAGCCTCTGCGGCCGCGGCGAAGTACCTGATCGTTGTCATGCCGTGCCGCCCGCACCGGTGTGCCCGCCCGCATCCGACCGAGCGTCTTTCGCACCCCAGCTGATGGCGAGTGAGCTTGCCTTGGCGGCCGCCTCTCGCACGGCATCGGCACCGCCCCCGTGCTTCGCGGCGGCGAGGGCGACCACGAACGTGCTGAGCGGTGCGCCGGGGCGAATCACGTTGTGCGCCACATCGCGGGCCACGTCGAGCAGAAGCTGAACGGGCATGGTGCTGACATCGACGTCGAGCTCATCGCCGAGGGCGGCGAGCCAGGCGTCGAGGTGCGCGGGGGTCCCCGGGTCTGCCGTGGCGGGGTTGGATGCCGGTGTGTTGCCGGATGAGGTCGCCATCAGATGGTCTCCGTTCGGTCGGTGTAGCCTCGGTCGGTGTAGGCTCTGACGTCGTCCCAGGTGTCGAGGTCGACGCTCGCGCCGTCTCGGTCGACGACGCGCTGAAGAACGAGTGGCGCGAGCAGGGACCGCATCGAGAGGCCTGCTCGATCGTCGGCTGCGGCGCATGCGCCGACGAGACTTGTATATCTGTAGCGCCCGGCCAGCCATTGGTCGCGGCCTTCCGTATCAACGATAATCGTGCCGTCGGTGCCGTCGGTGCCGTCGGTGCCGTCGGTGCCGTCAGTGCCGTGAGTGCCGTCAGTGCCGTGAGTGCCGTCAGTGCCGTCAGTGCGGTCGGTATGCGTGTCTTCAGGCGGGAGGTCAGCGCCCGTGCCGGCGCTGACGCTCGCATCGGTGTTTTCGTCTGATTCGTCTGACTCGCCTGGCTCCCTGCTGCTGAGACCGCGACTGCTGAGACCGCGACCGCTGCTGAGACCGTTACGGCGACCGCTGAGACCGCCACGGTGACCGCCGGCATCGTACGTCCGGATGAGATCGACGAGTTCGCGCGCCCGCGGCAGATCGCAGGCCAGAACCCACACGTCGTCGACCGGCTCGATCGCGTTGATGCCCGTGCACAGTGCGGCGGCAGGCCCTCCGAATTCCGGGGATTCGCGCACCGCGCGAGCGCCGGGGCGCTCTAACGCCTGCGGGCCGACGATCATACGCTGCGGCACGTCGCTCACTGCCGCGAGCACGGTGTCGAGCAGCGCGGAGCCGTCGACCACGAGCTCGGGCTTGGCTGCACCGCCGAGCCGCGTCGCGCGCCCGCCCGCGAGCACGATCGCCGCTTCACTCCGGTCTGACCCAGTCACCGCTCTTGCCGCCGCTCTTATGGGTGAGTTCGATCGATGTGATCGATACCGCCTTGTCGATTCCCTTGACCATGTCGACCACAGCGAGCGCGGCGACCGACACGGCGGTGAACGCCTCCATCTCGACGCCTGTGCGGTCTGCGGTGCGCACGGTGGCGCTGATCTCCACACCGCCGTCTGTGACCGTCAGGTCGACGGATGCCCCGTGCACGCCGATCACATGGGCGAGCGGAAGCAGTTCAGCACATTTCTTCGCCCCCTGGATGCCGGCGATCCTGGCCACGGCGAGCACGTCGCCTTTCGGGGTGGTCCCGTCTCTCAGCGCAGAGATCACTGCGTCGCCGCACCGCACGAATCCTCGAGCGGTGGCGCTGCGGACCGTCGGCGTCTTGTCGGTGACGTCGACCATCCTGGCCTCGCCCGCGGCATCCAGATGGGTGAACGGATGTGCTGTCACGGTGTGAGCTCCCAGACGTCGAGGTGATCTGCTTCTCTCACCGTATCGATGTTCGCGTCGACGAGCGCTATGCCCTCGGCGAGGGCGAGCGAGGTGACGAGGTGCGATCCAGACCCGCGAGAGGCCGAGGGCACAACACCGTCTGCGGTGAATCTGATCGGCATGAACTGGGCGCGCCCCGGCGGGCAGGTCCACCCGGTGGCGACGCGTTCGACCCGTGCCGGTCGCAGCTCTGTTGTGTGCCCGGCTAAACGCCTGAGGGCCGGCCGCACAAAGGCCTCGAACGAGATGAACGAGCTCACCGGGTTGCCCGGCAGGCAGAAGAGCATGGTTCCGTCGTCTCGTGTGCCGAATCCCTGCGGTTTTCCCGGCTGCATGGCGACGTTCTCGAAGCGGATGCCCGCGGGCTCGAGCACGGCACGCACCACGTCGAAGGCTCCGACGCTCACCCCGCCAGAGAGGATGACCACATCGGCATCAGCTGCCGCCGCGTGAATGGCGGCGCGCAGCCCGTCTTCATCGTCAGACACTCTCGTGACAGAGGTGACGAGGGCACCGGCCTCCGAAGCGCATGCCGCAAGCAGTGTGGAGTTCGATTCCGGAATCTGCCCGCGCCGGAGCGGTTCACCGGGCGCGACGAGCTCGTCGCCCGTCGCGATCACAGCGACACGGGGTCGTGCGAGCACAGAGAGCTGGCCGGCGCCAGCCGCTGCCGCCGCCGAGAGCTGCCGGGCACCGAGCACAGTGCCCGCGACGAGGACGAGGCTGTTCGCCGCGGCATCTTCACCGGCCCGCCTGATGTGCGCGTGCTCCCGTGGAGCCGCCAGCACGGTGATCTCGGCGTGAGGTGATCTCGTGACGGCGGTACCGGCATCCGTCTGTTCGAGGGGAACGATGGCGTCGGCGTCGCTCGGCACGGCAGCGCCCGTCATGATGCGTGCCGCTTCGCCCGCACCGATGCGCGGGTCCTCGGCCGAGCCCGCCGGCACATCGGCGACGATCCTCAGCGTGACGGGTGGTTCGAGCACATCCGCACGCCTGACGGCATAACCGTCCATCGCCGAGTTGTCGAACGCCGGCACGGGGGCGGCGCTCACAAGATCCGCGGCGAGCACCCGACCGTGCGCAGCGGTCAGGTGAACATGCTCGGTCGGCAGCCGGTGAACGGCCGCCAGAATCCGGTCGCGATGTTCGGCGACGGTGATCATACGGTGGCCGATCCGCTGTGCGCGTGCGAGTGCGCGTGCGAGAACGCGGGTGCGGCAAGAGGATGCCCCCCTGCGCGCCACGCGATCATACCTCCGTCAAGAGTCACGACGTCGGTGAAGCCGTTCGCGCGAAGTTCGGTCGCGGCGAGGTCTGCGCGTGGGCCGCGATGGCAGTAGACCACAACCGGGGAGTCGTGGTCGACGCCTTCGATCGGCGAGGCGGCGGCGTCGTCGGTGCCGGATGTGGTGTGGGCGGTGCCGGCGGAGAGGCGCGCGAGAACCTGATCGAGGGGCAGAAGGATCGCGCCGGGGATCACACCCTGCGTGTGCTCGTCCGGTTCACGCACGTCGATGAGGGCGACCTGCGCCCGGCGGACCAGCAGCTCGTCGGCGGTGATCGACGGTGACGGCGCCGGTTTCGGTGCGCGCGACTGTGCCGGCTCCTGCTCCGACGTCGCCGCTGCGCCGGCCCTCTGACGCACGGGGAGCTCGCGGGTGCGCGTCGCGAGTGCGTCGACCACGAGCATGCGGCCGAGCAGGGGATCGCCGATGCCGCAGATCAGCTTCACCGCCTCTGCCGCCATGATGCTTCCGACCTGCCCGCAGAGGGCGCCGAGCACTCCGGCCTCTGCGCACGACGGAACCTCACCCGGCGCTGGCGGGTGGGGGAACACGTCGCGCAGGGTGACGGGGTCATGTCCTGTGGGCGGTCGAGACCAGAACAGGCTGATTTGCGCGTCGAAACGCAGAACGGATGCCCACACCAGCGGAATACCGGCCCTCGCGCACGCGTCTGCCACCAGGTACCTGGTGTCGAAGTTGTCGGTCCCGTCGAGAACGAGGTCATAGGCGGCGAAGATGGTGGGAGCGTTCTCGTCCGTGAGGCGTTGTCTGTACACAACGACGCTCGCCTCCGGGGCGAGTTCGAGCACACGTGTGCGAGCGCTCGCGACTTTGGGGTGCCCGACGTCATCGATGCCGTGGATCACCTGGCGCTGCAGGTTGGACTCGTCGACGGTGTCGTCGTCGACGATGCCTATCGTTCCGACCCCGGCGGCGGCGAGATAGAGCAGTGCCGGCGCGCCGAGCCCGCCGGCGCCGAGCACACACACGCGTGCGGCTTGCAGGCGGCGCTGGCCGACAGTGCCGATCTGCGGCAGGCGCGTCTGCCTGCTCGTGCGCAGCTGTTCGTCCGGACTCAGCCTGTTCGCGGGCTCGACGAGGGGCGGGAAGGTCATGATGCAACGGTATGCCGTTTTCTGGCGGTGTGCACGACCGAGCACGGTGGATGCCTCCAGGCTCAGACGTGCGGCGGGTGAGATCCAGACGTTCTCGGCCCCGTCATCCTCTGTCCCTGCACCGGGCGCCGTGACCGCACCCTCACCAGGAACGCGAGGGTGGCCGTGCCGGCCGGGGAACAACGCGAGCGGAAAAAGATGACTCCGCCGTGTGGAACCGCAGGTGCGGTGATAATCTTCAATTTGTGACGCATTTCCGGATCTCTGAGGCGGCCCGCCTGCTCGGCGTGAGTGACGACACGGTGCGCAGGTGGATCGAGCGCGATCTTCTGCCCGTCGGCCGTGACGAGACCGGCCGGCAGGTGATCGAGGGGGCTCACCTGGCCGCGCATGCGCGCCGCGTCGCGAAGACTCCGGACGACCCGGCGTCAGGGGTCTCGAGTGCACGCAACCGATTCGTCGGACTCGTCACCGCCGTCACCATGGACACCGTGATGGCGCAGGTCGAGCTGCAGTGCGGGCCGTTCCGCGTGGTCTCGCTGATGTCGAGCGAGGCCGTGCGTGAGCTCGCGCTCGAACCCGGCTCGCTCGCCGTCGCCGTCGTCAAGGCGACAACCGTGATCGTGGAGACAGCCGAGACATGAGGCGCCCTCGCCTGCTCGCGGTCGCCGCGGCATCCGCACTGCTGCTCACCGGATGCTCGGGGCCGGGCGGGCAGGATTCCCCGCACGACGACGAGGTCACGATCTTCGCCGCTGCCTCGCTCGCGGGTGCCTTCGACGACGTGATCGCGGCATTCATCGAGGCGCATCCGGGGACCGACGTCGCACCGCTCGTCTCCGATGGATCCACCGTGCTCGCGGCCCAGCTGCGAGAGGGCGCGAGTGCGGACGTTGTGGCGCTCGCCGACGAGCGCAGCCTCACACCGCTGATCGACGACGGTCTGGTCGCGCAGAGCACCGTCTTCGCCACCAACACCATGCGCATAGCTGTCGCCAGGGGCAATCCCCTCGGGGTCGACTCGCTCGAGGATCTGGCCGAGCCCGGCCTGAAGGTCGTGTTGTGCGCTGCAGAGGTTCCGTGCGGGGCGGCATCCGTCGCCCTGCTCGAGCGGGCAGGCGCCGACCTCAGCGCTGTGAGCGCCGTGAGCGAAGAGACGGCGGTGACAGCCGTGGCGAACAAGGTGCGTCTGGGCGAAGCGGATGCCGGCCTCGTGTATGCGACAGACATCGTCGCGTCAGGCGGATCGATCGACGGCGTTGTTCCGGAGGGGGCGGACGCCGTCGTCAACAGCTACCCGATCGCCACGCTCGGCGAACGGCCCGGGGCGGGAGCACAGGAGTTCGTGGATTTCGTTCTGTCTGAGACCGGGCAGCGGATCCTGGCCGGTCACGGCTTCGGAGCGCCATGAACGGGCAGGTGCAGCAGACGCTGCCGCGGTGGGTGTGGGTGCCGGCGGGGATCGCACTCGCGCTGCTCGTGCTGCCGATCGTCGCGCTCGTCTGGCGCGTCGACGTCGCGACGCTCCCCGCGGCGATCGGCTCAGACGAGGCGAGAGAGGCACTGTGGCTCTCGGTCACCACGGCCGCGGCAGCGACAGTGATCTGCGTGCTGCTCGGTGGGCCGCTCGCGCTCGCCATCGCTCGCGCGCCGCGCCGCGCCGCCTCGGTGCTGCGCGCCGTTGTGCTCGTGCCCCTCGTGCTGCCGCCCCTCGTCGGCGGACTCGCCCTGCTCGCGCTGTTCGGCAGGGCAGGCCTGGCCGGCGGCGTGCTCGAGGCGTGGGGGATCAGTCTGCCCTTCACCACCGCAGCCGTTGTCGTCGCACAGGCTTTTGTCGCCCTGCCGTTCTTCGTGATCACTGTTGAGAGCACACTGAGAACGTCTGGAACACGCTTCGAAGCCGTTGCCGCAACCCTCGGTGCCAGCCGTGCGCGGGTGCTCACTCGCGTGACGATCCCCCTCGTGCTGCCCGGCGTTGTGGGCGGAACGGTTCTCTGTTTCGCACGGGCGATAGGCGAGTTCGGGGCGACAGCGCTGTTCGCCGGCAATGCTCCCGGGGTGACCCGCACGATGCCGCTGGCGATCTACACAGCGTTCAACGGCGCAGGCGCGACGCAGGAGTCGGCGACTGCGCTCGCGCTGATGCTTGTCGTCGCCGCACTGGTTGTGGTGCTCGGACTGCGCAGCTGGCGTGAGGACACCGTGCGATGAACGACGGTCTGCGCGGCGGTGGTGTGCGCGGTGCCGCGGACGGCGCTGCCCGGGGCAGTGGTGCAGCGGACGGTGGTGCTCTGCACGGCGGTGCCCGGGTCGGTGGTGCTCGGGTCGGTGGGGCACCGGACACCGGTGTTCCGGGCAGCGATGCGGCCTGTGGCGTCCCGGACAACGGGACGATGCGCGGCGACGCTGTGCACAACGGCGCCTTGTACGTCGACGTGACCGCCGAGCGCGGTGACTTCACCCTGGACGTGGCGTTCTCCGTCGCCGGCGGCGAGGTGCTGGCGGTTCTGGGTGAGAACGGGTCTGGCAAGTCGACGCTGCTCGATGTCATCGCGGGGTTTCTGCGGCCTGTGCGCGGAGTGGTGAGCGTCGGCCGGCTCGAACTCACGCGTGCGGGCCAGGGGGAGCTCGGTGGGCCGAAGGGCTTCAGCAGGTCGCGGTCGTCGTCCGTTGGGACGGTTGGGTCTGCTGGGGTTGCGGGGTCTGAGGGCTTTGCTGGGGTTGCGGGGTCTGCCGGGTCTGCGGGCTCTGCTCACTCTGCGAGGTCTGCCCGGCCCGCGGTGTCGATGGTGGGAGTCGAGCGCCGCGGCATCGGTCTCTTGCGGCAGGAGGCTCTGCTTTTTCCGCACCTGACGGCCAGGCAGAACATCGCGTTCGGGCCGCGGTCCCGCGGGGCGTCGCGGGTGCTGTCGAGGCAGATCGCCGACGAATGGCTTGAGCGGATCGGGCTCTCCGCCGTGGGCGGCAGGCAGCCGCACCGGCTGTCCGGCGGGCAGCGGCAGCGCGTCGCGATCGCGAGGGCGCTCGCCGCGGCTCCGAGGGTGCTTCTGCTCGACGAGCCCTTCGCCGCACTCGACGTGGAACAGGTGCCGGCGATCCGCCGGCTGCTGCACGATGAGCTCCGTCGTACGCGAACGACGGCTGTGCTCGTCACCCATGAACCCGTCGACGCCGTGCAGCTCGCCGACCACTGTGTGGTGCTCGGGGACGGCCGGGTGGTCGATGAAGCGGACGCGGCGGGTCTCGTCGCCGCGCCAGGGCATCCGTTCACCGCTGCACTCGTCGGGCAGAACCTCGTGCGCGGCCGGTGCGACGGCCGCACACTCGTGACGGACGACGGCACAGTGCTCGCGGGAACCTGTGACGCCGTGCACAGCGGGGCTCCCGTCGCGGCTCGTGCGGTGTTCCGGCCGGAGTCCGTCGCCGTGCATCCGACCGTTCCGTCGGAGCCCAGCTGGCCGGCGACAGTGTCTGGGCTGCACGGCGAGTTGCGCGGTGTCACCGTGCGCACATCGGCGGGAGTGAGCGCCCTTCGTGACCTGGATGACGTGGCGTCGTCGCCGCTCCCCGCACCCGGTGATCACGTCTGGCTGAGTGTGCCGCGTGAGAGGGTGCGCATCGTCCACGACTGAGCTGGTGTGTTCGCGCCGGTTGTGCGGGGCACGGAGGGTGCGGCGCCGTGGGCTGATCGAGCGGCTCTTCGAAAAGCTCCGCCGCCTGGGAGTGCAGGGGCTGCATCTGGTGACCGGCCCGAGGAACCTGGCATCGCATCCCGTCTATATGCGCGTCGGGCTGGACCTTCTGCCGTTGTGCAGTGCCGACGCCCGATTCTGGGCATCCGTTTCTGAGATGGCCGCCAGTCGGCACCTGCGTGCATCGGCATCCTGTGTGCATAGGTGCCTGTGTGCATAGGTGCCTGCGTGCATCGGCACCCGCGAGCATCGGTGCTCGCGGGTCAGGTGCGGCGGGGCAGCTTCGGAGCGCGCTCGAACCAGTACAGCATCTCAGGACTGGTCATCTGCAGCTCGTTGAGGGTCACGGGTTTCGACTGGCGTTCGATGGGGATCGAGATGCGCGAGGCAATGTTCTCGATGTCTTCTCGTGACCAGTATTCCCCGCGCATGCGCAGAAGCCACTTGTTGCCCTTCCCGAGCACGAACAACTGCAGACGGGAATCGTTTGCCATGCTGCGATGGAGTTCGAGCAGCACAACGCGCTCGATCTCGCTCTTCGGCACAACGATCGTGCGGCCGATCATCGTCCGCTCGATGAGAGTGTCGTCGGTAGCGGTGATGCGTTCCTGAACGAAGAGCGTCACCATGACCGCAACAGCGACGGCGAAGACCACGCAGAAGATCGCGACGAACTGCCATTGGCCGTCTGGAATCGTATGCAAGAGGCCTGTGACGATGATGGGGATTCCGAGCAGGGCCATGCCGAGGGCACCCTGCCACAGCAGTGCGGGGAGCGGGCGGACGACAACATCGGTGCCATTAACCTGTCGCATGGGCTCCCTCCTGTCACTGTTCACTCATGCACAACTTCGGAGATCGCAACCCGCCGGGACGTCACGCCGGACGTTTGCAACTGATCGACTGCAGATGTTCGAAGGCGATCGACTGCAGATCTCCGAACGTGAGTACAACCGCTCGACGCGCTTGCTGCTCCGAGCCTCAGTTTAGATGCCCGCAGCTCCTCGGCTCGTGTCGTACGCAACTTCGGAGTTCGAGCGTTGACAGCGCCGCCACGCCGCGTGCCGCCGCCGGTGGCACGATATTCTCCGAAGTTGTGTCCCGGTTTGCGGGTCCGGGGTCCGCGGGCACCGGCCCGGACCCTGGTTGTGGGTGCTGTGCGGTGGCCCTGGTGGGGGTCTTTGGCGGAGGATAGGGTGTCTGGTGTCACGACATAGGCGACAGATGATCGGCGACACGTGAGTCGGGTCATAGGCGACAGACT